>CALQJI020000005.1 GCA_943330855.2 Klebsiella pneumoniae
CAACGCGGTGACCGAAGGGTTAAACTCTAAAATCCAGAGCCTCAAATCCGCCGCCCGAGGCTTCCGCAACTTCCAGAACTACCGGACGCGCATCCTGTTCTTCTGCGGAAAGCTCGATCTTTACCCACTATGATCCCCGAAGGACGAAATCTTTATGCCAGTGACAGCGATGACAAGATGCCCAGAGATGGCATGGGTTCAGCGGGCACCTATGGAGTCGCGGGCACGAGCGGAAATCCTTCCGACATCGCCGCTTGGTTTAGCCTCCTGCCAACTTACATGAGTGAACGCCCCCTCTCCTCTCAGTGGACCGCTCCGGGATCAACCGTGTATGCCAACAACTCCGCTACCCTGCCTTTTCCAGGAAACGGACGCGGCAAAAGCTGGCACTGCGCCGCAGCTCGGCAAGGCCAACCCCCCCAGAACGGCGGCCAATATGGATTCTTCAGCATCGTGATGAACATTGACTTGAAAAAATCCGACGCGGCCGGCGTGACCGGCCCGAACATGGGCTTTCCTGACATGCCTCGGATGGCTCAAATCATCAAGCCGACGAGCACCGTGATGATGTTTGACAGCGTATTCGACCCCGTCACAGAGGTGGTAAACACTTCTCCACAATTCAACTCAGTGAACCCCGCAAACCGGTGGCGCAGCTTTGCAGTCCGGCACAGCAGCAGGGGTGGCAACATTGTATATCTGGACGGGCACTCCTCATTTACAGGCACCAACAACATCCTTCCTCAGCAGGCCAACGGCAACGAAAAGCTCGGGGTCGACATCATCTGGAACAACCTGTATCGGGCCGCCAACCCGTAACTAACTGCCCGGGAGCAGTCGTCGGTGCACTTCCATCGCATACCGGTCCGTCATCCCCGCCAGATAGTCGCAGACCGCCCGCTGCCAGCCTTCTTTCTTCGCCCACTTGCGCGTCCACTCATCGTTATAGGAGCGGTGCTTGAGCAGGTGGTAAAACAGTTCCTCCAACATCTTCGTCGCGCGCACGTGGGGCTCGTGGACGGCGGCGCTCAAGTAGAGGTTTTGGTAGAGGTATTTCCGCAGCTCAAGGTTCAACTTCCGCCTCGCGTCGCTGTAACGGATGAGCGGCTTGGCGTGCAGACGCACCGCATCGGCTGACTTCACTCCGGCGGCAGCGATGCTGGCCTCGCTCGTCTCCACCACGTCACGCACGTGGTCATCAATCAGGCAGCGGATGATGAAGTAGCGGCGACACTCGTCCGGCAGTTCACCGTGCTCGCGCTTCGTGCGGCGCGCGGCTCCCGTCCAGAGTTTCACGTCACGGCGGAGTTTGGCTTCGGAGAGCAATCCGGCATCGAGCCCGTCGTCGAGGTCGTGGCTGTAGTAGGCGATTTCATCAGCGAGATTCGCGACTTGGGCTTCGAGGGAGGAGTGCTTCGCGTCGAAGTCGGGGCGCTTGCTGGGATGATCGCAGGCGGTGTAGTGCTTTACCAATCCTTCACGGACTTCCCACGAAAGATTCAGTCCGGGGAAGCCGGGATACTTCTGCTCGATTTGCTCGACGACGCGCAGGCTGTGGCGGTTGTGCTCAAAGCCGCCGTGCTTGCGCATCAGCCGGTCAAGCGTCTCCTCGCCGGTGTGGCCGAAGGGCGAGTGGCCGAGGTCGTGCGCCAGCGCGATGGCTTCGGTTAGGTCCTCATTGAGCCGCAGGGCGCGCGCGATGTTTCGGGCGATGCCGGCGACTTCCATCGTGTGTGTGAGCCGCGTGCGGAGGTGGTCGCCGGTGCCGTTGAGGAAGACCTGCGTCTTGTATTCCAAGCGGCGAAAGGCGCGCGAGTGGATGATGCGGTCGCGATCTCGCTGGTAATGGGTGCGCCACTCGGGTGGCGTTTCCTTGTGCTTGCGCCCGCGGGTGTCGGCGGAGAACTGGGCAAACGGCGCGAGGAATTGGCGCTCGCGGCTTTCGAGTTCAGCGCGGGTGCAGGGCATGGCTCAAGGAACGCAGTCCATGCCGTCCCGCCGCAGCGTGACAAGTTTGTGAGTTTCAATGGCAACACGGACGGCATCCCAGTTCGCGTTCATAAAGACCTCGAACTGGCGCAGTCGCAAATTGCCAACGTGAACATGAATCACCTTCGGCGGGGGTTCAGAAACTGCGATGCGATGGGAGAAGTCGGAATCCTTGGTCACGATCACCCAATCGCGCTCACGCGCAAGATTCCAAAGTTCGCTGTCGGAACTCTTTGGCCCCAGTGCCTTCACGAAAAGGCAGTTGCCACTATGCCAGCAAGCGAGGCAATCCGGCAGGTTGTTATCAATCAGAAACCCCTTCATGCGGCGGCAGGCAAAGGCTGCCAGTGCCGGTCAAGCAAGCGGACAGCAAATTTGAGGCAGGCGTTGATGTCCGCTGGCTGAAGCTCGGGATAATAGCGCACGACTTCCTCGGGCGAGTCTCCTGCGCTCAAATATTCAACCACGCTCTGCACGGTGATGCGCGTGCCGATGATGACCGGCTTGCCGTTGCAGACATCGGGATCCCAGCCGATTCGTTCAGTAAGTAGTGTCATGAGGTTTCCTTAGTTCCCCAACAACTCCTGCACAGCAATTCCGCGCAACTCGAAGAGGCGACGGATGGTGTCCTCAATCAAGTTGTTTGGGCAGCTCGCGCCGGCGGTGATGCCCACGGTGATGGTGCCGGCGGGCAGCCAACTCGGCGTCGTTTCCTCGAGGTGCGTGTGTTGATTCCAATGCCGGATGAGCGCGGCGGATTCCATCTTCGCGGCGTTCTTGATGAAATAAGTTGGCAGCACCTTTTCGCCCATCTCGGCGAGGTGCGAGGTGTTCGAGGAATTGTAACCGCCCACGACGAGCAGCAGGTCGAGCTTCGTGTGGAGGAGTTTCTCCAGTGCGTCCTGCCGGTCCTGCGTCGCGCCGCAGATGGTGTCGAAGAAGCGGAAGTGGTCGGCCACTTTGACCGGTCCGTATTTCTTCTCCATCACGGCCTTGAAGCGGCGCTGCACCTCCTCGGTCTCGCCGCGCAACATCGTCGTTTGATTCGCCACGCCCACGGCCAGCAGGTGGAGGTCGGGGTCGAACCCAGGCGAGTAAGCGCCCTTGAATTTCTCCAGAAACTCCTCCTTGTTGCCGCCGCGCAGGATGTAGTCGCAGACGTAATCCGTCTCGCCGAGGGTGAACACGACGAGGTAATGGCCGGCGCCGTAGGCCGTCGCCTGCGAAGTCGTGGCCTTGGTTTCCTCGTGCTTGGCCTTGCCGTGGATGATGCTGGTGACGCTGTCCTTGGAGTATTGGCGGACGCGCTTCCACACGCTCATCACGTCGCCGCAGGTGGTGTCCACGAGCAGGCAGCCCTTTTCCTCCAGCTTGCGCCGCGTGGCGACCTCCGTGCCGAACGCGGGGATGATGACCACGTCCTCACGCTGAAGGACGGACAGCTCCACATCGGTCGGCTTGTTCTCGAGCATGCGGATGCCGAGGTTGCGAATCTGATCGTTGACCTCGGGATTGTGGATGATCTCGCCGAGCAGGTAGATGGGCTTCTCGGGCGGGAACGAGCGGCGGGCCGCGTAAGCGAGGTCAATCGCGCGCTCGACGCCGTAACAAAAACCAAACTCCTTCGCGAGCTTGATGGTCAGGCCGGGCGCGGCGAGTTCGTTGCCGTTGGCGCGGATGCGCTCCACCAGCGTGCTGCGGTAGTGGGACTCCACCTGAGCCTGGACGGCCTCCATGATCTCGGGCCGACGGAGGTTTATTTTCTGCGGAGGCGCTGGCGGCGCAATCGTTGACATGACGAGGCTAGTGTAATCCGAGACCGGTCGAGGTCGAGCGTTGGTTTTCATTCACTCTCAAGCGATCGAGCAGCCGCCGAGGTCAGGAGGCGGATTTTGCGGGCCCAACAGAGTCCGCCTCCTCACCTCGGCGGCTACAGGATATGGCCGTTCAGGAAACCTCTTCCTCCGCGCGGAACGCCTTTGCTACCGTCCCGCCCGCATCAAATGAGCAACCCAGACGCATCCGCCCAACCCGCGCCCGCCCCGAGCGATTTCATCCGCGACCTTGTCGCCCAACACGTCGCCGAGGGACGCTACCAGCGCATCCACACGCGCTTTCCGCCCGAGCCGAACGGCTACCTGCACATCGGCCACGCCAAGAGCATCTGCCTGAACTTCGGCATCGCCCGCGAGTTTGGCGGCGTCTGCAACCTCCGCATGGACGACACCAATCCGGCGAAGGAAGAGGTCGAGTATGTCGAGAGCATCCAAACCGACGTGAACTGGCTCCTCGCCGGCTGGGCCGACGACAAGCTCGGTCTCAAAGGAAAAGGCGCTGCCCCCCTCGCCCAAACCGTCAACGGCAAAACTGACTTCCACATCGCCCACTCAACGCTCAACGCTCAACGCTCAACTTCCGCCGAACCCTTCTACGCCTCCGACTACTTCCCCCCAATCCACGACTACGCCCTTCAGCTCATCCAAACGGGCAAAGCCTTCGTCTGCGACCTCTCCCCCGAGGACACCGACGAATACCGACGCACCGCGAAACCCTCGCCCTTCCGCGACCGCTCCGTCGCCGAAAACCTCGACCTCTTCGCCCGCATGAAAGCCGGTGAGTTCCCCGACGGCACCCGCGTCCTGCGCGCGAAGATTGATGTGGCCGCGCCGAACGTCTGGCTGCGCGACCCCCTGCTATACCGTATCCGCCACACCGCCCACCACCACACTGGCGACCAGTGGTGCATCTACCCGATGTATGACTTCGCCCACTGCCTGAGCGACTACCTCGAAGGCATCACGCACAGCATCTGCACGCTCGAGTTCGAGGTGCACCGACCGCTCTACGATTGGATCCTCGGCGCACTCGACCTCCCCCGCGCCCTGCCCCACCAATACGAATTCGCCAAACTCATCCCCAGCTACATGATCGTCTCCAAGCGCAAGCTCATCGCGCTCGTGAACGACAAGGTCGTCACCGGCTGGGACGACCCGCGCCTGCCCACCATCAGCGGCATCCGACGGCGCGGCGTCACGCCCGAGGCCCTGCGCGCCTTCGCCATCGGCGTGGGCGTGACCAAGTTCGTCAGCGTCACCGACATCGCCGTGTATGAGCACGCTATCCGCGAGGACTTGAACAAGCGCGCCCTCCGCCGCCTCGCTGTGCTGCGCCCCATCAAGGTCGTCATCACCAACTACCCCGAAGGCCAGACCGAAGAACTCGACGCCGTCAATAACCCCGAGGACGAGACCGCCGGCAAACGCAAAATCCCCTTCAGCCGCGAGCTCTTCATCGAGCGCGATGACTTCGCCGAAGTTCCGCCACCGAAGTTCTTCCGCCTGAAACCCGGCGGCGAAGTCCGCCTCAAATACGCCTACATCATCAAGTGCGACGAGGTCGTGAAAGACGCGACCGGCACCGTCACCGAACTGCGTTGCACCGCCGACCTCGACAGCAAGACCGGCGGCCCGACCGCAGGCCGCAAGGTCAAAGGCACCCTCCACTGGGTCAGCGCCGCGCACGCCGTGGACGCCGAGGTGCGCCTCTACGACCGCCTCTTCACCGAAGCCGAGCCGGAGAAAGATGGCCGCGACTTCAAGACCGTGCTCAACCCCAAGAGCCTCGAAGTCATCACCGCCAAACTGGAGCCATCCTTGAAAGGTGCCACGCCGGAGGCGCGCTACCAGTTCGAGCGCATCGGCTACTTCTGCCTCGATTCGGACTCGCAACTCTCAACTCCCAACCCTCGACTCGTCTTCAACCGCACCCTCACGCTGAAGGACGCGTGGGCGAAGGAAGCCGTCAAGGCGTAGGGAAAAGCGGTGCTGAAGCCACCGCAGTCCAAACGCTTCGCGAGTTGCAGAGCCGTTGCGAGGGCGCGAAGCGTCGGGACTGCGACGTCTTCAGCGCCGCTTTCGGATGCACCCCAAACACTCACCCACGGGAGGCTTTGCCGCCGTGCGCCGCGCTGTTACGCTGCTAGCCGTGACCGACTTCAACCAACAACTCGCCGCCGAGCTGTCCGCCTTGCGTGAGGCAGGTTTACTACGTGAGCTGCGGCGGGT
This sequence comes from Klebsiella pneumoniae, assembly GCA_943330855.2. Classification (GTDB taxonomy): domain Bacteria; phylum Verrucomicrobiota; class Verrucomicrobiia; order Limisphaerales; family SXTU01; genus SXTU01. The sequence continues at coordinate 6,054 of CALQJI020000005.1, forward strand.
GGAGTCGGCGGCGGGCACGCGGGTGAGCCTCGGCGGGCGCGCGTTGCTGAACTTCTCTTCCAACGACTACCTCGGTCTCGCCAATCATCCGGCGCTCAAGGAAGCGGCGGGGCTGGCCATCGAGAAGTTCGGGGCTGGGTCCGGTGCGTCGCGGCTCGTGTGCGGGTCGCTGGCGGTGCATCACGAGTTGGAGGAAGCGCTCGCGGCGTTCAAGGGCACGGAGGCGGCGCTGACTTTTTCCACCGGTTTTTCAGCGGCACAGGGAGCCATCATCGCGCTGCTGAGCAAGGGTGATATCCTCATCGTGGATAAGCTGGTCCACGCCTGCATCGTGGACGCGGCGAAGTTGTGCGGCGCGAAGCTGCGCGTCTTCCGACATAACGACTTGAACGATTTGGAGGCGAAGTTGAAGTGGGCGGGGAAGCAGGGAGCGGGCAGCGGGCAGCGGGCAGCAAGAATCTTGGTCGCCACCGAAAGTGTTTTCTCGATGGACGGCGACCTCGCGCCGCTGCGGGACATCGTGGAGCTAAAGGAGAGTTACGGCGCGTGGCTGATGGTGGACGAGGCACATGGGACGGGCTTGTTCGGCGCGTGCCGGAGCGGGCTGGTGGAAGAGTTTGAGCTGACGGGGCGCGTCGAGTTGCAAATGGCCACGCTGGGCAAGGCCGTCGGCGCGGCGGGCGGTGCGATTTGCGGGAGTCGCCAGTTGATTGACCTGCTCGTGAATCGCGCGCGGAGTTTTGTATTCTCGACGGCTCCGGTGCCAGCCGCAGCGGCGGCGGCGCGGGCGGGCTTGGCCATCATCCAATCGCAGGAAGGCGAAACGCGGCGGCAACGGCTGTGGCTGCTTGTCGAAGAGTTGAAGCGCGTCCTCATCCGCGCGGGCTACCCGCCGTCCGCAGTGCGCGCGCCGATTGTGCCGGTGGTCGTGGGCGCGGAGGCCCGGGCCGTGGCGCTGTCCGCCGCGCTGCGGGACGCGGGCGTGTTCGTCCCGGCGATTCGTTTCCCGACCGTCGCGCGCGGCGCGGCGCGGCTGCGTTTCACGGTGTCGGCAGAGCACACGGCGGAAGATCTGGCCGAGTTATCCGGAGCGCTCGGTTCAATCGGCAATCGGCGATCGGCAATCGGCAATGCATAAGCTCGCCCAACTCGACCACGCGCACGTCTGGCATCCGTTCACGCAGATGCGCGACTGGCTAAGGCGCGAGCCGATTCTCATCACGGCGGGCCGGGGCACGGTGCTGCGGGACGTCCACGGGCGCGAGTATCTGGACGCAAACTCCTCCATCTGGACCAACCTCCACGGCCACAGCCACCCGAAGCTGAACGCGGCGTTGAAGCGACAGCTCGGGAAGATTGCCCACAGCTCGGCGCTGGGGTTTGCGAACGAACCGGCGAGCTTGCTGGCGGAGCAACTCGTTGGAATGGCGCGTGGCAAATTAGGTAGCCGCCGAGGTAAGGAGGCGCATTCGCTGGGTGGCTCGAAAGAATCCGCCTCCTCACCTCGGCGGCTACAGAAAGTTTTTTTCTCCGATGACGGGTCCACCGCGATGGAGGTCGCGCTGAAGCTCGCCTACGAGTTCACACGGCGCACGCGCGGGCCGCAGACCAAACCGCGCTTCCTCTCGCTGACGGGCGCGTATCACGGCGACACGGTCGGGGCGGTGAGCCTTGGGCACATTGACTTGTTCCACAAAGCTTACGGCGGGTTGCTCTTCAAGACGGACCAGGTGATGTCGCCGTATTGCTACCGCTGTCCGTTCAACCGCGCGAAGCCGGAGCGGGCGGACGCGCGTGTGACGCGGAAGTGCAACTGGGAGTGCGTGGGCAAGGTGGAGTCGAAGTGCGCGGCGGCCCGGAAGCGCGGGAATGACTACGCGGCGTTCGTCTTCGAGCCACGGATGCAGGGCGCGGCGGGGATGATTCCGCAACCCGACGGCTGGCTGAAGCGCGTGTCGGACATCGCGCGCGGCCACGGCGCGCTGCTGGTGGCGGATGAGGTGATGACGGGCTTTGGCCGCACCGGCGGCGGAGCAGGTGAGAAAGTGGGAAAGCGAGAAAGTGAGAGGAGCACACCGGCTCACACTCCCACTTTCTCATCTGCTCATTTTCCCACTCTCACCGCCTCGCACGCCGAGGGCGTGGCCCCCGACCTCCTCGCGCTCGCCAAGGGTCTCACCGGCGGCTACCTGCCGATGGCGGCGACACTGACGACGCAGGCGGTTTTTGATGCGTTCCTCGGGGAATACGAGGAGTTCAAGACCTTCTTCCACGGACACAGTTTCACGGGTAACCAGCTTGGTGCGGCGGCGGGGTTGGCGAGCTTGGAGTTACTGGCGGGCCAGGCGTCGGTCAAGGCGAGGGCGCGGCTGGAGGAGGATTTGCGGCGCGAGCTGAAGTCGCTCTGGTCGCTGCCCAACGTCGGCGATGTGCGGCAGGTGGGCCTGGTGGCGGGCGTCGAGCTGGTGCGCGATTGGCGGACACGGGAGCCCTTCGCGCTCGCCGAGCGCGCAGGCATCCGCGTGTGCGAGGCGATGGCGAAGCGCGGCGTGCTGACGCGGCCCATCGGCAGCGTGGTGGTGCTGATGCCGCCTTACTGCACGACGGCGGCGCAGGTGCGGCGGATGGTCACCGCGCTGCACGAGGCGGTGGAGGAAGTGCTCGGAGCGCGGACGCCCACGTCCGCAGCCGTTGCCCGATGAAACGCGGACGTAGGCGTCCGCGCTCCTTCATTGCGGATACCGCACCATATTCGTGTAGCGGTGCGGGCCGAAGCCGAACGCTGCGTAGAACTCCTGCGCGTCCTTGGTGAAGAGGTCGATGCGGCAGCCGCTCAACTCGGGGTGTTCGAGGATGCAGGTAAGCAGCCACTTGCCGAGTCCGTGCCCACGATGACTCTCCGCAATCACCACATCGCACAAGTAACCCACGGTCGCGCGGTCAGTCACGACGCGGGCAAAGCCGATCTGTTCCGCGCCCTGGAAGAGGCCGAAGTTCAACGAGTGGCGGAGGCTGCGCGCGGTGACTTCCGCCGGGCGGTCGGCGGCCCAGTAGGTGGTGTGGAGCAGCGCGGTGACTGCGGTCAGATCGAGTCGCGGGGTTTCGTCAGTGAGGGAGTAACCGCCGTGTTGCCAGTGCATGGCGGGAGCGTAGGGAAGCGGAGGCGAGGGCGGGAGACGAAAGTAGGAGCGCGGGTGGTTTCGTTCATCGGGCGGGGGACTCAACGGGGAAGGCCGCTCCACGCCGCCGGCCAATCTCACCAACGTCGCTGACCGCTCCGTCGGCATCTACCCCCCCCACGACCGCAGCGCAACCTGAAGGTTGCGACTACGGGGACGCAGACGGCGGCGAACTCAGGCCCGGTGTGCCACGTGGTTGCATGGCCGGAAAAATCTATGGCGTTGGCCTCCCAAGCCATCGCGTTGACCAGCCGGGAGGCGGTCCAAACCATCAACGAGTTGAGCCAGACCGTCCACGATACGACCCAGACCACCAAAGTTACGACGTTGACCAACCGGGAAGTGGCCTAGACCGGTCGCGGGAGCATCCAGACCGACCGGAAAGTGAGCTAGACCGACCAATTTACGATCTCGACGGCGTAAACGTCGTGTGTTTGGTGGTCTGGCTCAACTCCCGACTGGTCTAGCTCAACTCCCGACCTGTCTGGACCGAAAATTTAGTTGTCCAGCCCATTGACACGTTCGGAAACGGTGCGACTGGCGACCTCCACATCGGATCAAACGCAGTTCAAACCATCCAAAAAGCCATTATTATGAGTGCCAGCCTTGAAGCCGCCAACCTCCGTGGGCAAGCGACCCGCGACGCCCAAACCGCCATCGCCACCACCTGGGTTTGGGACGAGAAAACCCTCGCCCAGTGGATCGCCGAATTGATCGCTATCAACACGAAGAAGGTCGCCACCTCGGATTTGGAGGCGGACATGCTCGCCAAGCGCGCCACTTACGAGAGTGGCATCGTCGCGCTCCACGAGCGGACGGTCGAAGGACTGGGCATGGGGCGCGTGAAGTGGCGCAAGGACGAGGCGAAGAAGCATATTCTCTCCACTCTCAGCGCGTCGGGCGGCGGGCGCGAGACGGTGCAGTCGGAGGCGCAGGCGTGGGAGAGTGTGTGGGAGAAATTCGATGCGGCATGGAACCCCAGTCCGTTAAACACGCTCGCGGCATTCCGCACGCTCATCACGGACTCGGACTCGCAGGAGAATTTCTATAAGAAGGCGCACACGGACTGGCGCACGAGCGCGGAGGAGTTGTCGGTGTTGAGCCGCACGCTCTGGGAGGATGCGGTGGCGTGGTATGAGGCGGCCACGACGTTGTTCAAAGAGGGCACGGCGATCGGGGACATGATCCGCAGCACCATTCCCACGAGTCCGACGACGCCGGTGCCGACGCCTTTGGAAATGGCCACGGCCACGGCGGTCGCGGGCAGCCACGTGGCGACGACTTACACGGCCGGGGGCGGCGCGCACGCGACGGTGGTGATGTTACAATGGAAGGTGGTGGGCGTGGACGCGGATTTTGGGCACGACACAACGGTCAACGAGGGCGGGCAAACGGTCGCGACGGGCGGGTCCGTGGGCGCGGTGGTCCAGTTGCGCGTGCGGACGACCAACAGCACGGGCACGACGTTCAGCACGGTGAAGGTGGTGACGCTCGTGTGAGGCCCTGCGGGCAGAAGTAAAAAGGTAAAAGACAAACGGCAAAAGTGGGGAGTGCAGCAGGGCGCTTCGACTCCCTCTCCCTTCATCGGAGGAGGGGAGAAAGTTGAGGGTGAGGGGTTACGTGCGTCGGCGTTGGCGGCCCCAACCCCTCCTCCGGCCTGCGGCCACCTTCGCCCCTCCTCGGAGGAAGGGCGAAGGCGCGCGGCGGGGGGTTGGTCGGTGGCGGGGTGGGTGCATAGGGCGTGGCGCGGCGGGGGTGGTTGTGTCATCCTGCGGCCATGCAAGTTTTTCGCACGGTTTTACTGCTCGCGGTCGCCTGCGCGACGGGTTGTCTCACGTCCGACAAGGTCGCCACCGGATCGCCGGCGGCCAAGCCGAGGCCTTACGTGCTCTCGATGTGCTTAGTGAGCGATGAGAAACTGGCCAAAGGGGACCCGCTGATCATCTACCAGGGCCGGGAGATCCGCGTGTGCTGCGAGGGGTGTGTGAAAGACTTCCAGAAGGAGCCGGAGAAGTATCTTAAGCTGATCGAGGAGGAGGAGGCGAGGAAGGGCAAAGGCAAAAGGTAACCGGCTAAAGTGCCGAGGTGCAGCAGGGTGTTCTGCCTCTCATGTCACCCGGCTGAGACGAGGTTTGTGGGGGGACCCGGTGGGTGCGGCCGGTGGCGGGCGCTTGGGTTTTTATCGTCTGCGGCGGGGTTGGGTGTCACGGGGCGGCCAAAAACTTCCGCAGCATTGCTCGCACGGAGTCGAAGGCGATTTCTTCGAGGGCGATGGCGTCGCGCGGGAGCCAGCAAACTTCCGCGACTTCGCCGGGGTCGGCTTGCACGGTTTTTTCCTCCACGCGGCCAAGGTAGAAGAAGTCCAGCACTTGGTAGGTCACGCCGCGGTAGTGATAGACGTTGGGCAGGGAGCAGAGGTAATCGAGTCGGGGCACGTCGAGGCCGACTTCTTCGCGGATTTCCCGGCGCAGCGCGTCTTCGGCGATCTCTCCGGCGTCCACGAAGCCGCCGGGCACGGAGAGTTTGCCTCGGTGTGGGTCTTTGGCGCGGCGGATGAGGAGCACGCTGTCGTCGGGCGCGAGGAGGACGGCGCCGACGGCGATGGCGGGATTGAAGTAGAAAAGAAAGCCGCAGCGGTCGCAGTGGAAGGGGGCCTGGCAGGGGTGGGTCGCAGCGGTGCCGCACTGGGGGCAGTGAAGGAAGGCGTCGGCGGGTTTCATGGGCGTGAGTCTAGAAAAAGCAGTTCAGCCACAGATGAACACAGATGGGCACAAATGGGGAGGTGCTGGGTGGACTGGGTCGACTCAGTAGCCGCCTGCACCGATGGTGCCGCTGCCGGCGGCGCTCCCCTGCCCGGCGCGCTCGGCGGCTTCGCGGCGGCGGTAGTCGTCGAGCATCGCGGCGGTCGCGGTGGCCCCGCAGCGGGAGCCGCCGAGGTCGCGGACTTTGATGAGGCCATCGAGGTCGCGCACGCCGCCGGCGGCCTTGACCTGGACTTTGGCGGAGACGCTGGCGCGCATGAGGGCGAGGTCGTGTTCGGTCGCACCCTTGTAGTTGTAGCTGCCGTCGGGCTGTTTCACGAAGCCATAGCCGGAACTGGTTTTGACCCAGTCCGCGCCGGCGTGCTCGGAGAGTTGGCAGAGGCGCTGTTTGAAGGCGTCGCTGTCGAGGCCCGCGCCGCCTTTGGTGAGGTAGTCGTTCTCGAAGATGACTTTGACCTTCGCGCCGTGGCGGTGGGCCTCTTCGCAAACGGCGCGGATATCGTTGGCGACGTAGTCCCAGTCGCCGGTGAGGGCTTTGCCGATGTTGATGACCATGTCGATCTCGGCCGCGCCGTCCTGGCAGGCGAGCTGTGTCTCGTAGCGCTTCGACTCTGTGCAGGCGTTGCCGTGGGGAAAGCCGATGACGGCACCGACGAGCACGCCGGTGCCCCGGAGCAGGTGAACGGCGCGCTGCACGGCGTAGGGTTTGATGCACACGGAGGCGACTTGATACTGGGCGGCGACGTGGCAGCCGGCTTCGAGTTCCTGGTCCGTCATGGTCGGATGCAGGAGCGAGTGATCAATCATCTTCGCGAGTTCTTCGTAGGTGTATTTCATATCGGTCAGGGGCCGGAGAATCGCTGAAACGCGGGCGGGGGGGAAGGTTGGAGAATGGGAAAGTGGGTCAGCAAGAAAGTGAGAAAAAACTTTTACTCCCGAGGCCGCGGTATCTGATTAAACTAGGCGCCATGAAACGCCTGCTCCTGTTCGCCGCGCTCGCCGCTTTCAACTTTCAGCTTTCATCTCTCAACTCCACCGCCGCCGAGGTGAAGCGTCCGAATATCCTCTGGCTCATCGGCGAGGATTTCTCGCCGCACCTGGGCTGCTACGGCACGAAGGAGGTCTGGACGCCGAATTTGGATAAACTGGCCGGGGAAGGGATGCGCTTCACGCGGGCGTTCAGCACCGCGCCGGTGTGCAGCGCGAGCCGCTCGGCGTTCATGACCGGGATGTATCAAACGACGATCGGCGCGCATCACCACCGCTCGCATCGCGACGACGGTTATCTGCTCCCCGCCGGCGTGAAGGTGGCCACGGATCGTTTCCGCGAGGCGGGCTACTTCACGGGGAACTTGGTGGAGCTGCCCGCGAGCTTCGGCTTCAAAGGCTCGGGCAAGACGGACTGGAATTTTACCTACGCGGGCAAGCCCTTCGACAGCCGGAGCTGGGACGAGTTGAAATCGCACCAACCCTTTTACGCGCAGATCAACTTCCAGGAGACGCACCGCAAATTCCACGCGCCGCCCAAGGCCGAGCCGGCGATGGTGGAACTGCCGCCCAGCTACCCGGACCATCCCCTCGCGCGGAAGGACTGGGCCGAGTATCTCGACGCCGCGAGCGAGCTGGACCGGAAGATCGGCCTCATCTTGAAACAGCTCGAAGCCGACGGCCTCGCGGACAATACGATGGTCTTCTTCATGGCCGACCACGGCCAAGCCCACGTGCGTGGCAAACAGTTCGTGTATGACGACGGTTTGCACATCCCGCTCATCATCCGCTGGCCGAAGGCGCTGCCCGCGCCGAAGCATTTCAAGGCCGGCACCGTGAGCGACCAGCTCGTGTGCTCGCTGGACTTCACCGCGACTTCGCTCGCGCTGGCCGGCGTGCCGAAGCCCGCCGCCATGCAGGGCCGCAGCTTCCTCGGCGAGCAGTCCGAGCCGCCGCGCCAGTTCGTCTTCGGCGCGCGCGACCGCTGCGACGAGACGATGTTCCGCTTCCGCACGGTGCGCGACGCACGCTGGCGCTACATCCGGAACTTCATGCCGGAGCGCCCCTTCCTTCAGACCAACGACTACAAGGAGCGCAGCTACCCGGTCTGGAATCTCATCAAAGAACTCGGTGCAGCGGGCAAGCTGACTGATTGGCAGAAGAGTTTTTATCTCGCGCCCACGATGCCGCCGGAAGAGTTGTTCGACATGAACGCGGACCCGCACTCCATGAACAACCTCGCCACCTCGACGCAGCCGGAACATCAGGCCGCGCTCAAGCGCCTCCGCGCCGAGTTGGAGCAGTGGCTCAATGAGAGCAACGACCAAGGCCGCATCCCCGAACCCCCGGAAGTCACCGCGCGCAAAGGCGCGACCAAGGCCACCACGCCCGACGCCGAGCCGAAGGGCAAGAAGGCCAAGGCGAAGAAGGCAGCGGAAAAATAGTCCAACACCCCCATGAAATCCGCCCTCGCCCTCTTCGCGCACCCCGACGACATCGAGTTCGTCGCCGCCGGCACGTTGCTTCAGCTCAAGCAGCGCGGCTGGGAAATCCATTACCTGAACGTCTCCACCGGCAACTGCGGCAGCGCCGAGTTCAGCCCAGCGAAAACCCGCCGCGTGCGGCTCGCAGAGGCGAAAGCGGCGGCGAAGATTCTCGGCGCACACTTCCATCCGCCGCTCTGCGATGACTTGGAGATCCGCTACGAGATGAAGCTGTTGCGCCGCGTCGCGGCGGTGATCCGCGAGTCGCAGGCCAGCATCGTTCTCACCCACTCGCCGCAGGATTACATGGAGGACCACATGAGCACCTGCCGGCTGGCCGTGACCGCAGCCTTCACGCACGGGATGCCGAACTTCCACACCACGCCGCCGCGCCCGACCTACGCGCACGATGTGACGCTCTATCACGCCATGCCGCACGGCCTGTGCGACCCATTGCGGCGGAAAATAATCCCCGGCGCGTTCGTCAACACGACTGCGGTCCACGCCACCAAACTCGCCGCGCTCGCCGCGCACCAAAGCCAGCAAGGCTGGCTGGACGTGAGCCAGGGGATGAACTCCTACCTGCGCTCGATGGAGGAGATGTCCCGCGCGGTCGGCAAGCTCTCGAAGAAGTTTAAGTTAGCGGAAGGCTGGCGTCGGCATCTGCACCTGGGCTTCAGCGCGAACGACATTGACCCGCTGGCGGAGGTGCTGGGGAAGGATTGCCAGGTGAACGCGGCCTACGAGCGGGGACTTTGAAGCCGACGCTTCCGGACGGCGAGAGTTGCAAGGCGTTTGGGCAAAGCTCCCGTGGTGAAGAAATGGTGGTAGGACCTGGATTCGAACCAGGGAAGGCGTGAGCCAGCAGATTTACAGTCTGCCCCCGTTGGCCACTTGGGTATCCTACCAGCCAGCCTCGCGATCGCTCGCGGGGGGCGGATTAAGCCAAACAGACACCGGCGGCTCAAGGGGAATCTTGGGCTAACTCGTGAACACTCCTGGAAATGAGTTAAAGAGTTGAGAGGTTAAAGGGAGGAGTGTCGCTGACCGCTGGCCGCTGCCTCCTGCCTCCTCTCAGCGAATCGTCTACTCTCTCGCTTCCCGCCTTGTAACCCCCCTGCCCCGCCGACAGTCTTCCCGCCCACATGAATTTGGTCCGCCTCGCCCTTCGCCGTCCGCTCACGGTTGTTGTGGCGGTCATCGCCGTCGCGCTGGGCGCGTGGATTGCCCTCCAGCGCATGACCCGCGACGTGTTCCCGCCACTGGGCATCCCGACGATTTACGTCGCGCAGCCCTTCGGCGGCATGGACCCCGCGCAGATGGAGGGCTACATCACCTACTTCTACGAATACCACTTCCTCTACATCACCGGCATCGAGCATGTGGAGTCGAAGTCCATCCAAGGCGCTTCGATAATGAAGCTTCAGTTCCACCCTGGCACCGACATGGCTTCCGCGCTGTCCGAGGTGGTGGCCTACGTGAACCGCTCGCGCGCCTTCATGCCGCCGGGCACGCCGGGACCATTCATCACGCGCTTCGACGCCGGTAGCGTGCCGGTCGGCTACCTTGTCTTCTCCACCACCAACGCCAACCGCACCGTCGGCGAGATGCAGAACGCCGCCTTGAACCAAGTGCGCCCGCTCTTCGCGCCGTTGCCGGGCGTGTCCGCTCCGCCCCCGTTCGGCGGCAGCGCGCGGACGATTCTCGTCAACCTCAAGCCCGACCGCCTGCGCAGCTACGGCATTTCCGCCGATGAAGTCGTCACTGCGATGGCTGCTGCCAACACGCTCAGCCCGTCCGGCAATCTCCCGCTCGGTGACAAGTATCCCTTCGTCCCCATCAACGCGGTGGTGAAGAACATTCAAGACCTCGCCGCCGTGCCCATCCGCACAGGACCGAACGGCGCGGTGTTCATCCGCGACCTCGGTGACGTGGCTGACGGCGCGGACCTCATCACCAGCTACGCGCTCGCGAACGGCAAGCGCACGGTCTATATGCCCGTGACCAAGCGCTCGGACGCGAGCACGCTCTCGGTGGTCGAGCTGGTGAATAAGAACATTCCCGAATTCAAGAAGGTGCTGCCCGACGACATCGAGGTAACTTACGAGTTCGACCAATCACCCTATGTCGTGCGCGCCATCCGCGACCTCGTGAAGGAAGGTGCGCTCGGTGCCGTGCTGACGGGCCTGATGGTGCTGCTCTTCCTCCGCGACTGGCGCAGCGCGTTCATCGTCGTCATCAACATCCCCGTGTCGCTGCTGGCCGGCACGTTCGCGCTCTGGGTCAGCGGACAGAACGTGAACCTGATGACACTCGGCGGCCTCGCGCTGGCCGTCGGCATCCTCGTGGACGAGGCGACCGTGGCGATTGAGAACATCCATGTGCATCTCGCGCGCGGTCGTCCGCTCGCCCGCGCGGCTCTAGACGCCACGGTGGAAACGACCGGCCCGCGCTTCCTCGCGATGCTCTGCGTGCTGGCGGTGTTCATCCCGGCCTTCTTCATGCAAGGCGCGGCGAAAGCGCTCTTCACCCCGCTCGCGCTGGCCGTGGGCTTCTCGATGGTCGCGAGCTTCGTGCTGTCGAGCACACTGGTGCCGGTGTTGAGCGTGTGGCTGCTGCGCGGGCACGAGAGTGACACCCATGAGTCGGGTTTCTTCGGACGCATGACCGCCGTGTATGCCGCGTTGGTGAAGCCGCTGGTTTCCGCCCGCTGGCTCGTGCTGCTGGTCTATCTCGGCGTCGCTGCTGCTGCGCTTTGGCTCATCATCCCGCGCCTCGGCACTGAAATTTTCCCGAAGGTGGACGCCGGCCAAATCCAGCTCCGCCTCCGCGCCACGCCCGGCACACAGCTTGAGAAGACCGAAGCCATCGCCTTGCGCGTCCTGGACCTCATCAAGCGCGAAGCTGGCCCCGACAATGTCCAGATGAGCATCGGCCTCGTCGGCGTCCACGCGGCAAACTACCCGGTCAACCTCATCCACCAGTGGAACGCGGGCCCCGAGGAAGGCGTGCTGCAAATCCAGTTCAAGCCCGGCTCCGTCCGCACCGAGCCGCTCAAGGAAAAGCTGCGCGCCGTTTTCAAGGCCGAGCTGCCCGACGTGCTCGTGTCGTTCGAGCCGAGCGACATTGTCGAGCGCGTGATGAGCTTCGGCGCGCCCACGCCCATCGAGATTGCCGTGCAAGGCCAGAGCCTGCCCGCCAGCAAGGAGTTCGCCGACAAGCTCCGCGAGCGGCTGGCGAAGATTCCTTCCCTGCGCGACCTCCAGTTCGCCCAGGTCCTCGACTACCCGACGCTCGACGTGAACATCAACCGCGAGCGCGCCGGCCTGCTCGGCGTGAGGATGAGCGACGCAACCAAGTCGCTCGTCGCCAGCACCGCGAGCAGCCGCTTCACCGTGCCGAACTATTGGGCCGACCCTGGCAGCGGCATCGCCTTCAGCGTGCAGGTGCAGGTGCCGCAGGGTCGCGTGAACTCGGTCGAGGAATTCAAGAACACGCCCGTCACGACCGCCGGCGGCAAGGCCACGCTGCTCCGGAACATCGCGAGCGTCAGCGAAGGCACCGCGCCGCAGACCTACGAGCGCTACAATCTCGTCCGCGTCGTCTCGCTCACCGCGAACATCCACGGCTCCGACCTCGGCAGCGTCGCAAAGGAAATCCACCAGGCCATCAAGGAAGTCGGTGCGCCGCCTGCGCGGACGAGCGTGGCCGTGCGCGGGCAGATTCCGCCGATGGAGGAGATGTTCACCGGCCTGCGCACCGGACTCGTCCTCGCCGTGGTCGTCATCTTCCTGCTGCTGGCGGCGAACTTTCAGTCGTTGCGCCTCTCGGTCGTGGTCATCTCCACCGTGCCCGCCGTCATCGCGGGCGTCGCGCTGACGCTCTGGCTGACGCACACCACGCTGAACATCCAGAGCTTCATGGGTGCCATCATGGCCGTGGGCGTGGCCGTGGCGAACGCTATCCTGCTTGTGACCTTCGCCGAGCGCGCGCGAATGAGTGGTGATTCCGCCGCCGCCCTCACCGGCGCGACCTCCCGCCTGCGCCCCATCCTGATGACCAGCTTCGCGATGATGGCCGGCATGCTCCCGCTCGCCCTCGGCCTCGGCGACGGCGGCGACCAGACCGCCCCGCTGGGCCGCGCCGTCATCGGCGGACTCGCCGCCGCGACGCTCGCCACGCTCTTCATCCTCCCGTCCGTCTTCGCCGTGGTGATGGCCGGCAAGCACACCCGCTCCGCCAGCCTCGACCCGGATGACGCGGACAGCCCGCAGTTCAGCGCCGCCAAATGAATCTCGCTATGAAACCCAACTCCCCGAGCGCAGACGTAGGCGTCCGCGCTCCAGCCGCATTGGCCTTCGCGTTGGCCATCTTCGCCTCGCCCCTGCTCGCCGCCGACGCCCCCGCCGTCCGCGTCGCCACGCCCACGCGCGGCGAAATCCACCGCTTCGTCACGCAGCCTGGCACCATCCGCCCGCTCCAGCAGGCGACCCTTTACGCGCGCGTGCCCGGCTACTTGAAGAGCATCGCCGTGGACAAGGGCGATGCCGTCAAGACCGGCGCGCTGCTGGCCGAACTCGAAGCCCCCGAACTGCTCGTGGACCTCGCCCGCGCCCGCGGCGAACTCGCCAAGGCCAAGGCCGACACCGCCCGTGCCGGAGCCGAGTTGGCGAAATCTCAGGCCGACATCGCGCGCGTCCAAGCCGAGGCGGCGCTGGCTGGCGCGATGGCCCACAAGGCACAGGCTGAGTTAATCGCGGCGAAGGCCGTCGCCGCCCGCGCTCAAGCCGAGCTGCCGAAAGCCCAGGCGGAACTTGACCTCGCCAAGCTGGACTACGACCGACTCACCGAGGGCCGCCGCAAGGCCCCCGACCTCGTGGTGCCCGCGCAAGTGGACGCCGCCAAGGCGCGGCTCGAAACCACCCGCGCGCAAATGGGCGTGCTCAGTGCCGCCGTGGAAGCCGCCGCCGCCGAGGCCGAAGCCGTCAGCGCTCGTCGCGCCGGTGCCGAGGCCACCATCCAAGCCGCGCGCGCCCAAGCCGAGGCCGCGCAGGCCAGCCACGCCGCCGCGCGCGCGGTGGTCGGCGCTTATCAGGCGGGCGTCGAAGTCGCGGAGGCGAACCTCGAACGCACTTCCACCCTCGCTCAGTTCACCCGGCTCACCGCGCCGTTCAGCGGCATCATCACCGCGCGCTTCGTGGACCCCGGCGCGTTCATCCCCGCCGCGCCCGGGCAAAACGCTGCGCTCGTGACGCTCATGGACTTCGACACCGTGCGCGTGCAGGTGCCGATGACGGAGCTGGAAGCCGCGCTCGTCGCGAAGGGCCAACCGGTGAAGGTCGCGCTCGACGGCTTGCCCGGAAAACTCTTCGAGGGCCAAGTCACGCGCTTCTCCGGCGCGCTGGATGAGGCGACGAAGACGATGCTCGTCGAAGCCGAGTTGCCGAACCCCGGCCACAAGCTGCGCCCCGGAATGTATGCCACCGTGCGCGTGGGCGTGGAGCAGCACACGAACGTCATGCTCGTCCCCACCGAGGCGCTGGTGATGGAGAAGGCCAACGCGTTCCTCTTCCTCGTCGCCGACGGCAAGGCGAAGAAGACGCCGGTGAAGATTGGCTTCAACGACGGGGCGAAGGTGGAAGTCATCTCCGGCCTCGCGGAGACGGCGAAGGTGATTCTCGTTGGGAAACTCGCGCTGGCCGATGGACAGGCCGTGAACGTGCAGGAGAGCAAGTGAAGGATTCAGTGTTCAGTGTTCAGTGTTCAGCCTTCGCGGCGCTGCTGTGCTTCAGCCTCGTCGCCACGGCCGCGACGAACCAACCCATTGACTTCCCCACCGCTCTCAAGCTGGCTGGTGCCCAAAACCTCGACGTGCAGCTCGCCCGCGAGCGATTGCGCGAGGCGCAGGCCAACCACGACGCCGCGCTCTATAACTTCTTCCCGTGGCTGTCCCCCGGTGTCGCCTTCAAACGGCACGAGGGTCGCCTCCAAGATGTCGGCGGCACGGTCCTCGACACCACCAAGCAGAACTACACCGTCGGCCTCAACGTCGAGGCTCGGCTGGAGTTGGGCGAGACGTGGTTCAAAGCCCTCGCCGCCAAGCAGCTTGCCCGCGCCGCCGACCACGCCGTCGAAGCGCAGCGGCAGGAGAGCGTGTTCCTCGCGGCGCTCGGCTACTTCGACCTCGTGAAAGCCCGCGCCACCGCCGCCGTTGCCGCCGACGCCGCGCGCATCGCCGGTGACTACGCCGACCAACTCCAGCGCGGCGTCGAGCTGGGCCTCACTTTCAAGGGCGACGCCCTCCGCGCGCGCGGCCAGGCCGAGCGCAACCAACTCGCCGTCCAGCAAGCCACCGAGCAGCAGCGCCTCGCCGCCGCCCGCCTCGCGCAAATCCTCCGCCTCGACCCTGCGGTTGACCTCCTCCCCGCCGACAGCGAACTCCTCCCGCTCACCCTTACCGCCACCAACGCCGCGCTCGACTCCCTCGTCGCGCAAGCGCTCGCCACGCGACCTGAGCTGAAGCAAGGCGAGGCGCTCACCGCCGCCGCGAAGAAGACGCGCGATGCCGCCACCGTCGGACCGCTGATTCCCAGCCTCGGCGCGCAGGCGTTCCTCGGTGGTCTCGGCGGCGGACGCGGCAGCAGCACCGGCAGTTTTGGCGACACGGAGAGCGTCGCGCTCACACTCGGCTGGCGGCTTGGCCCCGGCGGCATTTTCGATTCCGCCCGCGAAAAGTCCGCCACCGCCCGCCTCACCGCGACCTCGCTCGCCGCCGACAAAGCGAAGGACGAAATCATCCGCCAAGTCGTCGAGGCGCACACCCGCGTCCACTCCCTCACCGCCCAGCTCGCCACGCTCAAACGCGCCCTGGCCACGGCGGAGGAAGCCTTTCGCCTGACCCGCGAGCGCAAGGAACGCGGCTTCGGCGTGGTGCTGGAAAACATCTTCGCCGAGCAGGAACTGACCCGCGCCCGCAGCGATTACGTCGCGGCCGTGGCCGAGTTCAACAAGGCGCAGTATGGCCTGCTACGCGCGACTGGACGTTGACCGACTAGGAACGCGCGGAGCGCTGCCTCTTGGCGGACGAGTTAGCCACCCCCGTTGGCTTTGTAAGAAATTTCGTTGCGCTTCTGACTCCGTCGCTTCGGATATGGGCTAGACGTGTTTCCGCGCTTCCCCTACTTTCCGCTCAATGTCGAAAGCTGCCCAAGCCAGTGCGGCGACTCCCCCGGCGGCGGATCAGCCCTTCGAGGAAGCGCTCCAGAAGCTCGAAGCCATCGTGGAAGCGATGGAGTCGCAGGACTTGCCGTTGGAGACGCTGCTCACGCGCTACGCGGAAGGCACGCGGCTCGCAGCGGTCTGCCAGGCCAAGCTCGCCGAAGCGGAACTGAAGGTGAAACAGCTTGAGCAGCGGGCTGGCGGCGGGTTTGAACTCAAGCCTGTGGCCGTGGGGGCTGAGGATTAGGAATCAGAGCCAGAGCCTCAGGGCTTCTGCATCTCAATCTCGGCCACAATCTCAATTTTTAACCAATGAACCGATACCTCGATATGGTGGACAGCCCGGAGCACGTGAAGAAACTCACCCCGGACCAACTCACCTCGCTCGCGCAAGACATCCGCGGTGAACTCATCACCAAGCTCGCCAAGGCCGGCGGCCACCTCGGCCCCAACCTCGGCGTGGTGGAACTCACCATCGCCCTCCACCGCGTCTTCAGCACGCCGAAGGACAAGTTCGTCTGGGACGTGAGCCATCAGGTCTATGTCCACAAGCTGCTCACCGGCCGCAAAGACCGCTTCCACACCATCCGCCAGACGGACGGCTTGAACGGCTTCGCGCTGCGTTCGGAGTCCGAGCACGACAGCTTCGGCGCGGGCCACGCGGGCACGGCGCTTTCCGCCGCCCTCGGGATGTGCGCCGCGCGCGACCAGCGCAAGAGCGACGAGCATGTCGTCTGCATCTTCGGCGACGCCGCGTTGACCAACGGCGTGTCCTTCGAGGCGCTGAACAACATCGCGCACACGACCAAAAAGTTCATCGGCATCCTCAACGACAACGAGTGGTCCATCGCCAAGAACGTCGGCGCGATTTCCGGCTACCTGAACAAGCTCATCACCAACCCGACCTACAACCAGCTCCAGAAGGACTTCGAGTCCTTCATGCGCCGGATGCCGCGGGGTGAAATCACTTACAAGATTGGCCAGAAGGTCGAAGAGGCGGTGAAGGGCGTCGTGAAGGAAGTCACGCTTCGCCACAACCCCGCGAGCGACGACGATGATGGGCGCGGCGGCTTCGGCAGCAGCCTCATCTTCGAGGAGCTCGGGGTGCGCTACCTCGGGCCGATTGATGGCCACGACTTGCCGTTGCTCGTCGAGGCACTGGAGTTTGCGAAGCACTGCGACTACCCCATCGTGCTTCACGTTCTCACCAAGAAGGGCAAGGGCTTCGACGCAGCCGTCAAGCACCCCGAGAAGTTCCACGGCCTCGGACCTTACTGCGCCGAAACTGGCGAGACACCCTCCGCCAAGCCCGGCACGCCGCCCGCCTACCAAGACGTGTTCGGCCACACGCTCGTGAAACTCTGCCAGAAGGACGCCACGCTCGTCGGCATCACGGCGGCTATGCCCACGGGCACGGGCCTGAAGCACTTGGAGAAGGCGTTGCCCGGCCGCTACTACGACGTGGGCATCGCCGAGGAGCACGCCGTCATCTTCGCCGCCGGCATGGCGACGATGGGCTTCCACCCGGTCGTGGCGATTTACTCGACCTTCCTCCAGCGCGCCTACGACTGCATCCACCACGACGTGTGCTTGCAGGACTTGCCGGTAATTTTCTGCATGGACCGCGCGGGCCTGAGCGCCAACGACGGTCCCACGCACCACGGCCTCTTCGACATCGCCTACCTGCGCTGCCTCCCCAACGTCATCGCGATGGCTCCGAAGGATGAGGATGAGCTCGCGGACATGATGTTCACCTGCACTCTCCAGAAGCACCCCACCTTCATCCGCTACCCGCGCGGCAACGGCGAAGGCGTGCCGATCAAGGAAACACCCGCGTTGCTCGAAGTCGGCAAGGCGGAAATCACCCGGCAGTTCGCGAACAGCGGCGGCAAGAAAGTCGCGCTGTTCGGTCTCGGTCAGATGCACGGCATCGCAAAGAAGGCCGCCGACCAACTCGCCGCCGAGGGCTTCGATGTCGCCGTCATCAACCCGCGCTGGACCAAGCCGATTGACGCCGGCACGCACGAGTTCTTTGGCCGGGCCGCCGACCTCGTCATCACGTTGGAAGACCATGTCCTCATGGGCGGCTACGGCAGCACCGTGCTGGAGCACTTCGCCGACGCGCAAATCACGACGCCCGTCGCGCGCATCGGCTGGCCCGACCAGTTCATCGAGCACGCGAGCACGATGGACTACCTCCGTAACAAATACGGACTGACGGTCGCGAACACCGTCGCGCAGGCGAAGGCCAGACTCGCCGCGACCGCCGCCGAGCAGGCGAACTTCAAGGCCGCGTAGTTGGGAGCATAGCCGGCCGAGGTAAGGGGGTGGATTCGTCCGAGCGACGGTTTCCGCCTCGTCACATAGGCGGCTACAGCATCGGTCCCGCTTGAATGGCCTCGCACCGCGTATAGTCGGTAGAGGGACTCCAAAGCACAACGCTATGTCCCCTACCCTCTATCTTCGCCTCTGGCTCATGGTGTTCCTCCACTACTTCGTGTGGGGCACTTGGTATGTCACGATGGGCACCTACCTCCACTCAACGCTCAAGTTCGAGGGGGGGCAAATCGGACTCGCCTATGGGAGCACAGCCATCGGTGCGATGGTGTCGCCCTTCTTCGCGGGCATTGTGGCGGATCGGTTCTTCGCCACTCAGCGGCTGCTCGGGACGTTGCACCTCATCGGCGCGGCGCTGCTCTACTACGTCTCGACGTTGAAGAACTTCGGGGATTTTTACCCCGTCCTCATTGCCTACACCATTAGCTACATGGCCGGACACGGGCTGACGAACGCCCTCACGCTCACGCACTCGAAGAACCCGGCGAAGGAATTTCCGCTGGTGATGCTCATGGGCAGCGTAGGTTGGATTGCCGCAGGCATCACGGTGAGCGCGCTGAAGTTCGAGGACAACGCGGGGATGTTCCAACTCGCGGCGGGCGCGGCGCTGCTGATGGGCCTCTACTCCTTCACGCTCCCGAACACACCCCCGAGGGGTGCGGGCGCACCGATCAACGCGCGCACCATGCTCGGCCTCGATGCGCTCAAGCTCATGCGCGACCGCTCGTTCTGCACCTTCATTATCTGCTCGTTCCTCATCTGCGTGCCGCTGAGTTTCTATTTCAACTGGATGCATGTCTTCATGGGCGAGTTGAAGATTGAAAATGCGGCCATGAAAATGACCGGCGCCCAAGTGTCCGATGTGGTCTTCCTGCTGCTGTTGCCGTTGCTGCTCAAGCGGCTTGGGGTGAAGGGCATCCTCATCCTTGGCATGGTCGCGTGGACAGTGCGCTTCGGGCTGCTGGCTCAATTCCCGCAGGCGACCAACGCGGCATGGATGCTCTTCGTCGCCATCGCGGTCCACGGCATGTGCTACGACTACATCTTCGTAATGGGCCGGATGTATGTGGACCAGCGAGCCAGCGAGGACATCCGCGCGGCCACGCAGGGCTTCCATGCTTTCGTGACGCTCGGCGCGGGGATGTTCGTGGGGTCGTGGCTCTCCGGCGTGATCGGGCAGCACTACACGAACGCCGGGGGCGCGACGCACAACTGGTCTGGCATCTGGCTCGTGCCAGCGGTGATGTCGGCGGTGCTCATCTTCGTGTTCGCGGTGTTGTTCAAGGACAACGCTAAGACCACAAAGGCTGAAGCGCCTGCGTCAGCGCCTTGAGAGCATCGGAGGAATTGCCGTGCCAATCCCCGCCTCCCGATGGGAGGCAAGGATACGATGAGCGTCGTGGCCTGCGCTTGGCAGGCCAGCGACTTTCACCGGAAATTGGGATCAGACCGGGCGACGGGAGACTGGGGGGGCCGCCTTTGGCTTTTCCTTCTTGGGCTTCTTGGTTTCTTTCTTCTGACTGTTGTTTCCTTTGGCCATATGAGTTTTTGATTAAATTTGCGACGCGACTCTCGCTGCTTTGAGGAGCTTTACAACAGCAGACTCTCCTTGGATGAACCAAACATGGGGACTGCGGTGGGCTCGACTTCTGCCTTCCCGCCCACTCCCCACTCTGCCACCAGCTCAGTTCCCAGCCTTTCCCTCCGCCAACCGCTCGAGGGCGGTGGCGTGGAACAGCTCGGCCATGCGGTTATCAATCGGCTGCATCTTCATCGAGCGTTCGGTGAAGGCTTTGACCTTGGCCCAGTCCTCCAGTTGCGCGTAGTGCCACGCGACGTGCGCGAGGGTGAAGCCGCCGTTGGGGTCCAGTGCGAGCGCGCGGTGGAAGTGGCGGGTGGCGAGTTGTCGTTCGCCCAGCAGGTCGAGGCACATTCCGTAACGCAGGCGCGGATAGCTATCGTAGGGGTTCAGTGTTGCTGCGCGGTCGAACCACTCCATCGCCGACTCGGCCATCTCGCGGTAGCTATCCGTGCGCTCCCACGCGGTCACGCGCTGCACTTCGCCGATGTCGAAACAGGTGTCGGCGTTCGCCGGTTCGAGTGCGTGGGCGCGGAAGAGGAACGCGAGTTGGGCCGAGGCGGTCGGGGCGGCGTCCGCTTGCGTGAGCAGTGTCCGCTCGTAGGCGCGGCAGAAGGCCTCGTGCCCCAGCCCGCCCGCCACCACCAATCCCAGCGCCGTGAGCGCCACGCGGAGTCCCAGCCTTGGGCGGACCCAGTGGCCATCCGTGGCGAAGCGGAAATGAGCGGCGAGCAGGGCCATGAGGGCGACGGCGGCGGTAGCGTTGGCTGGGATGTGGAAGTTAAAATCCACGACCGAGTGCAGCAACAGGGAGAACAACGCGATGGAGCCGCCGAGCACGAAGGCCATGCGATTGCTCTGCCGCGAGCGGAAGTCATCACCTTCCCGCTGGATATACTTCCACACGCGGAACACGCCGATGAACACGAGCGCGAAGGCGGTTGCCACAAGCGCGGCGCCCACCAGGCCGTAGTCGGCGAGCGCGTCGAGGTAGTCGTTGTGCGCGCGACCGGGGCGGGCTTGGATGAAACCATCGCGGTGCAGTCGGAAGAGCGGATCGAAGTGGGCCGGCCCCGCGCCCCACCAGAAATTTTCCTGCCAGATTTTCACCGCTGCTGGCCAGATTTTGAAGCGCGGGTCGTCGAGTTTCTCCGGATTGAACGCCTTGTCCACCCGCTCGGAAGTCGTCTTCACCTCGGAGACGATCCATACCGCCGCCACGGTGAGGAGGACGAGCACGATGAGCGCGGGCAGCCGCTGCCCGCGCTGACCCAGCAAGACCGCGAGCAACACGAGCAACGACAGCGCCGCCGCCGCCCAGCCGCCGCGCGATTCCGTGCTCACCAACCCGGCGATCATCACCAGCACCGAGTAGCCGAGCAGGATGCGCACGAGGTGGCCGAGCCGGCCCGAGAGCAAATACGCGAGGGCGAGCGGGAGGGCGATTTCCAGCAAGCCGGCAAGGTGGTTTGGACAAATGTAGGGGCCGGAGCCGCGCCCGGCGTAGCTCGCGGGCCGCACGAAATGCCAGACGTGGCCGGACTTGGTGAGGAGTTGGGTGATCGCATACATCGCCGCGAAGGTCGCTACGGCGATGAGCGCGCCGGCAATCCAATTGGCGGAGTGCTGACGGTTGAGGTTGTTGAGCGTGACGAAGAAGACGATTCCGTAGAGGGCGATGTGGAGAAGTTCGCCGCGTGCGGTGTATTCGAGGACCGCCGCGTGCCCGCGCAAGACGGCGTAAATCAGAAACGCGGCGACGGCCCACGCCAGCGGCGGCCAAAGCAGCGCAAAATCTGGCTTCAACCAAATCCGCACCAGCCAGAGGAGCAGCGCGCTGACGCCCAGCCCGGCCATCACTGCGAAGAACTCCGCGTGTGTGCCACCCAAGGCCAAGGGCCCGAAGACGAGCAGCACGACCATGAGGACGTGAATCCCCCGTTCGCACCAGACATCCAGTCGTTCGCGCCACATCGGCGCGACGCTAAGGAACGCGGCCGCAGTGGTCACGCCCATATTCGCGCACAGATCGGCCGGGCGAACACGCCGTCTTGGAGCGCGGACGCCCACGTCCGCATGCGGAGGCTTTCAGCCGGCCACTGCACCCGTAGACGCGACGACTCGTCGCCGGGGTTAGCCGCACCGAACGGTGGGCCAGACCAACACGCGGCGAGGCGTCGCTGCTAAGGTGGCGGTCGACCGCACCGTTCAACTGCATCGTTCCGGTTCAGTTCCCATCGGCTGCGGACGTGGGCGTCCGCGCTCCATTCCACGGGTAGGTTCAGGGGCTGAACTCGCGACAACCGGCGGGCCGTTGGTTCTCCCCGATCCACGCGAGCACTTGCGCAACGGCCTGGCGCGTGCCGGTGCCCAACACGTTGTGGTCGGCAGTCCAGACGACGCGGTCCGCGCGCCAACCGGGGCACTCGCGTCGGAGCCAGCGCTGCGCCGGAGGCCACGGCACCACAGGGTCCAGCACGCCGGCGAGCTGAAACACGGGCAGGGTCGCGGCACGCGCGATGGCCTGCGGGTCGTTCCCCGCGATCAGGCGCAGCCGATGTGCGGCGGCGTGGCGGAGCGGTTCGCCCCAGCGAGCCTTGAAGTCGCGGAGCGCGGCGAGAACTTCGGGGCTTTGCTTGAATCGCCAGCGCGCGATGACGGCGTAACTGTTAACGATCGTCCTCAGCCACACCAGCGGTGCTCGACGGCAAAGCCACTCCGTCGCCCGCACTCCACCGAGCCACGGGTGTCGCGCAAAGCCACCCGCGAGAATGAGGCCGTCCGCGTGAAACGCAGGTGGCCGTCGAGATGAGGAGTCGGACTTCTCCAATTCCGGATGCCGAAGTGCGAGGTGTGAATCCGCCTCCTCACCTCGGCGGCTACGCGCGAGGAGCGGCCACGCGACTTGCGATCCGAAGGACTCCGCCAGCAGCCAGCCGCGCCCGATACCGTGCTCGCGCAGCTTCGTTTCCACCGCTGCCGCGAAATCGTCCAGCGACCACGTCACCGAGTTCGGGTAAGTGAACTCCACGAAGCGCACGCGCCCGGCCACGGCCAGCCGGAAGCGAGTGACCAGCAACCAGTCGCCGTGCAGACCGGGCAGGTAGATGAGCGTCGGCAGCGAGGCATCGCCGTGGACGCGGATTTGGAGGCTGTCCGACTCCATGTCACAGCCTCAGCTCCGTGCGACTTCCGGTCCCGCCCGCAGGTCCGCCACGCACTCGACGTGCTGCGTCTGCGGGAACATGTCGTGCGGCGTCACCTTGGCCAGCGTGTAGGCTCCGTCGGCGCAGAGAATTTGCAGGTCGCGAGCGAGCGTGGCCGGGTGGCACGAGACGTAAATCACCTGGTGTGGTCGCGCGCGGCGGATGCGTTGCAACGCGTCCGGCGGGACGCCGGTGCGCGGTGGGTCGATCACCAGCGTCGTCGGCACACCAGGATGCCGCGCGAGCAGGCCGCCCAGATAATCCTCCGCCGGGCCGCTGACGAACTGGCCGTTCTTCAGGCCGCGCTCCGCCATGTTGGCTTTCGCAGCCTTGATGGCGAGGGCATCGTATTCCACGCCCACGAAGGATTCGACCAAGTCCGCCAGCTCCAGCGCGAAGAAACCCACGCCGCAATACGCGTCAATCAAGTGCCGTGTCCCCGCGTCTTGCAGCCGCTCGCGCACGGTCTCGACGAGCTTGGGCAGCAGAAAGAAATTGTTTTGAAAAAAGGAATCGCGCGGCACGACCCAGCCTTCGGGCGTCACCCGCAGTGTCACCTTCAATCCACCGCGCGGCGGCGGGTTCGCGCGGACCTTCTGCAAGTCCTCGTTGAGCACTGCCTCCGCCAGCAGGCACTCCGTGATGTCCACGACGAACTCGTTGTCGATGCCGAGGAAGCCCAACTCGATGCGTTTCTGCTGCTTGTTCCACTGCGTCCGCACCATGATCCGGTTGCGGTAGCCGTAGGGTTCCGGGCACGGCGCCACCGGGTCAATCACCACGCCGCTGAAGCCGCCGATGCGCTGGAAGAGGTCGCTGATTTGCTTGTGCTTCAAGCGGAGCTGCGCCGCGTAGCCGATGTGCTGATACTGGCAGCCGCCGCATTGGCCGAAGTAACGACACGGCGGCTCCACGCGCTCCGGCGACGCCTGCACCACACGCACCAGCCGGGCGCGCGCGAACTTCTTCTTCACCTCCGTCACCTCGACCTCGACCACTTCGCCGGGAATGACGAACGGGACGAACACCACGAGGTCTTCCAAGCGTCCGACTCCTTCGCCTCCGAAGGCGAGGTCGTGAATCGTCACCGTGACGCGCTGGCCTATCGAGATGGAAGTGGGTTCAACTGTCATGGGAAGAGCTTCGCGCGGATGCACTGGCGGAATCAATCTTCTCGCGGCGGCGGGATGGTGTGGCTGCCGGAGCGCCGACTTCCATGCCGACTTTGGTGGTGCGAAGCCCGAATCGTGGTAACTGGCCGTTTGGCGCTCCGCCACGCAACTGGGAAAACGCATTCCAACCGTTTCAGAACGCGGTAAGCCGGCTTGGAAGCCGGTGCTCCGACGGCACCACTTCGAAGAACGCGAGCGGTAGCCAGCGGAAGATCAGCATTGTCAGCGGAGCGGAAAACCCGCCCACCACCGCCCTCCCCCCGTGAGGGGAGAGGGCGTCCCAGGGTGGGTTTGGGGATACTCCCGGTGCCTCCTGAAAGACTCCGGGGGTGAAGAGTCACTTGCGATGGGCCTGCTCGTAATGCCGCTTGAGCAGGTCCGCGCCAAAGTCATTCTCGAAGTCGCGCCAGACGGCGTGGACGTGGTTCGCGTTGTTCTGAGTATTGTCGTATTCGAGCAGGAAGGTCGGGCCTTGCACGCGGTAGTAGTGACCTTCGCCACGCTCCAAGCCACCCGCCCACGCGAAGGAGGTCTTCTCCCAGCCAGCCTTCGCCACCTTCGCTAGGTCGCCTTTCGCCACATCGGAACGGACGCGATTGGCATACTCGGCGACTATCTTCTTGAGCAACTCCTGCTGCGCACCGTTCAGCTTGCCGTAGCTGATGCCCTCGGGTGTGAGTGGGGAAACCTTCACGGGAGGTCCTTTCGATCCGGCCGGACCCGCGGCGGTGATGATGTCGGCGGGTGCCTTGTCTGCGTAAATGGCGACCTTGCGGTGTTCGGCCGAGAGGGACTTCACGAGCTCACGGCCCAAGTCCTCCTCCACGCCCAGCACGCGCAGGCCCTTCTTCGGCCCCTCGCGGACTTCCGCCGGGTTCGTGCCCATGAAGGACGGGACGGCGGAGACTTCCTTGCCGTCCACGATGGTGAAGCTCAGGGACAGGTGATGCCCCTCGAAGCGCCACGCCCAAGTGCCCTTCGCGTCCGGCGTGCCGTAGATGCTGACGAAGTAGAGGATGGGGTTCCGGTCCACCTTTCCGTTCTTCTCGAACTCCTTGAGCACTGCTTCGAGGGTGAAGATGCCGTTGGCCTTCGCGTAGCCGCCTTCGCTCAAGGCGGATTGCAGCAGGGCCAACGCGAGCTTGCGCTGGTCGTCGGCCATCTCGGTCATCGGCAGGCCCTTGCGCCCGAAGGAAACCATCTCTGTGGGAATGAAGTGCCATGCCTGCCGGGCATCAGCCTTCAAGTCAGCGTAATGAGCCTTGGCCTTCTGCTCAGGCTTGAGCGTGGCGAGGAATTTCTTGGCCGCGTCCGTCATCGCATCGGCGGCCGGATGCGCCTGGATTGAGATGGAAAAAGCGAGGCCAGCGGTCAGCAACAAAGCGTGACGAAGGAACGAGCGGTTGTTCATGCGGTGATTCAAGACGACCGCAGTGCGAAGACAATGCAAAAAACTTTTACCGCTGCTGGAGTGAGTATCCGCGCACTGTCCCTGGAGCGCGGCATTCCAGACCGAAGCGGGTGATTTGCGCGGTGGTGTGGGAGTTCACCACCCGCAGACTTCGCGCGACTGCTGCGGACGCGACTCCCGCGCTCCCGCGCCCGCGCTCGGAGTTTTCCTTGCCTTGCCCTCGCGGCCTTTTCACTCTCCGCCCCGTCGCCACACACACACCATGAACACTCCCTCCGCCCTCAACCGCCGTTCCTTCCTCACCACCGCTGCCACCGCTGTCGCGGGCGTCGCCGCCGCTGCCGAACGTGATTGGACCGGCAAGATTCCCACGCGCTACCCGGACCCAGACATCATCTCACTGGACAAGCGCTTCAAGGCCAAGCTGGGCAACACGCCCATCCAGCGGATTTACCACGGCGCAAACACCATGTGGACGGAAGGCCCGGCGTGGAATGCCGTGGGCCGTTACCTGCTCTGGAGCGACATCCCGAACAACCTCCAGCAGCGCTGGATTGAGGACGACGGACACGTGAGCATCTTCCGCAGTCCGGTCAACAATACCAACGGCAACACCTTCGACTACGAGGGTCGCCAGCTCTCCTGCGAGCACCTCACCCGCCGCGTCGTGCGCCACGAGCACAACGGCACCGTCTCCGTGCTGGCGGACAAGTTCGGCGGCAAGTCCTTCAACGCGCCGAACGACGTAGTGGTCCATCCGAACGGCGACATCTGGTTCACCGACCCCGGCTACGGCGGCTTGATGAACTACGAGGGCGAGCGCGTGAAGTCTGCAACCTTCCAGCCGAACCAGAAGGAGGCGGTGTATGTGATTGATGGCAAGACCGGCAAGCTGGACAAGGTCACGGACGAAATCTTCAAGCCCAACGGCCTCTGTTTTTCGCCCGACTACAAGAAGCTCTACGTGGCCGACACGGGCGCGAGCCACTACGACAACGCGCCCAAAAATATCAAGGTGTGGGATGTGGATGGAAAAAAGCTGAAGGGCGGGAAGGAGTTCGCCTCAATGAAGTTAGTCATGAACGAGGTGGAAGTTGTGAATGGCAAAATGGTTCCAGTGCCAAGGGCCGGCTTCGCCGACGGCATCCGCTGCGACACCGAGGGAAACATCTGGGCCAGCGCCGGATGGGTGGGCGCGGGCTACGATGGCGTCCACATCTTCGCCGGCACAGACGGTCAGCGCATCGGGCAGATTCTGCTGCCGGAGATTTGCTCGAACGTCTGCTTCGGCGGCGCGAAGCGGAACCGACTCTTCATGACCGCCAGCACCTCGGTGTATGCAGTGTATGTCGAGACCCAAGGCGCGCACATCACCTAGCCCGGTTCGGCAAGCTCGCAGTCGTCGGCCTCACGACCAAATCTGCGCTTCCCGCTCGAAGCTGGCGCGGAAGTCCGTCAAGAGCGCGTCCAGTTCCGCCTTGGGCTTATCCCCGAAGAGTTTCAGTTGTTTGCCCAGCTTCAGCAGCAGGTCACGTTGGTCAGGGTAACCTTCCGGGCTGCCGATGTTCGCAGTATGCGCAGCGGCGTCGCAGAACTTGATGAGCCCGACCTTGAAATCAGCGTCGGTATCCAACCCCTCAAACGGCGAGTGATAGTGCAGGAGAACCACCGACAAATCGCCCGGGAGATTCCAGCGGTTCGCCACCAGCGCGCCGATGATGGGATGGGAGAACCCCAGTTCCGCCTTCTCGGCGGTCACGTAGTCCTCGCGGTGTGCCCGGATGCGGGCCAGCACCCGGAGACAGGTCGCCCGCGTCTGCGGATGGGCTGCGAACGCGAATTGGCCAAGCCGATGCAGGACGCCGGTGAGTAACAAGGCGTCGGCGTCCCGGCGTATCAGCCGGCGCGCCACGGCCCGCGCGAGCAACCCCGTGGCCACCGCATTGTCGCGCACGAGGCGGTCGAAGGGGCCGGGTTGACGGTTGAGCCGGGTGAGCGCCTGCGCGAGGACGACGTGCCTGAGATTGGTCAAGCCGATGAAGCCGATGCCTTCGCGGACGGTGGCGACCTGACGCTGTCGCGCAAACATGGCCGAGTTCGACAGCTTGAGTATGGCGAACGCGATGGCCGCATCCCCGCTGGCCGCTTCGGCGAGCGCCTCGGTCTCGACGTTTGGATCGTTAAGCAGTTGGAGCAGCTTGGCCGCCGTGTGCGGCAGCGGAGGCAACTCGGCAGCGAAGCGCATGACTGCCTCGCGGTCCACACCGTGCTCACACTCAGCTGAGTATTCGGCGATTGGGTCGGTTTCACAGACAGCACTCATCTTGCCCATGCATCGGCACGAACGGTGCCGGGCTTTAAGCAAAAATTCACATCTACTCGTCTCGAAAACTCGCAGCCTAACAGCCTACTTAAACATCGCGCTCTTCGCATCCCCGCCGCTCAGGACATAGGCCACGAGGTCGAGGATTTCGTCCTGCTTAAGCATGTTGATGAGACCTTCGGGCATCGGGGAAATCTTCGACGGCTCCATCTTCACGACCAGCTTACGATCCACGCCGAGGCGCTGGTTCGGGTCGGTGAGGTCGGTGTTCACCTGCACGGTGTCGCCGTTCAGGTTCACGATGATGCCCGTGATTTTCTCGCCGTCGGTCTTGGTCAGCACCACGGGGACGAACTGCTCGTTGATTTCCTTGCTCGGATTGATGACCTGGTCGAGGAAGTCGCGCGCGTTGTAGCGGCCGCCGGCCCCGGTGAGGTCGGGGCCGGTCATGCCGCCCTCGTTGCCGAAGCGGTGGCAAGCAAAGCACGCGGCGGCTCCGAACATCTTGCGACCGTTCTCGTAGCTGCGGCCTTTGAGGCCCTTGTCGGCGATGGTGGCAAGTTCGTCGAGCTTCCACTCCTTCACGTAAGCGCGTCCGGCGAAGGCCTCGGCGAGGGCTTCGAGCGGGGACTTCTTCACGGGCTTCTTGGCGAGCAAGTCAGCGAGCGTAGCCTTCTCGGCGTCGGTCAGCGTGGCCTCGGCACCGGTGCGGATGAACTCGATGAACTTCTCGAAGCTCGCGCCGCCCCGGTAGTTCGCGGCGCGCAGGAACCAGTTGAACTGGTCGGTTCGCAGCGCGGTGGTCCAGCCGGTCTTGAGCATGCGCAGCGAGCGCGCGTATTCCATCTGCTCCTCTTGGCCGGGCGCGTTCTTCAGCGCGGCGATGCCTTTGGCGGCGATGGTCGGCGACTGGAGCGCGACGAGCGTTTCGCAGAGCACCCAGTTGAGCGGGAAGTTCTCGGCGGGGAACAGCGGGTCGAGCTTGGCAATGGCGCGTTGGCGCGTGGCTTCATCCGGCTGGCCGAAGCGGACGAGGCTGATGGAGTAAGTGCGGACGAAGGCGAGGCGTTGTTCTTGGTTGAGCTGCTTCCAATCCACCTTGCCCAGCGCGGCATAAATCTTCGCGGCCATCGCGGTGTCCACGGGCGCGTCGGTGGGTTTGCGATGCTGCGGGTCAATGCCCGTCAGGCGCACGAGGCCGAGCAAGGCTTCGACTTGCTTGCCGCCGTCCTTCTCGGTGAGCGCCTTGTCGGCCCACGACGCGGCAGGTTGCCATTCGAGTGCGGTGCGCGCGGCCCAGCGGAGGTAGCGGTCGCTGTTGTTTAAGTGCGGCCAGGCGGCGGTGATGGCTTTCGGGTCGGCCTTGCCGTGGAAAGCTTCGAGCGAACGGCGGAGGTCACGGGCCTTCGCAGCGACGGAGTCGGCCGTGGGCTTCGACGGCGCGGTGGATTCCTTGCCCGTGTAGGTCACGCGGTAGAGGCCGGACTGCACCTTGCGTCCGCCGATGGCGAAATACATCGCGCCGTCCTGCGGGTGGATGATGGCGTCGGTGAGCGGCAGCGGCGCGCCGGAGAGGAATTCCTCGCGCGTGGCGGTGTAGCTGGAGCCGTCGGGCTTGAGGTGGACGGCGTATAGCTTGCCCCAGCTCCAATCGAGGATGAAGAGCGCGTCCTGATACTTGGCGGGGAACTTCGCGCCGTAGCCGAAGGTCACGCCGGTGGGCGAGCCGGGGCCGATGTTGGCAACCGCGCCGAGGTTGTCGGGATACCACTCGGGGCGTTTGCCCGCGCCGTTGCGCCAGCCGTATTCGCTGCCGCTGGTGACGTGGTTCACGCGCGTGGGCCGATACCACGGGGTGTTGAAATCGTATTCCATGTCGGCGTCGTAGGTGAACAACTCGCCGTCACGGTTCATGGCCCCGTCGAAGATGTTGCGGTAGCCGGAGGAGTAGGCCTCGAAGTCTTTTCCATCGAGCGACACGCGATAAATGATGCCGCCGGGGCCGAGCACTTCGCGCATGAAGCCGCGCCCGTCGGGCATGCGCGGGAGGACGTGGTCCTCGCCCCAGATGAGCGGGACGCGCGAGGAGCTGAACGCCGTGGGCTTGGTGCCGTTGCCGGTGATGAGGAAGAGCGACTTCGCATCGGGGGCGAGCACGATGGCGTGAACGCCGTGGTCGCCGCGCGCGTTCATCTCGCGGAGGAGTTCCACCTTGTCGAGCACGTCGTCGTTCTTCGAGGAGGTGACGCGGTAGAGGCCGCTGGGGATTTTGTTCTCGTAGTCATTCACGGCGCAGTAGAGGCCGTTGTTGAACCAGAGCAGGCCATTCACGGCGCGAATGGCGGCGGGGACTTTCTCAATCTTCGCCGGGTCGAGCGCTTGGCCGGGCGCGGGCGGGGCGAAGCGGTAGAGCCCGCCGTATTGGTCGCTGGCGAGGATGCGGCCCTTGCCGTCGGTGCAGAGGTTGACCCAGGAACCTTGCTCGCCGATGGGGACGGAGTGGAGCAGTTCGACCTTGAAGTCCTTGAGCACCTTGATGCGTTCGAGAGGCGTGGCCTTGTTCTCGTTGATGGCCTGGCCAGCGTTGGGCGCGGACGCTTTCTTGGCGTCCTTCTTGGCGGGCTTGGCGTCCTGCGCGACGGCGGAGGCGAGGCCAAGCGCGAGGGTGAGGGCGGTGAGGCGGAGCAGTTGATTCATAAACGTGCACGCTAGTAGAGCAGAAGCGGGGCGGGAGGGGGAAGGGGTTAGTGATTGTTGAAGAGTTGAAGAGTTCAAGGGGCGCGCATCGGTGATACGAGAGCTTCACACGACTCGAACAACTCGCTTACTACGGTAGAGCGTCTGTCAGCAGCGGGGCCCAAGCAGCAGGCTTGTAACCTCCCCGCCGCTCTTCGCATCCTCCGCCCCATGACACGCGTTCTCCTGCTCACCGCGCTTTCAGCTTTCAGCTTTCAGCTTTCAGCTTTCAGCGCCGCCGGCCCCAACATTCTCTGGCTCACCAGCGAGGACCACAGCCCGACGATGGGCTGCTACGGCGACAAATTCGCCACCACCCCGAACGTGGACGCGCTCGCCGCGCGCGGGCTGCGCTACCGGTTCGCGTGGTCGTGTGCGCCGGTCTGCGCGCCGGCGCGCACCACGCTCATCAGCGGGCTTTACCCGCCGAGCACGGGGGCGGAGCACATGCGCTCGATGGTGCCGCTGCCGACGGGCTTCAAGATGTATCCGCAGTTCCTGCGCGAGGCCGGTTACTATTGCTCGAACAACTCCAAGGAAGACTACAACCTCGCCAAGCCCGGCCAGGTTTGGGACGAGTCCAGCGGCAAGGCGCATTACAAGAACCGCGCGGCGGGCCAGCCCTTCTTCGCCATCTTCAACTCCACCAAGAGCCACGAGAGCCAGATCCGCACGCGCCCGCACACCGCGGTCCACGATCCCGCCAAGGTCCGCGTCCCCGCCTACCATCCTGACACGCCGGAGGTCCGGCAGGACTGGGCGCAATACTACGACCAAGTTTCCGCCGTGGACGCCGACGCGGGCCGGCACTTGAAGGAACTGGCCGACGCCGGCCTCGCGGACGACACCATCGTCTTCTATTACGCCGACCACGGCTCCGGCATGCCGCGCAGCAAGCGCTGGCCCTGCAACTCCGGCCTGCAAGTCCCCGTCGTCGTTCACTTCCCGGCGAAGTGGAAGCACCTCGCGCCGCCCGAATACAAGGCGGGCGGCGTCAGTGACCGGCTCATCAGCTTCGTGGACTTCGCGCCCACGGTCCTGAGCCTCGCGGGCATCGAGCCGCCGAAGTGGATGCAGGGCCACGCCTTCGCCGGGAAGTTCACCGCGCCGATGCAGCCGTTCATCTACGGCTTCCGTGGGCGGATGGACGAACGCATCGACTGCGTCCGCAGCGTGAGCGATGGCCGCTACGTTTACCTGCGCAACTTCATGCCGCACCTTTCGCAAGCCCAGCACGTGGACTATCAATTCGCCACGCCGACCACGCGCGTGTGGTTCGATCTCTACAAGTCCGGCAAAGCCACCGAAGCCCAGTCCATCTTCTGGCGCACGCCCAAAGCGCCAGAGGAGCTCTACGACCTCACGACCGACCCCGATGAAGTGCAGAACCTCGCCGCGTCGGCGCAGCATCAGGAAGTGCTCGCGAAGTTCCGCAAGGCGCAGTCAGACCTCGCCGCCAAAATCCGCGACGTTGGCTTTCTACCTGAGGGCGAAATTCATTCCCGCTCCGCCGGCAGCGCGCCCTACACGATGGGCCACGACGACACGAAGTTCCCCTTCGCCCGCGTCTTCGCCACCGCCGACCTCGCCTCGAACCTCAAGCCCGACGCGCTTCCCGAACTTCGCAAGCACCTCGCCGACCCCGACAGCGCCATTCGCTATTGGGCCGCGCTCGGCGTGCTCATGCGTGGCAAGGAGTCAGTCACCACAGCTCGCGTGGACTTGCAGAAGACTCTCGCGGACCCATCGCCCTTCGTCCGCATCCCCGCCGCACAGGCGCTCGCGCAGCACGGGGACGCTGCTGATTTGGCAAAGGCATTGCCTGTCCTGTTGGAGCAGGCGGATTGGAACAAGAGCGGCGTGTTCGCGTCTGTGTCTGCGCTGAACGCACTCGGGGCACTCGGCCCGAAAGCCGTGACGGCTGCGGACGCCATCAAGTCGCTGCCGGAGAAAGGCGCTTCCCCGGATGGCCGCTATAACTCCTACATCCCGCGCCTGCTCGCCGACCTGACAACCGATCTGGGGGGCGGCTCGAAAGCCGGAAAGGAAAAGGCCCCGGCGAAGAAGGCGAAGAAGAAGGCGGAGTAGTGACGACAACATCCTTGTAGCCGCCGAGGTCAGGAGACGGATGCTGCTGCGCTCGGAAGAATCCTCCTCCTCACCTCGGCGGCTACCTACTTCAGATCGTCAGCTCTCGCTCCCGCGCCGTCACCTTCCAGCGCTCCCCTGCCCTGCCCTCGCGCACCGTGGTCACGAAGGCGTGCAGCGCCACCGTCGGGCAGATGTGGCGCGGAATTCCGTAGAGCACGTCGCCGGCGGCGAACTCGCTGGCGCGGGTAGTCTCCACCACGAGGTGTTCCTCGCTCTGCATCAGCGCCGGGGCATCCGGCAGGTTCAGAAACTTCACGCGCGGATGCGGGTTCTCCGCTGCGACCGCCTTGTGGCCGAGGTCGAGGCACAGGCGGTTTTCGCCCGGCTTGCTGATGACGCGTGTGAGCAACACGGCAGCGGGCAGAAAGTCCATGTCCGGCAGCTTCTCGCCGTAGCCGAAATCCCACAGCACGCAGGTGCCCGGGCTGCACTCCACGTCGGCGCGCTTGGCGTGAATCGGAAAAGTCGGCGTGCCGCCTGCGACCACATTGGGCACCGGCAATTGCGCCGCCTTCAACTCGGCGCGCAGCGACTCCACCGTCGCCCACTCGCGCTCACATTGCTCCGTGCGCTGGACCAGGTCCATCACGTGATTGTGGCCGTCGTAGCAGTGCAAACCCGCTGCCTTCAGCCCCGGCGTGCTGGCGATGAACCGGTAAAGCTCCACCGCCTTCGGCCCCGGCACGACGCCCGTGCGGTGCATGCCCATGTCCACGTCGAGGTAAAGTTCCAGCGTGCGCCCCGCCGCTGCGAAAGCCGCGCCCAGCGCGCGGATGGCGTCCGCGTCGTCCGCCACGGCGGAGAACTTCGTGCCCGGAAACTTCTGCGCGAGCGCCAGCATCCGGCCCACGTTCGGCCCGACCGGTTGATACGCCAGCAACGCGTCCGGCGCACCGCAGCCCGCGACCATCTCCGTCTCCGCGATGGTGGCGCACTTGAATTTCGTGATGCCCAGCCCGAGCTGGAGCTGGATGATGTCGGGCATCTTGTGCGTCTTCATGTGCGGCCGCAGCCGCGCCACGCCGCCCGCGAGCACAATCATCCTCCGCACGTTCTCCGCCACGCGGTCGGGATAAACGAGCAGCGAGGGCGAAGGCACTTCGGCGACATTGGCGACGCGATACCAGTCAGGATTCATGAGCGGAGCTTCGGGGAAAGCCCGCGCGCGCGGAAGGGGAAATTCTCAACCCGCCGCTCGGCTGAGTGAGTCACGGCAGAATCTCAAACACCGCCTCGACTTCCACCGCCACGTTGCTGGGCAGGGAGGCGACGCCCACGGCGCTGCGCGCGCCGAGGCCGCGCTCGCGCCCGAACACGTCGAGGAACAGCTCGCTGCAACCGTTGACGACCTGCGACTGGTCCTTGAAGCCGGGCGGGCAATTCACCATGCCCAGCACCTTCACCACGCGGCGCACGCGGTCGAGGGTGCCGAGTTCCTGCCGCAGCGACGCGAGGATAGCGAGGCCGCACTGGCGCGCGGCGTCCTTGCCTTGTGCAATGGTGAGTTCCTCGCCCACGCGGCCCGTGATGAGCTTGCCGTCCGCCGCGCGAGAGATGTGGCCGGAGACGAACGCGAGGTTCCCGCTGACGACCACGGAGGTGAGCGTGGCGGAGGGGCCGGGTTTACTGGCGGGTGGGAGCGTGAGCTTCAACTCCGCGACGCGGCGCTCGATGGTGTCGGGCAGCGGGGTGACGGTGGTGGTGACTTGCGGCAGAGGCGAAGGGGATTGGCAGGCGGTGAGGGCGAGGAGCGAAAGCGCGGCGAACAGGGCCGGAGTTGAAGAGTGAAACACTCTTCTCTGCGCCTGTCCCGTCTCTGCGATGAACTCGCCTTTGTCAGCACCGCAGAGGCGGGACGGACGCAGAGATTTGATTTGGGTTGGCGGCGCGTTCATTTGCTCACCTCAGCTCAAAAATGCACTCCACCTCCACCGCGATGTTCCCCGGCAGCGGCCCCATGCCCACCGCGCTGCGCGCACCGACGCCGTGGTCGGGGCCGAAAACATCCGCCATGAGTTGGCTGAAGCCGTTCATCACAGCGGGTTGCTGGTAAAAGTCCGGCGCGCTGTTGACCATGCCGAGGGTTTTTACGAGGCGCTTCACGCGGTCAAGGCTGCCCAGCTCGTTGCGCACGGTGGCGAGGATCGCGAGCCCGCACTGGCGCGCGGCGAACTGGCCTTGTTCCAAGTTCAAGTCCTTGCCGACGAGGCCGGTGATCATGGTCTTGTCAGTCTTCAACGGGCCGTGGCCGGAGACGTAGCACAGGTTCCCGACGACGACGACGGGCTTGTAGACGTGCGCGGGCTTCGGGGCGGCGGGGAGGTCGAGGTTGAGTTCAGAGATGCGGGCGTCGGGGCTCATGATGCTGTTTTAGTGGGTGGATTCGTTGAGAC
Organism: Klebsiella pneumoniae; assembly: GCA_943330855.2. Classification (GTDB taxonomy): domain Bacteria; phylum Verrucomicrobiota; class Verrucomicrobiia; order Limisphaerales; family SXTU01; genus SXTU01. The sequence continues at coordinate 40,992 of CALQJI020000005.1, forward strand.
GGGGAAGAGCTTCCGGTGAGTGTGAAAGTGCGGCAAGGAGTTTTTGACAGGGGGTTGTGCCAGTGAGCCAGCGCGGCAGGACTGGCAGAAACTCCACCACTTGCCGCGAACGGAGACTGCCGGAAGAGGACCTCATTCCACGTCAGGCCGGCAATGAGGGGAAGTCGCTGCCGGTTCAGAAGTGCAGCCTGCGATGTGCGAGGAGTGACTGACTTCAGAGTTCGGATTTTGGCTTCAGATTTCAATCCGCTCTTGCGTTGGGAAGCAGGGCTTTCCTATTGTCCGCCTGCGTTAAGGGCGCAAGGCCAGTGTAGCTCAGTGGCAGAGCAGCTGTTTCGTAAACAGCAGGTCGTCGGTTCGAACCCGACCACTGGCTCCAGACCCCTCTTCCGCGCCACCCTTTCCTACTTCCGCCCATGAAAATAGTTATCCTCGACGGCCACACGCTGAACCCCGGTGATTTGAGCTGGGCTGCCTTGCAAGCGCTCGGCACCTGTGAAATCCACGACCGCACACCGCCGGAGCACGTCGTGGCGCGCTGCGCGGATGCGGAGATTGTCATCACCAACAAGGCGCTCTTGCCGCGCGAGGTCATCAACGCGCTGCCGAAGCTGCGCTTCATCGCCGTCACCGCCACCGGTTTCAATGTCGTGGACGCCCCCGCCGCCCGCGAGCGCGGCATCCCCGTCAGCAACGTCCCGCTTTACGGCACCCGCGCGGTTGCGCAGTTCACCATCGCGATGCTGCTGGAGCTTTGCCACCACGTCGGCGCGCACTCCGACTCGGTGCGGGCCGGCGACTGGGTGAAGTCCGCCGACTGGTGCTACGCGCGCACTCCGCTGCTGGAACTCGATGGGCTGACCCTCGGCGTAGTGGGTTGGGGCCGCATCGGGCAAGCCACGGCGGACATCGCGCGGGCGATGGGGATGAAAATCATCGCTGCCAGCCGCACGCCGAAGCCGGCGAGGGACGGCGTGGAATTCGTGGACATGGAAACCCTCTTCCGCCGCGCGGACGTGGTGAGCCTGCATTGCCCGCTCACCCCGGAGACGAAGGCGTTGGTGAACGCAGAGCGACTCGCGCTCATGAAGCCCACTGCATTTCTCCTCAACACCAGCCGAGGCCCGCTGCTGGACGAAGCCGCCGTGGCCGCCGCGCTGAACAGTGGCCGCCTCGCCGCCGCCGGGTTGGACGTGCTCTCCTGCGAGCCGCCGAAAGCCGACAACCCACTCCTCACGGCGCGGAACTGCGTCATCACTCCCCATCAAGCGTGGGCTGCCAAGGCCGCCCGCGCGCGCCTCTTGGACACGACTGCGGCCAACGTGAAAGCCTTCCTCTCCGGCACGCCGCTGAACGTAGTGAACGGGTGATCGGAGCGTGGACGCCCTCGTCTGCAAGTCGAGTTGCGTTGGCGGCGGGAGTGGCTGCGGCCGTGGGCGTCCGCGCTCCATGAAAAATCCCCGCCCTCGCGAGAGGACGGGGATTTCGAGAATACGTTTGGGCGTGGCTTACTTCTTCTCCGCCACACCGAGTTCCTTGAGCTTGGCAGCGATGTCCATGGCGTGGGTGGCGGGCTTCACGGCCTTGTCCACATGGAGGATTTTGCCGTCCTTGCCGATGTAGTAGGTCCAGCGAGAGGCCATGCCTTTTTCATTCAGCACGCCCAGCGCCTTGGCCGTGTCCTTCTTCGGATCACTCAAGATGGCGTAGTCAAGGTCGAGGGATTTCGCGAAGGCCGTGTTGCCCTTCTCGCCGTCCGCCGCGTCCACGCTGGCGGTGAAGTAGGCCACGTCGAACTTGCGAATGGCCGCACCGTCCGCGCGCATCGACTTGCATTCAGCAGTGCAACCACCGGTGAAGGCTTTCGGGAACCACGCGATGACAATGGCTTTCTTGCCCTTGAAATCGGCGAGGCTGTAGGTCTTGCCGTCGCTGCCCTGGAGTTTGAAGTCCGGGGCGGGATCGCCGGCTTTGAGTTCAGCGGCCACAGCAGCCAGGCCCGTGAGGGCGAGAGCGGCGACGATGGAGCTGAGGCGGAAGAGATTTTTCATGGTGAAGCTTTGGACGGCGGGCGGCCGGCAAGAGTTACTGGAGCTTGGCGAGCACTTCCTTCACGGCGGCGAAGTTGGGCAGGTCCTTCACGGTCGCGGTCTGCTCGCTATATTGAACGACCCCAGCCTTATCCACGACGAAGGCTGCGCGGGCGCTGACGGCACCGAAGCCGCCCAAGTCAGGCAGGAGCACGCCGTAAGCGGTGGCGGTCTGCTTGTTGAGATCGCTGGCGATGGTGATGCCGATGTTGTGCTGCTTGGCCCAGGCTTCCTGCGCGAAGGGGCTGTCCACGCTGATGGCGATGACGTCCGCGTTCAGGCCGGAGTAGGCGGAGAGGCCGGCGGTGATGTCACACATCTCCGTGGTGCAGACGCCGGTGAAGGCGAGCGGGAAGAAGAGGATAACGGTGTTCTTCTGGCCGGCGTTGGCCGAGAGTTTCACGTCCGTGATTCCAGCGGCGTTCTTGCTCTTGAGGGAGAAATCCGGGGCTTTGGTTCCGACTGCGATGGGCATAATTTTTTTGAGTTCTGGGTTTAGTAAACTGCGGGCGGACATATACGGCCCGGCTGGGGAGGTGTCAAACGACGATTCCGCCCGCGCCGGAGCTTTGACACAGCCACGCCAAGCCAATAGCATTTGCGGCCATGAATAACCACTTGCTTAAGAAATCACTCTACTTCGCTCTGGCTGCTTCAACGCTTGCGTTCGGTGGCTGCCGCAAGCGGGGCGGGACTGCGGCATCCAGTCCCGGAACAACTGATCCCAACGCTTCCTCGTCCTCCGCACCAGCAGCTCCGAAAGGAGAATTCACCCCTGCACCAGCGGTGCCCGCCGACTCACCAGCGGCAAAGGCGCACAGTGAGATGGACCAGAAGCTCGCCAGCGGGAATGTGCAGTTGCAACTTCAGGTGCTTGATGAACTGGTGCAGGCTTGGGTCATGTCGCAGAACGCAATCCCGAAGAATCTAGAGGCGTTGGTGCAGGCCAAGATGTTGACCAAGCTGCCAGCTCCGCCAGCGGGCAAGCGGTTCGCCGTTGATCAGAAGACCGGCCGAGCCGTTTTGGTAAATCAGTAGCCGTGGGCTACTGGCGATCCCACAGGGCGAGCGGATGGCCGACAGGGAGCGTCGCGCCGGTAGTCGGGTCCTGAAAGCCAAACTTGCTGGCGGGCATGAAGTCGGCCCGGCCGTTCATGAAGACGGCCGCTGCCCGGCCGCTGTGGCGGTTGGCTACCCGCTCACCGTTGGCTGCACCCAAGCCGGTCCGTTCGTAGTAAGGGGAGTTGGACGGAGTGCGCCACAACTGAGTTCCGGAGAAAGGCGTCTGTAATATCCAGTTATCCGGACTGAGCGTCGGAGAAGGAATCGAGTTAAGGTCCATCTGGCCCGCATCGGCCAACACAATAGTGTCCTCAGGTTTCGCAATTTCATGCTCCTTCAGCGAGTTGTTGCCGGTGGGAATCCACCTTCCCAACTCGGAGTGATTCATGCCGATGCCGATACCAGTGGTGCCGACCTTGACGCTGGGGCATTTGAAAATGTCCCGGTTTCCGCTCACCTGCTTGGCGAGTAAGTCCGGCCACCACTTGTGCAGCGCGCTGGGGAGAATTGGGTTCGGGATGGGGTTCAGCACCATGTCGCTATCGCGGGCCAGTTCGACAATCTTTCCGTCAGAATCATCCGTGTAAAACTTGTAGGCAAACGCGAGTTGACGGGAGTTGCTCATGCACCGTGTTCCCAGCGCCTTTTCCTTCGCCTTCGCCAACGCCGGCAACAGCATCCCCGCCAGTATCGCGATGATGGCGATGACGACGAGCAGTTCGATGAGGGTGAAGGCGGCGCGCGCTTGAGGGTTGATTCGCTTCATAAGTGACTCGGGCTAGTATTTTGATGCGCTTATCTGGCGGTTTAGTCAACCAAGGGCTTGGGGCTAAGTGGCTTTCGACTGGCTTCCTCACCGCCCTTCGCCGCACTTTGCGCCGTGCCCAAGTGGTTCAAGTTTATTCTCGGTTTCCTCCTCCTCCCGGTGTGCGCGGGGGCGGTGCCGGCGTTGGTGCAAGTCGTGCGCGTGGGCGGCGGGGCTTCGGAAGTCTGGGTGCCGCTCGGGGCGGGCGCGGCGTGCTGGCTGGTGGTCTTTGCGCTGCTGCCCAAGCCGATGTGGATTTACGTGGTCGGGCATGAGCTGACACACGTCGTGTGGTCGTGGCTCTTCGGTGGCAAGTTGAAGAAGTTCAAGGCCACGTCGCAGGGCGGTGAGGTGGTCATCACGAAGTCCAACTTCCTCGTCGCGCTCGCGCCGTATTTTTTCCCGCTCTACGCGGTGCTGGTGGTGCTCGGGTTCCTCACCGGCCACCTCATCTGGGGCTGGGCGAGGTGGACGCCGTTCTTCCACCTGCTGCTGGGCGCGGCCTACGCGTTCCACCTCACGCTCACGTGGGAGATTCTCCAGACCCGGCAGTCCGACATCACCGGGCAGGGCTACCTCTTCTCCGGCGTCATCATCTTCCTCGGCAACGCGCTCGTGCTGCTGCTGGGCATCCCGCTGCTCACGGGACAAGGCCGCTTGCTCACCGTGCTGGGCTGGTGGATGGAAGCGACGGGCGCGCTGCTGAAGCGGCTCGGTGCGCTGCTGTGAGGGGCGGGAATTGCCCGCGGATAACGCGGATGAGGACGCCACGCGGCAAATTGATGGTGACACGACACGGTTCCGCAGAGTGGGCCATTCCCGACTCTTTCTTATCCGCGTCATCTGCGTTATCCGCGGGCAATGCCTCTACTTTCGGCCTTAAGAATCTCCTACCGCCACCGCGCCTGCTTTCCTAATCTCCGCCCAGCCATGAACCGACTCTTGCGCCCGCTCCTCCTGCTCGCCCTCGCCAGCACCTTCGCCTCCGCCGCGCCCGCGGACATCTTCGCCCGCTCGAACCTCGTCGCGTGGTGCATCGTGCCCTTCGATGCGAAGAAGCGCGGCCCCGCCGAGCGCGCGGAGATGGTCGCGAAGCTCGGCTTCCCGCGCGTCGCCTACGACTGGCGCGCGGAACACGTCGCCGAGTTCGAGACGGAGATTCTGGAATACAAGAAGCGCGGCCTCGACTACTTCGCCTTCTGGGCCATGCACGAGGAGGCGTTCAAGCTCTTCGCCAAGCACGGCCTGCACCCGCAGATTTGGATGACCGTGCCGAGTCCCGCCGGGGCGACGCAGGCCGAGCGGGTCGAGAAGGCCGCCGCGCAAATACTCTCGTCCGCCGAGCGCGCGCGGAAGGCTGGCAGCCAGCTCGGCCTCTACAACCACGGCGGCTGGGGCGGCGAGCCGGAAAACATGGTGGCCGTCTGCGAACAGCTCCGCACCAAGCACAGCGCAACGAACGTCGGCATCATCTACAACCTCCACCACGGCCACGACCACGTGGACCGCTTCGCCGCCGCGCTTGCCGCGATGAAGCCGCACCTGCTCTGCCTCAACCTCAACGGCATGACCCGCGACGGCGAGAAGCGCGGGCAGAAAATTCTCCCGCTCGGCTCCGGCGAACTCGACCTCGCGCTCCTGCAACTCATCCGCGACTCCGGCTATCGCGGTCCCATCGGCATCATCGGCCACACGAACGACGATGTGGAGCAGCGCCTCCGCGACAATCTCGACGGCCTCGACTGGTTGCTCCCACAGCTCAACGGCCAGCCCGCCGGGCCGAAGCCCAAGTATCGCACGCTGGCCGCAGTGAAGGCCGACGCACCTGCTGCACAGCCTCGTCTTGCCGCGAACAACGTTCCGGCTGGCCAGCCCTCACTCGCTGCTGCATTCGGCAGAGCCCTCGCTGGCGGGATGCTCGTCGAGGGCAAGGCGGCTTACCGCGAGTTGCCGCTCACAGTCGAACTCCGCGCGAAGCTCAACTCCAAAGGTGGTTTCAACATCCTCGTCGCCAGCGACACGAAGGCGTCCGCGCAGCACTGGGAACTCTACAGTTACGGTGGCAGCGGCGTGTTCAGCCTCTACCTGCCGGGCCGGGGCGGGGAGTTCAAATCCTCCACCGACATCTGCGACGGCCAGTGGCACGCGCTCGCCGCCCTCATCGAGGCGCAGCGCGTGCGGCTCTTCGTGGACGGGAAGCAAGTGCTCGACGCGCCAGCCAAGGCGCTCTCTGGCACGCCGCAGCCGGGCGGGCTGGCCTTCGGGCGGCTCGTGGAAGGCGGCATGGGCTGCGATGGCTTGGTGGATGACGTGCGCCTCTCGAAGGGCGTGCGGGAAATCAACGGCGTGCCGAAGGAGCCGCTGAAGCCGGACGCGCAGACCATCGGGCTGTGGAACTTCGATGACCTGAAGACTTCGGTCGTCCCCCTCACCCCAGCCCTCTCCCCCGGTGGGAGAGAGGGAGTCAAAGCGGCGGTGAAACCCACGCTGCTCTACCCCAAGCAACCCACCCGCGAAGCCACCGAGCAGGCCGCGACCGCCGCGAACTTGAAACAACTCCCCGCCGTCCGCCTCGCGTCCATCCACGCGCTGTCCGCCGCGCCGACGCTGAAGCCCGACGGCTCCGCTGATATGTCCGGGGCCACCGTCCTCCAGCTCCCCAGCGCCCAGTGGACCACGCTCGACGCCGCGACCAAGTCCCTCTTCTTCACGTTCTACGCCGATGCCGACCGCGACGTCACGCTGCGCATCGGCTGCAAGCGGCCCGTGCAGACCAAGTTCAACAACGGCCCGTTGCCCTCCGACCTCGGCCCGCCCGGCTGGCTCGCCGGGCAGATTGGCAACATCGCCGACCCCGTGCCGTTCCACGTCCGGCTGCGCGCGGGTGACAACTTCCTCGCGCTCACTTTCACCGAGACGGTGCCGTTCTACTTCGAGCTGGACGCGCTGGGCCGCGACTTGCGCGAGCAGCTCAACGCGCGGTTGAGCGCCGACTTTCCACCGACGGGCGAGGCGCGCTACTACAAGCTGGAGACCGTCGCGGTGCCCAGCGGCATCGCGCTGGAGGTGGGCGGCATGGCGTTCAACAGCGACGGCTCCCTGATGGTCTGCACGCGACGCGGGGAAATCTGGCGCTACGTGAACGCGACGTTGCAAGCCGAGTGCGCGAAGCCCGGCCTGAACCGCGCGGCAATGCTCAAGGGTGCTGGTAGGGACGCGCTGCGCGCGTCCTCGACCGCCCATGAAGGCCGACCACAGGTCGGCCCTACCGGCTACGGGGACAAGTGGGAACTCTTCGCCACCGGCCTGCACGAGCCGCTCGGGCTCCTCACCGGCAAGCCCGGCGAAGTCTTCGTCGTGCAGCGCTCCGAGCTGACGCGCATCACGGACACCGACGGAGATGGCAAGGCCGACCTCTTCGAGACGCTCGACCAGAACTGCGGCGTCTCCGGCAGCCAGCACGCCTACATCTTCGGCCCCGTGCGCGACCAGGCGGGCAACCTCTGGGGGGCCATCTCCGGCATCGGCGTGAGCGGGCCGGGCAAGTATTTTGGCTGGAGTTTTAAGGTCACGCCCAAGGGCGAGTTCATCCCCGTGAGCAAAGGCCTGCGTTCACCCAACGGCCTGTGCATGACCCCGGAAGGCGACCTCTTCATCACCGACAATCAAGGCGAATGGATGGGCACCTCGCCCCTGCATCACGTCAGCAAAGACGCCTTCCACGGCCACCCGCAGGCGCTCAAGTGGGACCCGACCTTCACCGCGCTCCCCGTCGCCGACGAGCTGGCGAAGATTCGCAAGCTCCCCGCCATCCAGTTCCCCTACGGCACCATGGGCCAGTCCCTCGCCGAGCCGGTGGTGGACACGACCGGCGGCAAGTTCGGCCCCTTCGCCGGGCAGATGTTTGTGTGCGACGAGAGCAAGTGCCTCGTCGTGCGCGTGGCGCTGGAGAAGGTGGACGGCGAATGGCAGGGCGCGTGCCTGCCCTTCCGCAGCGGCTTCCAGGGCGGTAACAACCGCGCCGCCTTCGCGCCCGATGGCAGCCTCTACGTGGGCCAGACCGACCGCGGCTGGGGCAGCACTGGCGGCAAATCCTTCGGCCTGCAACGCCTCGCGTGGAGCGGCGAAGTGCCCTTCGAGATTGAGACGATGAAGCTGACCCCCGACGGCTTCGACGTGCGCTTCACCCGCCCCGTGGATAAGTCCACCGCCGCGAACCCGGCCCACTGGTCCCTCTCGCACTACCACTACCTCTACCGCCCGCAATACGGCTCCCCGCAGCAGGACATCACGCCGGTGCAGGTGGCGAGCGCCACCGTCTCCGCCGACGGGCGCACCGTGCGGCTGAAGCTGCCCGAGCTGCGGACGGGGAAGGTTTACGAACTCCACCACACGAACCTCCGCGCCGACGACGGCACCGCCCCGCTGCACACCTCGGCGTATTACACGCTGAACCGTAGTCGCAGGCTTTAGCCTGCGCGTGGTGTGGTTGACTGAAGCGCAACCTGAAGGTTGCGACTACGGGCCGACGCCGAGCTCACTTCGCCATCAGCTCCTCAATCTCCTCCGCCTCCACCGGAGTCCCCGCCATCAAGTCCACCGGACCCTCCGGCGTCACCACGATGTCGTTCTCCAAGCGCACGGCGAAGCCTTCCTTCGGGATGTAAATGCCCGGCTCGACCGTCAGCACCCAGCCGGGCGCGAACGGCTCAGTGGTGAAGCCCACGTCATGCACGTCCAGCCCGAGCGGGTGGCCCAGGCCGTGCATAAAATACTTCCGGCAGGCCAGCTCGTCCTCGGTCTGCTTCTTGATGTCGGCCTTCGTGATGAGGCCGAGCGCCAGCAGTTCATCGTTCATCATGAACTGCGATTCCTTCTGCCAGTCGCGCGCCAGCTTGCCCACGGTCGCGCCCGCGATGCTCGCCCGCATGACGCGCAGCACGGCGTTATAAACCGCTTTTTGCCGGCGCGTGAACTTGCCGCTCACGGGAATCGTGCGCGTGAGGTCGGCGTTGTAATTGGCGTAGCTCGCTGCGACGTCGAGGAGCAGCAGGTCGCCTTTCTTGCACGGCTGGTCGTTCTGGTTGTAGTGCAGCACGCAGGCGTTCGCGCCGCTGGCGATGATGGGGTTGTAGGCAAACTTCGCGCGGTTCCGCACGAACTCGTGCACCAGCTCGGCTTCGACTTCGCACTCGTTCACGCCGGGTTTCACGAACTTGAGCAGTCGGCGGAAACCTTTCTCGGTGATGCCAACGGCCTGCTGGAGCAACGCGATTTCCGTATCGGTCTTCACCACGCGCAACGGGTGCATGAGCCGCGCGAGGCGGTGGTAGCTGTGCAACGGGAACTTCGCCTGGCACTCGCGCGCGAACCGGGTGTCGCGCGTCTCCACCTCCACGGCGGCGCGCTTGTGTTCGTTGGAGTTGAGCCAGACGTGCTCCAGTTCGCACATGATTTGGCGAAAGAGGACGGGGAACTCGGACAGCCACTTGACCTGCGGGAGGCCGGAGATTTTGGTGGCCGCGTCCTTCGTGTGCTTGTGGCCTTCCCAAATCTTCAGGTGCTCGTTCGGCTCACGGAGGAAGAGGATTTCGCGGTGCTTCGGGTCGAAGGCATCCGGCGCGAGGAGCAGGATGCTCTCCTCCTGCTCGATGCCGGTCAGGTAAAACAGGTCGGAGTTCGGGTGCATCATCAGCGAGCCGTCGGCGTTGGTGGGCAACACGTCGTTGGCGTTGACGATGGCGAGGGACTTGGCGGGCAGGAGCTTCTTGAGTCGCTCGCGGTTTTGGACAAACAACTTTGAGTCAATCGGTGCATGGCGCATGGGTGGAGTGTGGCAAAGGAGCGGGCGAGAGCCGAGTGAAGATTTTCGGGTAGGAGACGGTGTGAGGAGTCTCTCACTGCTCGGCGGAAGCAGTCAGAGACGCCTCACGTCGTCTCCGACTTGGAAGACGGCGAGCACGGCCTGCGCTTGCGCCGGGTCGTTCAAGCACAACGCGCCAGCAGAGATTTTTGGAACCGGCTCGCCCACCAGTCGCAATGGGAACCGCTCCCGCAATTGCTGTGCGTAGGCGGGGAAGTCCGCGCAGCGCGCCGTCCGCAGCCCCGCCGCGTTGACGAGGTGGAAGGTCCCGTGCGCACCGGGCGCGGCGCGCTTCATCAGCTCCAACGTGAGTCGCCCCATCGTGTAGCGCGGGTTCATTTCGACGACGGGCTTGAGGCGGGCGCGGCCTTCGGTGTCGCGATAGACGAAGGCGTCCACGCCGAGCGCGCCGAGGTAGCCGACGGCGGTAAGTTCGGGAGCGAGCCGCTGAAGGAGGTCGGCGAACAGCCCGTGGAGCAACGCTGGCGCGCCGGGCTGGTCACGGAAACACGCGAGCACGGCGGAGGGCAGCGAGCGAGCGTGCTGCGGCGCGGCGGTGTTGGCGACGAACTGGCCCTTCGCATCCGTCTGCAAGCCGGTGTAGCCGACGAGTTGCAGGCCGTCCGCGCCCATCTCCAGTTGCACGGAGAAGTCCACGAGGCGTTCCAGCCACGGCTCGATGACAAGCTGCCGTCCGCCCAGCAACGACTTCTCCAGCCAGCGCCGCTGCGGCTCCAGCAGCTCCGGCTCCCACAGCCGAAGCGCGTTGTGTCCCGCGAGACCGAAGGCTTGTTTCACCACGACGCGGTGGTGCCCACGAGCGCGAATCGCCGCGATGGCGTGGAGCGCGGCGGCCAGCGTGTCCACGGCGATGCCGACTTCATCCGGGGTGCAAAGCCAGGGTAGCCGCCGAAGTAAGGAGGCGGATTCGGAAGCGATGGGCTCACCCCATTCCGCCTCCTCACCTCGGCGGCTACTGGCCAGCCAGCGTTTCAAAAACTCCGCGCTCCACGCCTTCGAGTAAAGCGGCGCGATGCGTTCGTGGAACGAAGACTCCGCCGTGCGTTCCTCGCCGGTGAGGTTGGTAAAGAGCGGTGCGAGCAACTCCACGCTGTCCGGCCCCCACGCCCACGGACGCAGCCGGCCCAGCTTGCGGTGCGCGAGCGCAGGCAGGACACCGCGCCCGACCTCCACGAACTCCGGCAGCGGGAAGCCGGCCTGCTTGATGCCGCTGAGGAACTCCACCGCTGGCCGCTGATCCACGAGCACGATGTCGTCCTGACGGCAGAGGAACTGCGGCAAATTCGCGAGCTCGCGCGCGAGTTGCGCCTGATGCTTCACGGGCGTGAAGGCTTTCCCCAGCGCGATGCGAGCCTCGGCGAACGGGTTGAAGACGAAGACGCTCGGCGTGCGGCCTTTCGACTGTGAGTAAACATCCAGCTCCGCGATGAACCCCGCGTCGAGTCCGGCGGCGCGGCGGCCTTCCACGTTCAGCGAGAGACCCTTCGCCCGCTGCGGCGAGAGGGGGAACTTCAGTTGCTGGCAGAACGCATCCCAGTCGCTCTGCCCCGCTTGCTTCCAGCGGCGAAACCACTTCAGCCCGTAAGCCACATGGCCAATCTCATCGCGGTAGATTTGGTCGAGGAGCTTCGCCGTCTCGGCGTCGCCCACCGTCGCGAAGCTGCGCGCGAAGTGGCGAGCGAAGTCGAGATTCGCCTGCTCGAACGTCAGGCTCAGGCCCGCGACGTAATCCATCGGGCTGCTCATGCCCGACACCGCGCGCCAGAAGTAGCCGCTCACCGGCAGCTCGCCGAACGCGATGCCGCACGCCTGCATCCGCGCGAGGTAGAGCCGCGTGTGCTCCTGTTCATCGCGCAAAGTCTGGAGCACGCCACGTCGGAAGACGGCAGGAGCATCGGGAAAACGCAGTAGCACGAGCGCCATCAGCTCGGTTGCGAGCAACTCGTGGTTCGCGAAGAAGTGCAGCAGCCGCCCGCGCTCGCGCTCGTCATCGAGGCGGTGGAGCCCGGGGAACTCGGCCTTGGCGGAACCGGCCGGTTTGAAGACGAGCTCCGGCGGGCGACCGGGAACTGGCGGCGCAGCGAGCGCGGCGCCGGGCTGATCGTCCGTGACCACGGCGGGACACTGGAGCTTCTCCTCCAGCGTCGTCGCGCAGAGCACGCGCTCGGCAAGTTCACGCAGTTCCATGCGGCCGGGATGCTTAGCAGTTGAACGTCCGGGTGGCGAGTCTGCGCCCCCTCTTCCGATGGGGGAGAGGGTGGGCGCCGGTGGCCGCTCATCCTCAGCCGTTACCCACTCAAAACAACTGGGCTGCTCACTTTCCTGCTTCGCACTCGCCGTTTTTTCCTGCGACCGCATCCGCGCTCATGGCACACTCCGGCCATGTCTTCAGCCCTCTGTCTCGTCCCGACCACACGGCTCGCATGCGCCCTCTCAATGGCGGCGCTGTTCATCGCTCCCAGCCAAATCACCCCGGCCTTCGCGCAAGGTTCCAAGGCCGACTACGAGCGGGCGAACAGTTTGCGCGAGCGGGTCGCGAACCAGGTCTTCCGCGCGGAGGTGAAGGCCAACTGGCTGCCCGGCAACACCCGCTTCTGGTATCGCGTGCAGACCGGCGCGCAGCAGCATGAGTTCGTGCTCGTGGATGCGGTGGCGGGCAAGCGCGCTCCGGCCTTCGACCACGCAAAGCTTGCGGAGGCGTTGACCAAGGCGGGGGAGAAGGATGTGCGCGCCGACCGGCTCGCGTTGGAACAAGTGGAGTTCAGCGCCGAGGTTTCGCGCGTCAGCTTCTCGCATCGTGGCAAGCGCTGGCAGTGGGGGCTGCCCGGCGGCGTGTTGACGCTCTCCGCGCAACCCTTGCCGGCCCCGGTCCAAGGGAAAGCCCTGACGCAAATCCCCCGCGCGAGCACGCGCACGGGCGGCGACACCCGCATCACCTTCCTCAACCGCCTGCCGGTGGCAGTCGAGCTGTTCTGGCTTTCGACTGAGGGCGAACGGCGCAGCTACGGCAAGCTCGCGGCCGGTGAGCGCCGCGAGCAGCACACGTTCGCCGGCCATGTCTGGCTCGTCGTGGATGCGAAGGGAGAAACGCTCGCTGGGTTCGCGGGTGAGGAGGCAGCGATGACGGCGGAAATCACCGGCGGGAACCTGCCCGGCCCAGTCGCGACAGCCAAGGACTCCCCGAAGTCGGCCAAAGGAACGCGCCGCGCTGGAACATCCCCGGACGGCAAGTGGCGCGCGTTCGTGAAGGACTTCAACGTCTGGCTGGCCGACACGACCAGCGGCACAGAAACGCGTCTGAGCCAGGACGGTCGGGAGGGAGACGCCTACAGCCAGCAGTTCGCCTGGTCACCGGACTCGCAGAACCTGGTGGCGATGCGCGTCGAGGCCGGGCAGGAGCGCAAGGTCACGCTCGTCGAGTCGTCACCGAAGGACCAGTTGCAGCCGAAGGTCTCGACCTATGACTACTTCAAGCCCGGCGACAAACTGCCGCACCCGCGCCCGCAGTTGTTCGAGGTGGTGGCCAAGCGGCAACTCCCCGTGAGCGAAACGCTGTTCCCGAATCCCTTCACCGAGAGCGGCAACGTGCCGGTGCGCTGGGAGCGCGACTCGAAGCGCTTCACTTTCTCCTACAACCAGCGCGGTCATCAGGTCTTCCGGGTCATCGCCGTGGAGGCGGCGAGCGGTGCGGCTCAGGCTATCGTGAACGAGGAGTGCCAGACGTTCTTCTGCTACAGCAGCAAACAGTTTCAGCACTGGCTGGAGGACACGCGCGAGCTGGTCTGGATGTCCGAGCGTGATGGCTGGAATCACCTCTGGCTCTACGACGCCGCGACGGGACAGGTGAAGAATCAGGTCACGCGCGGCGCGTGGGCCGTGCGCGGGGTGGACAAGGTGGACGAACAGGCGCGGCAGATTTGGTTCCGTGCCGGGGGCATCCGTCCCGGGCAGGACCCGTATCACGTCCACCATTGCCGCGTGAACTTCGATGGCACCGGGCTGGTTATCCTCACGGAGGGAGACGGCTCGCACACCATCGAATGGTCGCCCGACCGGAAGTTCTTTGTGGATACGTGGTCGCGCACGGACCTGCCGCCAGTGAACGAGTTGCGCCGCGCCGACGGCACGCGGGTGTGCGACTTGGAGCGCGCGGATGGGCAGGCGTTGCTCGCGACCGGCTGGCGCGCCCCGGAGCGTTTCGTGGCGCAGGGCCGCGATGGCACGACGGACATCCACGGCGTCATCTATCGGCCGACGGGCTTTGACCCGGCGAAGAAGTATCCCGTCATCGAATACATCTACGCCGGCCCGCACAGCGCGTTCGTGCCGAAGGCGTTTGGGGCGATGCCCGGCGGCTGGGTGCGCGAGATGGCGGAGCTGGGCTTCATCGTCGTGCAATGCGACGGCATGGGGACGAGCCATCGCTCGAAGGCGTTTCATGATGTGTGCTGGCAGAACCTCGGTGACTCCGGCTTTCCCGACCGCATCGCGTGGCTGAAGGCGGCCGCTGCGAAGCATCCCGAACTGGACCTGACGCGCGTGGGCATTTACGGCGGCAGTGCGGGCGGCCAGAGCAGCACGCGCGCGCTGCTGGCGCACGGGGATTTTTACAAGGTGGCCGTGTCCGACTGCGGCTGCCACGACAACCGCATGGACAAGATTTGGTGGAACGAGCAGTGGATGGGCTGGCCGGTGGGCCCGCACTACGCGGAGCAGTCCAACGTGACGCAGGCGAAGCAGCTCGTGGGCAAGCTCATGCTCGTGGTGGGCGAGCTGGACAAGAACGTGGACCCGGCCAGCACGATGCAAGTCGCCAACGCACTTCAAAAGGCGGACAAGGATTTCGAGCTGCTCGTCATGACCGGCGCGGGGCACGGCGCGGCGGAGTCGCCCTACGGACGGCGGCGGCGCGCGGAGTTTTTTATGCGGCACCTGCTGGGCGCAGCGCCACGGACGCGATGATTTGAGACGCGTCAGCCGGAAACATTCTTTAGCCACGGATGAAACACGGATGGGGACAAGTCGAACGCTTCCTGCGAGGGCAGTGAACGCGCCCCCAAGGGGTGGTGAGGAGCACAGCAGCACAGCGGTAATAATTTTGCCCACTGTTCCGTGTTCCATCCGCGGCTCAACTGCCTGGGCGATGTGTCAGTCGGCGGGATTGCTATCGGCGACTCGCATGAGCAAAGTCAGCTTATGTCATCCAAAAAGGGTCTCATCCGCTCGAAACCAGCCCTAGCCACCGCACCCACGCCGAAGCCATCGCGCGACCTGAAACCCGCCGCGGCCAAACCGCCCGCACCAGCCCCCGCCGCGCCAGCCCCCGCCGCGCCGGCCCGGCTCCCGCGGGCCGAACGCGAGCGCGGCTTCCCCATCGTCGGCATCGGAGCTTCGGCGGGTGGGCTGGAGGCGCTCGACGAGTTGTTCGCGCAGATGCCGACGGATACCGGCATGGCCTTCGTCGTCATCACCCACCAGCATCCCGGGCACACCAGCCTCCTGCCGGAACTGCTGGGCAAGATCACCGGCATCAAGGTGCTGGCCGCGGCGGACGGGATGCGGGTCGAGCCGAACCACGTCTATGTCAGCCCGCCGGGCGGCTCCCTCGCCATTCTCGGCGGCACGCTGCACCGGATGGAGGTGGAGAAAAAGGAGGCCCCGCACCTGCCCATTGATTACTTCCTGCGCTCGCTGGCGGCGGACCAGAGCGACCGGGCCATCTGCATCATCCTCTCCGGCACGGGGACCGACGGCACGCTCGGCTTGAAGGCCATCAAGGGCGAGTCGGGCATGGTGATGGTGCAGCAGGTCCAGTCGGCCAAATACAGCGGCATGCCCAGCAGCGCGGTCGCCACGGGGCTCGCGGATTTCGTGCTGCCGGCGGAAGCGATGCCCAAGCAACTCATCGCCTACGCGCGCGGGCCGTATCTCGCGCAGCCGCCCATCGAGGAGGATTCCGCCCCTTTGCCGGAGCCGATGCAGAAGATTTTCGTCCTCCTGCGCTCGCGCACGGGCCACGACTTCTCCTGCTACAAGCCCAACACCATCCGGCGGCGCATCGAGCGGCGGATGAACCTCCACCAGATCAAAGGCCCGGGGCAGTATGTCCAATACCTCCAGGAGAACCCGCACGAGATCGACATCCTGTTCAAGGAGTTGCTCATCAGCGTGACGAACTTCTTCCGTGACCCGGAGGCCTTCGAGTCGCTGGCGAAAGTGGCCCTGCCGGCCCTGCTGGAGGCGCGCCCGGCGAATCACGCCTTCCGGGTCTGGGTGCCCGGCTGCGCCAGCGGCGAGGAGGTCTTCTCGCTCGCCATCCTGCTGCGCGAGGCGATGGAGACCGCGCAGCGCCACGGCGAGGTGCAGGTCTTCGGCACCGACCTCGACAGCGAAGCCATCGAGGCCGCGCGCAATGGCCACTACCCGGAAGGCATCTCCAGCGATGTCTCCCGGCCGCGCTTGGAACGCAACTTCACCTGCAACGACGGCACGTATCGCATCCGCAAGGAGGTCCGCGAGATGACCGTCTTCGCCGTGCAAAACGTCATCAAGGACCCGCCCTTCACCAAGCTCGACCTCATCGCCTGCCGCAACCTGCTCATCTACCTCAACGCCGACCTGCAACGCCGGCTGCTGCCCATCTTCCATTACGCGCTCAAGCCCGGCGGCCTGCTCTTCCTCGGCTCCTCGGAGACCATTGGCGGCTTCGGCGACTTGTTCGAGGTGGTGGACAAGAAGTGGAAGATTTTCCGCCGCAAGGAGACCGTGCCGAACGCGCAGCCCTTCCTCGGGTTCCCAACGCCGCCGCGCTTGGCGGAGCACGAGGCGCGGGTGTCCCTGCCCTCTGCCCCCGTGAAGGAGTCGAACCTCAACACGCAGATGGACCGGCTGCTGCTCGCGCAGTTCGCCCCCGCCAGCGTGGTCGTCAGCGAGCGGGGCGACGTGGTCTATATCCACGGCCGCACCGGTTATTTCCTCGAGCCCGCCACCGGGCGGCCCCGCTTGAACATCCTCGATATGGCGCGCGAGGGTCTGCAAGTCCACCTCGCCTCCGCGCTCCGGCAGGCGGTCACGCAGACCACCGCCGTCACACGCGAAGACCTCCGGGTGAAGACCAACGGCGACTACTCCCAAGTGGACCTCACCGTCGCCCAGCTCCTGGAGCCAGAGAGCCTGCGCGGCTTGTTCCTCGTCACCTTCCGCCTGCGTCCCCCCGTCCCGAAAACCGCCCCGGGGAAAGGCCGTGCGCCGGGCAAACGCCAGGAGAGCCACAGTCAGGACCTCGAACGCGAACTGCGCAGCACCCGGGAATCCCTGCAAACCAGCATCGAGGAACTGGAGACCGCGAACGAGGAGCTCAAGTCCACCAACGAGGAACTCCAATCCACCAACGAAGAACTCCAGAGCACCAACGAGGAAATGGAGACCTCGAAGGAGGAGATGCAGTCCCTCAACGAGGAACTGACCACCCTCAACGCCGAGATGCAGTCGAAGGTCGAGGACTTGTCCGACACCAACGACGACATGCAGAACCTGCTCAACAGCACCGAGGTCGCCACCGTCTTCCTCGATCGCGACCTGAACATCAGACGCTACACCGAGCAGGCCCGACAGTTGATCAACCTCATCCCGACCGACGTGGGCCGGCCGCTCGCGGATCTGGTCTCGAACCTGGCCTACGAGGTCCCTGTCGCCGACTGCCGGGAAGTGCTCCGCACCCTCGTCTTCAAGTTCACCGAGGTGCGAACCAAGGAGGGCCGCTGGTATCTCATGCGCGTCATGCCCTACCGCACCGCCGAGAACGTCATCGATGGCGTGGTCATCACCTTCGTGGACATCAACCAGGTCAAGGCGGCGCAGAAGTCGCTGCATCGCATGACGAAGGTGTTCCTCGAAGGCATCGAGCCGCCCATGATGATCGTGGACCTGGCCGGGTGCGTCCTTGACTTGAATCTCGAAGCCGAGCGCACCTACGGCTGGACGCGAAAGGAAATAATCGGCCAGCCTTTGCAACTCATCGTGCCCAAAGCCGAGAGAAAACCCACCGCCAGCGCCCTCGCGAGCTGCCGCACCGGCAAGACCCTCGCAATGTCGCAGGGGTGCGCGTGACCAAAGCGGGCCGCGAGCTGCCCGACACGTTCACGTTCACACTGTTGACCGACGATCACGGCCAACCGGATGCCATCTGCATCGTCGCCAAACACGCCGCCGCCTGAAGCCATGCCCAAGCCCCGCCCCCAGTCAGCCAAACCAACCGCCCCCGTAGCAGCGACGCCTCGTCGCCCGGGCCGGACCCACGCGCGGCTGGCCCCCACGCCCAGCCTGCGCGAGCGGGCCGAGGCGACCCTGACTCCTTCGCCCACGGCCCCCGCCCCACGGTCCCCGGCGGAAACCCAGCGGCTCGTCCACGAGCTCCAAGTGCATCACATCGAGCTGGAGATGCAGAACGAGGAGCTGCGCCGCGCGCAGGCGGAGCTGGGCGAATCCCGCGACCGCTTCCATCAGCTCTACGACTTCGCGCCTGTCGGCTACGTGACGCTCGCTCCCGACGGCTCCGTGCGGGAGGCGAACCACACGCTCACCACGCTGCTCGGCATCCCGCGGGGTAAACTCGTCGGCCGCAAATTCACCGCCTTCGTCCCGCCCCAAGCGCAGGACGCGCTCTACCTGCACCTGCGGGCCGCGCTCGACCACGAGGTGAAGCAGGCGTGCGAGCTCAACCTGCGCCGGGCGGACCGAACGACCTTCGCCGCGCGGCTGGAAACCGTTGTCCTCCAGGACACCGTTTCGGGTGTCCGATACCATTTGATCGCGGTCACCGACATCACCGAGCGCCAGCAAGCCGAGGCCCAACGCCGCCAGTTCAACACCGAACTCGAGCAGCGCGTGACCGAGCGCACGCGGGAATTACGGGCCGCCGTCACTGAACTGGAACAGGAAATAGCCAAGCACAAGCGGCGGGAGCTGGAAATCCTGGACATCAGCGAGCGCGAGCAGCGGAAGTTCGGCTTCGACCTGCACGACGGCCTGGGCCAGGAGCTGACCGGCCTGAGCATGTTGAGCCACGCCTTGGGGGAGGATTTGCAAGGCCACGCCCCCGCCCTGACCCAGCACGCCCGCCGGCTGAGCCAAGGGTTGTCCTTGGCGGTGACGCACGCGCGGCAACTCTCGCACGGCCTCGCGCCGGTGGCGTTGCAGGGCGAAGGGTTGATGCACGGCTTGCAGGAATTGGCCGCCAACACGAGCCAGCGTGCGGGCGTGACCTGCCGGTTCCGCTGCACCCCGCCGGTGCAGATCCAGGACATGAAGACGGCGACGAACCTGTATCGCATCGCGCAGGAGGCGGTGAACAACGCCTTGAAGCACGGCCGGGCCAAGCGGATTGACCTCCGCCTGACCGAGCGGGCGGACCAAGTGGAGTTGAGCGTGGCGAACAATGGCCGCCCCCTGCCGCCGGCCCCGAGCGCGAACCGGGGCATCGGCCTGCACGTCATGCGCTACCGCGCGGAGACGGTTGGGGCACGCCTGACCATCAAGTCCGGCAAAGACAAGGGCGTGCGCGTCACCTGCATTTTACCAAGGAAAAAACAGGAGAACATGACTAGCCCGGCCCGCGCGGAAGCGGCGCATCCTGCTCGTGGACGATCATCCCATGACGCGCGAGGGCCTCGCCCTCAACATCGGTCGGCGGCCCAGTAGGTGGTGTGGAGCAACGCGGTCACTGCGGTCAGATCGAGTCGCTGGGTTTCGTCAGTGAGGGAGTAACCACCGTGTTGCCAGTGCCTGGCGGGAGCGGAGGGAAGCGGAGGCGGGGGCGGGAGACGAGAGTAGGAGCGCGTGGGGTTTCGTTCATCGGGAGGGGGACTCAACGGGGAAGCCCGCTCCACGCCGCCGGCCAATCTCACCAACGTCGCCGCCCGCTCCGTCGGCACCTACCACCCCCACGTAGTCGCAGGCTTCAGCCTGCGCATCAGAGCCCCCACGACCGCAGCGCAACCTGAAAGTTGCGACTACGGGGACGCGGACGTCGGCGAGCTCAGGCCCGGACGCGGGCAGTTTCCCCGGCCGCTTCTACCGGGTGATGGAACGCTGACCCCATGGAACGAGCGTCCACATCCCGTCGGCCGACTTCCGGCCAGTCAGCGCCACCGCCTGCCAACCAGCGCGGCCTGCGTTCCTCCCTCTCCCTTCCTCGGAGGCGGGAGAGGGTTGGGGTGAGGGGTTGCGTGCGCGGCGTGACGTCCGGTTGGTATTCCTCCCGAGTTCCACCGTGTCGTGGGGTCAACCCAAAAACCGGAGCCAAGATTTTGAACCACGGAGGGAAGCCGACGCCCACGGATGCAACCGAAGGCCACGCGGGACGCGCTGGCCTACTCCAAAGCCTTCGCCACGGCGAGAGCGAGCTTCTGTCGGTAGTCGGGGCTGGCGAGAAGCTTGGCTTCGTTGCGGTCGGAGAGGTAGCCGGCTTCGATGAGGATGGCGGGGCGTTGCTGAGTTTTCAGCACGGCCATGAACCGAGCCCGCTGCACACCACGGTCGGGCATACCGACGTTTTGGAGCAAGGAGCGGTGGACGCGCATCGCAAGGTGAAGGCTCTGGAAGTCCTGCGAGTTGCCAGGCAACACAATGTTCGTCGGGTCGGCGTAGTTGCGCGTGAGCGTGGAGGTCATGCCAGCAGGGGTGAGGCAATACGTCTCCAGCCCAGCGGCACCGGCAGCGGCGGCGTTCAGGTGCAGGCTGATGAAGAGGTCGGCCTGCTGCTGCTCGGCGATGAGGACGCGCTCGGTCAACTCGACGGTGCGGTCGGTGGTGCGGGTGAGCACGACCTTCCAGCCGCGCGCTTCGAGGAGCGGTTTGAGGCGCATGGCCCAGTCGAGCGTGTAGGTCTTCTCGAATGAGTTACCGAGCACGCTCTTGGTGCCGACCTCGATGCCGCCGTGGCCGGGGTCCAGCACGATGACGCCGCGTCCACGCGCGACGGGGCGGTTCACTTGCAGGAGCGGGGCGAGGTTTTTGTCAGCGTCGAGACTGTGGATGAAAGGCACACCGTTGGTGGATGCCGGGGCGAAGCCGAGGTGGAACTTGTAGCCATTCCAACTCGCGGCGCGCGTGCCGATGGTGAGCTGGAACGCACCGGCTGCGGACTTGATTTGGAACGCGGTGGCACTGACGCGCACGGGCGCGGGCAGGCCCATCTGCGCGGCCCAGGTCTGCAAGGGTATCCACTGCGGGCGGGCGGCTGGTTGGACGGGCGCCGGCACGGGCACTTGCTGAGGCACGGGCGCGATGACAAGCGGGGGCGGGGTGGGCGGCGGGCGGTAGATGGGGGGAACCGGCGGTTGCGTGACGATGCGGGGCTGTTGGTAAGGGGGCGGAGACGGTCGCTTCGTGCCAGTGGTTCCGGGCATGAGGCGAGGACTGGTCTCGGACGTTTTTTTTGCCGGCCCGCCGCAGCCGCAGAACGCAGCCGCCAATAGGATGGGCGCGCACGCGAGGAGCCGGCGAAGTGTGTGGACGGCAGTGGGCTGGTTCACAAAGGGAGTTAGATGGCTTTTCAAGCCACAGGCGGAAGGGCGCTCACCACAAGTTGCATTCCAGCAGTTTGCGAAGCAGCCAAGTTGAAGGCAACGCGATAATCGCGCGCCTTGCCGCTCGTCGCGCGCGCCGACATATTAACGGCCTTTGAGAATCGTCATCGCCATCACGGGCGCGAGCGGGTCGCTCTACGCGCAGCGGTTACTGGATAACCTCGACGCCCGCGCGCACGAGGTCCACGTCGTCCTGAGCAACTACGCGCACGCGGTGCTCGCGGAGGAATTGCCCGGCGGGCTGCGGCTGCCGACGGGCGCGGTGCAGCACGGGCTGAAGAGCATGAACGTCCCGTTCGCCAGCGGCTCGAACCCGTTCGACGTGATGGTGGTCATCCCGTGCAGCATGGGCACGCTGGGCCGGATCGCGCACGGCATCAGTGACGACGTGCTGCTGCGCGCGGCGGACGTGATGCTCAAGGAACGCAAGAAGCTCATCCTCGTGCCGCGCGAGACGCCGCTGAGTTTGGTTCACTTGAAGAACCTTGAACTACTGTTCCTCGCGGGTGCGACCATCCTGCCGGCAAATCCGTCTTTCTACACGCGTCCGCAAACGGTGGAACAAGTGGTGGATACGGTCGTGGCACGCGTGCTGGACCATATGGGATTGCCACAGCAGCTCGTGGCGCGCTGGCAGGCGGAGCGGGACTGACGAGGGCGGGGAGGTATCGAAACGCGCAAAGCGGGCCTCGTCCACGACGATTCAGGCGTGCGCTTTTTCCGGCTTGGCCTCAGCGGATGGAAGCTCCGGCGTGCCGGGCGGGAGAAATTTTCTCCACGGCACTTCCCAAATGCGAACGGGCATTGAGAAGCCCTTCGGCGTCACTGATTCCAGCTCGACGCACAAGGCTCCAAGCTCCATGTCAAACTTCTCCAACTCGCGGAAAGTGGCCTCACCGATGACGATGCGGCTGTGGCCAGAGACGCTCTCGAGGCGGCTGGCGAGGTTCACCTCGCGACCGAAGACGGTATAATTCATGAGGTGCGCCTCGGACCCCATCATACCGACGATAGCAGTGCCGCTGTTGATGCCGGTGCCGAGGGCGAGGAGCGGCAGCGGGTTCAGCAACTCCTTTCCCGCAGCTACTCGCTGGAGATTTTCCGCCTCGATCTGTCGGTTATCAGCTGCCCGCCCGACGTTGATGAGGTGCATGGCGATCTGTGCGTCCATCGCAGCGCGCACGCAGGAGAGGGCGTGCTGTGGCTCGGGATTGGGCGCGCCCCAAAAGGCCATCACGCAATCGCCGATGTATTTATCCAAGGTGCCATCGTGTTTCTTAACCTGATCGGCAATGGCGGCCAGGTAAAGATTCACGGTGCGGAGAGTGTCCTCGGCGTTCTGGTCGAAGTGGGCCTCCGCCGCCGCGCCGGTGAGGTGATGGTCCCGCACGTAGTTCTCGGCGCGGGTCTGATTCGTATCGGTGAGCTTGGTGAAGCCGCGCACGTCGGCGAAGAAGACGGTGATTTGCTCGCGCGTGCCCTCCAGCTTGATGACATCGCGTCCGAGGAGCTGGCTGACGACGTTGGGGGAAACCAGCTTGGCGAAAACTCCTGTGACACGGCGCTTCTCCCGCTGCTCGAAGACGATGTTGTAGGTGAGCAAGGCGACGTGGTTGATCAGCATTGCCCCGACCACGGGCAGGATGATGGGAATCCAGTAGCGATATTCGACAAACAAATGGCGGGCGAGGAACACGTAGGCGACGACGACTCCGACCACCACAAGCGTCGGCCCGGGCGCGCGGAGCTTCCAGGTCAGCCCGGCCGCGAGCAGGCCCATCACGACCACGGCCACCAGCTCCAGCCACAGCGGGCTGCGCGTGATGAAGCGGTCCATGATGATGGTGTTGGCGACGTTCCAATGCTTACCGACGAGGTAGGCATCACTCTGGATGGGGGTGGCACCCTTGTCCGTAAGGTCATTGCCGGTGGCTGTGGAGCCGACGATGAGGATCTTGTCCTTCCACCGCTGCTCATCCGCCTTGGGGTCCCCAAGCCGCCGCAGCCGTTCGTTGGCCAGCACGCCCGTGAAGTTCTCCCGAGTCAACCGTGTGTCATCGTGGGCGATACTCCAATCCACAAAAAAGAAGCCCTCCTTGTCCACCGGGATCGTTCGATTCACGCCATTGGTGCCGGGGAGATGGATCAACCCGTTGGTAACGTCTGCCCTCGCCCGTTCGAGATCCAAGCCCAACTGTGCGGCGGCCATCACAATGCCCATGTGCCAGACCGTCACTTCGCGGAACGCCTTGCCGAACATTGCCCCGGGGGGCGAACCCCGCTCGTTAGGCAACTGCGATCTGAAAACTCCCACATCGTAGGTGTTGTCGTCCTTCAGCGGGATTTCCAGACGCTCGCCCTTCCCGCGCACCAGCGTGATGCCCTGCCCCGGCCGGATAACGGTCTTGCTCAGGTCGTAATCGTGCTTTTCGGCCAGCCGTTCCATGGTCGAATGCAGTGTGCGGAAGGTCCGAAACGCATGGGCGCGGCGCAACACACCGTCGGTATCCTTATCCGTTGAGATGTCCCCCAAACGCTGCACGCTGTCCCGGAAAATGCGGTTGGGCAGTAAATCCTTGCTGGTGGCAATCACCGCGTTGCTCGCCGCGCGCAGTTGGTCGGCAAAGAATTCGTCGGAGGCAACCAGTTCGGCGTTCGTGCCCACCCGCACCGGGGCATGATCCATCCGTAGGCCGCTGAACAACACGTCGAAGGCGATCAGGCGCGCGCCCTGGGCTTTCAACTCGGTGACCAGTCGGCCATAAACTTGGCGCGGCCAGTAAAGCCCGAACTGATAATCCAACGCACCGCCCATCCCGTCTTCGAGTCTGCGGATGTCGTCGTCCTCGATGAAAACGAAACCCAGATTCGTCGCGCATGGCGGCTTCGCATTCAGCGCCGCTTGCTGCCGCC
Source organism: Klebsiella pneumoniae (assembly GCA_943330855.2). GTDB lineage: Bacteria > Verrucomicrobiota > Verrucomicrobiia > Limisphaerales > SXTU01 > SXTU01. The sequence continues at coordinate 65,334 of CALQJI020000005.1, forward strand.
AGTCGTAGGTAATCGCCTCGAACCTCTCAATGCTGCCACCGTGCGTGGTCCAGTGCCGAAGGGATTGCAGGAAGCTGACGAACGCGATGACGCCGATGGCAATGGCGTAGGGGATCAGCTTGGCCTTCGAGGCAATCACGGGTGAGCTCAGTAAAACAAAAAAACCAGAGCAACACAAGGTCGCTCTGGGTTTTGGAAATCGAACCGGTTACTTGGCTGTGTCAGGCGAGACAAAGATCACCGTCTCGCCGATTTTGGTGTCCACTTTGGCCTTCGCATCCTGCTTCGAGCCGGAGCCTGGGCCAGCCGGGCCAGCCGGAGCGGCGGGGCGAGTAGCCTCAACGAGCGTTTCGATCATGCTGCCTTGGCTGCCGCCTTGATTGCGGTTCTGAATGGCTTGATTGATGGCACCCGTGGTCACGTTGTTTGCGGCGGCGTTTGCGACTGCCTGATTGCTGGTGGATTGGTTCGCCGCCGACTGCGCAGACTGCTTGGCCTGAAGGGCTGTGCCACCATTGGACACGGTGGCCGCCGCAGCCGCGCTGGCCGCTGCTGTGGTCTGCACCGCCTCGCTTTTCTGAGCTAGGTTGGCGGCCGCAGCTTGGGCGGCCGCACGCACTAGCGGAGGAGCTTCCGCAGCGGCTTGCTGAACGGCTTGAACGAGTTCCGCCATGATTCCTTTGGCCGCGACGGCAGCAGCTTTTGCCACATCGCCACCGGCTTTGCCCGCTTCAAGCGCCGCCTCAGCAGCGAGCGCGGCGGTGAACTGTTGAACGACTTGGTTGACCATGGCCGCCATGGTGTTTGCCGTCATCGTGGTCGCCGTGCGGGCCAGACCGCTCGTCTCCACCGAGGTCGCCTTGACTGACGTGGGCGAACCCACCGTGAAGACCTGACCGCCGATTACCAGTTGCACTCCGCCACCCGCCGTGGGCCGGAACTCGACCCGGCCAATCAAGCAGGTGATCTTGGTTGCCCCAGCGCTCACTACCGTGCCGCGGATGCCTGCGACGCCCGCTGGCGTCTTGATTTCATACTTCGATGCCTTGGAAAGCTTGTTAACGACGTTCGCGACGGTCGCGCCCTTTTTGACCTCTACTTCGGTGTTCACCACGGTCTCACCGACGCCCTTGGTGTAATCCAGCTTGTTCAGGGCCAGAGTGCTGTCGGCCTCGACGCGTAGTGAGTCGCCGTTCACGCCGAGAAACAGGTCCACATACGACCCGGCACCGGTGGTGATGGAGGCGCCTTGGAAAAGGATGTCGCCTTCCTTGATTGGCCCGCCGCCCTTGGCGTCGGTGTAACTCGCCGTGCCGACGACCTTCTTGACCTGCGCGGCACCAGGCGTAGCAGCCTGCGCAGCAGCGGTGAAAAGCCATGCGGCAGCGAGCATGAGGCTTCCGAAAGAGAGGATGGAGTTGCGTCCGAAGTTTTTCATAAGGGCAGTGGCAGTTACTAAATTTACTCGGTTCCCACGTTCTCGAAAGCGTATCGGCCACCCTCTCGAAGTCAATCCAAGATTTCCTGTAGATGCTGCAAAAAGCCGCATTTACAATTGTTTTACAAACCGAGGTTTGACCCTCCTGTGCAAATCTGATTTGCTTTGCGCCCGTTGGAATGATCTCGCTTCGCACCTCCCTCACCGCCGTCGTTCAGTGGTTCGACTCCGACTACGGCAGTGACGACCTTGCCACCGCCCGCGCCAAGCCGGACAAAGTGGACTTCGGGCGCTGCTGCGCGTTTATCTTTCTTCACGCCATCTGCCTTGGCGTCCTGTGGGTCGGCTGGAGTTGGACCGCCGCCGCTGTCGCTGTTGCGCTCTACTTCGTGCGGATGTTCGCCATCACTGGGTTTTACCACCGCTACTTCTCGCATCGGAGCTTCCAGACATCGCGGTTCATGCAGTTCCTGTTTGGCGCGCTCGGCTCCTCGGCCATCCAACGCGGCCCGCTCTGGTGGGCGGCGCACCACCGGCACCACCACCAGCACTCGGACGAGGAGGCGGACACGCACTCGCCACGGCAACACGGCTTCTGGTGGGCGCACATGGGCTGGATCACCAACGCCCGCAACTTCCCCACCGACTACAGCCGCATCAAGGACTTCGCCAAGTATCCCGAACTCGTCTTCCTCAACCGCTTCGACGCCCTCGTCCCCCTGCTGCTCGGCGCGACGCTCTACGGCACGGGCGCTTGGCTGGAGCGCGCGCATCCCGCCCTCGGCACCTCCGGCGGGCAACTCCTCATCTGGGGCTTCATCAGCACCGTCGTCCTCTTCCACTGCACCTGCTTCATCAACTCGCTCGCGCACGTCTTTGGCCGCCAGCGCTTCGCCACCGGCGACACCAGCCGCAACAGCCTCCTCCTGGCGCTGCTCACCCTTGGCGAGGGTTGGCACAACAACCACCACCACTACATGCACTCCACGCGCCAGGGCTTCTACTGGTGGGAAATTGACCTCACCTACTGCGGATTGAAGGCGCTCTCGTGGACGGGGTTGATTTGGAATTTAAGGCCGGTGCCGGTCGAGGTGCTGGCGGAGGGTCGAGAAAAAATCGCTTCGCAAGCGTAATGTCCACGGAACGCCTCGCCATCATCGGCACCGGCATCGCCGGCCTGGGTTGCGCGCACTTCCTCCAGTCGCGCTTCAACCTCACGCTCTTCGAGCAGGCCGATTACCCCGGCGGCCACACGAATACCATCACCGTCCCCGCAGCCGCAGGCTTTAGCCTGCGCAGCAGCGACGACGCACTGACACGCAACCTGAAGGTTGCGACTACGGAATCCAGCACTGGCCCTTCCGACCACGTCGCCTTCGACACCGGGTTCATGGTCTATAACGAGGTCACCTACCCGCACCTCACCCGCCTCTTCCGCGAGCTGGGCGTGCGCGTGAAGCCGACGCAGATGTCCTTCAGCGTCCAGCACCGGCCCAGCGGCATCGAGTTCAGCGGCAGCAGCCTGAACCACCTTTTCGCCCAGCGCCGCAACCTCCTCCGCCCGCGCTTCTGGCGCATGCTCGCGCAAGTCAACCGCTTCAACACCGAGGCCGTCGCCGCGCTCACCGACCCCGCGTTCGCCGCGATGACCGTGGCCGACTACGTCCGCGCGCGCGGCTACGGCGACGACTTCCTCCGCCTCTACCTCGTGCCCATGAGCGGCGCGGTCTGGAGCACGCCGCCGGAGCTGATGCTGGAGTTCCCCGCCGTCACGCTGCTGCGCTTCTTCCACAACCACGGCTTCCTCGGCCTCCACACGCAGCACCCGTGGCTCACCGTGGACGGCGGCGCGAAGCACTACGTGGACAAACTCCTCGCTCCGCTCCGCGCGCAAAACCGCGTCCGCCTCAACGCCAAGGTCACCGCCATCCGTCGCGCCGCCGACGCCGTAGCCGTCACCACCGGCGACGGCCGCACTGAGCACTTCGACCGCGTCATCCTCGCCGCGCACGCCGACCAATCCCTCGCCCTCCTCACCGATGCCGACGCCACCGAGCGCCGCCTGCTCGGCGCGTTCCGCTACCAGCCGAACCTCGCCACCGTCCACACCGACGACGCCGTGATGCCCCGCACGCGCCTCGCGTGGGCTTCGTGGAATTATCGCGTCGAGCGCGACGCCACCGGCCGCGAAGTCCCCTCCACCATCTACTGGATGAACTCGCTGCAAGGCGTCTCCGACCGCGTGAACTACTTCGTCTCCATCAACGGCGCGGAGCAAATCGCGCCCGACAAAATCCTGCGCCGCATCGAGTATCACCACCCCCTCTTCAACCTCGCCGCCACGCAGGCGCAGACCGAACTCCCGTCGCTCAACACGCGCCCCGCCAACCGCGTCTTCTTCGCCGGCAGCTATTTCAAGAATGGCTTCCACGAAGACGCGTTCGCCTCCGCGCTGGATTGCAGCCGGGCGGTGAGTGGTGAGAGGATTTGGGAGTGAGCACGCACGACCCCGTAGTCGCAGGCTTCAGCCTGCGCGCCGGTGACGACGCACCGAAGCGCAACCTGAAGGTTGCGCCTACGGAACTCCGCTCCTGCCTCTACGACTGCTCCGTGATGCACCACCGCCTCACTCCCAAGGAGCACCGCTTCCGCTACGGCATCTTCCTCTTCTGCCTCGACCTCGACGAACTCGACACGCTCTCCACTCGCCTCCGCCTCTTCAGTCGCAACCGCCCTAACCTCTACCGTTTCAACGACGCCGACCACCTCCCCCCCCAGACGCCAGACGCCATCCCCCACCCCCTCCCCGCGAAATCCTCCCTGCTATCCTGGATCGCATCCCAAGGCCTCCCGCTCCCACCCGACACCCGCGTCTTGCTCCTCACCCACTGCCGCGTCCTCGGCTACGTCTTCAACCCCGTCTCGTTCTACTTCTGCCTCGACGCCCAAGACCGTCCGCTATGCGCCGTCGCCGAGGTCGGAAACACGTTCGGCGAACAAAAGCCTTTCCTCCTCCGCCCCGAAGACCTCGCCTCCGACGGTTGTTTCCGCCGCATCGTGCCGAAACACTTCTACGTCTCGCCCTTCTCGGCACTCGACCTCGCTTTCGATTTCAAGCTCCGTGTTCCCGGCGAGCAGCTCGACATCCACATCGACGATGTTGAAGGCGACCGCCCCGTGCTCCTCACCGCGCTCACCGGCCGACGCTTCCCCCTCACCGACGCGAACCTCGCGCGCCTCACGCTCAAGTATCCGCTCGTCACCCTGCGCGTCATCACGCTCATCCACTGGCACGCGCTGAAGCTGTGGTGGAAGAACGTCCCCTGGCACCGCAAGGCCGCCAATCCGCACCTCCAACAAGGCGTCTTCAACCCGCACGAGCCGTTGCGGAACCGGGCCTCGCGCAAGGCATGAAGGCGACGGCTTTGATTACGCCGTCTCGCTCCGGCTGCCGCACATCAGATTTTCCCCACCTTGCGCCTTTGCGCCTTCCCGTTAGCATTACGCCGCCCACATGAGCAACATCACCCGTTCCGAAACCGACGCCCCGGTCCAGATCCTGCGCGCGGGTTTCTACCAGCGCGCCATCGAGCAGTCGCTTGCGCGCATGACCTTGGGCTGCCTCCACGTCACCCTGCCCGGCGGCGCGACCCGCCGCTTCGGCCACGCGCCAGAGGTCACCGCCCACCTCCGCATCAACCGCCCGGAATTCTTCAAGCGCTGCGTGCTCTACGGCGACATCGGCTTCGGTGAGGCTTACGTGGACGGCGATTGGGACACGGACAATCTCCCCGCCGTGCTCGGCTGGTTCATCGAGAACGTCGAGCAAGCGCCCGGCATGTCTGGTTCGCACGCCCAACCCGCCGCGCTGAACCTCCTGCGACTCGGCAATCGCCTCAAGCACGCGTTCCGACGCAATTCCCGCGAGCGCAGCCGCCAAAACATCGCCGACCACTACGACCTCGGGAACGACTTTTACAAACTCTGGCTCGACCCCACGATGACCTACTCGTGCGGCATCTTCACCTCGCCGGAGCAAACCCTCGAGTCCGCCCAACTCGCCAAATACGAGGCCCTCTGCCGCACCCTCCGCCTCAAACCCACCGACACCGTCCTTGAAATCGGCTCCGGCTGGGGCGGCTTCGCCTGCTACGCCGTGAAGACCTACGGCTGCCAAGTCACCACCCTCACACTCTCGAAGGCCCAGCACGCCTACTGCCGCGAACGCTTCGTCCGCGAGGGCATCGGCGACAACGCGGAGGTCCGCATCCAAGACTACCGCGATGTCACGGGCCGCTTCGACAAAATCATTTCCATCGAGATGCTCGAAGCCGTCGGCGAGCGCTATGTGGACGGTTACTTCCGCCAGTGCCACCGCCTGCTCAAGCACCACGGCCTGCTCGCCCTGCAATACATCACCAGCCCCGACAGCCGTTACCGCCAGTTCGTCACCGGCGTGGACTGGATTCAAAAGCACATCTTCCCCGGTTCGCTCCTCATGTCCGTGGGCCGCGTCACCGAGGCCCTCCAGCGCGTGAGCGACCTGCATATGTTCGAACTGCGCGACCTCGGCCTGCACTACGTCCGCACGCTGCGCGAGTGGCGCGCGCGCTTCAACGCCCACCACGAGGAGTTGCACAAGCTCAAGTTCGACGACCGCTTCATCCGCAAGTGGAACTACTACCTCAGCTACTGCGAAGCCGCCTTCGCCCACCGCAACATCAGCGTCGTGCAAGCCATCTACACGCGCCCGAACAACCGGACTTTGATGTGAGCCATGAATCTAGGAGAAGACCTTCATAAGGAAAGCATGAGGGCAGGAGAAAAATTTGCCGCTGCCTGCCCCAATCTCTTTCCTGCCCGCCTGCCCTCCTTATAAAAATCCTTGCCCATGATTTCCTCGCTCCGTTTCGCCGCCGCCTTCGTCCTCATCGCCATGCTCGGCGTGACCACGTGGGCCAGCTCGGAAATTGCGTTGTGGAAAACGCCTCGTGAAGTCGCCACGCACCCGTGGTTCATCGCCACGCTGTTCGACACCTACTTCGCCTTCCTGACCTTCTACGTCTGGCTCGCCTACAAGGAGACCTCGAACCTCGCGCGCGTCCTCTGGCTCCTCGCCATCCTCCTGCTCGGCAACATCGCGATGGCGATTTACCTCCTGCGCGAACTCTTCCGCCTGCCGGCGAACGCGACGATGGAAGACCTGCTGCTGAGGAGGAAGGCGTGAGCGCAACCCCCTTCGATGTAGCCGCCGAGGTCAGGAGGCGGACCGCCACTTGCACCACAGAATCCGCCTCCTCACCTCGGCGGCTACCCAGCTCGGAGCGCCCACCATGCTGAACAGCGCACTCTTCATGCTCGGCCTCGCGCTGGCGTTTGTCTTCATCGAGATGACGGTCACGTGGCTCATCGCGCGTTGGCTGCGGAACAACGGCATCGTGGACGTAGTCTGGTCGGCGGGGTTTGCACCGTTGGCCTTTATCTTCTTCATGCTGGGAACCGAGGACCTCGACTTCCAAGTGCTGCCCCGCCAGCCAGCCATCACGATAATGGTCATCGTTTGGAGCCTTCGCCTTGGCCTCCACCTGCTCGTTCGTGTCCGCTCGCATCACCCACACGAAGACGTTCGCTACGCCAAGCTGCGTCAGGAATGGGGCGCGACCACAGACCGCAAGATGTTCGGCTTCTTCCAACTTCAAGGCGCACTCCAAATCGTGCTGTCGCTTCCCATACTCCTGGTGCATTTGGATGGCGCGCGCGTCACCACCGGCTACGGCCTCGGCATTACCGGCTGTCTCGGCGTGGCATTGTGGCTCACCGGCCTCCTCGGCGAATCCCTCGCCGACCGCCAGCTCGCCCGCTTCCGCGCGGACCCGGCGAACAAGGGCAAGGTCTGCCAGACCGGCCTGTGGAACTACTCGCGGCACCCGAACTACTTCTTCGAGTGGCTCGTGTGGGTAGGTTACGCCGTCTTCGCGCTCGGCTCTCCGTGGGGCTGGCTGGGCCTCATCGCGCCCGCGCTGATGCTGCACTTCCTCCTCAACGTCACCGGCATCCCCATGACCGAGGAGCTGTCCCTCAAGTCCAAGGGCGACGCCTACCGCGCCTACCAAGGCACCACCAGCGCCTTCGTGCCGTGGTTTAAGAAATCTTAGCTTGGCCACCGATGGACACAGATAAAACCCAGATAGGGCGGGGAAGAGACCTTTATCAAAGAAGCCGGGGCTTGAGAAACGAAGTGCCGCGTCACCGCCTTGCGGCTCTCCTTCTGCATTCCCAATCTGTGTTTCATCTGTGCCCATCTGTGGCTAAAATTTTCCCATGATTGACGCACTCCTCGAACGCAATCTCCTCCCCGACCCGCTCCTGCGCTTCGGCATCCGCCGCCTGCTGGCGCAGCGGTTGCGCGAGGAGGACCAAGGCAGCGCGGAGGCGCAGTTAGCGCATCTACAGGCACTCATCGCAGAGCTGCGCCGCTCCCCCATCGCCATCGAGACGGCGGCGGCGAACGAGCAGCATTACGAGGTGCCCACGCGCTTCTATCAACTCTGCCTCGGGCCGCGCCTGAAATACAGCGGCGCGCTCTGGCCCGCCGGCGTCACCACACTCGCTGAGGCCGAGGAGCGGATGCTCTCGCTCTACGCTGAACGCGCCCAACTCGCGGACGGTCAAGACATCCTCGAACTCGGCTGCGGCTGGGGCTCGCTCTCGCTCTGGATGGCCGAGAGATTCCCCAACTCCCACATCACCGGCGTCTCCAACTCGCGGACGCAGAAGGAGTTCATCGACGCCGAGGCGGCGCGGCGCGGCTTGAAAAACCTCCGCATCATCACCTGCGACATGAACCGGTTCGACATTGAGGCCGGCGGGTTCGACCGCGTCGTCTCCATCGAGATGTTCGAGCACATGAAGAATTACCAGCGCCTCCTGGCAAACGTCGCTCACTGGCTGCGGCCCGGCGGGCAGCTCTTCGTCCACATCTTCACGCACAAGGAATTCGCCTACCACTTCGTCGCGCGGGACGAGACGGACTGGATGGCGCGCTACTTCTTCACCGGCGGCATCATGCCCAGCGACGACCTCCTCGCTTATTTCCAAGACGACCTCCGCCTCATGAACCACTGGCGCGTCAACGGCCAGCACTACGAGAAGACGGCGAACGCGTGGCTTGCCAACCTGGACGCGAACGAGCCGGAGATACGGAAAATCCTCGCCGCCACCTACGGCACGGAGGAGGAAACCAAGTGGTGGGTTTACTGGCGGGTCTTCTTCATGGCCTGCGCGGAGCTGTGGGGCTACCGCGATGGCAACGAGTGGCTCGTCTCGCACTATCTGTTCCGCAAGCCCGCGTAAGAGACGACGTGCTCAGCCAAACAACCCCGCCGGACTCGTCCCGCACGCGAGATTCTTCCCGCCGTCGTAAGCCTTCTCCAACTCCCGCCCGTTCCACCGCCGCAGTCGGTAAAGAGTCGCGAACGTAAAATCCGGAGCTGCCCCGCCCTGCCCTCCCACCAACTCGCCACCCCGCCGCACGTTGTCCACCATCCACGCCGGCAGCGTGAGATGATACGGGTTCCGCCGCACCTCACCGACGTGGAAGGTCAGCGCCGTGATGAGGTCCGCGAGGTCCGGCGTGCTGATCTCCACCATCAAGTTGGGCGATGGCATTTGCCCCCAGAACTCCGTCTCCACGGCCACCGTGCGGAACTCCACCGGCAACGTGCGCAGCGCATCCAGCACCAAGTGATGCGTGCCGATGTGCGAACTGTTCCAGTCCAGCTCATGCGGGAAGAAAATCGCCTGCGGCCGATGCTTCGCCAAAATGTCCGCGATGACTTTCACCGAAGGCGCCCAATCCGCCGGGCTCTTCTCGCGCGTCGCCACGTTCACCTTCTCCAATCCACCCGGCACCGTTTGCACGAGCCCGAACCCGATGCAATCACAGCACGCCGCAAGTTCCGCCCAACGCTCCGACTGCCGCGCCGCGTTGCTGCCCTGCGTGACCGCGACGTTGACCACCTTCCACCCGGCCTCACGCAACAACCGCAGCGCCAGCCCGCCAATAATCACCTCGTCATCCGGGTGCGGAGAAAAGATGAGCGCAATCGGCGCATCCGCAGAGATGACAGGACGGGCGCAACGGGGGAAACCACCGAGCGGCCAGTCCTTGCCCGCCTTCGCGAAACGGGCGTAGTCGGAAACAAAGTCGAGATAGGGATTCATGTTCAGGCGCGAAATTAAGCCCGCCCGCCTGCGCCAACGCAACTGCAAGCACGCCCGCCTGCCGCCCGCCAACCCATTTCAGCATCGCCTCCCGCGAGCTCCGCGAGCAGAGTCGGCGGCGATGAAACCCTGTTTTGAAACCCGCGCGGTGCGTGCTGTCTGGTGCGTGTCGTTGCTCACAGCCGCCCTCACGGCACGGGCGCAAGAGACCACCAACGGCTTCGCCTTCACGGACTTTCTCCTCGCCCCGCTGCGCATCCATCTCCTCACCTCCACGAACGAGCCGACCATTCACACCACCCTCACGAGCAACGACGTGACGCGCATTCTCCGCAAGGTCAACCGCGTCTGGGCGCAAGCGGGCATCACGTTCTACCTTGAGTCCCTCCGTCTCGAACCGGCGATAAAAACCGAGGGCTTCCGCGAGAACGTGAAGACGAACACCGACGCGCTGATGCGTCTGCGGCCCGAGTCGAGCAAGGCTACGAACGTCTTCCATGTCTATTACCTGAAGCAGTTCGGCCCGAACGGCATTTGCATCCGCGGCATCAACTTCGTGAAGGACACCGCGTCGCTGCGCGCGGTCGAGGGCGGACTGGATGAGCCAATCCCACGCGTGACGTCCCACGAGCTGGGCCACGCGCTGACACTGCCCCACCGGCAGGATGTGACAAACCTGCTGGCCTCGGGGATGTCAGGAGCCTGGCTGAACGAGTCTGAAATCAAGCAAGCCCGCGCGGCGGCGCAGACCAAGCCCTGGATTCTACCAGCAGCCAACGTGTGGAAAAAGGCAGACGAGTTGCGAATCGCAAACCAACCTGTGGAGTCACGACGGCTCTGGGAGCACCTCACGCACCTCCCGCTGAACTGCGATTCCACCCGGCAAGCACGGAAGCGACTGGAGGAGTTGACCAACTAACGGCGCATGAGCAAACCGCCACTGGCACCCATCGGCAGTCCGCCTGCACCTGACACGCGGCAAGGTGAACTCTGTCTCCTTGTCGCTGCTGTCACGCTTTCCGTGCCCCGTCCGGGCAGCAACGCCCACTCCAAATCCTGACCTGCTACTTGGCGCGGGCGAGCGATGTTTCGGCTGGAGAAAGACTCCTGCGGACGTGCGCTTCCGCGCTCCATTTCCTCAACTCAAAATCCCGTGCAGGACTTCGCCGTGGACATCCGTGAGGCGGATATCGCGGCCGCTGAAGCGGAAGGTGAGGTGCTCGTGGTGGATGCCTAGCAGGTGGAGCATCGTCGCGTGCAGGTCGTGGATGGCGACTTTGTTTTCCACGGCTTTGTAGCCGTAGTCGTCGGTCGCGCCGTAGATGGTCCCGCCCTTCACCCCGCCGCCAGCCAGCCACATCGTGAAGCCAAAGGGGTTGTGGTCGCGGCCATTCGAGCCCTGCGCAAAGGGCGTGCGGCCGAACTCACCGCCCCAGACCACGAGCGTGGAGTCGAGCAGTCCCCTGCCCTTCAGGTCGCGCAAGAGGCCGGCGATGGGTTGGTCAACGGCGCGGGAGTTTTTTTCGTGGCCTTCGCGAAGGTTACTGTGCTGGTCCCAGCGATCGCCGCCGCCGTTGGGACAGGTCAGCTCGATGAAGCGCACGCCGCGTTCGACCAAGCGCCGCGCCAGCAGGCATTGCTCGGCGAAGGTGGCGGTCATCTTATTCGGCGAGCCGACGCCATACATGCGCTTGGTCGCGTCGGTTTCGCCACGCAAGTCCATCAGCTCGGGCACGGCGGACTGCATCCGGTAGGCCAGTTCGTAGTTCGCGATGGAACTCTCCAGCGAATCGAGCTTGCCGAAGCGCTCCACGACACCCGCGTCGAGCTTGCGCATGAGGGCGAGCTTGGCGTCCTGGAGCTCGGGCTTCGCTTCGGTGGGCAGCACGTTCGCCACCGGGTTCGCGCCGGGCTTGAAGACGGAGCCTTGATATGTCGCGGGCAAGAAGCCGCTGTTGAAGTTATCGAGTCCGCCGGGCGGGATGAGGCCGCCGTTGAGCACGACGAAGCCCGGCAGGTCAGCGTTCTCGCTGCCGAGTCCGTAGCCGGCCCACGCGCCCATGCTGGGCCGGCCTTGCAAGCCGCTGCCGGTGTGGAGGAAGTAATTCGCGTTCGTGTGCTCGGAGAAACTGCTCGTCATTGAGCGCACCACGGCGAGGTCGTCCACGCACTGCGCGACGTGGGGAAAGAGGCTGCTGACGGGGATGCCGCTCTGGCCGTGCTGCTGAAATTCCCAGAACGAGCCGAGGGTGTTGCCGTTGTTGTTGAACTGCGTCGGCTCCATCTTGATCGCGAAGGGCTTGCCGTTCTCCGCCGTGAGCCGGGGCTTGGGGTCGAAGGTGTCCACCTGCGAGGGGCCGCCGTCCATGTAGAGGAAGATGACGGAGCGGGCGCGCGGCGCGACGTGCGGGGCACGCGGGGCGAGGGAGTTGGCGGAGCTGGCGGAGGACTTGTCCGCGAGCAACGAGGTGAGTGCGAGTGCGCCGAAGCCGTTTGCACAACGGGCGAGCATAGCGCGACGGGTCAAAGCGCGTGGATGGAAGTTTCCGCAAGGTGGCATGGCCTAGTTGAGGTAAATGAATTCCTTCACATTGAACAGCACATGGGCGAGGTCGGCCCAGACGCGTTCATCAGCAGGCGAAGGCCCGAGGTGCTGAGATTGAGTGCTGACAAACGCGAGGGCGTCCTTCAGCTCGTGCTCGGTGGGCGGGCGGCTGAAGGCGGCGAGATACATCTGGCGGACGCGGGCGGCGGGGTCGGTCACCGACGCGAGCTTCTTCGCCCAAACGCGCGACTGTTCCACGATGAACGGGTCGTTCATCAGAATGAGCGCCTGCGCGGGGACGTTCGAGATGTTGCGTCGGCCCATCGTGGTGAAGGGAATGGGCATGTCGAAGGCCAGCATCATGGGCGGGAGGAAGTTGCGGCGCACCGAGGTGTAAATGCTCCGCCGGCCCGCGCCGTCGAGCGGACCACTGCTGGGTTTGCCGCGTCCGTCCATGAAGGGCGTGAGATGCACCATCACGCTCGTGCCGCCGACCTTTGGGTCGAGGCGACCGGAGACGGCGAGCACGGCGTCGCGGATGGCCTCGCCTTCGAGGCGGCGCAGGTTCATGCGGTGGAGCAAGGCGTTTTCGGGGTCGAGCTCTTCGCCGCGGGCGTCGGTCGGGGCGCTGGACATTTGGTAAGCCTGCGTGAGCACCAGCTCGCGGATGAGACGCTTCACGGACCAGTTGAGGTCGCGGACGAAATGGACGGCGAGGTAGTCGAGCAGCTCGGGGTGCGACGGCGGTTGGCCGAGCACGCCGAAGTTGTCCACGGACGGCACGATCCCGCGCCCGAAGAGGTGGTGCCAGACGCGATTCACGATGACACGCGCGGTGAAGGGATTGGCCGGGGCAACGATTTGCTGCGCGAGTTCGAGTCGACCGCTGCCGGTGGCGAAGGTTTGCGGTTGCGTGCCGGACAAGGCTTCGAGGAAGCGGCGGGGCGTGGCTCCGGCGGGGTTGCGCGGCTGGCCGCGCACGAGGAGAAACTCGTCCACGCCGTTGCCGTCGAGCATGGCGGGGGCGGTCACGGTGATGGGCTGAATGCGCGCGACCAGCTCGGCGCGGCGGGCGAACGCGGGCTTGGCGGCGGCGGCGAGCTGCTGGCGCTCGGCGCTGCTGGGCGGGCAGAGGAGGTCGAGGTTTTGCACGAGCCAGTCGGCGAGCTCGGCGGCGGCGGACGAGGGCAAGGAACCCTTCTCCATTTGCGCGGCGACGCTGCGGAAGGCGCGCTGCAACGTGGCGGCGATGATGGCCGGCGAGTCCACTTCTACCGCGTCGAGTGCGGCGTGGAGCAACTCGTTGGCCGCTTCGGGTAAGAGCGGTTTCGTATCCGCTTGCACGACCATCGCGATGGCGAGCGGGGCCGCGCCGATGGGGCTGAACTGGGTGTGGACGCGCTGGCCGCGATAGGCCGCGAGCGGGTGTTCGACCCAGCGCCAGTGGTCGCGGTCGTCCTTGAACTCGCGCAAGAGCGCGCCGTGGAGCGGACCTTGGATGATGAGGTGCGAGGCGACGTTCGCGTAGGCGCGCACGGGGCCGCGCACCAGATACCAGAGGCTGCCGGCGGTGAGGGTCACGTCGGGGGTGCGGAGGGTTTGGCCGCTGCGTTCCCAAGTGCCGAGCGGGCCACCGTCGCGCTCGACGCCTTTGGTGGCGAGGGCGCTCCACGCGAGGTCGCGCACGGCGGCGGGGCGGGAAGCGATGCCGGCGAGGGGTTGCTGCTCGCTGGTGCCGAGAAGAATTTCGCCGGGCTGCGCGGGGCGCGCGCCGAAGCTCCAGCCGTCTTGCACCCAGTCCTTCGCGCCAGGTTGGGCGTAGTCCACAACCACGCCGGGCGACAGGGACACGCCTGTCCCCGGTGCCGGTGAGGGCGAGGGTTTGTTCGCGGCGCGGCGCGGCCTCCGTGAAGGGCTTGTCCCCGTCTCGGCGGTGTTGGCGGGGCTTGGGAGGAGGTTCCTCGTCACGGCGAAGGCGTGGAGCGGGTGGTCGGGGTTGGCCTTGGCTTGTTGGAGTGCGGTGGTCCACGCGGCGGTGGGCGTGGGGTTGAGAAGGGTTTCAGCCAAGCGCTCCAAGCCCGGGCGGAGTGCGCGGGCGGTGGCTTGGAGCAACTTGCTTTGCTCGTCGGCGCGGAGTTGCGCGAGCTGCGCGGCGACTTCGCGGTGAGTTTCCATCACGGCGAAGGGGGCTTGGCGATAGGTGCTGCTGATGAGGAAGCCGGCGAGCGCGTAGTAGTCGCGCTGGGAGATGGCGTCGAACTTGTGGTCGTGGCAGCGGGCGCAGGCGATGGTCATGCCGAGGAAGGTTTTCGACATCACGTCGAGGCGGTTGTCCATGCGGTCGCACTCGTCCTGACGGATGTCCACGGGCGAGTGGACTTCCTCGCCGAGGAACCAGAAGCCGGTGCCGAGGATGGATTCGTTCCCGCCGGTGGCGGGGTTGAGGCGGGGCTTCGCGACGAGGTCGCCGGCGAGGTGTTCGACGACGAACTGGTTGTAAGGCACGTCGGCGTTGAGAGCGCGGATGACGTAGTCGCGGTAGTGGTAGGCGTTCGGGATGATAGGCTCGAACTCGTGGCCGCGCGTCTCGGCGTAACGGACGAGGTCGAGCCAGTGGCGCGCCCAGCGCTCGCCGAACGCGGGGGAGGCGAGCAGACGGTCCACGGCGCGCTCGTAGGCGGCCTCACTTTCCCGCTTTCTCGCTTTCTCACCTACCTTGGCCGGAGCAGGTGAGAGAGTGGGAGGGTGAGAGAGTGAGAGGGAGAAGGCTTCGACGTCCTCGGGCTTCGGGGGGAGGCCGGTGAGGTCGATGTGGAGGCGGCGGAGGAGGGTGTGCGGGGCGGCGGGGGGGGCGGCGGGGAGTTGCTTGGCTTCGAGTTTCGCGAGGAGGAAAAGGTCCACGGGCTGGGTGCTCCAGGCGGGGTTCTTCACGGCGGGCGGCGGGACGGAGCGCGGAGGTTCCCAACTCCAGTGGGCCTGCTTGCGCTGTTGGACATCGAAGCCCTTAGCGGCCACGCGCAGGGTGCCGGCCTCGGTGGGCCAGGGCGCGCCACGCTTCACCCACTCGGCGAGATCGGCGGTTTGGGCCTCGCTGAGGCGCGACTTGGGCGGCATCTGCAAGTCCTGGTTGCCGTAGCGGACGGCTTCGATGAGGAGGCTCTTGTCCGGTTGACCGGGGACAATGGCGGGGCGGGTGTCGCCACCTTTAAGCACGGCGGCTCGGGAGTCGAGGAGGAGGCTGCCTTTGAGTTTTTTGGCGTCGGAGCTGTGGCATTCGTAGCAACGCTCGGCGAGCAAGGGGCGGATGCGCTTCTCGAAGAACTCGAGGTCCTCGGCGGGGAACGGAGGCACGGCGGCTAAGGCGCTCGCCGTCAACGTGAGGGCGACGACGAGGTTTGCGAGGAAACGATACCAAACCGGAATGAACGTCGCTGGAAGCGCTGGAGGACGACGACGCGCTTTGACTCCCTCGCCCTTCATCGGATGAGGGGAGAGGGCTGGGGTGAGGGGGTGCGTGCGTCGGCGTTGGTGGCCCCACCCCTCATCCGGCCTGCGGCCACCTTCTCCCCTCCTCCGAGGAAGGGAGAAGGCGCGCGCCGTGGCATCCGGTTGGCAGGCCAGCGCCTGGCCTCGGGAGTTGTTACGGGCAGGCATACGCACGGAGGTTCGGACGGAGTGGATGGAACGAGCGTTCACGATGGCGGCTGGATCGCGGACGCCTACGTCCGCAACAGAGTTGGGCGGAAAGGACAGGGGCGGCGGACGTGGGCGGCTGCGCTCCAAGGGTTGGTCACTTCATCACCGCGCCTTCGAGCGGCTTGCCATTCGTGTCGAGGATTTGGAAGTGGTGGACGCCGGGGCCGGTGGCCTCGACAAAGCTCCAGACGACTTTCTTCTCAGGCGTGACTTCAATCATCTTCGTGCGGTCCGCGCCGATGCCGTAGCAGGCGATGACGGTGTTGCCATTGGGCAGGCGCTGGCCACCGCAGGCGTCTTTGATGAGCGGTTTGTCGAAGCTGGTGTTGTCCACCTGCCAGACGGTCTTACCCGCCTTGTCCACCTCGATGGAGACGTGGCCGTAGGTGCAGTTGATGAGGGTGTTGCCATTGGCGAGGCGGATGGCGGTGAAGGGCCAGTTCGGGGTCTTCACTTCCCAGACGATTTCACCTTTGGCGGTGTATTCGCGGACGACCTTGTCATGGAGCTGAGGGATGAGGTAGTTGCCGTTGGCGAGCTTGCGGGCCATGCGGCTCTGCATGTGGAAGTTCGTGAGCTGGCAGGAGATGGGGAACTCCAGGACGATTTTACCGGTGCGGTCGAGTTCGAGCAGGCGAGGCTTGGGACCGGCTTCAGTGACCATGATGCGGTCGCCCTCGACGACTTGGGCGGTGTTGACCTCGGCCTGAGTGCCCTGCCACTCGAAGAGTTTTTTGCCGTCGCGGGTGACTTCCACCACGCCGCCGCCGGGGTAGTCCTTCGACTTGGAGAGGGCGAGGAGTAGGTTGCCGCTGGGGAGGACGTAGCCATCGCGGGTGGCGTGGGGGTAAGTCCAGATGGCCTTGCCCGTGCCATCCACGATGCGGGTCTGGCCGCCGCAGGCGAGGAAGGAGTGGGTGATGGGGGGTTCGGCGCTGCGGGCGGTGAGGCCGGTGAGGCCGGTGAGCGTCAGCGCGAGGGTCAGCACGGCGGTGCGAAGGGTGTGTTGCATCCCCGCATTGAAGACGGTTTTGGAAACGGAAGCAATCGGAACTCGGTGCACAACAATCAAACGTGGTTCCCGCCGCCCTCCTACTTCAGGGAGTTGGACATGATGCTAGGAGCGGAGCGCAGCGCGGCACCAGTTGGGAGTGTGTGACGCGCCACAAGGGTCAGGCGACTATTCGTCGGACGAGGGCCTGTCCAGCGCAGCGCCAGTTCGTAGCCGGTGCCGAGCGAACTGGCAGTCGCGAGAGGGGGCAGGCTTGCCGCCGGGTAAGACCAGACTTGCGCGGGCTTCGCGGTGGGCTCGCTGGGTTCAGCGAGTGCTCCGTCATAAGCTAGAATTTCCAAGGTGCCACTGCGGATGGGAACGCCCTTGGCACGGCTGCGACTGCTGGCAAAGATGCGCACCGCCACTCCGTCCGGAGCGCTGCTGGAGGGGTTGGATTTCAAAGCCACCGGCAGCACAAACAGATGCAACTCATGGATGCCATCGCTTCGGCTGAAGCGACCACCGCCGCTCGATGACGAGGAGCAGCCGATGGGCGAGAGCAACGCCAAGCCGAACACGCATCCGCACACGGACAGCTTTACTAGGCCTCGGGTGACAAGTGTTGTCACGAGCCAGTGGATTTCCGTCCACCAGGATTGACCGGCGGAGGGGTGGCCGTTGGCGGAAAGATGGGGTCGAGCAAGGGCTTGTTAAAGTCGTTGCGTTTCAGTTCTTCGTTCAGGCGAGAGCGGTCGAGTTGCTCGCGTGTAGCCTCGTGCGCGTCGTTCAACGGCACCGGTGACTGGCTGCTGATCATGATCGTCGGCGTGAGGAAGATGAGCAGCTCCTTCTTCTCTTTCGTGATCTTCGTGCTCCGGAAAGCCGCTCCGAGATACGGAATGTCGCCGAAGAACGGCAGCTTCTTCACACGCCGGTCCTCCTGCGTGCCAATAAGTCCACCGATGATGATGGTCTGGCCGTTCTGCACGCTCACGGTCGTGTTCGCGCGCCGCTGGTTGATGATCGGCACGGTGGCGGACTTGTTAATCTCAACGCTACCACTGCTGATGGAGGAGTTGGTCGTGCCCAATTCGAGTTTCACGAAACCATCCGGGCTGATCTTCGGCGTCACGGTCAGGTTCACACCAATGTCCTCGTAGCGGAACGAGTTGATCGTGTCGCCACGCTCGGTCACGCGGCTGTCGGTGATAAGCGGCACACGCTGGCCGATGTTGATGGTCGCGGGCTTGTTGTCCGCGGTGACGATCTGCGGGCGGCTCAACACCTCCACCTTCCCATCGTCATTCAACGCGCGGAGCAGGAAGCTGAAGTCACCGCCTGTCACCGCCGCCGAGTAGCCGCCGAGGCTCTTCAGTGCCGACGCCATACCGAGGTCGCCGCCCACGGAGTAAGGCGAGCCGTTGTTGAAATTGCCTCGGTGCGACCAGTCCAGGCCGAGGTCGCTGCCGGACGTGAGCGAGACTTCCGCGAGGAGGACTTGGATCATCACCTGCGGCTGGGACTTGTCCAACTCAGCGATGAGCTGCTGGACTTGCACGAAGTAGCGCGGACTGGCGGAGAGCAAGAGCGTGTTGCTGTTGGTCTCGCCGACCACGGCGACCTCGCGTTCGAGCATCTGCTGCGCGGCCCCGACGGCGTCCACGCCCAGCGTCTGCGTCACGCGGAGACGTTCCTGATCGAGGAACGAGCGCACGGCAAGGGCCACGTCCGCCGCCTGCGTGTTCTTGAGGCGGACCACCTCGGTGCGGCGGTCGTTGGCCGTGCTGGAGTCCAGCGAGTCGATGATCTGCTCGACCATCGTCACGTAATGGTCCGTGCCGCCGATGAGCAGGCTGTTCGTGCGCGGGTCCACGGTGACGGTGAGCGCGGCTTGCTCCGCCGTGCCGAGCGTGGCGCTCGCGGCGTCGTTCGTGCCTCCGGGGCGCACGAGCGTGTATTGGATGGTGCGCTGCGAGGTAGTCGTCGCCGTCGCTGTCATACGGAACATCGAGGTGAGGATGTCGGCCATCGCGCGGGCCGAGGCGTTCTTGAGCGCGAAGACTTTAATCTTCGCCTCCTGCGGCGAACTGGCGTCGAGGCGCGTGATGATCTGTTCGAGCAAGCCCATGTAGTCCACCGGGCCGCTGACGATGAGCGAGTTCATACGCGGGTCGGGCGTGATCAAGACCGACTCCTTCAACGCCGCCGTGATCAGGTCGCGGCCTCCCATCGTGCGCGTGATGAACTGAAGCACGGACTGCGCGTTCGGATTCTGCTGGTCGGTGAGCGGCGCGGGCTTGGTGTTCAACGCGGCGTTCAGGATGGTCGAGAGCGTCTCGGCCCGCGCGTTCTTCAGCGGGAAGACTTTAATCTCGGCGACCCGCGCGACCTGCTCGGTGTCGAGGCGCTTCACCAGCTCGGCGATGCGCCGGGCATCCACCTCGCCGCAGGAGACGATGAGCGCGTTGATGCGTTCGTCCGCCGTGACCTGCACCTGAGTGGCTTGGCCGGGCGTCCCGGTCGGCCCATCGCGGAACAAACCCTGCACCGTGAGCGCGACCTTGCGCACGTCCGCCTTCGCGAGCGGGAAGACATGAATGGCCAAACCGTTCTCCGCCGGCTCAGCGTCGAGCTGCTTGATCAGCCCCTCGACCGTGCCCAAGTCCTCGACATTCGCGCCCACGAGCAAGGCGTTCACCCACGCGTCGGCGATGATGGTGATGGGGTCGTTCGGCTCGCCCCGCACGCGCGGCGGGCGGTTGGCGAAGATGGGCTGCAAGGTGGTCTGAAGCTTCCCCGCCGTGGCCTTCTTCAACGTGAAGACGCGGAAGTTCAATTTGCTGAACGTCCCCTCGCCGTCGAGCTGCGGGAGGATGCGCTCAACGAAGTCGAAGGCCTCCTTGCCGCCGGTCACGAGCAACGTGTTCACGCGGTCGTCCGCGATGACCGTCGCCTTCACGCGGCGCTGGTTGGCGTTCACGGTCAGGGCGACGTCCGCCGCCTCTTTGGCGGTGAAGAACTGCGTGAGGGTGGTCGCAAGCGAGGTGGCTCGCGCGTGCTTGAGCTGGAAGAGCCGCACGTCGCCGGTCACGGCCTGCTCCTGCGTGTCCATGCGTTTGATGACCTCGCGCACCACGGCCATCGTCTCCGGGCTGGCGCTGACGAAGATGGTATTGCTCCGCTGGTCCACGCTCACGGCGAGCTTGTCCGCTGCCGTTGCCTTCGTCGCGCCCGGCAACTGGCCGGGCCGGTAAAGCCCCTGCTGCACGAGCGAACTCAGCATCGCTCCGACACGCGCCGCGTCCGCGAATCGCAGTGTGAACGTCTCCAGCACACCGCCCGCGATGACCGGCTCGGCATCGAGCTTCTTCAGCAACTCCTGAATCAACTCCAAGTTCTCCTTGCTGGCGGAGACGATGAGCGAGTTGTTCAACGCGTCCGGTTCCAGCTTGATTTGCGTGGCCGGCAATGGCGCTTGGCCGGGCAGCGACTGCGCGGTGCGGCGCGCGGCGAAGATGCTCTCAATCATCGCGCCCACGCGCGCGGCGTCGTTGTGCTTCAGCGGCAGTACGGTGAGCTGGAGCGACGGATTGTCCATGCGCGTGTCGAGCTTCAGCAGCAGCTCGTCAATTGCACGGTTGTCTTCCTGGTTCGCGGTGATGAGCAGGCTGTTGCTGCGCGGGTCGGCCAGGATGACGGGCTTGTTGCGCTGGATGTCCGTCGTGCGCGCGGCGGCGTAACGCTGCTCAAAGAGCGTCGTCAGCGTCGCGCCCACCAGCCGGGCGTCGGCGAACTGAAGCGGAATCAACCGGATGCGCCCGCTCAAAGCTTGTCCGGCGGTGTCGAGTTGCTTCGCGAGTGTCTCGACCATCTCGAAGCTGTCGCGGCCACCGCCCACGAGCAGCGCGTTGCTGCGTGTGTCGGCGAGGATGATGACCTTGAGCGCGTCGGACTGGCCCTTGTTCAGCGTCACGCGCTGGGTGAGGCGGGCGTCCATGAGCTTCTGCAACGTGCCCGCAACGACGCTCGCGTCCGCATGCTCCAGCGGGAGAATGCGGATGTCGCGGAGGTCGAACGGCAGCTTCTGGTCGAGCTGCTTCAGCAGTCCCTCGACGATGGCGAAGCTCTTCGCGTTACCGGAGACGATGAGTGCGCCGGTGCGCTCGTCGAGCGTGATCACGGGCTTGTCTTCATTGCGCACCGTGGTCGCGCGCTGGCCGGCGTAGAGGTCCGCAAGAATCTTCTGCACAGCCGCCGGCTCCGCGTGCACGAGCGGGAAGATGCGCACGGTCTCCAAACCCGAGGCGGACGGGATGTCGAGCTGGTCAATCACGTCGCTGATGAGCGGCAACACATCGCTGCGGGCGGCGACGATGAGAATATTCGAGAGGTCGTCGGCTTGGATGGTCAACGCGGCGCGGGCCTTGGCGTTCTCGCTGGTGCGCGGCACGGCGGTGGCGTCCTTCAGCGTGCGGAGACGCGTGACTTGCGTCTTGAGGCCCTCGGTGCCGGGCACCGGCGCGCCCTCCGCGAAGACGCTTTGCAGCATCGGCACGAGGCGCGTGGCGGAGGCGTGCTTGAGGCGGAACAACTTCAACTCGGTCACGGGGTGGTCGAGCTGCTTGTCCAAGTCCTCGATGAGCTTCGAGGCCAGCTCGATGGACTCGGTCTGGCCGCTGAGGATGAGCGTATTCGACCGCGCGTCCACACCGAGGCCCAGCGGGTTGACAAGTGCCTTACCGGTCAACCCCTCAGGCTGCGCGCCGGGACCGCCAGGGCCGGTGGCGAGCGCGCGGCCCTGCGTGAAGATGCTCTGCACCGTGGTCAGCACCGACGCGGCGTCCGCGTGCTGAAGCTTGATGATGCGGACGTTCACGCCCTCGACGAGCTGCGGCGTGTCGAGCAGTTCGACCACGGCGGCGAGCGCCTTCAAGTTGTCCGGCGTCGAGGTGAGCATGAGGCGGTTGCCGCCGCCCACGCCGTCGGCGGCAATCTTGATGGGCTTGGTCAGGTCCAGCGTGACGGCTTCGCCGTTGTCGCCGAGCACGCGGAGGCGGCGGATTTGCTCCTGCAGCTCACGCGACTCCGGCGTCTGCGTGCCCAGCACGCCGGGACGAATCATGTTCTGCAACACGAGAGAAAGCGCGGTGGCATTAGCCTTCTTCAGCGCGAAGACCATGACCTCGGCCTCGACGTAGGGTGCGGGCTTGTCGAGCGATTGAATCATCTTCTCCACCTGGAGGATGACCGCTTCGCGCGCGACGACCAGCAGCCCGCGCGAACGCGGGTCCACGGCGACGGTGAGCGGCTCGCCGGGGCGGATGAGGTTGAGCTGCGTGACCATCTGCTGCACGAGCGGAAGGACTTTCTCCGGCGGCGCGTTGGTCAGCGGCACGACGCGGAATTCGAGCTGGGCGGTCTGCCCCGAGCCGTCGAGCTGCTTGATGAGCGACTCCATCAACGCGAAGTCCGTCGGGCGCGCGCGGACCACAACGCTGCGCGTGCGCTGCTCGGCGACCACCGTGATGCGCGGCGGCTGCTCGACCGTGCGCACCGGCTCGCCCGGCCGCTGCGGCGCGACGGTCACAGGCGGCATACGGAGCAACTCATTCAAGGTGCGTGCGACCACGACCGGGTCGGCTTCCTTGAGCGGGAACAGGCGGAACTCGGCCTCGTTGCTGTAAAAGTTCAGCGAGAGGTCGCTGATGATGCGCTCGATGTTGTCCAGCTCCGCAGCCGGGCCGGAGAGGAGCAGCGAGTTCGCGTTCTTGTCCACGGCGATGACGACTTCGGGAATGGCGTTCGTGTCGCCGGGCGCGGCCTGCGCCTGCGCGGTGGGCGGAGTGGCCGGCGCGTTGGTGGTGCGGGTGGCGGGCGGGGCGTTGGTCAACGCGGGCTTGAGCGGGTCCAGCTTCTCGACCACGCGCAGGGTGCCCTGGGACATCTGCGGGTAAATGCTTTGCAGCATCTTCGCCATCTGCTCGGCCACGACGCGTTCGAGCGGGCGCAGGCGGACTTGAATGCTGTTGTCCGTGCTCTGCTCGTCGAGGCGCGCGACGAGGGCCTGGATTTGCACTAGGTCATTGCGCTTGGCGATGACGGTGAGCGAATTGTTCATCACGTCCGGTTCGATGAGCGGCTGCTCGCCCTTGGGCCGCTCGGTGAAGAGCAGCTCCAGCTTGCTCGCCACTTCGAACGCCTTGGCCTTCTTGAGCCAGACGAACTGCACGTCGCGGTCGGAGCGCTCAGGGATTTTGTCGAGCGTGGGCAGAATCTTCTCCACCACTTTGAAGTGCGCCAGCGTGCCGGAGATGATGAGCGAGTTGGCCCGTGCGTCCACGACCACGTTCACGCTGGGCGCGTTGGCGGCGCGGCCTTTGGAACGCGAGACGCCTTGGAGAAGCTGTTCGATGATGGCGGAGACTTCCTTGGCCGTGCCGTTCTCCAGCTTGTAGATGCGAATCTCGATGTCGTCGCCCTTCATCTCCACGTCGAGGGCTTGGATGATTTTCAGCACGTCCTCGACCTCGCCGTTGGGACCGTTGATGAGGAGGGTGTTCGCACCCGAGACCGGCGTGACGGTTGTGCGCGGGAGCTTGCCCTTGCCGAGCTTGGCGGTGAACGACGAGGTGACGGCGGTGGCGACTTCCTCGGCCTTGCCCTTCGCCAGATGCACGGCGTGGAAGGTCGTCTTGTCACCAGCAGGCTCGGCGTCCATCACGCGCACGAGCTGCTCGATTTGCTCGAGCTGAAGTCGGTTGGCATCCACGACGAGCGTGTTGTCGTCGCCGCCGACGCTGATGAGCATCCGGTCCTCACGGTCCAAAGCAGTGGCCTGACGTGGGAAGAGCTTCGCGAGCATCGTCGAGATGGCGAGGGCGGAGTTGCGCTCCAACTGAAAGATGCGGACCTCGCGACCGAGCGCGGTGCCGGCCTTGTCCATCACGTCGGCGGTCTCCTGCATCAGCGCGAGCTGCGCCTCGTTGCCGACGAAGATGAGCTGGTTGCCGGGGATGTCCTCAATGATGAGCGCGCCGAGGATGCCCACGTCCGGCAAGCTGCGCGCGCGCTCCTCGAAGACCTGGCGAATCTTCGGCGCGGTCTCCGTGGCGCGGCGGCCCTTGAGCGAAAAGACCTTCATGTGCCGCACGAGGTTCGTGCCGGGGCTGGCCTCGAACTGATCAATGAGCAGCGCGGCGGACTGGATGTCCTTCGGCTCGCCGGTGACGATGAGGCTGCGGTTCTTTGCATCCACCACGACGGCCACGCGCTTGATGGTGCGCCCGGCGAAGTCGAACTTCACGAGCGCGTTGGTGAGAATCTCCGTGACGGCCACAGGGTCAGCCGTCTTGAGCCGGAAGATGCGTGAGTTGCCGCCCTGCGCGCCGGTGCGGTTGAGGTCTTTCACCAGTGCTTCCACAACCGCCAGTTCGTTCGACGCACCGGTCACAACGATGCGGTTCGAGTTCGTCTCGGCGAGGATGATGGTATTCAGCGCCGTCGTGCCGGGTCGTAGGCGGGACTGCTCCGCGTAAAGCGTCTTGAGCGTGAGCGCCACGCCGAGGGCGTCCCCGCTGGTCAGGTCGAAGAAACGCGTCTCGCGGACTTCGTTAACGGACGGGCCGCGGACTTGGGCGAGGATGGTCTCAATCTCAACAAGGTGGTTCGTGCGCGCAGTGACGATGACGCGGCCGTTGCGTGTATCGGGCAGGAACGTCGCGTCGGCGGGGTCCGAGAGCGGGCGGGTGCGCCATCGCTCTTCGTAGAGCGAGCGCACGAGCGGCACGAGGCGGATGACTTCGTCGGCGGGGCCGAGGTCGAACATCTTCGTCGTGCGGTCGGCGGGCGCGGGCTGGAGCTTCTGCAAATCCACCAGTATCTGGCTGAACAGCTTTAACTGCGCGTCGTTGCCCGCGAGGATGAGTTGGCTGCCGGTGGCGTCGTCCATCACGAGCAACTCCGCCACGGTCAGCTCGGGCTGGTTCTTCACCTGATCGTCGTAGAGCTTGCGCGCCTGCGAGAGGAGGGTGTTCGGCGTCGTGGAGTTCAGCTGCACGACTTGAATCTTCCGCGTCGGCTGCTCGCCGAGCGACTGGTCGAGCTGCTCAATGATAGCGGGCACGGCGGACAGCTCCTTCGCGTCGCCGGTCACGATGAGCGTGCGGGTCTTGGCGTCCACGGAAACGGTCACGCGCTTCTGCACGCGACCGGCGGCGTCGTAACGCACCAGCGCGGTGGTGAGCACCTCGGCGACTTTCGCGGGGTCGGCGGATTTGATTTTGAAAACGCGCGCCGTGGCGCTCTGCCCGCCGGTAGTGTCGAGCTTCTTGACCAGCTCGGTGATGGCTTCTACCTCCGCCGCGTCGCCCACGACAATCAAGCGGTTCGCCCCCGTGTCCGCCGTGATGAGCGTGTCCGGTATGCGCGTGCCGAACCGCGACTTCGCCTGTTCGAGATAAAGCGTCCGCACCGTGACGGCCAGCTCGACGGCGCTCGCGGTGGTGAGGTCGAGGATGCGTGTGTCGCGGACGGAGGTGCGGGCCTTGCCGGGTCCGAGCTTCTGGACCAACGCCTCGATTTCCTTCACGTGCTCGGGCCGGCCCGTGACGATGAGCCGCCCGCCCTGCGGGTCCGCGACGATTTGCGCGTCGGCGGGATCGGTCTCGGGCTTGTCCTTCCACTGCTCGGTGTAGAGCTTCATCACGATGGGCAGCAGACGCTCCACGTCGTTGGCGGTGCCGACTTCAATGGTCTTCGTCTCGCGCAACGGCGTGGTCGTCGCGGTGGGCTGGATCTGGGCGAAGATGGCTTCGATAGCCTTCAGATGTTCAACGCGGGCGTTGACGATGATGCGGCCCGAGACGCCATCGCTGACCATCTGCGCGTCCGCCGCGCCGAGCTGCGGGTTGGCGGTGAACTGGTCCTTGTAGAGCTGGAGCGCGAGCGCCATGACGCGCTTGGCCTCGGCGAGTTTGCCGAGGTCAATGACCTTCGTCTCGCGCGCGGCAGGCTGGCCACCGGCGAGCGTGTCGGCAATCTGCTGAATCCCCTCGGCCTGCTGCTTGGTGCCGTAGACCGTTAGCCGCGTGCCGCTCGGGTCCGCGTAAATCGTCGCGGGCTTCTGCGCCTTGCCGGCGGATTGCTCGGTGTAAATCGCCGTGACCTTCGGCAACAGCTCGGCGGACGAAGCGTTCTTCACTGCCACGGAATGCAGCTCGCGCTGAGTCTCGTCGGGCTTGCTGTCGAGCGAGGCGATGAGCGACTCGATTTGCGGCAGCATCGTGTCCGGCGCGAGCACGATGATGCGCTTCCCGTTGGGCGTGATGCTCACCAAGTTGGTCACCGCCCGCCCGCCGCTCTGGGCCACGAAAACCTTGGTCGCCAGCGCGGCCAGCACGTCGGCGTCGCCGCGCACGTCGATGAGCTTCATCGCCTTGGGCTTCTCCAAGTTCGACGGGTCAATGCCTTCGTTGTCGAGGCGTTGGATGATGGTCTCCGCGTCCTTCAAGTCCGCGCGCGTGCCGGCCACCACGATGCTGTTCGACTCCGGGTCCGCCGAGACGGTGATGCGGCGGATGGGCTGGTTGCGGGCGTCGAAGCGCACCATCGCGTTAGAGACGACGCCCACGACCTTGATGGCCGTGGCGTTGTTGAGCTTGAAGACTCGCGCGCCGCCCGCGCCCTCGGGGGCCTGGTCGAGCTGCTCGACGATGGTGCTCACGGCGAGCAACTCATTGCGCGGGCCGCTGAGGATGAGGCGGTTCGAGGCAGCGTCGGCGATAATCTTGACCGTCGGCGAATACTCCGGCCCGCGCTGGCTCTTGAGCAACTCGGTGACGAGCGGCGTCGCGAGCGCGGCGATGGCGGTGGCGTCGCCCTGCTTCAACTCCATCACGCGCATCTCGCGCGGCTGCGCCTCGCCCGTTGTGTCGAGCTGCGCAATGACCTTCGACGCGGCCTCGACCGCGTCCGGCTCGCCGCTGAGGACCAGGCTGTTGCTGCGCGCGTCCACGAGCACCTTCACGGTTTGGGCCTGCGCGTTAAGGCTCTTCTCGACGAGGCCGGAAATCTCGGCGGCCAGCGCAGACTTGAGCCGAATGACGCGCGTTTCCTCACGCATCGGCTTCTTGCCGACGGGGTCGAGCTGCCGGATGATGGCTTCGACGCGGGTGATTTCCGCGTCCGCGCCGCTGACCATGATGCGGTTGTTCTTCGGGTCGGCGATGACCGTGGCCGCGCCGCCGGGCGGCTCGCTCTGCCCCCGGAGCTGCTCGGTGTAGAGCTGCGTGACGAGCGTGGTCAAGTCGGTGGCCGTCCGCGCGTGCAACTCCACGGTGCGGAACTGGCGGGCCAGATTCTGCGTTGTGGCGGTGTCGAGTTGCATCACGAGCTCGCGCACGCGCGTCAAGTCCTTCGCCGTCGCAAGCACGATGATTTGCTTGCCGCTGGCGTCGGGGATGAGCTTGGGCTCCATCTGCGGGTCCGTGCCGGGGCCGCCCATCTGCGCGAGGAGTTGGGTGGCGAGGGCGATAATTTCAGTCGGCGTCTTGGCGCGCACGGGGAGGACAACCATCTCGCGGCGCTGCGTCGTGGGCGCGAGGTCCACGACCTGCACGAGCTGCTCAATCTCCTTCAACTGCTCCGGCGTGGCGGTGACGAGCATCCGGTTGTTCGCGTTGTCGGCGACGACGGACGGCTTGGGTTGTCCCTCGTAACGGCGGTCGGCCATGCGGTCGGTGAGCAGCTTCTCGAAGCTGGGGAAGACCGTTTCCATCCGCGTGTTCTTGAGCGCGATGATGGAAAGCTGGCGGTTGAGCACAACGCCGTTCTTGCCGCGCAGTTGCATCACCAGTTCCTCGATGCGCAGCAGGTGCGGCTCGCTCGCGGTGACGATGAGCCGACCGTTGTCGTCGTTCATCAGCTTCGCGTGCGCGCCGGTATCGAGCGCGCCCGCCCCGCTCATTTGATTACGGTAAAGCTCCTCGACCAACGGCAGGAGGCGCTTCGCATCCGCCGCCGTGCCGACCTCGATGAACCGCGTCTGGAGCGGCTGCGGCTGCGAGGTGCCGGTCTCCAACTGCGTGAGAATTTCCGACGCCGTCTGCAAGTCGCCGGGCGAACCGGTGATGACGACGCTCTTGCTGGCCGCATCGAAGGTGACGCTCGCCGTGGTGTTGCCCGCGCGCCCGCCGCCGGGCTCACGACGGGTGAGCGCCTGCGTGATGATGGCCGCGAAGTCCTTCGGCTCAGTGGCGCGCGGGCGGAAGACCTTCGTGAGCGTGATGGTCTGCGTGCGGAGGGCGATGTTGTTCGTGTTGCCGAACTGGCCGGCCGTGCCCTTGTCCACGCGGCTGATGAGCAAATCAATCTGTTCCAACTGCGCCGCGACGGGCGAGGCGACAATGAGGCGGTTCTGTTGCGCGTCGGCGATGACGCGGGCCTTGGTGGCGGCGGCGGAGCCGGTTTCCCTCGGCTCGGCTACGCCGGGAATGGCCTGGCGGATAATCATGGCGAGTTCCTCGGCCTTGGAGTTTTGCAGTTGGTAGATGCGCACGTCGCCCGCCGGGCCTTCGCGCTGCTCGAACTTCGCAATCAATTCCTCCGCCATCGCGATGCGCTCGCGCGGGCCGAAGAGGACCATCGTGCGCGAGGCGTCGTCATAGACGGCGGTGATATAGTCGTTCGGGTCGGGCGGCAGGAGCTGCATCGTCTTGGTCGTGGGATTGAACTCCTGGCGCTTGGGCGCGGTGGCGAGGCCGAAGGTGCGGTTGAGCAGGTCAGCGACAATCGCGCCGGAGGTGTTTTGCAGCGCGAAGGTTTTCATCTGCCGCTCGGCGGGGGCCTCGACATCAATGGTCGCCAGCAGCGTCTTGATGCGCTGAATGTTCGCGAGCCGGTCGGTGATGATGATGCCGCGCCCGCGCGGGAGCACGGCCATGGAGCCGGCGTTGGAGAGCATCGTGGTGAGGGACTCGGTGATTTCCTTCGAGTCCACGTTCTTCGCATCGAGCACGGCGGTGACGACCTCGCCGAGGCGCACGTCGCCCGGCGCTCCGCTTCCGCGCAGGAGTTTTAGCGGGGTGGAAGGCAACTCCTTGAACGGCACGAGCTGAAGGTAGTTCGCGTTCTCGACGAGCATGACGCCCTTCATCGAGAGGATGACGTTCAACGTGTCGAGCGCCTCGGCGTAGGTGTAGGTGTTGGCGTCGTTGTAGGAGAGCGTGCCCTCGGGCTTGGTCGCGGCGAGGAGTGGCTTGTTCGCCATCTGCGCGAACCGCTCAATCACGTCGGCGTAGGAAATGCCGTCGAACTGGAACCGAATGTTGCGCGCGGACGCGGCTGCGCCAACGGGCGCGGCAGGCGCAGTCGGCGTGGCGGCGGGCGAAGTGATGGTGACGGTCTTCGCGGGGGCGTTCGTGACGGGGGCGGCCTTCGGCGCGTCCTGCGCCGCGAGGGTGAACGTGCCACCGGCGAGCGCCAGGGCGAGGAACGTGGAGTGCGGGCGGTTCATAAGGGGAAAGTGTTTACGGTGTTATGCGCGGGGCTTCGCCAACAAGTTTTGCCAGCTCCGGAGGCAGTTTCGCCACCTCCATCTTCCGCAAGTCCGCCAGCGTCTGGCCGCGCTCGATGGCGAAGAACTCGTCCTTCACGCGCACGATGACGCGGCTGAAGGATTGCAGTCCGCTCGCGCCGGGCAGCGGCATGGCGCGGTAGTCCACCAACGCGATGGTGCCGCCCGCGAGCGCATCGCCGGGTTTGTAGCGGGCGGTCTTCTGCGTCGACAGGTCGCGCACGTGAATCTCCGGCTGCCCCTGCCACTCGGAGAGCGACACGATGCGGAAGGTCTCCGGTCCCGGCGGTCCCGGTGGCGTGGCGGGGGTGCTCGAGGGGGAACCCGGCGCGTTTCGAGTCGGCGGCACGGGCGGGGGCGGCGGGCGCTTGATGTAGGGCCGCAAAATGTCGCGCACGGGAATCGTGTCGAAGGCGCGGCGCTCGGGGGAATCCAGTTCCACCCTGGCCTGCAACGACTCGCGCTTCACGTCTGGGGTCGGGTCCAGCACGAGCGTCAGGCAGCGGAACTGCACGCGCACCACGCCGGGCGCGTCGCCACCAGAGACGACGAGGTTCTCCAAGCGCAGCAGGTGGGGCGCGTGTTCGAGTTGGAACAGCAGGTTCACGACGCCCGCCAACGGGCCTTCGCCCTGCACGTTCCAGCCAATTTCGCTCGCGCCCCGCATCTTGCGCGGGCCGACGGGCAGGCGGGTGAAGTTCACTTCCTTCAAGCCAGCGCGAAGGATTTTCTTGGTCAGCATCTCGCCGGACGTGGCGCTGGCCTCGTCCACGTTGTCGGCGAAGGTCAGCTTGCCGAGGGTCTTCAGGCGGTCCTCGGCGGTGAAGTAGTTCCGCCGGTCGGTCTGAATTTTCGCGAGCCGCTCGCGCGCGGTGACGATGCGCTTGTCGAGGTCAGTTAGCGGCTTAGTGATGAAGGCGCGCAAGCCCAGCGCGCCGCCGAAAAGCGCTGCGCTACCGAGCACGACGACCGCCATGAGTTTCTCGCGCGCGTTCATCCGCCCCCCTTTCGGCGCGCGCCCGGTTCGAGCGACGCGTCGTCCGCCGGACGTTCCGGCGGCGTCACTTTCGAGAGGTCAATCTTGAGCTTTGCTGGCACGACCAACTCGACGGTCGAGAGGAATTCATAGCCCGTCTTGTCGGAGCCGGGCGTGATGGCGAGCGGCTTGACCTCGTAACCGGCGGCGCGGAGTTGCTTCTCAATCTTCGCCAGCACCGCACCGCTCTTCGCGCGCACGGCGAGGCGGATGATGCCCTGCCCGCTGACGGACAAGGACGTGAGGAACACATCCTCGCTGCGCGGCAGCACGGCGGTGAGGTAGGCATAGTGCAGCAGCCAGTCACGCTCGCCTTTCACCCACTCGTTGACGACACCCGCCTGCCCAATCATCTGCCGGTAGATGGGGCGCTGCTTCTCGGCGAGGGCGGCCTCGGCGGTGATGGCATCCAGCACCGCCTGCCGCTGGCCGACCAGCCAACTCCGCACGCCCGCGACGATGATAAACAGCAAGACCACCGCAGCGACGCCGGCGAGAATCTTTATCTTCCGCAAGTCGCGCTGCACGGCGGGGCGCTTCGGGTTGAGGAAGTCGAACGGCAAGCCGCCCGCGTCCGCGAAGCCCAGCGCGAGGCCGATGCCAGCGGTCGCGCCAGCGGCGGCGGGGCGGGAGTCGTCGGGCAATTCCAGCGCGGCGGGGTCGAGCAACGCGACGGGCGTGCTCACGCGGGTGGCGAGCGCGGCGACGACGGCGGCCTCGTGACCGGTCGCGCCCGTGACGAAGAGGCGTGCCAGCGCACCCGCCGAGCCGAGGCCGCTGTAGCTGTGCAGGCTGCGCACGACCTCGATGGTCGCGGCGCTGACGAAGGCTTCGGCGGTCAGGGCCTGGCCTGGAGTTCCCCCGGAAGGCGGGACTCCCAGCCCGGCGCTCCGGCTGAAGGGCACGGCTTGGTCGGTGACGACATCAATGCTGAGTTCGTCCGGGCGCAGCGAAACCAAGGCGTAGGGCTGTCCGGCATCCGACACGCGGCACGCTTCGACGCACCGCGCGCTGGCGCTGGGCAGCAACCCGAGCGCGACGAGCTTCACGCCAGCGGCGTCGGCAGCGCGTTGGTAGAACGCGACGACATCGCGCTTCGCGACGGCGACGAGCACTTCGAGCTTTGGTGGCGCGGCGGCGGGGGCTTCTGCGCCGGGCTTGGCGTTCGCGTCGGGCTTGGGCGCGGGCGGGGTGATTTGCCGGTGGACTTGGAAATCAATCACCGCGTCCGCGAGGCGGAACGGCAGGTCCTTGCCGACTTGCAGATGGACGATGGACGCCAGCTCGCGCACGTCGGTGATGACGGGGAGCAGCAGGGTCTTGAGCACGACCTGCGCGCGCGGGATGCCCAGCACAACGGGGCCGGGCTTGAGCTTGAGTTGGTCGAGTGCCTTCGCGATGGCGGTGCCGAGCACGGCGGCATCGGCGCGGTCGGCGTCGGCGGGGAGGTTGAGCGGCGCGGCGGCCACGCGGGCCACAGCGGGCTGGCCGCTGCGCGTGGTGGTCTGCACGACGCGGAGGGAACGGCCATCGAGGTCGAGCGCGGTGGCTTGGGCAGGCAGCTTCGAGCGCTGCTCGCGGGTGAGAGAGAATTTCTTCAACGGGAAAGCGGGTAGAGAGTCGCGGTCAGCCACGGAGGGCCTCCTTTCCAAACTTAGTAGGGTGAGACTCCGTCGAGCCCCATCTGCCGACGAAGGAGGCGCGAACGAAGCGAGATTCTTGGGTGGGTGCGGTGCGGCCGGAGATGCTCGCGGCGCTGCGCTCGAGATGGGGCTCGGCGGAGTCTCGCCCTACCGGGCGTTGCTTCGCCGACTTCGTCGGCGGGGCTTCGGTCTCGCCGCCGATGGGGAACGGCAGGCCACGTCGAGTTACGTCACGCAGGTAAGTAACTCGCCGCGCGCCGGCGGCGACATCAATGCCAGCTTCGAGCACGCGGTAGCGGCCCGAGGGCACGCCGTAGCCGATGACTTGGAAGGTGAATTGAAAGCTGCGCGCGGTGAGCAGCGGCGCGAGGGCCTTGAACTTCGCGGCGTCCACCACGCCTTCCGAGTAGAGCCAGGCGATGGTGGTGCGGCGCTCGGGGCTGATGCTGCGGCGCGCGGACACGATGGACTCGGCGAGCGCGTCGTCCACGCCGGGCAACGTGGCGAGCACGGCGATGCTGGCGGTGTTCACGTTGATGAGGCCGGCGGTCTGCAACTCGGCGGAGGTGGTGAAGAGTTCGAGCACGGTCGCCAGCTCGGCCTTGCCGACGCCGGAGGTGATTTCGATTTCAAGCCCCTTGCCGTCCTTCACCGGAAGTTTGGCTTCGAGCAAGTCGGCGGCGTGCGAGAGCGTGACGTCGTTGGTGCGAAGGGCGGCGAGGAAGTTCGTGAGCGCCGGGGGCAGCTCGGTCTCGGGGAACACAGCGTCGGGGCTGTTGAAGTTCACGCGATAGGTGCCGTCGCTAGCGGTGTCGGGGTCGTAGGAGGCGATGGTGAGGAACTGGCTCAAGCCGCGCACGGCGCGCTGTTGTTCGGCGTCGTCGCCGGTGCCGGCGCGTGCGGCGCTGCCGTGCAGGAGCGCGGGGGTGAAGCCGCGCACCAGCAGCAGTTCGTCGAGGGACGCGAGCGGGCCATTGCGGATGGTGTAGGGGCGCGGGAGGCCGCTGTAGTAATCCTGCTCGGCACCCTCGGGCAGCGGCGTGCTGTCTTCGTCAGTGAAGTCGTGCAGCGCGGCGGCGAGGGCGGGCGTGACGCGCGGGAGCTTTTCGAGGTTCGCGTCGCCGAGGGAGTTCACGTTGAGTTTCGAGGCTTCGTCGGTGAGGCCGAAACGGATTTCGTCCAGCGACTCGCCATCGCCGGGGGAGAAGACGGTGAAGAACCAACGGT
This sequence comes from Klebsiella pneumoniae, assembly GCA_943330855.2. Lineage (GTDB taxonomy): Bacteria > Verrucomicrobiota > Verrucomicrobiia > Limisphaerales > SXTU01 > SXTU01. The sequence continues at coordinate 98,707 of CALQJI020000005.1, forward strand.
CCGCGCCATCCTCGAACACGAGGCGGTCGCGGAAGGCCCCGGGGTTTTGCTGCCAGTCAGTCGCGCCGGGCAGGGCATCCGCTGCGACGCGCAAGGCTTCCTCAACACCGCTCATCGCCGCCGCCCAAGCCTGCTCGGTGCCCACGCTCGCGCTGGCGGCAGTGTCCGCCGCCTTGAAGCGGAATAGCAGGCTCACGACGACCATGGAGAGGAGCATCACGAGCACGAGCACGCCGACGAGAATGAAGGCGGGGGCGCGGGAAGGTCCAAGGTCCAAGGTCCAAGGTCCAAAGAAGCTCCAAGTTCCAGGCGCCACGGGACGGGTTGCATCAGCGCGGTCGGCTTTGGGATTTATAGCTTCCGCCAACGCTGCGAACGGCCGGATGGGCCGAAGCAGATTTTGCAAACGTCTAGTTGGCGGGGAGAGTTTCACGGTTGGCGGGCGCTCGCCACGAAGTTGGTTTCCGGCGGCTTGGGCTGGCCGGCGGGGAGGAAGATAACGCGGCGGAAGACTTCGCTCGGATATTGGTCGGGAGTTGCGTCGGGTGGCAGTGGTTCGAAGCCGAGCTTTACTTCGACGCCGGGCGGCGGGGCGATGCCGCTCCAGCTATCGAGCCAAGCCGCGCCGTCCCAGAAACGGAAGCTCAGGTAACGCACTGCCTCGGTGAGCGGGTCGGTGGCAGTCGGGGCTGGGGCCGAAGCGGGGGCTGCTGGCTCGCTGGTGACGGGAGGGCTTGTCTCGCTGTTCGGGTCGGTCGGGGTGGTGGCGAGCGCGGGCGCAAGCGCCGAGGTGATGAAGTCCACCGCCGGTTCCTCGGTGCGAACGAGGCCGCTGACCGAGAGGTTCGTGGCATCGCCCGAGTAGGTGGCGCGATACGCGACGCGCCGGAGGTCGGTTTGCATTCCACCCGACGCGAGCGGCAGCGCGGTGGTGGCGAAGCGCAAGGAGTTGGAATCGCCGGTGAAGCCGACGCGGTCGTGCGCAGGCGCGACGCGGAGGTCGGCAGCGAGACGGTCCATGACTTGGCGCACGGCGGAGAGGCGCTCGGCCTCATCCATGAGCTGGCCGCGCAGCGAGGTGGACTGCTGGTAGAAGGTCATGGCCACGAGCAGGAGGCCGATGGCGATGGTGATGGCGAGGACGACTTCGAGGAGGGTGAAGCCGGGGGAATGGGGAATCGGACTACGCCGCATGGCCTGGTCGCACCGGCGGGCGCTTGGAGCGCGGCCGCCTGCGTCCGCAGTGGCCGCGGACGTCCGTGCTCTAGTGAGTTGGCGTAGCAGGCGCATGGGTCAGAACGCGGCGGGCAGGGCGCTGCGGTTGGGGTCCACGCGGACGACTTGGCTGAGGCGGCGGACCAGTTGGGCTTCCTGGTGGCGGATGATGACCTCGACGCGCAACAGGCCGCTGGCCGCGCCGGTTTCCGTTTCGGTCGGGGACACGATGAGTTCGGCGGTCCACTTGTCGAAGGGCGCGAGGAAGGGTTGTTCGCCACCGGCAGCCGTGGAGCGGATGCCGAGCTGGATTTCCGCGAGCACAGTGGCCGCGAGGTTGCCTGCGTGAGTGTTGAGGCGCTGGCGTTCGAGACTGTCAGCGGAGGCGTTCATGCCGCTGGTGACAATGGCCGCGGCGGTGACGAAGAGCGCGAGGGCGAGGATGACTTCGAGGAGGATGGAGCCCGCGGTGGCTGGCGTGCTCGCCTGCCGTGGAGGGTGGCATCCTCCCACCCGGACTTCGGCTGCGGAGATTCGGAGGTGGTAAGTCAGGGAGGGGGGCTTCCCGGCGGGCGAGGACGCCTGCCGCCACGGGTTGAAAGCGGAACAAAACCTCACTTCACACCCTCCGCAGCGGCCTCCGTGGCCGGGGCGGGAGGCTCGGGTTCAGTGGGGTCGGCGACGGCTTGGCGTCGGATGGTGCCCGTCAGTCCCGCCAAGCGGACCGTGACGCGCCGGACATCCGTCTCGTCGCGCGAGGTCAGCACGATTTCCACGGAGTCCCCTGTCCCGTCGGGATAGAAGTTCACGACCGAGAAGGGACTGCGCGAGGTTTCCACGGCGGACGTTTCCGATGCCTCGGCCTCGGGCGTGGCAGCCTCCGCAGTTGCCTCCGCGCTTTGGCCGCCGGGTTGGACCTGTTGGATACTAACCAGCTCGCTGATGCTCTGCACGTAGCTCACCGCCTCCGGTAAATCCAAGAACACGCCGGGGGCACCGACGGGGTCCGCCTCCCACATCACGCGCACCGTGGTGCCGGGCGCTTCCGCCACGAGCGTCTCGGCGTTGTCGCCGCTCTCGGCCTCAGGGAAGAGGATACGCACCTGCTTGCCGGTGCTCTCGGCGTGCGCGCGGGCGAAGCGGAACAACGACTCCATCTGCATCGCGCCTTCGTCGAGCCGCGCGCCGTTGGCCGCCGTGGAGAAGTTGTAAACCACGGCGCCCAGCAACAGCAGCACCAGCACGACGGTCAGCAACTGCTCGATGAGCGTAAAGCCGCGCGTGCGCAGGGGAGGTTGTTGCGGGAGGAGGGTCATGGAAATCAGCGACCGGTGTTGTCGCCGCTGGCGACTTCCGCACCGTGCTTGATGTCGTCGTCGGTGTCGGGCTGGCCGTCGGGGCCGACGGAGAAGAGTTTGTAGGGCAGCGCGGACTTGTCATCGCCATCGCCCCCGGCGGCGATGAGTTCGTAGCGGAGCTTGAAGCCCCACGGGTCATCGAGCGAGGTGCCGGGCTTGATGTAAGGCCCCTGCCACTTCTCGCCCATGCGCTCGTTCTCGAAGGTCGGCTTCTTGGACAGCGCATCGAGGCCGCCTTCCTGCTCGTTGGGGTAATGCCCGAGGTTGAGCCGGTAGGTGTCCAGCGCCGTGGCGACCTGCGCGAGCATGAGCTTGGTGGTGTTCTTCTCCGCTCCCTTTTGCTGGGGGAGGACGAAGACCACCATCGCCGCCGCGAGCATCAGGATGACGACGATGACGAGAAGAATCTCAATGAGGGTGAATCCCGCCGCGTGACGCGGCAGCCGTTTCGAGTGCTGTGTGTGTGAGAACTTCATGAATTGCCTAAGTGCGACGGGAGGTGGTAGGCAAGATTCAAGAGAATTTCGGTTTAGCAGAATAAAAATTCATAGGAGCGCGGACGCCTACGTCCGCAGCCGGTTTGGTGGGTAGGGAACGAAGCTCCGGTTGTCAGAAACATATGGGCAGAAAGCGGTTGAGAACATTCGCTCGGAATCCTCCCGGGCTGAACTTGGGCCGAAATCTGTGCGCTGAAGGCACCCCGCACACCAGCCCGGTGCAACGCCCCGGGACACGCCAAGAAACGGAGCAATCCCTGAACGGGCGGAGCAAGAATGTTCGGCCCTTTCAGGGCGGCGGTGACTCTCGGTCGCTTACCTAGGGCGATGCCCTGGGCTGGTATGCGGCAGGCCTTCAGCCTACGAGTGCGGAGCCGGAGGCAATCTCGTTGGACCGGACGTGGGCGTCCGCACTCCAAAGCCACTGACCGCTGACCGCCCTCCCCTACTTCGACCCCAGCGAGCTGGCCATTGTGAAGATGGGCAGCAGCAAGCCCAACGCGAGGAAGCCTATGCCCGCCGCGACCACGCACAGGATGAGCGGTTCGATGAGCCGCACGGACTGGTCCACCGAGCGGTTCGTCCGGCGCTCGACCGTGTCGGAGATTTGCACGAGCACCTTGTCCAACTTGTTGGATTCCTCCGCCACGGCAATCATCGCCAGGATTTGGTCCGGGAAGAAGTCGCCCTTCGCCAGCGGCTCGGACAAGCGCTTTCCGTCGCGCACCGACTCGGTGGCCTCGGCGATGCGCTCGGCGAGGATGGTCGAGCCGGTGGCGTTCTGGGAAATCTTCAGCGCGGTGAGCAGCGGCACGCCGTTGGCCAGCATCGTGCCGAGGATGCGGCAGAAGCGCGTGATGGCCAGCAGCCGCAGCGCGTTGCCGACCACGGGGATTTTCAACTGCCAGCCCTCCACCTTCCGCCGCGCGGCCTCGGTCTGGAGATTCATCCAGAGGAAGAAACCCGCGCCCGTGCCACCGAGTATCAGCAGCCACCAATACCCGCGCACCAGCGTGCTGGCGGCGAAGAGGATTTCCGTCGGCAGCGGCTTCTTGGCGTTGGCCAGCAGCGGCTCGAAACGCGGGACGAAGAACACCAGCGCGCCCACCATCACGAGCGACCCGAGCGCCGTGAGCAACGCCGGGTAGATCAGCGCGCCCATCACCTTGCTGCGCAGCTCCTCGTAGCGTTCGAGGAAGCCGGCGAGGTTCCGCAACACGTCTTCCAGAAACGCCGCTCGCTCGCCGGCCTGAATCATCGCGATGTGCAGCGTGGGGAAAACTTCCGGGTAAGGCCGCAACGCGTCGGTGAGCGTTTTGCCCTCGGAGACGGACGCGCGGATTTCCTTCATCAGGTCGCGCAGGCCGACCGCAGGCGTCGAGCGGATGAGCGAGTCTAACGCGCGGAGCAACGGAACGCCGGAGCCGAGCAAGTCCGCGAGCTGGCCGTAGAGCATGCCGAGGTCGCGCGACTTCACCTTTCGCTTCGCGGGCTTGCCACCATCCGCCGACGCGCCGCCCGACACGGTGACGGGGAATAGCCGCTTCTCCTCCAAAGCCCGCATCGCCGCCGCCTCGCTCTCGGCTTCGAGCGTCCCGGTGACGCGTGCGCCAGCCTCGGTCATCGCGGTGTAGGTGAACTGGGTCATGCGTTTTTAGCTACAGATGGAACACCGATTAAACACGGATGGGGAAAAACGGAGTGCGGGCTGAACCCATCGAAATGAGCCAAGCCCGTGTGGGTTCAAGTGGCTCTTCTCCGTGTTCAATCCGTGTTTCATCCGTGGCTAAAAATTAAGCAGCCGTGCACAGCACCACTTCATCCGGCGTGGTGGCGCCGCTGCGGACCTTGTCCCAGCCGTCCTCGCGCAGCAGCCGCAGCCCGCCTTGCTTGGCGACGTTGACGATCTGATAGGAAGGGGCGCGCTCGATGATCTTCTCCGCGATGGCATCGCTCATTTCCATGAGTTCGTAGAGGCCGCTGCGGCCCCGGTAGCCGGTGTTGCGACAGTTCGGGCAACCCGCGCCGCGCCAGAGTTTGGCATCGGGAGCGAGCACGAGATCGCGCGGCAGGTGCGCGCGGTCTGGCTCGTAGTCGGCCTTGCACTTCGAGCAGATGCGGCGCACGAGGCGCTGGGCCATCGAGCCGATCAGCGTGCTGCTGATGAGGAACGGCTCAACGCCCATGTCAATGAGCCGCATCGGCGCGGACGCGGCGTCGTTCGTGTGCAAGGTCGAGAGCACGAGATGGCCGGTGAGCGCGGCTTGGATGGCCGCGCTGCCGGTTTCGAGATCGCGGATTTCACCAATCATCACCACGTCCGGATCGTGACGGAGGATGGCGCGCAGCCCCTTCTCGAAGGTCATGCCCACCCCTGCGTTAACCGGAATCTGGTTCACCCCGGTCAGGTTGTATTCCACCGGGTCCTCGACTGTGAGCACCTTCAGCCCGGGGCCGACAATGGCATTCAGCGCCGCGTAGAGCGTCGTTGTCTTACCCGCGCCGGTCGGCCCGGTGACGAGGAAGATGCCGTGGGGCCGGTCAATGATGCCCTTGAAGATCCCGAACGACCGCTCATCCATCCCGAGCTGCGGCAGCGTGAAAAGCACGTTCGCCTTGTCGAGAAGACGCATGACGACGCCCTCGCCGAAGAGCATCGGGATCACGCTCACGCGCACGTCAATCTGCCGCCCGCCGACGTTGAACTTGATGCGCCCGTCCTGCGGGATGCGGCGCTCGGCGATGTTGAGGTTCGCGAGAATCTTGATGCGGCTGATGATGGCCGCGGAGAAGCGGTGCATCTGCGGCGGCACCGGCGCTTCCTGCAACACGCCGTCAATGCGGTAGCGGATGGCCATGTGGTGCTCGTAAGGCTCCACGTGAATATCGCTCGCCCGTTCGTTGACGGCTTCGAGGATGATCTCGTTGACGAGCTTGATGACGCTGGCCTCCTGCGCGGCTTCGAGCAGATCCTCGCTGCCGGTTTCGAGCGCCGCGGGCGCGTCGTCCTCGCCGACCATCTCGTCCAGCGTGTCGCCGCCGAGGCCGTAGTGAGCCTTGATGACCTTCTCGATCTCGTCGCGCGTGGCGAGCACAGGCTGGATGTTCAGCCCTGTGAGCAACCGCAAGTCATCAAACGCGTAGAGGTCAAACGGGTCGCTCGTCGCCACCTGCAAAATACCATCCACGCGGCCCACGGGCACGAGCCGCTGCCGGTAAACCACGCGCGCGGGCAACGACCGCAGCAGCTCCCCATCGAACGCGCGGTCCTCCAGCTTGACGACCGGCAGATGAAGCTGCTCGCCGAAAACCTCCAGCAACTTCTGCTCCGTCAGCCAGCCCTGCTGCACCACGGCGCGGTCTAGGCGCAAGCCCTCGGCTTGCTGAAGTCGCTGCGCATCCGCGAGTTGCTCGGCGGTGAGCAACCCCTTCTGCGTGAGAATGTCCGCGATGGTCATGGGCGAGGTTGGATTCTGCCCCGGCGATTGTCTTCAACGAATTACGTGGGGTTCCTCTCGAACGCTGCCGATACCAATTCCGAATGACATTCGATGGAATGGCTTGGGGACCGCGACGTGCGCTGGCTCCCTCTCCCTTCCTCGGAGGAGGGGTGAGGGGTTGGGTGCGTCGGCGTGGGTGGCCCCACCACTCATCCGGCCTGCGGCCACCTTCTCCCCCTCATCCGAGGAAGGGAGAAGGCGCGCGCCGTGGCGTCTGGTTAGCATTCCACCAAGTTCCATCGAGAATTTGGATGATAGCCAATGTGCCGCGCGGCTTGAGCTATTCGCTCCGCCTCAATTTTTCCGCAGCCAAAAACCCACGGCGAGCAGTCCGGCAAGTGTGAAGCCAGCCATCAACAGGAGTTGGCCGCGTGTGGCCGGGAGTCCGTTGGAGACAAGGGAAGCAGGTTCCGTCGTGCCCGTGATGGTCACTACTTCCGGGGCTGCTTCGGCTAAAGTGGGGCGCGTCGGCAGTCCTCGTCCCGGACTGGATTGCGCATTCACCAGCCGGTCCCAATCAGCCGCAAGGAGCAGGTCCACGCCGGGGTTCAGCTCCTTGACCTGGCAGGAGCATTTCCCAATCAGGAAGCTGGCCGCCTCGTCGAGCGTCTCGTGGTTGATGCCCTTGCCGGCCAGCGCATACAGGGCGCGGCCACGGCCGAAGACTGGAAAAAGCATCGGCTCACGGATCGCGCCCAAGTCCGCCTCGGAACCCAGCAGCATCTTAACAAAGGTCTCCTCCGCCGGGTCGGTGCGGGACACGCGCAAGAGCGAGAACGCCAGCTTCAATCCGCCCTCCGGCACCGTCACGAGTCCGGCGGCGATGTCCTGCGCTTCGATGGCCGGAAGCTTGAGCACGGTGGCGAGGTAATTGAGCCGTGTCTCAACGAGCTTCGTGGTGTCGTCGTTGCGCTGGCGGTCGCCGAACTCCAGCAGCACCCAGACCGCGCTGTCGCCTTGGCCGAGGCGGCGCGCGATTTCCTTGCGGGCCGGCGAGTCGAAAACTTGCTTCAAGGTCGCCTCGGCCAGCGGTCCAGAAACGATGCTGCCCGCCAGTCGCGACGCCTGCGGGTAGCGCACGACCAACCACGGCAACGTCTGCGTGCCCGACTGCTGCCAGAGTTCGAGCAGCGCGGGTGCGGTGGTTTCTGCGAGGTCCACCGTCTGAAGCGAGATGTTCGCGTGGAGCCGTCCGGCGAGCCCGTCGCGGGTCAAATCGCGGGCGAGAGCTTCCTGCGCGGCGGAGAGCGGGCCGCGATGGAAGACCGTCGCCTGATAAGTGTCCGGCGCCCATTTCTCCAGCGCGTAGCGGAAGACCGGGACCGAGCAGGCCCAAAGCGAAACGGCGGAGAGCCCCACTGCCAGCACGGTGAGACGCAACAACCAGCGGCAGGGCGCGACTGTCCCCGCCGCGCCGACGAAGTGTCCCCACGCCCAACCGAAGCGTTGGGACAGACGCGCCCTGCCAAGCGATTGAGATTCCGTGTTCATTTGCCGGCAGTGAGCTTTTCAGCAATCAGTTCGACTCCGCAGAGGAGCGGCCCGGCCAGAGTTCCGGGCGTGCGGGTGAGCGTGATCTTCAAGTCCTTTTGGATGACGACGCCCTTAAACTCCTTCACCACCCCGCGCTGGGCGCCACCGGCGACACTGACGATGTCGAACTTCTCCAGCACGGACCGGCCCTGCAAGGCCACGCCAAAGACGCGCTGCCCCGGCTTCAAGTCCTCCGGCTCGGCAAAGTGCAGCCGAATCGTATAGGCAGCCGACGGATGTGTGGGCCGGATTAAAGTCGGCTTGCCCTTGGTGGCCGTAGCCGTGCTCGGGAGCGAGGACGGCAACTCGACGCTCTCCTTGGAGCCGGGCAATTTGCTCCCCGTGCGACCTTCGTCCTCGTCGTCGTCCTTCGAGCGCGGCGGCTTGGTCTGTGTCGGGCGCACAATCTCAGGAGTGATCGTGATCGCCTCGCCGTCACGCAGGCCCGAGGCCATGACCCACGGCAGTCCCGCGCCGCTCATCTGCGTAGCGTGCCGGCGGAAGTAGCCGCTCCCCTTCCCCGTCACTGTGATTGGCAGCCCCGGTGAATCGCCCCCGACCGACGGATACTCCAGCCACATCGTCCCGTCTTCCGCGCGGCGGTCGCCGGGCGCGCCGAAGTTGATGCCAATGCGTTCGATGCGGTCGCCCTCCTGCGCATCGAGGCCGAACTGGCTGTAGGTCCACAGCTCCATCTCGGGCATGTGGACCAGCGCGAGCGAGGTCTGGTTCTGGTAGGCGCACGTGCAGGTCCGCGTGTAATCCGGCGCGTTGAGCACGCCGTTGGCGACGACGAGGTTCGCCGTGCAGCCGGATTTGAACCCGCCGATGTTGGCCGTGCCGCTCTTGGAGAGCAGGTCGTAAAAGCCCGCCGCGCCGGAGCGGAACGTGAGCAGGTGCTCGCTGGCAACGATGTTGTTGCAGCCGTAGGCGCGCGAGACCCGCCACGGCTCCAGCTTGCCAGTCAGCGGATTGCGGACGAGGTGCGGCTTGCCGTCGAGGAGGTTGAACGCGCCGCTGGAGGCCTGATAGGAATTCGCGCTCGTGAAGATCAGTTCGTGGTGCAGGATGCACGGCCCGGTATATTTGCGCTGCAAGTCCTGCCAGCGCACGGAGCCATCCGCGCCGCGATACGCGGTCATTCCCTCGCCGACCTCGTCCCTGAGTCGGTCGCTGGCCTTCGCACCGGCGAGCAGCAGGACATCGTGCTCCTTCGAGTAACTCAGCCACGTGCCGAAAATGTCGGTTGCCGCCGACCACAGCGGCTTGCCCGTGCGCACGTCGAGAGCCGCGATGCGGTAGTCCGTCGGCACAGGCGAACCACGACGCTTGAGTTTGTCCTCGGCGCTCTTGGGCAGCTTGTCGAGCGCGTAGAGCCGGCCGTTTCCAGCAACAATGCCGTTGTGCAGGAAGCTGTGGAGGGCCGGTGCGCGCCAGAGCAGCTTGCCCGAGTGGCGGTCGAACGCCGCCAGCCCGCCGCTCGCGGAGAAATCCTCAATCGTGTTCGTCTGCACCAGACCGCCAAACTTCTGCGTGTAGTTCGCAAAGCCTTCGCCGCCGATCAGCACGTCCTCGTAAAGGCCAATAAAGGCCCAGTCCCCGGGCGCTTTGCCATCGGGCGCGGCGGGCAGCGCGATGGTCGTGCGCAGCTTGCCCGTGCGCGCGTCGAGCACCTGGCAGGCACTGCCCACGGCGACATAAACCGAATCTTCAGTGGCGACGTAGTTCGCGCCGCGACCGTTCGCGCCGGGGATATGCTTCTGATTGTAGGCCGTGCTCAACGGCGTGTTCGTGTAGCTCTTGTCGAAGTAGATGCCGAACGTGCCGAGGTCTTTGAACTCGGTCTTCCACAGCAGCCGCCCCGTGTAAACGTCCCGCGCGCTGAAGCTGTTCAGCCCTTGCAAAATCAACCGCCCGCCGACCACCTGCTCGGACGGGCCGTGGCCGTGGCGCGGCAGCACGTCGAGGTTCGAGTTGCCGCCGAACCACAGCAGACCGAGCGGGGCTTTCACGCGCGCGTCGTCGGACTTCACCGTGTTGCCGATGTCGCCGTATTGATGTGTCCAGTCAGCGGCATCGGGCAACGCGCCCTCACGCGTCACGGTCAATTGACTGTCCTTTGACCCGACCTTTGCGCGCTCCAACTTCGCCGCCTCGATGAGTTGTTTGAACTCGGTCTGTGCTGCACCGCTAGCCGGCAGCACTAGGAAACCACCATAAGGCCGCAGCGAGTTATAAGCTGCTTGCAGCACGTCCTTCTCGCGGAATCGTGAGGCGAAGGACTCGCCTACGATGATGAGGTTGGCAATGTAGGGCGGCGCCTTGAAGCTCACCGGGTCGCCGACATGCAGCGTCACGCGCGAGCCGTAGAGACCGGCCGCATCGAAGCGACGGCGGAGTTGCTCCACTTTCGCCGCGTCCGGATCCACCACCACGAAGTTGAACTTGAAATTCGCCAACACCGCCTCCAGAAGCCGGCCATCGTCTGCGCCGAACCACAGCGCATAGCCCTCGTCCGCATCTGCTGACGCGAGCAGCGCCTTCGCCTGTGCGGCGGTGACCTCGTCAAGCTGTGGCAACCGCGTCTCCGCGCGAAGGGTGGTGGGCTTCACCTTCTCCCTGCCGAACGCGTGGATGCGCCCGTCGAGCGTGACTGCAAGCAACATCCCGTTCGCTGCCAACAACCGCTCTGCGCCACCGGGCAGTGGCTGTGCCCACGCCACGCGCGGGTTGCGTAAACCTGTCGGCACTTCAAGTGCGGTCAGCGTGCTGCTCCCCGCCGCGTAAAGCCGGCCGCCGGCTTTGATGAGGTCGCCCGATGCGTCGGCCTTCACCTCCCACAACAGGTTCGTGCCGTTGCGAAAATGGATGACCTGACTCTGGCGGTTCGTCGTGGCGGCGTAAATCTCCTGACCGACGATCACGGGCTCGCTGTTGGTTAGCTTGCCGGCCTTGCCGGTTTTCAAGTCGTGGTTGCGCACACCGCGTAGCCGCGTGTGGACGTAGAATTCCGTTTCGCTCGCCGCGACGAATGAGCCGCCGTTGCCCTTGCCGCTGTTCGCGAGTTGGTAATGGAGAAAATCGCCCGTGTGCCGGTCGAACGCCGCCGGCACGGAACGCCCGCCGGGCACGAGCAGGATATCCTTCGTGGCGACAAGAGATCCCTGCGGAGCCACGCCCGCGAAGGACGGCGCATTGTGCGGCTGCTTGATGAACTGCGAGCCGGTGCCGTCGTTCACCCACGCCACCTTGCCCGTCTCGGCGTCCACCGCGTAAATAAACGTGCCCATGAACGGCCAGATGCTCGCGGCGAAATACACGCGCCCATCGCGCAACACCGGGCCGCCGCGCGCGGGCCACGCGGAGATGACGCGCTGGTTGCCGAGCACCTTGCGGTCGGACGGCCCGCCACGCAGCTTCCACTTCAGCGTCCCGTCCTCTGCGCTCACGCAGTAGAGATGCCCGTCGTCGCTGGTGAAATAGACTTTGCCTTGCCACGCGACCGGCGCGAAGCGCACCGGGCCGTCCGTGTAAAATGCCCAGAGTTCCTTCCCCGTCCGCAAGTCGAGCGCCACCACCTTGTCCGTGTCGTTGAAGCCGACGAACACGCGCTCGCCCATCACCACCGGCTCGAAGACGCGGTCATACGGCATCAGGTCGTGGTTGAGCGGATCATCCCACACCTGCACGCGCGGCGAATACTGCCGGGTCCATTGCAGATGCAACTGGGCGGGCAGCTCTTCGGGCGAGGCAGCGGAGCGGTTCGCGTCGGCGCGCCACATCGGCCAGTCGGCTGCGTTCGCGGGCAGGGTGAGCAGCAAGGCAAGCAGTCCGGCCAGCCGGGTAAAGTTGAGGCGAGTGTTCATCAAGCGCAGCGCGCCCCGGCACAGACGCACGCGGCGGGAATTAGTTTCGGGGTGGGGTTGCTCACATCCTCCCCGGCACGCGGGCGGGGTTGGGCAGCGGGTCCATCGTCAGGCCCGCGCGCACGATCTCGATTCCGTTGAGCAACGTCTGGCCCGCGTGCGCGTCGAGCTTCACGGTGAGCGTGCCGTCGCTCACGACGACTTTGGAAATGGTCTTGGTCAGCACGCGCATCCCGCCGCCAGACTCGCCGAGCACGTCGAGATTCTCCAACGCGACTTGGTTCTGCAGCCGCACGGTGAACTTCCGCCCGCCGCGCTTCATCGCCGCCTCCGGCTCGGCGAAAGTGAGCCGCACCGTGTAAGTGCCGGCTTTCAAACCCACCACGGTCACGCTCTGCAAGCCCTTCACGCCCGAGGCGCCGACCCACGGCCAGCCTTCGCCGCCTTCAATCCAAACGGAGTGCCGATAGTAAAACTCCGGAACTGCCGGCTCGGTGCGGACTGCGACCTTCGGCGATGGTCCGCCCACGGCGGGATAGCCAAGCCACAGCGTGCCGTCGTCCGTCTTGCGGTCGCCGGGCGCACCAAAGTTGATGCCCACGCGCTCGATCTTTCCAGCCAGTGAGTTGGATGGCGTCGCGCCCCACGCGGCCCATTGCTCGAACGTCGGCGGCAGGCTCACAAGCGAGAGCGCCATCGGCAGCGGGTAGCTGCAACTGCAACCCTCGAAGAAGTAAGGCACATTCAGCACGCCGTTCGCCGGGATGACGCTGCTCGTGCAACCGGAGCGCGGGCCGCTGACGTGGATGGTGCCGCTGTCGAGGCGCTTGTCGTAAAACGCCGCCGTGCCCGAGCGCATCGTGTAGAGGTGGCCGTAGTCGAAGCCGCCGTCGCAGCCGTAGCTCTTCGGGAACGCGCGCGCCTCGTAGTCGCCTGTGAGCGGGTTGACACGCGTGCCGGCCACGGGCGCGCCGGGCTTCCAATCGTCCTTCTGCATCGGCGGGCGATACTGGCTCTGCTGAACTTTCGCCCGGTCCACCTGCGAATGACTCCGGCGCAACTCCGGGGCCTCGGTCGCATCCAGCACGCGGCCCGTGTAAACGTCGCTGAACACAGCGGGCTGAAGTTTGTAATCCTGTTTGCCCTGTCGGTTCGTGATGTCGAGCCAGTCCTTGTCCGTGCTGACCATCACGCCATCAATGAACTTCGGCTGCGGCGAACGCTTGAAGTGCCCGAGCGTGTCGTCGAACCACAGCACGCCGAGGGGAGCCTTCACCAGTTCGTCCGCGCTCGGCTGGAAATCTCCCTTGTAGTTCGTGCTGCCGGCGAGCGCGCCCTCGCGGGTGATGACGACCAGTCCATTCGAAAGTTGCTTCACGCTCGCCTGTGGCAACTGCGCGACTTCCGCAACGCGCGCCAACGACTCCGGCCCAACAAGTCGCCCACCGTATGGCCGCAGCCAATTGTAAATCTGCTTCAAGGCGGCGGGGTCCGGTAGCGCCGCGTCGGGCGCGACCACGATGAGGTTCGCGAAGTAAGGCGGCAGCCCTGACGCAGTCGGCGCGATCTGCCGCAACGCGACGCGCTCGCCGTAAAGCCAGGCCGCTGCGAGTCGCGTCCGCGCGGCAGCGATGCTCGCGCTGCTGTCAGCGAGTGCGAGAATCTTGAACTGGCTTTGGTTCGCGAGCGCTTCGAGAAAGCCCGGTTCGCCCAAGCCCAGCAGGAGCGCGTAACCGCGGTCGGCTCCCGCAGCAGCGAGAAATTTATTTGCGGTAAGCAGGACACTCTTGTCCAACGATGCGGGGGGCTTCTTCGGCGGCAACGCTAACAAGCGTGGCTCCTTCATTGTGGCGTCGCCCAACGCGTAAAGACCGCCTTCCTCGGTGACCACGAAGCACTTCCCATCCGCTGCGAGCACGCTGTGAACCTTGCCGGTCACGCCTGCCCAAACTTCATCGAAGCTCCACTCGCGCCCGCCCGCGCGGAAGCTGCGGCGCACGCCGGCGGTGCCCTCGGCACGCGGCTTGTCCTCGTGGCGCACGGCGTTGACCTCTTTGTCGAAGAGCAGGCCGAGCCGCTTCTGCCGCTGCGTTTCCTTCTCGTCCGGCGTCGAGGCGAACCAGCCGCCGGGCAGCCGGCCCGCCGCTGGCAGAGCAAAGTCTTTCAACACGCCCGTCGCCAATTCAAAGCGCGCCGGATACGCCGAGCTGCACGGCACGACGAGGTCCGCGCCGTCCACCAGCAAGTAGCCCTGCGGAGCCACGCCGCCGAAGGCTTCGGCCTGATGGGGATGCACACCGTAGAGATAGCTAGTGCGGTCGTTGAGCCAGATCTCGCGCCCGGTCGCGGCGTCGAGGCAGTAGATGAACACGCCTTCGAGCGGCCAGACGCCGGCGGCGAAATACACGCGGCCCGCGTGCAGCACCGGCCCGCCGCGAATCGGCCACACGGAGATGAGCCGGCCATTGCCGAGAAGCTGTCGGTCATTCGGCACCGCGCGTTTCTGCCAGAGCAGCTCACCCGTGGCCGCCGACACGCAGCGGAGAACGCCATCGTCGGAACCGAAGATGACGCGCCCATCGCCCGCGACCGGCGCGAACCGCACCGGGCCGTCGGCGAAAGCCTTCCACAGCACCGAGCCCGTGTCGGTGGCGTGAGCGGTGACACTGTCCTCACGCGACGAGGCCACGAAGAGCCGCTGGCCCAGCACAACCGGTTCGTAGCCACGGTCGAATTGCAGGCGCACATCGCGATAGGCTGGCTTGAGTGGGCCCAGCTCGCGGCTCCAGAGGACGGACAGCTTCTCCGGCAACTCAGTCGTGACGCTCGCCGTGCGGCCGGGGTTGGCCCGCCACATGGGCCAGTCACTCGCATGCAGCGAGAACACACCGAGCAGCAGCGTGGCAGCGAGCGCGAGTGCGGACAGCCGGTTCACAGTTCAGCCCTTGATCTCGAAGATTGCCTCAACTTCGACGGCCGCGCCGGTGGGGAGCTGCGCGAAACCCAGCGCGCTGCGGGCGTGGTAGCCGTCGCCGTCCTTGCCGAAGATCGTGTGCAACAGGTCCGACGCGCCGTTGATGACGAGGTGCTGGTCGGTGAACTCCATCGTCGTGTTCACGCAGCCGAGCACCTTGATCACGCGCAAGCCGTCCAGCGTGCCGTGGGTCTGCCAGACAGAGCGCAGGATTTTCTCCGCGCAGTTCTTGGCGGCGGCGTAGCCCTGCTCAACGCTGAGGCCGGCCCCGCCCAGCTTGCCCTTGGCGTCGCTGACGTGGCCGGAGGAGATGAGCTGATTGCCGCTGCGGATGCAGAGGTTCAAATAGCCGGGGGTGATCTTCTCGAACTTGATACCGAGGCTCTCGGCGGTTTGTTGTGGAGTCATGGTGTTGTGTGCTTGCGCGCACCGCGTGGTGCGCGGCAGTGAGCGTGCCTTGGTTGACGCGAACGGGTCCACGGCATTCGCGCGGCATTGCGAGCCTTCCGACCCCGCCTTCAAGTCACCTGTGGACTTCAAAACGCAACTCCACTAGAAAACCCGGACCTCGATGCACTCGCCCTCTCAACTGCTCGCCCAATCGAGACAAGTCCGGCGGCGCACCGGTTCGTGACTCCGTTCACACTCCCTATGCAACTCGCCCAACTCCGACGCCTCGTTCGCTCCGGCTCCATTGACACCATCCTCGTCGCTGCCCCGGACCCGTTCGGACGGCTCGTGGGCAAGCGCTTCCGCGCCGACTTCTTCCTCGACTCGGTCGTGAAGCACGGCACGCACGGATGCAGCTACCTGCTCACGGTCAACATGGACATGGACCCGCTCGACGGCTTCAAGCTCGCGAGCTGGGCCACCGGCTTCGGCGACTTCGGGTTCCGTTCCGACCTGGACACGCTGCGCGTGCTGCCGTGGCAACCCGGCGCGGCGATGGTGCTGTGCGACTTCGTGCGCAACAGCGGCGAACTCGTCGCCGAAGCGCCCCGCTCCGTCCTCCGACGGCAACTCGACTCGCTCGCGAAGCAGGGCCAAACCTGCCTGTGCGCCAGCGAGCTGGAGTTCTACCTCTTCAACCAGACTTACCACGCCGCGCACACGGGCGGCTACCGCGACCTCCAGCCTTCGAGCGATTACCGGATAGATTACCACCTCATGCAGCCGACGCGCGACGAGCCGCTCATGCGCGCCATCCGCAACAGCATGTGCGCGGCGCGCGTGCCCGTGGAAAGCAGCAAGGGCGAGTGGAGCTGCGGTCAGCACGAGCTGAACTTCACCTGCGCCGCGCCGCTCCCGATGGCCGACATGCACGCGGTCTTCAAGCAAGGCGTGCGCGAACTCGCCGAGCAGCACGGCAAATCCGTCACCTTCATGGCCAAGTATGCGCCGGGTGAAGCCGGCAGCTCGTGCCATATACATATGAGCTTATGGAAGGGAGGGCAGAACCTGTTCGCGGGCGAAGCTGGCGAACAAGGCAAAAGGCAAAAGGCAAAAGGTAAAAGTGCGGAGCCGAAAGGCGTCGCTGGCTCCCGGCTCTTCCGCCAGTTCCTCGGCGGCCTCTTGAAATACTCCCCCGAGTTGTGCCTCTTCTACGGCCCCACCATCAACAGCTACAAGCGCTACCAGCCCGGCTCGTGGGCACCCACGCGCATGGCGTGGGCGGTGGACAATCGCACCACCGGCTTCCGCGTCGTGGGGCACGGCGACTCGTTCCGCATCGAGAACCGCATGCCCGGCGCGGACGCGAACCCGTATCTCGCCTTCGCCGCGATGCTCGCCGCCGGCATGGCCGGCGTCCGCGAGGAGCTCGACTCTGGCGATGCCTACCTCGGCAACGCATACGTGGATGAACACCTCCCCCGCCTGCCCAGCTCCCTGCGCGACGCCACCGACCTGTTCGAGAAGTCCGAACTCGCCCGCTCCGCCTTCGGTGGCGACGTGGTGGACTTCTACGCCCACCACGCACGACTGGAACACGAAGCGTTCAGCAACGCCGTTACGGACTGGGAGAAGCAGCGATATTTCGAGCAAATTTGAGAGTGAGCACTCGCCGCGAATCGGCAGCACTCACCGCAGCCAGTTGCTCGGATTGAAGTTGAAGATGAGCTGGAGGCCCGTAAGGAAGGTCATTCCATAGACCACCTTCAAAAACACCTGCTCCGAAAACTTCCGGTTCAACCACACCCCCAGCCAAACTCCCACTGGAATGAACGGCAGGAACACCAAACTCTGCTGAACCGTGTGCGCCGTGATGATCGCGTTCGGAGCGAAGACCGGCAGATTCACCATCGTGCGGTCCACGACGAAGAAGGGTATCTTGATCCAGTTGATACACGTGAACACCAGCACAGTCGTCGCCACGTAAGTCTCCTTGGGCATCCGCTGCGGGATAAGAAAGAGGCTCACCACCGGCCCGGCACCGTGAGCAAACGTGCTGGTGATGCCCGCGCCGATGCCGCAGGGGACGCCCACCTTGTGGTCCGGGGCGAAGGCACCTTCCGCCGCAAAGATGCGCTCCTTCACGAGCTGAAAGACGACGAACGCCACCGCCAGCAGGCCGATGCACACGTTGAGTTCCCGCGCCGAGAAACGCCCGATGAGTTGCACGCCGATGACCACGCCCACCACGACGCCGGGCAGGAGGAACTTGAGATTATTCCGCTCCCACTTACCCCAATAGTGATAAACGCTGAAAGCATCTCCCGCGCAGAGCAACGGAAGTAGGATGCCAATGGCATCCTTCGGCCCGAAGGCCAACACGCACAACGGCGTGGTGAGCATCCCCAACCCGCCGCCAAAGCCCGCCTTCGACAGGCCGATGAACAGCACCGCCGTCGCCGCGAGCAGCATGGAATACCAATCTTGCACGCGGGACGTGTAAAAGCGGCACAGCGGAAAGTCGAGCTGCTTGAGGTGTTTTCAAAAAACGCGCCGACCACCCGGGCCTGTAAATTTGATCCGAATCCGCATAGAAGGACGCCTCGGTGGAGCCTGATGTGATGTGCACCGATCTCAAGCCGTGCGGGCTGATCAAAGTGGAATCCAAGTCAAACGGTTAGCGGGAGAGCGCCGTTTTCATACAGCCAGCTATTCCGCAGCCCTCCACTCGCCAACCCACATCCCCAAAACCAACAACAAAAATTTGTGGAGGCGGCGGGAATCGAACCGAATCCGACGCTCTGCGCGTCTCTGCGTAAATCGCCAAGGTGACTGGGAACGACAAAGTGCTGATTGTGTTCGGCGGGCCGAAGCAGTGTTACGCGCTGGTGAACGCGGCGGAATATTGGGCCGAGGGCGTGCAGGACTGGTATGACACTAATCGGACGATGGACCACGAGCACAACCACATTCACACCCGGGTTCAGTTGAAAGCCTACGACCCGGTGCTGGCCAAGCTCTGTGCGGAAGTGCTAGGCGAGTCAGACTGGCGCTGCGCCTCCCCTCGCTCACGAGCCGGTCAGGGACATTTAGCAGGCTACAATCCGGCCATTGCACCCAAGGTCGTAAAGCTTGATCACATCGACCTCGCGGCGCAGGACTACCACGACAAATATTGGCAAGACTTCTGGAAAAGGTTGAAGGAAAAGCACTCGGAGAAGAGGCCGGCCAAAGCGCAGCAGTGACTTTGGGCTTAGCAGTTCGATTGAAATTCACTCCGGGGTGCTCTGGCAGCGCGGTGATGAGCTGCTCTCCGTCCTGCCGCTGGACCAGGAGACCCGGAAATGGCGGCAGACCGAGGACACTGAGTTTGATTGCGTAAAGTCGCGCTTCGCCAAGGCCGGGGAGGTCCCGGCCTGTCCACCGATCGCCGCCGAGCTGCGGCGCGGGGACCGCGTGCTGCATTACGAGTATTGGGAACTGGATGCCGTCCGCCGACTCGGGCCGCTATATGAGTCGGCGCAACAACCACGGGAGTTCACGCGGCTGCTGGAACTCCAGCGGGCGGCACTTATGATGGAGGGACGATCCGGTTTGGTGCTGCTCCGCGAGTGGCAGTCTGTATTGCGGGTCTGCACCGATGCAGCACTGGAGGAGGAGCCATTTAGCCGCGCCGCTCGAATACTGAACTGCGCGTGCTGGCTTTCGAGATACCCTTCGTCACCCTTGAATCGCCACCATCTCTCGATGCCCTCCTGCTCGGACTCACGGCATCTCCCTCTCAGCGTTCCGGAGTAGAGGTGCACTACCCTCAGGCCCGTCGAATTCCCCAAGTGAGGCCAGTCCGCCGCTGCGGAGCGCCCCTGAGGTCGTGATCGCAAGTTCTTGTCACTTGAATTTTTTGTTGTTCTGCGACTCCCACGTCACATCACGAATGCCACGCGTGCTCAACGCGTCTGACCGCCGAACTGCACAAATGAGTTACCGATAATGCCTTTAGGTATGGAACACACGGGGAGACAGCCGATGCGACGCCTGATCCGTGTCCTCCTCTCCTCCGTCCTTGTCGCGGTGGCTGTTCAGGAGTGCCAGGCTGGCCAAGCGGATGCCGCCGAACTTGCCAAGTTGATCGATCAACAGATCGACGCGCGGTTGAGCAGCGAGGGAGTGCGAGCAGCAGAAT
Organism: Klebsiella pneumoniae; assembly: GCA_943330855.2. Taxonomy (GTDB): domain Bacteria; phylum Verrucomicrobiota; class Verrucomicrobiia; order Limisphaerales; family SXTU01; genus SXTU01. Next base: position 118,223 of record CALQJI020000005.1, read on the forward strand.
TGGCGGACGACGCCGAATTCGTCCGACGGATCCATCTCGACCTTCACGGCACGGTGCCCGTATTGACTCACGGCTAAATGTTACCGGGGGCAGGGGACCGTCAGGTCTTCGTTGACTCACGATCTAGTTTACCCAAGGCAGTGAAGAATTTCTTCAGCTTGGTCTCAATCCTTTTCTTCAACTCGTAGGGATCCATCCCGGCGTGC
>CALQJI020000006.1 GCA_943330855.2 Klebsiella pneumoniae
GGGGGCTCGCAGCTCGCCCTCCTGCTCGTTCTACCTCGCGGCGAACTTCTCGGACTTGACCTCGAAGGCCAGAAACCGTTCCCTTCGCGCCGGAAGGTGTCTCACTTTTCGAGCGCCACCCGCCGCACTTTTCAACCGGCGTTTACACCCTTCCCATCCCGTTGGTGCAGACCGCGAGCGCATGACCAACCACCAACAATTGACTCGGCTCGTCACCGAGTTCCAACGGGAAGGGAACCTGACTATGAGTGCAATGAAAGCGGGGATGGATCCAAAGACGGCGCGGAAATATGTGAAGGTTGGGGCGGTGGTGTGCGCGGCCCGTGGGCCGCGCACGTGGCGCACGCGGACGGATCCGCTGGGCGCGGCGTCGGCACTGGCCGAGGGGTATTTAAACGGCAGTTACCGCAAAGGCGCAAAGACGCAAGGGCACAGAGAGGAAGGATTTGGGTTGGGCCGCCAACCTGAGTCAAGTTCACCTGCGCGGTGACTATGGAAAGTCAAACCCACCATGTCGGTTCCCTTTGCGGCTCTGCGCCCTTGCGGCTTTGCGTTAAATTTCAACTGCCGGAATGTGGTGCAACCCGAACTCCGAATTGGAATGGCCGCGAAAGCGCGCAAAGCCAAGTTTCCGGCAGGAGAACGGGGCGGGTAGACATAGTCCCACCCCAGCCAGCCGCGGCTCGACTCCTTTGTGTTCTTTGCGCCCTTTCGGGCTCAACTTCGGAGTTCGAGTTCAATTCTTCCCAACGCTGCCCTGCCCCGTCCGTAGAAGCCGACATGAGGAGGCCGCCTCAACCTTCTCGCGGCAACCAGATAGAGCCCCGGCCACTTCGGTTGGCATCTTCGCACCGTCACTACCCCGGCTGTTTCACGTCGCGCGTTGGACCAACTCCCGCGCCAGCTTCGCCAGTTCCAAGTCCCGCGTGAGGTCGGCGAACTTGAACTGGGTGTCGCCGCTCTGGGTCTGGCCGAGCAACTCACCGGGGCCGCGCAGTTGCAGGTCCGCCTCGGCGATGGCAAAGCCGTCGGTGGTCTCTTCCAGCACCTTCAGCCGCGCGCGGGCGTCGTCGGTGAGCTTGGCGGCGACGAGGACGCACCAAGAGTCGTGCGCGCCGCGCCCGATGCGGCCGCGCAACTGGTGGAGCTGCGCGAGACCGAAGTGCTCGGCGTTCTCGATGACCATGACCGTCGCGTTCGGCACGTCCACGCCGACCTCGATGACGCTGGTAGCGAGGAGGGCTTGCACGCGGTTCGCGCGGAAGTCGGCCATGACTTGCTCCTTCTCCTCCGTCGACAGCCGCCCGTGCAGCAGCGCGACGCCGTGGGGCGCGAGTTCCTTCGCCAACTTCTCGAACTCCGCCATCACGGCCTTCGTGCCGGTCTTCAGGTCGGTGTCCTCGACGCGCGGATAAACGATGTAGGCTTGGCGTCCCTCGGCGAGCCGCTCGCGGACGAAGGCCCAGACCTTGGGCAATTTCTCCGGCCCCCGGACGAAAGTCTTGATGGCCCCGCGTCCCGGCGGCAGATGCGCGATGACGGAGACATCGAGGTCGCCGTAAATCGTGAGGCCCAGCGTGCGCGGGATGGGCGTGGCGGTCATCACCAGCAGGTGCGGATAATGGCCCTTGCGCAGCAACCGCTCGCGTTGAGCGACGCCGAATTTGTGCTGCTCATCAATGATGACCAGGCCGAGTCGCTCGACGGTGAAGGCGTCTTCCACGAGCGCGTGGGTGCCGATGAAAAGTTGAGAGTTGGGAGTTGAGAGTTGGGAGTTGGAGGCGGTCTTTCGGGAGCCCGTGCGGAGCTCGACGTTCACTCCCAGCGGCTCCAACCACTTGGTGAAGTTGCGGAAGTGTTGCTCGGCCAGAATCTCCGTCGGGGCCATGAGGGCGACGCTGTGACCGCTCTCCAAGGCCATCAACGCGGTGCAGGCAGCGACGATGGTCTTGCCGGAGCCCACGTCGCCTTGCAGCAGGCGGCGCATGGGCGTGCCGCGCGCGAGGTCGGCGCGGATTTCGCGGAGGACGGTGGTCTGCGAGTCGGTGAGCGGGAAGCCGAGCTGGGCGAGGTAGGGGCGGATGAGGTGGTTGTCGCCTTTGCAAGGAAGGCTGTGGGCGTTGGCGCGGAGCTTGTCGCGCCGGGCGCGGACGGCGAGCTGGAGGTCGAGGAATTCGTCGAGGGCGAGACGTTGGCGGGCGATTTCGACGTCGGGGACTTCGGCGGGGAAGTGGAGGGAGCGGACGGCAGCGGCGCGGGTGAGGGAGAGAGCAGGATTAGGATCAAGATCAGGAGCAGGAGGGGCAGCGGCGGCGGTTTCTGCTCCTGCTCGTAATCCTGATCCTAATCCTGCTCCGCCCCTTCCCCGCGCCAACCACTCCCCGTGCCGCTCGGGAATCTGCCCGCCGTATTCCTCCAGCGTCCGCCACAGCAGCCCGCGCAGCCACCGCTGCGACAAACCCTCCGTCAGCGGATACACCGGCACGATGCGGTGCAGATGCGTGGACGCCTCCTCGCCGGACTCGACGATTTCCGTCTCGGGATGGTCCATCGTGCGCGGCTTGAGGGAGAGGAGTTTGCCGTGGACGAACACCTCGTCGCCGACGCGGAACTTCTCCGCCAGCCACGGCACATTCCACCAGCGGCAATGCAGTCGCCCGGTGCCATCGTCGAGGATGAACTCGAACGTGGACTTGGTCTTCTTGGCGTAAAAATTTGTGCCCTGCGCGATGATGCGGCCCAGCACGGTGGCGGGGACTTTCAGCAGCAACAGCCCGATGCTCCAACCCGTGCGTCGGTCTTCGTGGCGACGCGGTTGCAGCAGGAGCAAATCCTCGACGGTCGCAACCCCCAGCTTGGCAAAAAACTCAACGTGCTTCGGCCCCACGCCGCGCAAGGCGGTGATGGGCCGGGCGAGTGGAGTTGGCATGAGCGCCTCGGACATGACGAGAGGGTAAAGAGGAGGCAGCGCGTGTTGAAGCAGGAAGAACCGGCGGCGGCTGTCAATCGCTGGCAGCGGCTCATTCCGAACCACGAAGGACACGAAGGCGGTTCAACGCAGGTGCCGGTATCAAATGGCTTCCACTTTGTGTGCTTCGTGCCCTTCGTGGTTATTCCAAACTGAGCCACTACCCAAACGCTCCGGGTATTGCCGCAACCGCAATGCTCATTTCCCATCCACCACCGTCACGCGCAGCTCCGCGCCGTTGCAGCGAATCTCCGGCACATACATGGCGTGGCCGAGGACGGGGAGGGCGTGGAAGGCCCCGGGGACTTCCGCGCGCATCTCGTATCGGAGTTGCCAGACGCCTTCGGGCAGCTTGTCGAGGAAGAGGGCGACTTTGCGGTCGCGCAGCTCTTGGTAAACCCAGCGCGTGCGGCCCGTGAAATCCGGCTCGCCGATGCCGATGGGCCGGGGCGCGGGGAAGCCGATGGGCGGCACAAGGCCAACCCGAGCCGGCGCAGCGGCGACGAGCACCGGTGCTGCTGCCTTCGCCGGAGCGGCAACGGCCGCCGCGACTTTGGACTTTGGACCCGCCTGCACGGCGGGCGCGGGCTTGCCGACTTCGCCAAACTTCCGCTCCACCGCGCCGCTCTTGAGTTCGCGCGCGTAGAGTTGCTCGCCGCTGCGCACCGCCACGGCCTCGAAGCCGGCGGGCTTCAAATCCTCGAAGAGCAGATACTCGTAGTTGTTCTTCGCCTCGATGGTCAGGACGGTCTCGATGCGCTCGCCGCTCTTCACGGTCTCGCCGTCGAGCAGCGGCACCTTGTCGTAGAGCAGGCCCTTGAGGAGCGTCGGGCGGCCCACCAGCTTGAAGTATTCGCGCTTCACGAAAATCTCGTTGCCGCTCGCGGGGATGGGTTCTTCGAGACTGAAGAACTTGGCTTCGACGGCGAAATAGACCGGCCCCTCGCCATTGCGCTTGATGCGGATGTCGTTCGCGCCGTCCTTGATGAGCTTCGTGTCCACGGCGAAGCGGCTGGGCGCGGCGAAGACCTCCGCGCCGCTGATCTTGCGCTTGGCGATGCTCGTGCCGTTGACCGTCACTTCGTATTCCAGCTCGGGCGACAGCTCCTTGGTCACGCGCAGGTAATCGTTGAGCGCGAGGACGGTGATGGCGGTGTCGCGGGTGTTGCTCCATTGCGCGCCGCGCCGTCCCTTGAGCAGCCAGTTGGTGACCGGCTCGATGAGCTTGTTCTGCGGGTCAATCGCCAGCAACGCGCGGAGCGCAAAGGCCGTGGCCTCCACGCCGCCGTCGGACCAGCGCCAGTAAACGCCATCCTCGCCCCAATGCGCCGTGCCCATGACGGGAGTTGAGAGTTGAGGGTTGAGAGTTGAGGGGGCGACGAGCACGGACAGGTCCGGGCGGTCGTCGCGCTTCACGCCGTTCTCCAGGTTGGCGATGAGCGTCTTGGCTTCCGCGCCTTTGCCGAAGTGGTGCGCGGACAACGCGAGCAGCGCGCGGGTGTAGGCGTTGAGCGCCTCGCGGTTCTTCCACAGGTTGTCGAACGCCTTTGTCTGGAACGGCGACAAGCCAGCTTGCTTCGCGTCCGCACGTTGCACGGCGAGCGAGTGCAGCATGAAGGCCTGCATGTCGAAGTTGAGTTCTTCTTCGACCAGCGTCTTGTCGAGGTAAGCCGCGCCGCGCTCGATGGTATTGGCCTTGATGGCCACGCCGGATTGCTTCGCGAGCGTGAGGCCCCACACGACGTAGGCGGTCATCCAACGGTCGCTCGTGCCTTCCTTCCACCAACCCCAGCCGCCGTCGCCGTGCTGGAAGTCGTAGAGGCGTTTCAGGCCGGCGTCGGTCATTTCGGTCAGCTTGGCCAAGTCTTTCTTCGCACCGAGATTCGGCGGAGCAGCGCCACCGGCACGGGCTTCGATGCCTCCGAACACACGGCTCATCACGTCCTCCGGTTGCAGGCCGAGGTCCTTCAAGGTCTTCGCCGTGATGACCGCCGGGAGGAAGCGGCTCATGGTCTGCTCGGTGCAGCCGTAGGGGTAATCAATCAGGTAAGGCAGGGCGTCGAGCATCGTCACGGCGAGGCTGGGCGCGACCTGCACGACGAGCGTGGTGGTGTCCTTCTTGCGCGCGGCGGGGATGTCGAGCCGCACGGTGATGTCGGAGCCGCGCACCTTGCCGGCCTTGGTGAGGAAGCGCTCGATGCCGTGCTCGTGGACGGGATAAGTCTTCTCCATCGCGTCCGAGTATTTGCCGCTGATGGCCGTGACCTTGAGCCGCGCGGTGCCGGGGTTCTTCACGTAGATGGCCCAGTCTTCGCGCACCTCGCCGTTGGCGGGCACGGTGACGGAGGCGGCGCGCTGGCCTTTCACCACCATGCCGTCCTTGATGCCGATGCCGCTGATGATAAGGCCGTCGGCCTCCAAGTTGTTCTTCACCTCCAGCGGCTGGTCGGTGTTGTTGTTGAAGACCGCCGAGACCAGCACCAGGTCGCCCACGGAGAAGAAGCGCGGGGCTTGCAACCGCACGATGAGCGGTTGCTTCGTGCGCGTGGTCGCGTTGGCGATGCCGAACTGTGCGCCGCTGCCGACCGCGCGGGCCGTGGCCTTCCAGCCGGTGAGCGAGTCGGGATACTTCACCGGCACGCGCGCGGTGCCGTCCGCGCCGGTCTTCACGTCCGGCAGCCAGAGGATGGTGGAACGGAAATCCGTGCGGACGATGACGTTTGGCTCGGCCTCGCCTTCGCCGGCCGCTTGCTTCTCGCGCTTGCCTTTCTCGTCGCTCTCGCCGCGCCGCGCATCGGCAGAGAACTTTGCGGCTCCCATCGGCGCGGACATCGGAGCCATCGCCATTGCAGGTGAGGCGGCCAACGCTGCCCCACGCAGCATCCGGTTTGCATTCGCCCCGCCGCCAAAACCAGCGGCTTGGTCCAGCACGCCGTCTGAGTCAGAATCAAGAGCAATTGATTGGCCCGCCTTGCGCAGCTCTTGCAGCCCGCCCTTGTCGCTCTCGAACGCCCAGTTCCGCTTCTTCGCGTCGTCGCGCGCCAGCGCATCGCTCTGCTCCAGCACCATCTTCACGCCGTCCTCCTCCCACTCCACGAGCTTCGCGTAGCTCTTCTGGTTGAACGTGCTCTGCGTCTGCGTGCGTTGCTGGCGCTTCGTGCCGAAGTAGAACTTGCGCGGGTCGCCCGCGTAGTCGCTCTGGATGTAATAGACCGACTCGTCCACCAGCCCCACGGCCACCTCAGCCGCGACGGGCTTGCCCTCGTGGTCGCGCGCGGTCACGAGCAACGTGCCTTCCTCGCGCGGCTGGTATTGGGTGCGGTCGGGCTTCACGTCCACCGTGAGGAAATGCTTTGTGGGCGGCACGATGACCTGCTTCGTGTCCATGTGAACCTGCTTGTCCGCGACCATCGCGGCGCTGAGGAACACGTTGGGCACATGGGCATCGCTGAGTTGCAGTTCGACCAGCTTCACCGTGCCTGTGAGATGCACGACCTGATGGCTGATGAGTTCGTCCGCCTCGACGGTGAAGAGCACGTAACGGTCGTTGCTGTTCGCCACGAGCATGACGGGAGCCTTCTGTCCGCTGCGGAACGTGTCGCGGTCCACGATGATTTCCACGCCGCCGTGGCGGTAGCCGAGTTCAGCCGTGGCGTTGTTCGCGACCCACAGCGTCATCTCTGTGCGGATGGGCTGCGGCGGGCGATTGGGGAAGGCGTCTTCCGTCAGCCACGTCACCTTGTAATAGCCCTCGCGCTCCGGCGTGAAGACCAAGTCCACCTTGCCCTCGGCGTCCGTCTTGAGCGTGCGCGTGAGGATTTCGTCGCTGTGATAGCCACGGAATTTCAGCCGCCACGGACGCTGCCCCAACTGCGGCGCGGGCGGGAACTTCCCATCGCTTTGCAGCGCCTTCAGCTCCGGCCCCTTCACTTCCTTGCCAGCGGGGTTCACCCAGATTTCTTCCCAATACTCGCGCGTGACCTTGACGATGCCCTCGATGACGGCGGGCTGTTCGTTCGCGTCCTGCGCGCGGAAGTTCACCGTCGCCTTGTCGCCGGGCTTGTGGAGGTTGTGCTCCGGCTTGGCGTGGACGTAGTAGCGCTGGCGCGTAACGCGCACGGTGCCGCTGCCGGTGATTTCGCGTCGGCTCGCGTCCACCACGCGCGCCTCGATGCGGAACTCGAAGTCCTGCCCGTAATCCTTCGGCGACTCGAACTCCAGCATTGCCTTGCCCGTCGCGTCGGTCTTGAGCGTCTCGCGTTTAAGGATTTGCCCGCTGCCACCACCGCGAAAGCCGCGCCCGCGTCCGAAGCGCCCCTCGTTCTCCTCGTAGAACCAGCCGAACTCGCGCGGCTCCTTCCACGCGAAGTAATATGGGTCTTGATGCACGATGACCTCGACCGTCGCGTTCGCCACCGGCCCGCCAAAATAGTAGTCGGCCTGGATGTTGACCTCGACCTTGTCGCCAGTGCGGAAGGCTTTCTTGCGCCCGTCCAACTCCGGCGTCTGCACGGCGACCTTGAACTCCGGCAGCTTGTATTCCTCCAACCGGAAGAGCGTCGCGTTGCCGATGTGCGTGGCCTTCGCCTTGTCGCGGAACTGCACGTGGTATTCGCCGAGCCGCTGCTGTTCGGTGAGTTCGAGCGACGCCCATCCGGTGCCGAACTCGTTCAGCTTGAGGTCGCCCTCCTTCACCTTCGCGCCGTCCGGGCCGGTAATGGTGAAGGCAATCGTCTCGTTCGCCGGCGTGGCATACACCGAGCCGTTGTAGCGGCGAACCATCGCCTTCCACTGCACCGTCTCCTTCGGGCGATACGCCGGGCGGTCAGTGAAGGCGTAGATGCGCCACGACTCGTGCGGGTCGCGATAGGAGTAAGTGTTGCCGGGGCTGAAGGCTTGTTTGTCGCCGAGTGCGGCGGCAGCAAAGATTTCCACGTTATTGTTCGCCACTCGCATGACTTCAAACACCGCGAGGCCGTCCTTGTCCGTCACCTTGTCCTGCGAACGCGCCTCCCACTTGTTGTTGCCCACATGCCACCGTTCCCAGAGGCGAGTCTTCGCGTTCGCCAGCGGCTTGCCCGAGAGCGCGTCGGTGACGAAGACGAGGGCGGTCTTGCCGCTGGTCTTGAGCACCAGCGCCGCATCGGTCACGAGCACGAGGTCGCGCGCGGACTGCCCGCCGCCTTGCGCCTCGAGCACGTAAGCGCCGGGGCGCAGCTTGCCGTCCACGCGCAACGCCGCGTTGCCCGGGCGGTAGTCGCCCTTGTCCTTCGTGTCGTGCTCCCACGCCTTCGCCTTCTCGCGACCGGCTAGCTCGATGGTCTGGAGCCACGAGGGACGCTTGTTGCCGTCCTGTGTCGCGAGGTTCACGTCCTTCGTGAGGTCCACGGGATAGAGCGCCAACTCGACGCGCTTCACGTTGCGCCAGTTGAGGTGATACTGAACCTCCGAGTCCGGCAGGAAGACGTGCGACACGCCGACGCCGAGGTTCACCTGCGTGATGTTGCGAATCTGCGCCTGCGCCTGCTCCCAGTAGCGGGTCTCGCCCTTCTGGAACTCCGCGACCAGCCGACGGAACAGCGCGAGCGCCTTCACGTAATCCTGCTCCTGCCTCCAGTTGCCGTCCTTGAGCGGGACGGCGCGGCCCTGGTTCATCATCCACTCGGCGTAGTGATACAGCGCGTCGTCATACCAGTCCGTCCCTTTGCCCGGCTTGAGCGCCGCCTCGAAATGTTCCGGCACGCGGGCGCGGGCGTCCCAATCGCCGCCGTGGTATTGGAACGACACGGCGAGGAGATAATGCGCGTGGGCCTTGTCGTTGTCGGTCGCGGCAATCTTGAGGGTGTTCTCGAGGATGTTCAGCGGAAGCGCGTTGCCGTAGTTCCCATAGCGATAGTAAGGCTCCGCGCCCGGCGGCTTGGCCGAGCGCCGGACGATGTCGAGGTAACGCGTCCGCGACTCCTCACCCGCGCGCTGGCCGGCCCACCAATCGAGCGCCTGCGAATAGTGCTGCCACGCGCCGCCCCAATTGCGCTGGTTGCGCGGCGTCCAGTGCGAGTCCCCGAGCGACTCCTGCACTTCGACCCACCCGCGGTCCTTCTCCTCCTCGCGCTGCACATCGCGCACGAGGACGTTTAGCTCCTGCCGCGCCTGATTGAACTTCGTGTTGTCCGCCCGCTGCGTGCTCGCCTCCGCGCGCCACAACGTGTCCGCGCGCCGGAACAGCACCCAGCGCTGCTCGACCGGCGGGAGGTTCGTCACGTTCACCGCGCGGTAAATCTCATTCGCCTTGAGGAAGGATTTCTCCGCGATGAACTTCTCCGCCTCGGCCCGCTGGGCGGCGTAGCTCGGCGGCGGTTCAGCAGCGAAGAGCGAGGCGGCAAGGGAAAGGAAAGCGACAGCGGCGAGCAACGGTTTCATGGCGGCAGGTTAGACGGCGTGTCCCGGAAAACACTCCTGAAATGGGCTAGTCTGCCATTGATCGTGCTACGGCAAAAGCAGCTTGGCCGCGCGCAGCCCGTCCGTTCCCGCTGAGAGAAATCTTTTCGGGCCGTGGTCGCGCGCTACGATGGCGCGGCGCACGTATGGAACGACTCGGCAAAAATCACGGTGGCTATCACGGCGAACGGATTGACATCCATCACGTCTGCCGTGCCGCCGCGCACGCGGCCCGACAGCATGGCTGGCAGGTGGCGACGATCCCATTCGGTGCTGGTGGCGAGTTGCCCACGTTCCAACGGCATACTCCGGGTGCGTGCCGCAACGTGTATCTCTCCACGGGCATTCACGGGGATGAGCCTGCGGGTCCGCTCGCACTGCAACGCTTACTGGATGAAAACCGCTGGCCGACGGATACGAATCTTTTCGTCTGCGCGTGTCTGAACCCGACGGGCTTCGCACTGAACCGGCGCGAGAACGCGGACGGCAAGGACTTGAACCGCGACTACAAGCATTTCGAGACGGAGGAAGTTCGGGCGCACGTGGCGTGGCTGAAATTATTGCCGCAGTTCGACGTGGCGTTCTGCCTACACGAGGACTGGGAGGCGAATGGATTCTACCTCTACGAGCTCAATCCCGACGCGCTGCCGTCGCGGGCGCCGTGCATGGTGGACGCGGTGGCGCGGGAGTGTCCGATTGATTTGGCGGAGGTGATCGAGGGCCGTCCGGCAAGTGGCGGCATCATTCATCCCAGCCACGATCCGGAGGCGCGCCCACAGTGGCCGGAGGCGTTCTGGCTGCTGCAACACAGCACGCGATTGAGCTACACGCTGGAGGCACCATCGGATTTTCCGCTGAAGATGCGGGTGGCCGCGCTGGCGGCGGCGGTGCGGGCGGGACTGGATTGAACTGAACTGCGTAGCACTCAGTGTTCAGTCACTGAGACTGCTCGCGTCGCCTCCTGCGGGACGGGCTACTTCTTCGGTGCCTGCTCCGTGATCGTCTTGAACATCGCGTCGGCGTCCGGAGCGGCCTCAAGGGCGGCGCGAAAATCTTTGCTGTGAAGCATCTTCGCGATGTTCGCGAGGGTGTGGAGATGCTTCTGGAATTGGCCCTGCGGCACGAGGAAGAGCATGACGAGCTTGACGGGTTGGTTGTCGAGCGCGTCGAAGTTGATGCCCGTGGTGCTGCGTCCGAACGCGCCGATGACTTCTGGGATGAGGTCGGTGCTGGCGTGCGGGATGCCGATGCCAAAGCCGATCCCGGTGCTCATGGAATTCTCGCGCTTGCGCACAACGGCGGCGATGGCCTCGCGATTCTCGGGCTTGATCTTGCCGCAGTGGACGAGGAGGCCGAGGAGTTCGTCAATGGCCTCCCAGCGGTTGCCGGCCTTGAGGTCGGCGACGATTTGCTCTTTCCTAAGAATGTCAGCGAGCGTCATACGAGAAAATCTGCGCTGCCATTTCGCCGCAAGGGGATGGGTGATTCAAGAACGAATTCCGGCGGAGGTAAGATTTAAGTCGGAGAATCGTCCAGTCGGCGTCGAGGGAAAGGAGGTGGAGGATTGAATTCAGCAGATCAGGGTCGCGCTTGAAACTCGGCGGGCAGGCTGCCTTTGGGAACGAGCACGCAGCGGAAGCCGGTGTTCCAGAAGGCTTGGTCGGGGCGCATCTGGTGATGGGTGGCGTCCGCAGTGGGCGCGGGGCGTTCGGTGCCCCAGCACTCACCTTTGAGCAGCCGGTAGTGCTTCGCGGCGTCGGCCCAGTCGAGACACCACTCCCACACGTTGCCGCGCAGGTCGTGGAGCTTTTGCGGGTTGGCCGGGAGAGTGCCGACAGGCGCGGTGTGCCAGCGTTGGTTGTCTCGGTTGAAAACGCCGGTGTCCACCGGTGTGCTGGCTGCGAGCGCGTTCCATTGGGCTTCGGTGGGGAGGGAGTAAATGTGCCCCGCTGGCAGGCGTCCGGCACGGGCTTCCGCCTCGGTGAGTCGGCGGCAGAACTCGCGCGCCTCGTGCCAACTCACGCACTCGGTCGGACGCAAGGGATCGCGAAAGCGGCTGGGGTTGGTGCCCATGACTTGCTCGTATTCGGCTTGGGTGACTTCGAATTGTCCCGCCCAACCGCCGGTGGTCAGGCGGATGAGTGGCATCCCCGTGCCGTTGACGAAATCGCCTTCCCCCGGTGCCGTGGGCGAGCGATGCGCACGCGGGGGAGCTGGGACGAGCGGCTCGTCCTCGCGAACGATTTGGCAGTCCACCTGCACGAGGCGAGCGCGAAGAGTTCGCCATTCTTCCGGTGCACCGCGCCAGTGTGTCGCGAGGTAACTCCACACAAGCTCCGCCGAAGTTCCGGCCCAACGCGGTATGGTGCAGGCCACATCCACTTGGCTGCCAGCCGGGTTGATGTGCAGAAACTCGCGCGGGAGCAGCACGCTGCGGCGCACTAAGGAGCGCTCGATTTGGTCAGGCGACACGATGCGCTTGCTAATGGGCGCTTGCGCAGTTGCGAACAGACTGAGCGGCAGCCCTCGGGACGCACCTAAGCCATAAGTCAGGTAGGCCACCTGCGTCGCGAGCAGCGAACCATCACCGGTGACTCGCACGTAGGAACTGCCTCGGACCAGCGGATTCTCGGTGATCAATTCCGCCAGCGCGCGGCTTTGAATTCCCGCCACGCGCTCCGCCAGATACGCGGACGTGAATTCCCTGCCCAAAGCCAGCACGCTCAATGCGATGACCGGCCAGAAGAGCACGGCGAGCCTCCCCGACAGGCCGGTCAACGCCTTGCGCACGAGGGCAAAAACGACTAGGCCCGCCGGGAGCGAGAGGAGCAACCCAGTGCGGCTCTCGACGCCTGATAACCCCAAGCTCTTTTCCGCCGCTACGTAGGGCAGGATCCCCAAAACCAGCGCGAGCGCCCCCAAGACAAATAGCCAACGGGTGGATGCCGGGCCGGGCTGGAACCGCCAGTGCGCGGGGGCTCGCCACCAGCACACGAAGAACAACAATCCCGCGACCAGCAGCAGCTCCGGTTCTCCGGCCAGCCAACGAAGCGCGATTCCCACATGAGAAAGGGTCGTGGAAAAAAACTGTTTGAAACCCAGTTCCCAGCCGATCCAGTCGAACTTGGGCTGGTTGTAATTTGCATAGGTTCCGAACGGAGGCGTGATTGTGTGCCGGAACCACCAGGTCACCACCGGCAACAGCAGAAAGTCCAGATGCGCCACCGTGAACCGCACGGTGCCGGCCCCCCAAGCGCACGGGTGCCGCCGCCGCCAGCACGCGAAGAGGAAAGCTAACGAGGCACCTTGGAACACCAGCAACCCGGCGTTCACCCCGGCGACGAACAAACTCCCCAACGCCGCCACGCGCCAAGCCACGGCCCGCCCCCCGCACGCGTTCATGGACCGCAGCGCGGCGAGCACGCCCACGAGGAACAGTGTGTGCGTGAAAATAAAGAAGGCCATGATGATGTCCTGCGCGGCGAGGAACACCGGGAACGCGGTGCCCAGCAGAGCCACCGCCAAGCATTCCTCCGCCGTCAGCCAAGCGGAACACACGCCGATTTCGTAGGTCAGCAAACTGGAAACCAGCAGACAGGCCACCGTCACCGCCATCATGCACGGCACTGGGTCGGCCAGTCCGGCGAAGGCCCAGTTGAAGTAAGCGTAGAGCGGCATTCCCACGGAGCTGAAAAACTCGTGGGTCTGCGCCCAGTTTCCCGAGGTCAGCCAGACTCGCAGATACCAGCCGTCCCAATACACCAAGTCATTGGTGAGCAGCACGCCGTGGCAATAAAGCCCACAGGCCAACAGCAGCAGCCAATGCCAGCGGCGCGTAGGCCCGCTGGCCGGCACGGGTTGAGCCTGTCGCTCGGCCGCTTCCATCAGGATGGGAGCCTCCGCACAAACGCGATGGGCAGGCTGGTGAAGGTCATATGCGAAGAGGGCGCGTGGCGGCAGTGCGGTCGGGTGGGTTTTTGGTAACTGCTTCGCCCCGGTTGGGCAACTCGGATTTTGGGTGAGCCGGTATTTGACACACAGAGAAAACGCTCTACCTGGGAGCGGTTCCGAGCGGCTGCGCCCTCTTGATTGCCTCTACCAGAGCCAGGGCCTCTTTAGGCGAAAAGGCTCCTTGTTATTAAGCTGCTTTGCCTTTGAGACTAGTAGAGGCGCTGCCTTCTCAAATCGGCCGAAATTGTTGCCGGCTAGGCAAAGCGCGTCAGCCAGCCATAGTGGTTCCTTGATTCTCGTTGGTTGGCTTTCCGCCCTTCTGACAAGTCACCCCACCCTCCGCAAGGCATATTCTCCACTGCGCGACTTAAAAAACGGAAGGGTCTTCATAAGTGCTTGATAATCAGGACTCAAAACTTGGATGACCATGGGGAGAATGCCGGGAATTTCGCGAAATCCCCGGGGTTCTCCGGTTAATCGGTGGGATTCGGGTGACGCTACCCGGTGCGCTTGCGGGGATGCTCGGGAAGCATCAACCGGTGCTCGGCGGCCCCGAAAATCTACCGGGAGCCAAGCGGCGGTTCCCCGGAATCTTCCGACGGCGCGCGAGCAGCCCGGGGCGGTGACGGGGAGACTCTCCGCGATGACGAGTGAACGTCGGGTGCGTCCCGGGCGTTTTGTCGCGAAGGAAGTGCCTTAGTTCTTCCGCGCGAAGACGTGGGTGGCGTGGCCGTAGAAGACTTCGGCGCTTTCCATCAACGTCTCGGAGAGGGTCGGGTGCGGGTGGACGCAGAGGGAAAGGTCCTTCGCGGTCGCGCCCATCTCGACGGCGAGCACGCCTTCGGCAATGAGTTCGCCCGCGCCGTGCCCGACGATGCCCACGCCCAGCACGCGCTCGGTGGCGGGGTCAATGATGAGCTTCGTGAGACCGTCAGTGCGGTCGAAGGTCAGCGCCCGGCCGCTCGCGCCCCACGGGAACTTCGCGACGGTGACTTCGATGCCTTTGGCCTTCGCCTCAGCTTCGGTCAGGCCGCACCACGCGACCTCGGGGTCGGTGAAGACGACGGCGGGGATGATGGCTTTGTCCGCGCCACTCGATTCTCCGGTGATGATTTCCACGGCGGTGCGGGCCTCCCGCGAGGCCTTGTGCGCGAGCATCACGCCGCCCGCGATGTCGCCGATGGCGTAGATGGCTGGGTCGCTGGTCTGCTGCTGGTCGTTGACGATGAGAAAGCCTTTTTCGTCGAGCTTGGCCTTGGTGTTTTCGAGGCCGAGGTCTTCGCTGTTCGGCGCGCGGCCCACGGAGACGAGGACGCGGTCGTAGAGTTCTTCCTTCTGCTGGCCTTCGTGCTCGGAGATGACTTTGATTTGTTTCCCGGCGGTGGACATTTTCAGGACCTTCGCCTTCACGCGGACCTCGGAGAAATTCTTCTTCGCGTAAGCCATCACGGGCCGGGCGAGGTCGGCGTCGGCCCCGAGGAGAATGTTATCCAGCGCCTCGATGACGGTGATTTTGCTGCCGAGTGCGGCATAGACGGTGCCGAGTTCCATGCCGATGTAGCCGCCGCCGATGATGAGCAGCGTCTCGGGAATCTCCTCCATCTCCAGTGCCTCGGTGGAGGTCATGACGCGCGGGTTGCCGAGGTTAAAGGCCTTCGGCAGCGCGGGCTTGGAGCCGACGGCGACGATGGCGTGGTCGTAGGTGATGAACTGCTGGCCAGCGTCGGTCTCGACGCGCAGGGTGTTCGAACCCTCGAAGTAGCCGCGCCCGTGGATGACCGTGACGCCGCGCTTCGACGCGAGCTGGGTGATGCCGCCGGAGAGCTTGGCAATGATGGAGTCCTTCCACGCGCGGAGTTTGTCCAACTCGATTTGTGGTGCGCCGAACGTGATGCCGCGATGGGCGGACTCCTTCGCCGCGCTGATGGTGTGGGCCGCGTGGAGGAGCGCCTTCGAGGGGATGCAGCCGCGGTTGAGGCACACGCCACCGAGCTTGGGGTCGCGTTCGAGGAGAATCACTTTCTTGCCGAGGTCAGCGGCGTAAAAGGCGGCGGCGTATCCGCCGGGGCCGGCGCCTACTACAACGAGGTCTGTCTTGGTCGGTTCCATGTTTGGGAGAGGGTGTTGGGTTAAAGGGTGACGTCGGCTTCCTTGAAGCTCTCGAAGGCCGCGAGCAGGTCCACCGTGAACCGCGCGGCGGCACCGCCGTCAATCACGCGGTGGTCGTAGCTGATGGCGAGGGGGAGCATCATGCGCTGGACGATTTGCTTCTCGCGCACGACGGCTTTGAGCGCGCCCTTGCCGAGGCCGAGGATAGCGACCTCGGGCTTGTTGACGATGGGCGTGAAGTGCGCGCCACCGATGCCACCCTGGTTCGAGATGGTGAACGTGCCGCCCTTCAGTTCGTCGGCGGAGACCTTGCGATCGCGGGCTTTCTTCGCCATCTCCTCGATGTCTTTGGACAATTCCAGCAGGCTCTTTTTGTCCGCGTCGCGGAGGACGGGGACGATGAGTCCGGCGTCGGTGTCCACGGCGAGGCCGAGGTGGACGTATTCCTTGAGCACGATTTCGTTGGCCACCTCGTCGAGCGAGCTGTTGAAGATGGGATGCTTTTTGAGCGTGGCGGCGACGGCTTTGAGCGCGAAGGAAGTCAGCGTGAGCCGCGTGCCCTTGGCCTCGTAGGCGGGCGCGAACTTCTTCCGTAACTCCAAGAGCGCGGTGATGTCCGCCTCGTCGAACTGCGTGACGTGCGGGATGGCGTTCCAGTTCTCGGTCATGCGGCGCGCGATGACTTTGCGCAGCATGGACATGGGCTTCTTCGAGATTTCACCCCACTTGGAGAAGTCCACGCTCTCGACGGCGGGCTTCTCGGCCACGGCGGCGGAGGGCGCGGCTTTCGGAGCAGCGGCGAGACTCTGCAGCTGCGCGATGTAAGCGCGGACGTCGCTCATCACGATGCGACCGCCGCGCTCGCTCGCGCGGACTTGAGTGAGGTCAATACCCAGCTCACGCGCGATGCGGCGGATGGAGGGCGACGCGGTGGGCTCCACGCCGGGCTGCGCGGGCGGCAGGTCGGCGATGGGGACTTCGACGGCGGCGGGTTGCGCAGCCACGGGGGCCTTCGCAACGGGCGCGGCAGCAGGGGCCGGAGCCACACTGCCAGTTTCGCCAATGGCAAGCAGGCGCTGGCCCACGCTGACCTTGTCGCCGAGCTTCACGAAGACTTGGCCGACCACGCCGCCCGCCGGAGCGGGGATGGTGGCGACGGCTTTTTCGCTTTCGAGTTCGAGGAGGCCTTGGCCGGCAGTGACGGTGTCGCCTGCCTTGACGAGCAGGTTGACGACGGTGCCGGAGTCGGCACCTTCGCCGAGGTTGGGGAGTTTAACGTCCATAAATTCAGGTGGGGGATTTGCGAACAGGATGGCTCAGAGAAGAACCGGCGCGAGTTTTTCGGGGTTCACGTTCAAGTCCTTGATGGCTTGGGCCACGACAGTGCGCTCGATGGCACCCTTCTTCGCCAGCGCGTGCAGCGTGGCGATGACGGTCAGCTCCGCGTCCACCTCGAAGAAGCGGCGGAGACGCTCGCGGGTGTCGCTGCGACCAAAGCCGTCGGTGCCGAGTGTGGTGAGGCCACCGGGGACCCACGGGGCGATTTGGTCGGGCACAATCTTCATGTTGTCGGACACAGCGACGAACACGCCTTGTTCCTTCTCCAGCAACTCGGTGACGCGCGGCTTCTTCGCCGGTTCGGTCGGATGAAGCATGTTCCACCGCTCGCACCGGAGGGCGTCGTTGCGGAGCAGTTTGTAGTTCGTCGCGCTCCAGACATCGGCGGACACGTTGTAGCGTTCGAGGATTTCCTGCGCGCGCGTCGCGCTGTTGATGATGGGGCCGCTGCCGATGAGGTGGGCCTTGTGCGTCTTGTCAGTCGCGCCGGGGCGGAACTTGTAGAGGCCGTCGAGGATGCCTTGCTCGACGCCGGCTGGCATCGCGGGCTGCGCGTAGTTGTCGTTGTAGAGACAGAGGTAGTAGAAGATTTCCTCGCCCTCCTGATACATCCGGCGCAGGCCTTCCGCGATGATGACAGCGACTTCGTAGGCGAAGGCGGCGTCGTAGGCCATCAACGTCGGGATGGTGCTCGCGAGCAATAGGCTGTGGCCGTCTTGATGTTGCAAGCCCTCGCCGTTGAGCGAGGTGCGGCCGCTCGTCGCGCCGAGGAGGAAGCCCTTCGCCTTGATGTCGCCAGCCAGCCAGACTTGGTCGCCGACGCGCTGAAAGCCGAACATCGAGTAGTAGGTGTAGAAGGGTATCATGTTCACCCCGTGCGTGGCGTAAGACGTGCCCGCCGCGATGAACGAGGCCATCGAGCCGGCCTCGGTGATGCCTTCTTCGAGAATCTGTCCGTCCTTGGTCTCGTGGTAGTAGAGCAGGGATTTCTTGTCCACCGGCTCGTAGAGCTGGCCCTTGTGCGCGTAGATGCCGACCTCGCGGAAGAGCGCGTCCATGCCGAACGTGCGCGCCTCGTCGGGGATGATGGGAACGATGTTGCGGCCGATGGCGGGGTGCTTCAGCAGGCCGCGGAGCAGGCCGACGAAGGCCATCGTGGTCGAGGCTACCGACTTGCCGGAGCCTTTGAAGGCGTCGGCGAAGAACTCGAGCTTCGGCACGGCCAGGGGCGGGGCGTTAACGATGCGCTTCGGGAGGAAGCCGCCGAGTTTCTTGCGACGCTCCAGCAGATACTTCGTCTCCGCGCTGTCGGGCGCGGGCCGGTAGAAGGGCATCTCGGCAATCTCGTCGTCGCCGATGGGAACCTTGAAGCGCTCGCGGAACTCGCGGAGCTCCTTCTCGTTCATCTTCTTCTGGTTGTGGGAAATGTTGCGGCCCTCGCCCGCCTCGCCGAGGCCGTAGCCCTTGATGGTCTTGGCGAGAATGACCGTGGGCGAACCCTTGTGCTCCATCGCGGCCTGGTAGGCGGCGTAGACTTTGCGGGTGTCGTGGCCGCCGCGCATGAGCTTGCGAAGCTGCTCGTCGGTCAGGTTGTTCACCAGCGACAGCAGCTCGGGATACTTGCCGAAGAAATGCTTCCGGATGTAGCTGCCGGGCTCGACGGTGTATTTCTGAAAGTCGCCGTCCACGGCTTCTTCCATGCGCTTGAGCAGGAGGCCGGTCGTGTCGCGGGCGAGCAGGTCGTCCCAGTCGCTGCCCCAGATGACTTTGATGACGTTCCAGCCCGCGCCACGGAAGAGCGCTTCGAGTTCTTGGATGATTTTGCCGTTGCCGCGCACCGGACCATCGAGACGCTGGAGGTTGCAGTTGATGACCCACACGAGGTTGTCGAGGTTCTCGCGCGAGCCGAGCGTGATGGAGCCGAGTGATTCCGGCTCGTCGCTCTCGCCGTCGCCGACGAAGCACCAGACCTTCGACTCCTCGCCCTTGATGAAGCCGCGAGCCTTCATGTAGCGGTTGAACCGCGCCTGATAGATGGAGCCGATGGGGCCTAGGCCCATCGAGACCGTCGGGAACTGCCAGAACTCCGGCATCAGATACGGATGCGGATACGACGAGAGCCCGCCGCCCTCGGCGAGTTCCTGGCGGAAATTGCCCAAGTGAACTTCGTCCAGCCGCCGCTCCAGAAACGCCCGCGCGTAAATGCCCGGAGACGCGTGGCCTTGGAAGTAAACCAAGTCACCGTTGAAGTCCCCGTGACGGCCGCGGAAGAAGTGATTGAACGCCACGTCATACAGCGTCGCGCTCGAAGCGAACGAGGAGATGTGACCGCCGACGTTGGTGTGCGAATTGGCGCGCACGACCATTGCCATGGCGTTCCAGCGGATGAGGTTCTTGATTTTAACCTCCATCTGCCAGTCACCGGGATAAGCAGGCTGCTCCTCGACGGGGATGGTGTTGACGTAGGGCGTCTGAACCGTGTGCGGCACTTCGAGGCCGGCCTCGCGCAGGCGGGAGACAATCTTATCGAGGAAGAGCGCGGCGGACTCCGGCTCCTGACTCAACGTGGTGGCAAAGAAATCCTCCAGCGCGTCGAACACGCGCCGCGTCTCCGAGCGGGCGAGCAGGCGGGCGTTGTCGTTGGCCGGGCGGTTCCCGGCGGGCACGGATGATTTATGACGTTGCATGCTAAGTCAGTCGTAACCAGCCCACAGGCCTTGGCGCGGAAACATCGCGGGAGGTTCTGCTTCTAAAAAGCAAACAGGCGACCTTCTTCGGCCGCCCGTGCATCCAAGCCTGTGTCTGGAAAAGAGCGATGCGGTTTTGCTTCTCTCTTCCGGGAGGCATTCTACGGAGCCGAGCGGGTCGCACAATAAAATATCTTGGGCAGATTGGGGAAATTCCCCAGCGCTGGCAACCGGCGCTCCGAGCTCACTTTCCCCTCGCTTCGCTCCTACCTTCGGCAATCATTCCCCTGGTCCCGATTCCCATGAGCGACAGCGACTATCTTAAATGCTCCTGCTCCCACTGTCAGGGGCATCTGGAGTTCCCCGCACACGCGCTCGGTATCACCACCACCTGCCCGCATTGCGGCGTTGAGACCAAGCTCGTTGCACCAACTGGCACGTCCGCACCGCCCCCCCCTCCGCCTCCTAAGCCGGACGAACCCCCTTCGGCATCCGCTCCGGCTTTGGCGACGATCACTCCGGTGGACGCATCGTCAGGCGGCTCGAAGTTTAAAAAGGCTCTCAGCATCGCCAGTAGTGTCGTGGCGAGTCTCGTGGTGCTCGGACTCGTTGGCCTCAAGGCTTGGAAATACTTTCGGCGTGCCGGGGATGCCGTCGAGGCGGTGAAAGTCGAACCGAAGTCGGAGCTATCCAAGCCAGCTTCCGAGCCGCCCAAGCTCGAGCCGATGCCCGCGCCCGTCGCCCCGGCCAGCTCGGTGGTCCTCGCGAATGGCACGCCGCCAACGCGCAAGCCGGGCCAGGATTTGCAGGTGTTGAGCTTCGAGGTGCAGAAGGCCAAGGACGGCAACCTGCAATACATCGTCGGCGTCGTGACCAATCACGCGGCGAAGCAATACTTCAACGTGAAGCTGGAGTTCGACCTCACGCGCAAGGATGGCAAGACCGGAGACCTCGCCACCGACACCATCCGCAACCTCGCCCCAAACGCCGGCGTGACTTTCAAGGCCAGCGTCATCGGCAACACCGCCGTCGCCACCGCGAAGCTCTCGAAACTAGAAGGAGAAAAGGAATGAACCTAGACACCATCAATCGCCTTGGACGAGCTGCGCTGCGGTTTGTCGTCGTGCTCGCCCTGACTTTCACTTGGCTTGCCCGCGCCTCTGCCGCCGACACGGAATACAAACTGGTCCGCGTTGAGACTGCCGGACAGGCCGTCCGCGTCCGCCTCCCGCTCACCGATGTGTCTGGCAAAGTCCGCCCGAAAGAGCGCACGCCGGACGGCTACGGCGAACCGCTCGCGCCCACGAAGACAGTCCTCGGCGAAAAACATTTTCTCGAATGGCAAATCGGCTACGACACCCGCGAAGCCGACGCGCCGAACGTGGTGAAGGAGATTCAGTTCGTCCGCAAGGGCGAGCCGAAGTTCGGCGCGGAGTTGAGCAAGATGCTCGTGGAGGCCCTGCGGCTCGGCGTCATCTCGACTAATGACCTGCTCCGCGAGCGCGACCGCCTCACCAAGTTGGCCGAAGCCACACTCGAAGAACGCGAGGGCATCACCACTGAAAAGACGCCACTGGAAACCAAGAGCAACGCGCTGCCCGACGGCTTCACGCGCTGGACACAGAAGGTCCCGCAGTTCCTGCGCGAGACCGAGCACGGCTGGATTCAGATTCAACTCAAACCCCGCCAGCGTGCGGTGGGCAACCAGGCGATGGTCTACGTCTGCATCCCAATGACGCGCGTGCTCACCGCCGATGGCAAACCGCGCGCGCCCGGTCCCGCGAAGACAAAGGAGACCGTCCACTACGAGTTCAATCGTGCCAACGCCGGCTTCCTACTCGACATCGTCCGCGCCTTCGCCATCGCCTCGAAACAGCACAACGAGGACATGGGGCAAATCCTCGGCAAGATTTTGGAGCACGCGCCCGCACGAAAGCCGTAACCGACACCGGCGGATCCAGCGTGATCCCCGCCCACTGTCCAACCTGACTGGACAACTCGGCTTGGGCACCGTCTCGGCGGGCTTCGCCGCTCAGTGGTTCCAGCGGGGAAATGAGGCGGGGAAGGACTGAAGACTCCGGTCCGCTTGCTTAAAAACTAAGCCGCGAACCATCCCTTAAACACTTCACTTGCGAAAGTATTCGCCATGACGAATTCGCTCTCTTCTTTGGATACCGTGAGGTGGCCACCGTCATTGCGAAGGCAATAAAACCTGCCTTGGTGATAAGCCATCTCACGAATTGAAGTCGGGAAGGAAAGGTCAGGTGTCATCCACTGTGGATACTCATGAGGGTTGTGTGCTGAAACCTTTATGGCAGGAATGACCTGTCCCGGATCCATCTTATTGTGAAGCTCGCGTGAGGCATACCCCATCCACAGCAAAAGGCTTCGAACCGTTCCTCCATGTCGAATGGAAACCTTTGCGATCCAACTGTTCGCTGCGGCGTCTCTGCGTTGGATGGCCCCGTAATCTTCCTCGCTTGGCAGGTCGTAATTCTTGAACACGACCTCGAATCCTGGAGCCTGCTCGCACCTAGCAAAAGCTTCCTGGATATTGCTCATGAGCAGGCGCAGTGCGTTCTGCCAAATCAGGAAACGCTGCCGCTCTGCTGCCTGGACTTGGAGGATGGCATTGTTGATCCCGGCGGCGGCCTTTCGAATCCGGTCAATCTGCAGCAAACTGTCGTGGGAACGCTGAACGAAGAGATCCAGGAGGGGCCCTAGGTCGCCATCATCCGCAGCGCGAAGCGTTTCGTAGTAGCGCTGACGGTCACTCTTACGAATCAACACAACTGGAAAACCTGCCCGCATGAGGAGGAGGTTGGTGACTGCACGAGCAGTTCGTCCGTTTCCGTCAGCGAACGGGTGAATGTGAACAAGCCAAGCATGAGTGACAGCGGCAGCCAGTGGCACGGGGAGCTGCGAACTGCTGGTTCGCAGCCAATCAGCCAGCTTTTGCATTTCCCCCGGAACCGCGATCCCCAGCGACGGCTTGTGGGGTGAATTCGAGATGGCAACCTCGATTGTCCGATAGCGTCCAGCATCGCGGTCCTCTACGCCAAGGACGAGGTGATGGATGTTACACATCTCGTGTTCGGTGAGAGGCCCTTTGGTTTCGGCCAAGCTTTCAAGGAACTGAAGAGCGCTGTGGAGGTTTTGGACCTCAAGCGAATGTTTTGGTGGTTTTCCACTGATGGTAATGCTTCGCAAGATCGCCATCTGAGTTTCGTTGAGGCTTAACTCATTTCCCTCAATCGCGGCGCTTTCGTGAACTTGGAGGAATCCCCACTCCTTTCGCAGACGGTCCAAGGTCTCTTGTTCCAGTTGTCCTTTGCTTCTTAACACCTTTACTTGGTTTTCCAATTCGACAGCCGCCCCTAAAACTTTCGCACCATGTTCAGGGGCCATCAAAAACGGCGTCCCCTCCATGATCCTGTCGAGTGGATTTGGCATATTGCGGTTTGGCTTGGTGCTCGTCTTCGCTTCGGGCCGAGTGATTCTCGGGGTGCCGCTGACTACGCCTTCGCCACCAACTGGCGCAATACATACGGCAGGATGCCGCCGTGCTGGTAGTAGTCCACCTCGATGGGGGTGTCGATGCGGCAAGCGACGGCGAGGTTCTCGACCGAGCCGTCTTTGCGGGTGATGCGCAGGGTGAGGTCTTGCTGGGGCTTGATGGACGCGTCGAGGCCGACGATGTCGTAGGTCTCGCTGCCGTCGAGCTTCAGGGTCTGCGCGGTGGTGCCTTCCTTGAATTGCAGCGGGAGCACACCCATGCCGACGAGGTTGCTGCGATGGATGCGCTCGAAGCTCTGCGCCACCACGACTTTCACGCCGAGGAGGTTTGTGCCTTTCGCGGCCCAGTCGCGGCTGGAGCCGGTGCCGTATTCCTGACCGGCAAGGATGATGAGGGGAACGCCGGCGGCCTGGTAGGCGATGGACGCGTCGTAAATGGAGGTCTTCTGGCCGTCGGGTCCGAAGGTGTTGCCGCCCTCTTCGCCGCCGAGCATCAGGTTCTTGATGCGGACGTTGGCGAAGGTGCCGCGGGTCATGATACGGTCGTTGCCGCGCCGGGAGCCGTAGCTGTTGAAGTCCACGAACTCGACGCCGCTGTCGCCGAGGAACTTTCCAGCGGGCGAAGACTTCTTGATGGCTCCGGCGGGAGAGATGTGGTCGGTGGTCACGCTGTCGCCAAAGATGCCGAGGGCGCGCGCACCTTTGATTTCGGCGATGCTGCCGGGCTGCATCGTGAAGTCGGTGAAGAACGGCGGCTCCTGGATGTAGGTGCTCTGGCGGTCCCACTCGTAAACGTTGCCGAGGCTGGACGGGATTTCGTTCCACTTCGGATTCTGCCCGGCGAAGTTCTTGTAGAGCTTGCGGAAGATTTCCGGCTTGAGGGCGGCCTGCATGGCGTCGCGGACTTCCGTGAGCGTCGGCCAGAGGTCGGCGAGATAGACAGGCGCGCCGGTCTGGTCCTTGCCCAGCGGCTCGCAGCTCAGGTCAATGTCCACACGGCCCGCCAGCGCGAACGCGACGACCAGCGGCGGCGACATGAGGAAGTTCGCCTTGATGTTCTGATGCACGCGCGCCTCGAAGTTGCGGTTGCCGGAGAGCACGCTGGCGGTGATGAGGTCGTTCTTCACGACGGCGTCCTCGATGGCGGGGTCAAGCGGGCCGGAGTTGCCGATGCAGGTGGTGCAGCCGTAGCCGACGAGGTTGAAGCGGAGCTTGTTGAGGTAAGGCGTCAGGCCAGTCTTCTTGAGGTAATCCGTCACCACGCGGGAGCCGGGCGCGAGCGAAGCCTTCACCGCGGGGTTGACCTTGAGGCCCTTCTCGACGGCCTTCTTCGCGAGCAAGCCGGCGGCAATCATCACGCTCGGGTTGCTCGTGTTCGTGCAACTCGTGATGGCGGCGATGAGCACGGAGCCGGTGCCGACGGTGGCTTTCTTCTTCGAGGCCATCTCGACCTTCACGGACTTGGAGAAGTCTTTGCGTGGCTTGCCGAAGCCGTTCTCGGTGACGGGGCGTTGGTATGAGCTGAAGAATTCGCGCCGGAGATTCGGCAGCTCGATGCGGTCCTGCGGGCGTTTCGGGCCGGCGACGCTGGGCCTCACTGTGTTGAGGTCGAGATCGATGACCTGTGAGTAATCCACCTCGCCCGCCTGCGGGATGCCCCAGAGGCCTTGGGCCTTGTAGTAGTTCGCGTAGAGTGCGCAATGCTCCTCGCTGCGGCCGGTGGCGCGGAGGTAATTCACACATTCCTCGTCCACGGGGAAGAAGCCCATCGTGGCACCGTATTCGGGAGCCATGTTCGCGATGGTCGCGCGGTCCACGAGCGGCAGCGCGGCGGCGCCGGCGCCAAAGAACTCGACGAACTTGCCGACGACCTTGGCCTTGCGAAGCAGTTGCGTGACGGTCAGCGCGACATCGGTGGC
This sequence comes from Klebsiella pneumoniae, assembly GCA_943330855.2. Classification (GTDB taxonomy): domain Bacteria; phylum Verrucomicrobiota; class Verrucomicrobiia; order Limisphaerales; family SXTU01; genus SXTU01. Next base: position 24,927 of record CALQJI020000006.1, read on the forward strand.
GGTGACGCCCTCGCGAATCGAGCCAGTGAGATGCACGCCGACGACATCGGGCGTGAGGAAGTAAACCGGTTGCCCGAGCATACCCGCCTCGGCCTCGATGCCGCCGACGCCCCAGCCCACGATACCGAGGCCATTAATCATCGTGGTGTGCGAGTCGGTGCCGACGAGGGTGTCGGGGTAGAAGAGTTGAGAGTTGGGAGTTGAGAGTTGAGAGGAGAGCACGCCCTTGGCGAGATACTCAAGGTTCACCTGATGCACGATACCGATGCCGGGCGGGACGACCTTGAAGGTGTCGAACGCCTGCATACCCCATTTCAAAAACTGGTAGCGCTCACGGTTGCGCTGGAACTCAATCTCCAAGTTCTTCGCGAAGGAATCCGCCGCGCCTGCTGCGTCCACCTGCACGGAGTGATCCACCACAAGATCCACCGGCACGAGCGGTTCGATGATTTTCGGGTTCTTGCCGAGCTTGGCCACGGCGCTGCGCATCGCCGCGAGGTCCACTAGCAAAGGCACGCCGGTGAAATCCTGCAACACGATGCGCGCGACCACGAAGGGAATTTCCGCCGTGCGGGACTCGTTCGCCTTCCAGTTCGCCAACTCCTTCACGTTCGCCTCGTGGACCTTCTTGCCGTCGCAGTTGCGCAGCACGGATTCCAGCACGATGCGGATGGAGACCGGCAGCCGCGAGATGGGGCCAACGCCGGCGGCTTCCAGCGCAGGGAGGGAATAGAAGTTACCCTGCTTGCCGTTGCCGAGGTCGAAGCTTTGCAGTGAGTTGAACAAGTTGTGGCTCATAAAAAGTTGTCGCAGTTGCCGGGAGAACGTCCCGTTGCAGGCCAGCGAAAGTGAGGATTGGCGCCAGCAGTGTCAAGCGGGCGGCGTGTGCGATGCATCTCGGATTGCTGCGAGGAAGCGAACAAGTTGGGCCGTGCTTGCTCACCCCGGAGCGCTCCTGCCGGGAAAGAAATGACCGCAGGTTGTGGCGCGGCAAAGCAAGATTTCAGCTCACCGTGCCAGCACCACGCGCAACACAGCGGCGAGGCGTTCGGCGGCGGACTTGGAACGAAGTCCCAGCGCGATCATGGCGGGGATCTTGTGCGGACGACAGAGGATTGCTCCCGCCAGCTTACCGATGTGAATCGCGCCGTTCGCCTGCATCAGCGTGTTGAAGTCCAGCGGCAACTCTTCGTGTGCGGCGTCGGAAACGATGCGAACAGTGGCGCTGGGGATCCCGCGCTCACGACACAGCCGAATGATGATACCGGACTCCATCTCCACCGCGTCTGCGCGGGTGCGATCGCGGAGTGCGGTCTTTTCCGCTGCGGTCACGGCGACGCGCTCCGCGCAGTGGAAACTCACGGCCACCGCGCCTGCATCAAGCAATACCTGACGCAGGGGAAAGTCCGAGTCAGCCTCGAAGATAACGGTTTCAGGACGGAGGGCTGGGTGGAGCCCACCAGCGAAGCCGCAGGTAAGGACGAGGCTCCACGTGCGCTCGGCGAGCTCGGCTTTCACCGCGCGCTCGGCAGCGGCAGCACCCATGCCGGTGACGACGGTTTCCACGCCAACTGGCAGAGCCCGGAGGAAGGGCGCGGCTTCTTCCTTCACGGCGAAGCAGACGAGGATTGGATCGTTCGCCTTGCCATTCATGGGTTAGCGGGTGGCCGAGTGGCCGTGATTGGCTGGCTGACCGTTCATCGGCGCTTTCGCGCTGGCCTTCGCGTCGAGCAACTTCCGGTAAGTCGCCAGCGCGAGGAGCGGCCATGAGTTCCGATACATATCGTATTTCAGGTAGAAGACGCAGGGAAAACCGGTGCCGGTAATCTCGTCCTCGCTCCACGAGCCGTCGGCGTTCTGAGTGTCGCAGAGGTAGGCGATGCCGCGCTGGAGGGCGAGCATGTCCGGGTCGCCGAAGGTGCAGAGGCCCATGACGGCCCAGCCAGTTTGGGAGGCGGTGCTGGGGCCGAGGCCTTTGTGGACGGGGTCGTCGTAGGTGTTGCAACGCTCGCCCCAGCCGCCGTCGGCGTGCTGGACGCTGACGAGCCAATCGTGGGCGCGCAGGAGCCACGGCTCGGTCATGTTGTAGTTGAAAGTCTTGAGGCCGCGCAGGACTTGCCAGGTGCCGTAGATATAGTTCACGCCCCAGCGGCCGTAGAAGGAGCCGTCGGGGTCTTGGGACTTCTTGATGAAGGCCAGGCCGCGCTGGACCTGCGGGTTCGTCAACGGGACGCCTTCGAGACCCATGACTTCGAGAATGCGCGCGGTGATGTCCACGCACTCGGGGTCGAGCATGGCGTTGTGGTCGGCGAAGGGGACTTTCTCGAGGATGCTCTTGGTGCAGTCCTTGTCGAAGGCCGCCCAGCCGCCGTCCTTGCACTGGAAGGCGAGCATCCAATCGTAACCGCGCTTGAAGCACGCGGCGCTGCGCTTGGGGTCGTCGGTGGGGATTTGCCGCAAGGCGAGGAGCACCATCGCGGTGTCGTCCACGTCGGGGTTCCACTTGTTGTTGAACTCGAAGACCCAGCCGCTGGGCTCCACGGCCACGGGGTTCTTGTGATACCAGTCGCCGCGAAAGCGAATCTCGCGGTCAATCAGCCAGCTCGCGGCGCGTTTCATGCGCGGGTCTTCCGCAGGCACGCCGGACTCACTCAAGGCGATGCTCACGATGGCGGTGTCCCACACGGGCGAGAAGCACGGCTCGATGCGAATGGAGTCGGCGGTGTGATGCTCAAGCTTCTTCAACTCCCGCAGCTCCCGCGCGAAGATGGGGTGGTCGCGCGGGTAGCCGAGGACTTCAAGGGCGATGACGCTGTTGAGCATCGCGGGGAAAATGGCGGCGAGGCCGTCGCTGCCTTCGTAGCGCTCCAGCATCCACTGCTCGCACTTTTTGAGGGAGCGCTTGCGAAACGGGTGGATGCTTTTCCGGGCCACCCACTCGGCGAACTTATGCAACCGGTCGAGCCAGAGGAAGGCGTTGCGCAGACCGAAGTCGAAGTAGCGCGGGCGTAGGGCTTCATCCAACTCCCACTTCCCGTTGGGGTAAAGCTCGTCGAGGGTCACGCCGTTCTTCAGCGGGCGCGTGGGGCGGAAGTGGTTGATAATGGCCAGCGGCACGAGCATGGCGCGCGACCAGTTGCTCATGTCCCAGAAGTTGACGTGAAACCACTTGCCGATGAGCAGCACCTCACAGGGGATGGAGGGCACGTGGTTCCAGCCCACCAGGCCGAGCAGGGCGAGGTATAGCTTGGAGAAGGTGTTCATGCGCGGGACGCCGCCGAGATTGCGGGCCATCTCGCGGGCCTTGAGCATGCGCGGGTCGGTGACGGGGAGGCCGGCGAGCTTGAGCGCTAGGTAAGCCTTGATGGTGGCGTTCACCTCGGAGGGGCCGTGCGGGTAGATGTTCCAGCCGCCGTCCGGCAGTTGGCGGTCGAGGATGTGGTTGACAGCGCGGCGCTGCCACTCGGCGTCCACGGTGTCGGACCAATGGTGATAGGCCACCATGTCGGCCACGAGCGTCACGTCCACGAGGAGTTCGCCAACCCAGTAGCCCTCCGCGTGCTGGACGCCGAGGAGGTAGTTCTGCGAACGCTGCGTGGCCGCCGCGAGGGCCCTTTCGGAAAACTGACCGAATGCCGGGCTGGGCTGCGTAGAAGGCGTCGTGCCGCGAGTCGGATGAATTGCAACTGGCATGGGAAGGAAATCTGGAAAACAGCGTCGTGGGAGTAAAGGATTATTCCTGCAGCCGGTAACATTAGCCGAACCCATAAACGCCGCCGCTAATCGCGTTCGCCTTCGGGGGGGGCGCACAGCGCCCCCTTCGGGGTCGGCTAAGCTGCAGTTCCCTCGCGAAGGGGGCGCAGCAGGCAGGAAAAAGCGCTTTTACAGAAAGCCATTTATACCGGCGAGTATGGCTGGAGGCAGCTCAGGCTCTTCTTGAGCGGCGAGATTAAGCTCGGTGGTGCCGAGCATCTTGGTTTCCAGAGAGAACCAGCGGAGCTTGCCTCCCAATCGAAAACGGGCGTAGAATACGTCGGATGACGCGTTCCACAGCGGGTTTTTCCCGGCGCGGCGACCTGCCTTGCTCGTAAAATAGTATAGAAAACGAGCATGATAGACAGTTCAATTGGCAACTCGTAAATCTACATAACACGTCATTTTAGGTTAAATGCGCTTGTAGCTCAGTTGGCTAGAGCATCCGCCTTCTAAGCGGACGGTCGTGGGTTCGAATCCCGCCAAGCGCACCATTTCCTCGAGTCTGTCAGACTACCCAGCAGCGGCGTAAAATAGAGGATCCGGCGGCCGATTCGACCAATGTGGTTTTCCACCCATTATCCCGAACCTGACAGCCCTACTTACTGCGGTTGTTCGGATCAGCCGAAGAGCTCCTTGATGGGCCGACCGCCATTGACCAGTTGCGCCGGACGTCCCGTATTCGTGTGGAGCACCTGATGCGCGTCGATGCCCAGCTTCGTGTAGAGCGTCGTAGCGAAGTCCTCGGGCGAATAGACATTGTCCGCCGCGTAGTAGCCCTTCGGGTCCGTTGCGCCAATCACAGCGCCGCGCGGCACGCCCGCGCCGGCGCAGAGCACACTCATGGCAAAAGGCCAGTGGTCGCGGCCGGAATCCTTGTTCACCTTCGGCGTGCGCCCGAACTCGCCGAGTGCCAGAACCAGCGTGTTTTCCAATGAGCCCCGGCGATCGAGGTCCGCAATCAAGGCCGCCACGCCCCGGTCGAAGTTCACTCCCTGCGCGCCCTTGAGTGTCTCGAAAATCTTCGTGTGATGGTCCCATCCGCCGGAGTAGACCGTCACCCACGAGACGCCCGATTCAACCAGCCGGCGAGCGAGCAAGCAGCGCTGACCGAAATCGTTCATCCCATACAGGTCGCGCGTCTTCTGATCTTCCTTGCCGATGTCGAACGCCGCCTGTGCCTGCGGGCTCGTGATGAGGTCCACGCCCTGCTCGTAAAATTTGTCGAAGCCCACCGTCGGGTCCTCCGCCGCCGCGTCCGTAATCCGCGCGAGCCGGTCGAGTGACTTGCGCAAGTCCTGCCGCGTCACGCCTCGGCCCTCGCTGATATCGGCGGGCAACACGACGTCGCGGACCTTGAAGCCCGCCGTTTGCGGCGAGCCACCCACGACGAACGGCGCATGCTCGGCCCCGAGGAAGTTCGGCCCGCCGGAGCGCGACATGCTCGGCATGGTCATGTAGGGCGGGATGCCGCTCTGCACGCCGCGTTTGAACGAGACGACCGAGCCGAAGGACGGGTGGAATGTGACGAACGCGCCGCAGCCGACAGGCACGGGCGTGGGCGCACCGGTCATGAGGTAATGATTCCCGCCGCCGTGGTTCGGGTCCTTGTGAGCGAGCGAGCGGAGGACGGTGAACTTGTCCGCAACCTTCGCCAACTCGGGGACACACTCGGAAAAGTGGATACCCGGCACGGCGGTCTTGATGGACTTGAACTCCCCGCGGATTTCCGACGGGGCATCAGGCTTCGGATCAAAGCTCTCGTAGTGGCTCGGCCCGCCGTCCTGCCAAATCATGATGACGTTCATGCGCTTGCCAGTGACTTTCGCGGACTCGCCGGCGCTGGCTCGCAACCGGAGCAAGTCCGTGAAACTCAGCCCTGCGGCCGCACCCAGTCCGAGCTGGAGGAAGTCGCGACGTCCAAGACCCGCGCAGTTGTATCGAAGCTTACTCATGTAGTGAAAATGCTGCTCTGATGGACGGGGCTTGCAGAGGCGAATTCAGCGCCTGCGCGTGGGAGCCGACGTGGGGAGTCTTCAAGTGAAAATCACGCAATGATGTCCCGCACGACCCTACCGTGAACATCCGTCAGCCGGAAATCCCGGCCCGAGTAGCGATAGGTCAGGCGCTCGTGGTCGAGGCCGAGCAGATGCAGAATCGTCGCGTGCAGGTCGTGAACGTGGACGGGGTTCTCCTGCGCGTGCATGCCGAACTCGTCCGAAGTGCCGTAAGTCATCCCGCCCTTCACGCCCCCGCCCGCGAGCAGATAAGAAAACGCCGTGTGATGATGATCGCGCCCATGCTTGGCCTTCTCCTGCACTTGCGCGTAAGGCGTGCGCCCGAACTCACCGCCGAAGAGGACCAAGGTATCGTCGAGCATTCCCCTGCTTTTCAGGTCGCGGATGAGCGCGGCGGCGGCCTTGTCCGCGTCGAGGCAGAGCTTCTTGTGGCCGTCGTCGTGGTTCGAGTGCGTGTCCCAAGGCTGGTTGCTCCCGGTTGTGTAATAAATCGAGACGAAGCGCACGCCATCCTCGACCAGCCGCCGCGCCAGCAGGCACGAACGCGCGAACGCTGTCTCGCCATACATCTCGCGCACGTAAGCCGGCTCGCTCGAAATGTCGAAGGTCTGCATCGCTCGCTTCTGCATCGCGAACGCCGTCTCCATGGCCTTGATTTGACCGTCGAGCTCGCCGTCGTTGCCGCGCGCTTTCATGTGCAGCTTGTTCAAGGTGCCGAGCAGGTCGAGCTGCTCGCGCTGTTCCGTCGGCGAGAGCTTTGAGTTCTTGATGTTGGCCACCAGCTTGTCCACCTGCATATCCGCCGTGACCACGCTGGTCGCCTGAAATTCGGCGGGCAGGAAGCTGTTGCTCCACAAAGCCGGGCCCACGACGATTTTGGTCGAGGGCCGCAAGACGACGTAGCCGGGCAAGTTCGCGTTCTCCGTGCCCAGCCCGTAGAGCGCCCACGAACCGAGCGACGGGCGGATGGGTTGAAGGTTGCCGGTGTTCATCATCAGCAAGCCCGGCTCGTGATTCGGCACGTCGGTCTTCATCGAGCGGATGACACAGCAGTCGTCAATCACGCTGGCCAGGTGCGGCAGCGACTCGCTCACCTCGATACCGCTGCGGCCATGCTTCGAGAAGTTCAGCGGCGACGGCACGAAGCCGGTGCCCTTGTAGTTCTTGTAGAGCGAGCCAGTCGGCTGCTTCCCCTCGTTCGTCTTGAGCGCCGGCTTCGGGTCGAACGTATCCACATGCGACGGCCCGCCGTTGAGGAAGAGGAAAATGACTCGCTTGGCCTTGGGCGCGAAATGCGTCTGCCGCGACGTGCCATCGGCGAAGGCGCGCGGGCCGAGCAAGCCCGACAAGCCCACCATGCCGAAGCCGGCAGCGGTGCGCTGAAGCATCTGGCGACGGGAAATGATTGGCAGTCGATTGGAATTCATAAGCAATTCGGCTACGGCACCGTGACTAAAACCCGACGCACTCGTAGTCGAATTTCACCCCGAGCCCTAGGCAGTATTCTCGAAACTGCTGAATCGTCATGTCGGACTTCGGCAACGGGAGGTGGGTAAACAACAAACAAGCTGTTCGCCAGTAGACAACAGAACCTTTCGGAAGGGAACGAACGAATCCTTTGAAGGAATCCAAATCTTCATATTTCTGCTGCCCTACCTCGAAGAAGTAGGTTCGAGGCTCTCCTCGCACGAAAGGGATTTCCTTTGACCGGACGATGTATCGAACAACATTTGTAGTCTGCACGCTATTCGTCCCCTGGGAGTTAACAATTGCGCCACCCCTCGGCGTGCCGGACTGAGTGGCGTTGGGTTCCGCGCTCAGGCCCACTGCGACTGCACAGAAGGCCACCCAAAGTGATGAACGCACTCGGAGGGAAATTCGGCGCGAAAGGTCAATCCACATACAACATCTCGTTCGCCATCAACAGCGCCTGCGCGTATTGCTGCCAGCGCGGCACTTCACCAGACGCGGGCTTGCGCAGGAAGGCCAGGGCGGCGGAGGTCTCCGGGCCCTCGGCGTTGCGGCCGTAGAGGAGTTGATACGCGCGCTGGATGCTGGCGGCGTCGGACTCGCTCGCGTCCGTCGTCACGCGCTCGGCCAGCACTTTCGCGCGCTCGAGCATGAACGGGCTGTTCAGCATGAAAAGCTTCTGCGTCGGCGTGGTGGTGGCGGAGCGTTTCTCGGCGTGGACGTTCGCGTCCGGGTAATCGAATTGCATCAGCAGGTCGTTCAGCTTCAGCCGGCTGATGCGCGCGTGGACGGTGCGGCGCAGGTTCTTCGCGTCGTCGAGTTCGAGCGACTTGCCGCCGGACAAGTCGAGTTCGCCCGTCACCGCCAGCACGCTGTCGCGCCATTGCTCGATGGAGAGGCGGCGGCGGTTCATGCGCCAGAGCGACTCGTTCGCCACGTCGGCGGCGGACTTCTTTACGTCGCCGCGCGAGCTTTGACGGTAGGTCGCGGAGAGCACCAACTCGCGCATGAGCGACTTCATCGACCAACCGCTCGCCATGAAGCGCACCGCGAGGTCGTCGAGCAACTCCGGGTGCGTGGGCGTCATGCCGGAGTGGCCGAAGTTGCTCGCCGTCGCGACCAGCGGCTTGCTGAAGAGCACGCCCCAGACGCGGTTGACCATCACGCGCGCGGTGAGCGGATTGTCGCGACTGGCGATGGCCTCGGCGAGTTCGCGGCGACCGCTGCCGTCGGCGAAGGGCTTCGGCTCGCCGGTCGAAAGCACTTTCAGAAAACTACGTTCGGCGACCGCGCCTTTCAGCTCCGGGTTGCCTCGCAGGAAGATGCTCAGGTTCTGCGCCGTCCCTTCCTCGACCATGTGGACGGCGTCGGCGGGCATCTTGTCGGCCGGCACCTTGCCCTCGACGATTTTGCCATCGGCGGTCTTGTTGACCATCTTCACGCTCGCGAAGACGCCGGCCAGCGCGTAGTAGTCGCGCTGGGTGATAGGCTCGAACTTGTGGTCGTGGCAGCGCGCGCACGCGACCGTCAGCCCGAGCGTCGCGCGCGTCACGGTGTCCACGCGGTCTTCCCACTCGTCCGCCATCACCTCGATGCGGCCGCGATTGTAATACTTCGGCCCGAGACCTAGAAAGCCGAGCGCGGCTAAGTCGTCCGGCTTCGCGGTCGGGAACTTGTCCGCCGCCAACTGAAACTGGATGAACTGGTCGTAAGGCAGGTCGCGGTTGAACGCCCCCATCACCCACTCGCGATAGCGGAAGGCGTTCGCGTAAAACATCGTCGAATCCGCGCCGACCTGATGCGCCTGGTCCTCTGCGTAACGCGCCAGCGGCAACCACACGCTCGCCATGCGCTCTCCGAAGCGCGGCGAGGCCAGCAATCTTTCCGCGAGTTGGTCGTAGGCATCCGCCCGCTTGTCCGCCACGAAGGTCGCGACCTCGTCCGGCGTCGGCGGCAGGCCGGTCAAGTCCAACGTCAGCCGGCGAATCAACGTCCGCCGCTCCGCCTCGGGCGACGGCGCAAGTTTCTTCTGCTCCAGCCGCGCGAGGATGAAATAATCCACTGGCTGGCGCGCCCACTTGACGTTCTTCACGACAGGCCGGGGCTGGGCTTGAGGTGCCTTGAACGACCAGAATTGCCGTTCCTTGTTCCAGTCAATCGTCTTGCCGGGAGGGACTACCGCCTCCGGTTGGCCGGCCAGCACGGCACCAATCGCCGACAAACTAACAGCAGCGCCGAGGAGCGCCGTGCGGCGGAGCAAAATAAGTGGGTGGCCGAATGTCATGATGGTGCGAAAGCCTGAGCCGGTGGCATCCACGCGGCAACACCAAACACTGACGGAGGTGTGTGGCGGCGTGTTCGCGGCGTGTTCGCGGAGCAACGGGTAGTTCGGGAAATTACAGCTCGTTAGAAACTGTTGCGGCTCTCTGTGAGCGCAGCCCCACGTCGGAAGCGACCCAAAACTCGTCGGTCACAGACGGCCGCTACAGCGGTTTCAGCCGTTGCTTATCGGGCTTCCGCTCGCACGCTACTTGGCTTTCTTCGCGTCGGGCTTCTCCGGCTGCGAGAGCTTCGAGCGGAGGGCTTGTTGGAATTCCTTGAAGTTCAGGTCCACCGCTGTGAATCCGTCTTTGCGCGGAGATTTCTCCAACAGCTTCTCCAGTCGCTCGGTGCGCTCGGTGGTGGCGGGGTGGGTGCTGAGGAAACTCAAGGCGTCCAGCGCCTCGCCGCCGGGGAGTTTATCGCGTAGCTTCTCTTCCTCACGCCGCATCTTCTCAAAGAATGAAATCATCCCACGCGGGTTGAGCTTCGCGGCTTCGAGGTAGCGGAAGCCCTGCTCATCTGCCTCGCGCTCGTGGTCACGGGAAAATTTCTGCGAGAGCAGGAAGGGCGCGTTGTTCACGAGGATGGCGGCGAGGCCGGACACGTCGCCGAAAAAGGTGCTGACGATGGCGTAGAGGCCCAGGCCCTGGACGATGCCTCTCATGCCGTGCTGCTCGGTGACGTGGGACAGCTCGTGCGCAAGGACACCGAGAACTTCCTCGGGGGAGTCGGCGGTGAGGAGGAGTCCGGTGTGCAGGGCGACGTTGCCGCCGGGTAGGGCGAAGGCGTTGAGCGAGGCGTCCTCGATGATGTGGACTTTGAATTTGTAGCGGTCCTGCGGGACGACGGCGAGGAGCGGTGCGGCAAGCTGCTCAATCTGCTTCCTCACGTCAGCGTCGGTGACGAGTTTGCTGGTGAGGGTGGCTTGCGCGAAGGCGGTGTCGCCGAGTTTCTGCTCCCACTCGGCGGGCACCTGACTGGCGACGGCCTTGACCATCGGGTCTTTCGCGAGCCACACGCCGGCGATGGCCGCGAGGAAAAGTGCGAGGATACCAAGGGTGATGCAGCGCCCGACGAGTTTGCGGCGACGGATGCGGTCGCGTGCGCGGGTGAGGGTGGCGTTCTGCGCGAAGGCGGGGTGGCCGAGAACGGCTTGGTCGCTGGTGAAGATGGAGGCTTTGGGATAGTTGGCGTGAGCAAAGAAAACGAGCCGGTCGCTCGCGCCGCCCATGCTGACTTGGACGGTATCCAGGGGGAAGGCGAAGAAGCCCACGTCACCTTCGAAGCTCACCATGCCGCCGCCAATGCGCAGGATGCCGGCGGCACGGCGGTTGCCGTAGTCGGGGTGGAAGGCACCGGCCTCGAAGGTGTCTGCGGAGGGGGGGGCGGGCATGGCGACAAGGGGACTCAGTCAGCAAAGGCGAGGTAACAAATCAGACCGAGGTTCGCCCCGGGCACAAGGATGAGGAGTCCGAGCGGGCCGGGCTTGCCGCGAGCGATGCAGAGTTTCACCCAGAGATACACGAAGGCGAAGATGTTAACGAAAGGGATTAAGCACAGAATGATCATCCACACGGGCAGTTTCGCCGCCTGAAGTTGGGGAACGATCTGAAGGATGGGGAGCCAGATGAGAATGCCCGGCTCGTGTCCGGCCTTCTCGCAAATGCGTTTCATGCAAAAGCTAAAGAAGACAAAAACCGTAAGGCTGACGGCGAGGATAGCCATGACCGCAGCAATGCCGAAGCCGGCAGCTGCGGCGGTTTGCACGCCGGAAAGCCCGGTGCCTTGGGCTTGGGCGGCAAGATTCAGTATGGCGCTCTCGATGAGTTGTTGCAGTGATGTCATGGAGGTAATTGCGTTGAATCTGCTAGACGGTTGAGATGCGGAACCGGCAGAGACTGGAGGAGTGCTGCATGGGTTTCAATTCCGAACTTGGAGTCGGATTCGTGCAGCGTGTGGACGACCACGCAGAAGCGAAAAACGACAGCTCACTTGATGTCCCCTGCCCCGGACGGATGCGAATGACATCTGGCGTCAAACCCCTGACTTGATTCCTTCCCTGGGTGAATCCAACACTCTCTGAACCATGAAGATCCTTGTCGTCGCCCTCTTGTTGCTGTGCACCCCGCCTGCCTTCGGAGCGGAACCAGGTGCGAAGGCCGGAACCCCGAACATCCCGCCCGCCTTGGCCCGCGCCGAGGACTTGCTGACGGTGGACAACGGCACCGTGAAGATCGGCATTGACCGGGCGAAGGGCGCTTCCATCACGTGGCTTTCGTGGACTTCTTACCCGAAAAACATCGTCAACTCCGCCGACCCCGGCCGCCTCATCCAGCAATCCTACTACGCCGGCCATAGCCTCAACCGCACCGCCGACGGCCAGCACAAGGCTTGGAGTCCGTGGACTTGGAATCCCATTCAAGGCGGTGGCGTCGGCTCGTGGGCGCGCGTCACGGAGTTCAAACGTGTCGGCGATCACACGCTCTTTGGCGAGACCGTGCCGAAGCTCTGGGACATGCCGAACGAAGAGGCCGCTGCGCTCATGCGCCAGTGGACCAGCTTCGAGCCGGCGATGCCCGATGTCCTCGTCGTGCGCTGCGAGTTCATCGCCCAACGCGCGCCCGATGACCGCTGGGGACCGGCGGCGTTGCGTCATCAGGAAGTCCCGGCCTGCTACTTCACGCGAAACTTCAACCGGTTCAAAAGCTACCTCGGCGAAGGCCGTTGGCGCGACGAGTCGCAACCGCCCGGCCCGCCGTGGGGCAAGGCGCGTCCGCCGCTCCAAGCGATGGCGTGCTTCGCCGCGAACGGCCAGGGCGTCGCCCTCTTCAGCCCGTCCGCCACGCAGCCGTGGAACTTCGGCCCGCACGCCGGTGGCAATAGCGACGACCCCGCCGCCGGCCCCTGCGTCCACATTGCGCCGATTGACCGCGTGAACCTTGGGCCGAAGTCCACCTACCGCTACCGCTACTGGATCGCCGTCGGCACCGAGACCCAGCTCGCGACGCGCCTCGACGCGCTCTGGACCAAGTATTCCGCCGAACGTGCGGAACTCACCGACCCTTGAGAAGCTGCCTGATACTAACTCGGAATGAGATTCGGTGGAGTGGCCGAGCAGCGACGCGTATCTGCTCCCTCTTCATCGGATGATGGGCGAGGGCCGGGGAGAGGGGTTAGGTGCGTCGGCGTTGGTGGCCCAACCCTCATCCGAGGAAGGGAAGAAGGCGCGCGTCGTGGCGTCCTGTTTGCAGCGCCGTGCGCGGAGGGCTGTAACCGGCTACTTGAACCACCCGTCCCTTGCCCCGCCATGCCGATGCCTTCGATAGCCATCACTGCCACTATGAAATCTGTCCTACTGCTCGTTTCCATCGTCACGCTGCTCACCGTCCAAACCCACGCGGCGGAGCCGGAGTTCAAACCGCTGTTCAACGGCAAGGACCTCGCCGGCTGGGATGGCAATCCCGCGCTGTGGAAGGTCGAGGACGGCTGCATAGTCGGCACCACGACGGGGCCGGAGCAGTTGGCTTACAATCAGTTCCTCATCTGGCGTGGCGGCCCAGTGAAGAACTTCGAACTGCGCGCGAAGGTGAAGCAGAGCGGCAACAACACCGGCATCCAGTATCGCAGCAAGGAGCTTCCCGAGGTTGGTAAGTGGTCGGTCGGCGGCTACCAGTGCGACATCCATCCAGCGGCGGCGAACAACTCGATGCTCTACGGCGAAAAGGCCGGCGGCATCCTCGGGCAGAATGGTCAGAGCGTCGTCATCGACCCTGCGGGCAAGCGTTGGGTGGTCGCGCAGCGCGAGGCGGTGAAGGTGGATGTCGCCGAGTGGCACGAATACACGGTCATCGCGCAGGGGAACCGGCTTGTTCACAAGCTGGACGGACAGGTCACGATGGAGCTGGTAGACCACGAGGCGGCGCGGCGTTCGCTCGCGGGCATCGTGGCGTTTCAAATCCATCGCGGCCCGGCGATGAAGGTGCAAATCAAGGACGTGCTGCTCAAGGAACTGCCCGACGGCGGCGCGGTGGCGTTCGACAAAGCCGCGTTGCCTGCGGGTGCCGCACCGGCGGAGAAGGCGAAGGGCGCACCGAAAGGCAAGGCGAAGCAGACGCCCAAGGCGGAAGCTCCGAAGCCCGAAGCCCCCAAGCCGCCCGCGCCCAGCGCGCCCAAAGCCGAGGCTTCACCCAGCACTACCGCAGCCGCTGGAGCTTGGAAATGGCTGTGGCGCGATGCGCCATCTTCCGGTTCCGGCGCGCGGTTGAAGAAAGACGTCGAGCTGGGCGATGCCGTCGTGAAGGAGGCCGTCTTGCGCGTGACTTGTGACAACGGAGCGAAGGTCTTCCTCAACGGCGAACTCGTCCTGATCAATCCCGACTGGCAAGCGCCGACACAGGCCGACGTGCTCAAGCGCCTGCGCGCTGGACGCAATGAGTTGCTCGCCGAGGCCACTAACAAAGGCGCCGCAGCGGCGTTCATCGCGTCGCTCACGCTGCGCCTCGCGGACGGGACGGAGCGCGTCATCTTGACCGACGCCTCGTGGTTGGCGGCGTCGCCGGGCGCGGAGGATTGGAAGCCGGCGAAGGTGGTGGCGGATTATGGGGCACGGCCGTGGGGCGAGGTGTTCGCCAAAGGCGGAACCGTGACCGCGCAGGGGAAAGCGAAGGGTAAGGCGCAGCCCAAGGCCGCGATCGCTCCGAGCGAGGTCACGCAGCCCGCAAACATTCGCGTGCCCATCGGGTTTCAAGTGGAGTTGATCCACAAGGTCGCCAAGGCCGACGAAGGCTCGTGGGTCGGCCTCACCGTGGACGACTTGGGGCGGCTCCTCGCGTGCGACCAGTATGGCGGGCTTTACCGCCTCACGCCGCCGGCCATCGGCAGCAAGGACGCCGCGAAGGTCGAGAAACTCGCCGCCGACATCAACGGCGCGCACGGCCTGCTCTACGCCTTCGGCAGTCTCTACGTGATGGTCAACGAGCAGCCGCACACCGCCGGCCTCTGGCGTTTGCGCGACACGAAGGGCACGGGGCAGTTCGATGAGAAGACCTTGCTGCGCGAAATCAAGGGGCGCAGCGAGCACGGCAATCATTCCATCGCACTCTCGCCCGACGGGCAGAGCCTTTACCTCGCGAGTGGCAACAGCACCACCGCACCCGAACCGCTGGAGCACACGCGCCTGCCGCGACCCTTCGCCGATGACCAAGTCCTCCCGCGTCTCGGGCGCGGCGGTGCATTTTCCGACACGGAACCGCACGCCTACACGTGCAAGGTTTCGCCCGACGGCAAGCGCTTCGAGATGGTCGCCGCCGGTCTGCGCAATCACTTCGATATCGCCTTCAACGCGCTCGGCGACCTCTTCACTTTCGACAGCGATATGGAGTGGGACGCAGGCACGCCGTGGTATCGGCCCACGCGCATCTACCACCTTGTGAGCGGCGGCGATTACGGCTTCCGCGAATCCTCCGGCAAGCTCATGGAATACTGCCCGGACATTGTGCCGCCGGTCATCAACGTCGGCCCCGGCTCGCCCACAGGCGTCGTCTCCGGCAAGGGCGCGAAGTTTCCCGCAAAGTATCAGCACGCCATCTTCGCCTGCGACTGGACCTACGGCACACTCTACGCCGTGCATCTCACGCCTGAGGGCGCGGGCTACACCGGCAAGCTGGAGGAGTTCGTCACCGGCAAACCGCTGCCGCTCACCGACGCCGTCATCGGCAAGGACGGCGCGATGTATTTCGCCATCGGCGGACGCCGCACGCAGTCCGCCGTCTATCGCGTGACCTACGTCGGCAACGACAGCACCGCCCCCGCCGCGCCGCCCGTCGAGACGCCCGAGCACAAGCTGCGCGTCGAACTTGAACGCTTGCACGACCAAGGCACCGGCCCCGAGGCCATCGAGAAAGCCTGGCCCCACCTCGGCCACCCCGACCGCCTCGTGCGCTACGCCGCGCGCGTCGCCATTGAGCGGCAACCCGCGAAGCTGTGGGCTGACCGCGCCTTGAAACAGAAGGAGCCTTGGGCCGCGCTGGAATCCGCCGTCGCGCTCGCCCGCATGGGCGGCAAGGAGCGGCAGAACGAATTGCTCGCGCTGCTCAACGCCTTCGACTTCGCCAAGCTCACCGCACCGCAACAGCTCGCCCTCGTGCGCGCCTACGAAATCACCCTCGCCCGCAGCGGCGCGCCCACGCGCGACAGCCTCGCCCAAACCACCGCGCGCCTCGACGCGCTCTTTCCGGCGAAGTCCAACGACCTCAACCGCGAGTTGTCCCACACGCTCGTGGCCCTCGGCGCGCCGAGCGCGGTGGCGAAGACGCTGCGGCTGATGACCTACGCGCGCGACGAGCCGGTCTCGTGGTTGTCCGAGGAGCGCATGACCCGCAACGACCGTTACGGCCCCAAGTTCCTGCGCACCGGCGAGAGCCACCCCCACGTCCAGCAAATCGCCTACGCCTATGGGTTGCGCGCCGCGCAGACCGGCTGGACGCCCGAGCTGCGGCGGACGTTCTTTAGTTGGTTCGCCAGCACCGCGCCGTGGCAGGGCGGCAACCAGTTCCGCGGCTTCCTCGACCAAATGCGCGCCGAAGCGCTCACCCACGTGCCCGACGCCGCCGAGCGGAAAACGCTGGAGGCGCTGTCGAAGTTCGCGCCACCCGCCGTGGCGGAGAACGTGAAGCCGCCCGTCGGCCCGGGCCGCAACTACACCACGGACGACATCTTCGCCTTCGCCAAGGACGGACTACGTCAGCGCAATTTCGCGCGCGGCCGCGAACTGTTCAGCGCCGCCGCGTGCCTGAACTGCCACCGCTTCGGCAACGAAGGCGGAGGCGTCGGCCCCGACCTCACCGGCAGCGGCAGCCGCTACACCTTGCGCGACCTCATCGAGAACCTCATCGAGCCGAGCAAAGTCATCTCCGACCAATACGAGAGCAGCATCCTCACGCTGAAAGACGGCACCACCGTCACCGGCCGCGTGACCGCCGAGGAGGCCGGCAAGCTCCTCGTCGCCGCAAACGCCTTCGCGCCCGGCGACCACACCGAGCTCAAACTCACCGAGCTCAAGAGCCGCAAACCTTCTCCCATTTCCCTAATGCCCGAGGGCCTGCTCAACGGCATGAACCAGAGCGAAATCCTCGACCTCCTCGCCTTCCTCCTCTCCGCCGGCGACCCGAGGAGCGCGGTGTTTCGCTGAAGCCCGGCAGATACCAGCCCAGCAAAGCGAGTGCGCGAGCGACGAGCAGCGCAAATGGCAGAGTCTGCCAGCAGGAACGCAGAGGAAGTCGTGTGCTGTGAAGAATCAGCCTGAGCCGAGGCTGCCGCAGAAGCGATTTGAACCGCGAAGGACTCAAAGGCGAATCAAGCAAGGTGCCCGTATCAAACAGCTTCCGCTTGGTGACCTTTGCGCCTTCGTGGTGATTTCCGAACTGAGCCAATTCCTGATTTTGTGCGGAACGTGTCCGAGGACGGTTTTCCATGCGGCAGCGCGCTGATGCGGCGTTGGCGAAGTGTCAAAAAACGCGTCCTTGGAGCTTGGAGCTTCGACCGCTAATCTCCGCCGTCATGAACCGCCGCGCGATGCTCACTCTGTTGGTCGCGACTCCGGCGTTGTCCGCCCGAGCGGCGAGCGTGAGTTACGTGGCATCGAGAGAAATCCCCCCCGCCTTGCTGCGCGAGTTTCGCGGCGCGTGGGTGGCATCCGTCGGCAATATTGACTGGCCCTCGAAGCCGGGGTTGACCTCCCAGCAGCAGCAGACCGAACTCCTCGCGTTGCTCGATAAAGCCGTCGCGCTCCGACTGAACGCCATTATTCTCCAAGTCCGCCCGAGCTGCGACGCGTTCTACGCCTCAAAGCTCGAACCGTGGTCGGAGTATCTCACGGGCACGATGGGCCTCGCGCCGGAGCCATTCTATGACCCGCTCACGTTCGCCGTCACCGAGGCGCATCGGCGCGGGTTGGAATTACACGCTTGGTTCAACCCGTTTCGGGTCCGGCACACCTCGGCGAAAGGCCCCGTGGCCGCGAGTCACATCAGCAAGACGCGCCCCGAGTTGGTTCGGAAATACGGCTCGCTCCAGTGGCTGGACCCTGGCGAAGCGGCGGTTCATGAGCACGCGCTCCGCGTCATTTTGGATGTCGTCCGCCGTTACGACGTCGATGGCGTTCATCTAGACGATTACTTCTATCCCTATCGCGAGAAGGACGCGGCGAAGCAGGTCATTGATTTCCCGGACGAGCCGAGTTGGCGCAAATACCAAAAGGCCGGCGGCAAGCTCGCGCGTGCCGATTGGCGGCGTGACAACGTGAACCGCTTCGTGCAGCGCTTCCACCAAAGCGTGAAGGCGGAGAAGCCGTGGGTGAAAGTCGGCATCAGCCCCTTTGGCATTTGGAAGCCCGGTCATCCGCCCGGCATTCGCGGCATGGACGCGAC
Source organism: Klebsiella pneumoniae (assembly GCA_943330855.2). Taxonomy (GTDB): domain Bacteria; phylum Verrucomicrobiota; class Verrucomicrobiia; order Limisphaerales; family SXTU01; genus SXTU01. The sequence goes on from CALQJI020000006.1 coordinate 42,916, forward strand.
GCAGGAAATTTACGCCGATGCGCTGCGATGGTTCCAGGCGGGCTGGCTGGATTACCTCGCGCCCCAGCTCTACTGGAGCATTGACGCGCCGGAGCAAAGTTTCCCCGTGTTGCTGAAATGGTGGGCCAGCCAAAATTCTGCGGGGCGACACCTTTGGCCCGGGATTGCTGCCTCGCGGATTGGCCCCGGCCGCACGGCCGAGGAAATCCTCAAACAACTCCAACTCATCCGCGCACAGCCCGGTGCCACCGGCAGCCTTCAGTGGAGTATCAAACCCTTGATGCAAAACCGCGACGGCTTGGCGGACAAGCTCGTGAAGCACGTCAACCAAGCTCCGGCGCTCGTCCCCGCGTCCCCGTGGCTGGACAAAGCCGTGCCGGAGCGGCCGCAAGTCGCCTTCGGCCAAGACGCCGCGCAGACCGTCTCCGTTTTTCAATGGGCCACTCCCAGCGGCTCAACCCCCGGCTGGTGGCTGGTGCAAATGCGCATCAGCGGCGTGTGGCGAACGGAATTGCTCCCGGGTGCCCAACGCAACCGAGTGTTCCGCGTCCCCACGAAGGAGTTGCCGGAAGTCATCGCCGTCAGCGGGGTGAGCCGCTTCGGGCAAGTCGGCCCCAACTTCGTCGCGCAACGGTGAAGCAAAGACGGGGCGCCGGAAGCGTGGGCTATTCACCCATGCCAGTTTCGTCGGAGGGGATTGCAACAGCTCGGCGGCAAGCGGGAGTTGCCCACCTCCTTTTCCCTCAGGCATAGTCCGCCCACATGCAGCCATATCTCGATCTGCTCCAGCACGTCCTCGACAAAGGCAAGTTCAAGTCCGACCGCACCGGCACCGGCACTTACTCCGTCTTCGGCGCGCAAACGCGCTTCGACCTGCGCACCAGCTTTCCTGTCCTCACCACGAAGAAGGTCCACCTCAAGTCCATCCTCTACGAGTTGCTCTGGTTCCTGCGCGGCGAGACGAACGTGAAGTGGCTGCAAGAGCGCGGCGTGACTATCTGGAACGAATGGGCCGACGCCGACGGCAACCTCGGCCGCGTCTATGGCGCGCAATGGTGCGACTGGCGCACCACCGACGGCCGCAGCGTGAACCAGATTGACCAGGTCATCGCGCAGATTCAGAAGAACCCCGACTCGCGCCGGCACATCGTCAGCGCGTGGAACGTCGGAGAGATTGACCAGATGAAACTCCCGCCCTGCCACGCGCTCTTTCAGTTCTACGTGGCCGACGGCGAACTCTCCTGCCAGCTCTACCAGCGCAGCGCGGACCTCTTCCTGGGCGTGCCGTTCAACATCGCCAGCTACGCGCTGCTCACGCTGATGGTCGCGCAAGTCACCGGCCTGAAACCCGGCGAGTTCGTCCACACCTTCGGCGACCTGCACCTTTACGCGAACCATCTCGAACAGGCGAAGCTCCAGCTCACCCGCGCCCCGCGCCCGCTGCCGGTGATGAAGCTCAATCCGGCCGTGAACAACATCCACGACTTCCAGTTCGAGGATTTTACTCTCGAAGGCTACGACCCGCACCCGGGCATCAAGGCGCCGATTGCGGTTTAGCCTTTGCAAACCAGCACACACGGACTCAATTTCAGGCCATGAGCACCGCAGAACTCATCTTCGAACGAGCGCGCGCATTGCCCAGCGACAAGCAAGCTGAGGCGCTGCGCTTCGTGGACTTTCTACTCGCCCACCGCTCGCCCGAGGCCGAGGCGGTTGAGTGGCGGAAACTCCTGCGGCAGACTCAAGACCTACCCTCTGTCCGCGCCCTGACCGATGACGACATCGCGGCTGAAGTCGCCGCCGTCCGCGCCCGCCGATGAGAGTGGTCGTGGACACGAACGTGGTGGTGTCCGCCATCCTCCGCGACCGCAATCCCGAGCGGGCCATCATGCATCTGGTTGAAAGCATTGATTGGGAATGGGTGGCCTCCGCAGACATCCTCGCTGAATACCGGGCTGTGCTGCGCCGCCCCAAGTTTGCTTTGCCTGCCGCCGTGCTAGAGCAGTGGGACAAACGCTTCAGCGTGGCCATCGCGCTCTGGCCGGTGCCACTGCCCCCGGAATTCCAACGTGACCCTGAGGATGCCAAGTTCATCGCCTGCGTCCTGGCCTCGGAGGCGGACTATCTGCTCACCGGAGACCGCGACTTCGAAGCGGCCACTGACTTTCCTGGAGTCCGAACCATCGGCGTCAGCCAGTTTGTTTCCCAGTTCTGCCGATGACGAAGTCCCTTGCCAAGGTCTGGCCCCTCGACCCCGCTGTCACCTTCCTGAACCACGGCTCGTTCGGCAGTTGTCCGCTGCCGGTGTTGGAGTTTCAGCGCGAGCTGCGCGACCGGATGGAGCGGCAGCCGGTGACGTTCTTTGTGCGGGACTTGGAAGGCTTGCTGGATGAGGCGCGGGGGAGGCTGGCGGCGTTCGTGGGCAGCGCGGCGGAGGATTTGGTCTTCGTGCCGAATGCGACCTCGGGGGTGAACGCGGTGCTGCGTTCGCTGGAATTTCAGCCGGGGGATGAACTGCTGGTCACCGACCACGAATACAACGCCTGCCGCAACGCGCTGGACTATGTGGCCCAGCGTAGCGGTGTGCGCGTGGTGGTGGTGAAGATTCCGTTCCCGCTCACGAGCGCGGCGGAAATCACGACCCGCGTGCTAAGCGCGGCGACCTCCCGCACGCGGCTGGCCTTGCTGGACCACGTGACCAGTCAGACGGGGATGGTGCTGCCCATCGAAGTCTTAGTGCGCGAGCTGAACGCGCGCGGCGTGGACACGCTGGTGGACGGCGCGCACGCGCCGGGGATGGTGCCGCTGAACCTCCAGCAGCTCGGCGCGGCTTACTACACGGGCAACTGCCACAAGTGGATTTGCGCGCCGAAAGGTGCGGCCTTGCTCCATGTGCGCCGCGACCGGCAGGAGCGCATCCGCCCGCTGGTCATCAGCCACGGTGGGAACTCCCAGCGCACGGACCGCTCGCGCTTCCTCATCGAGTTCGGCTGGATGGGCACGAGCGATCCGAGCGCGGCGCTGTCGGTGCCCAAGGCGATTGAGTTCATCGGCTCGCTGCGACCCGGCGGCTGGCCGGAGGTGATGCGGAGCAACCGCGACCTTGCGCTCGCCGCTCGCCGCGTGCTGTGCGATGCGCTGGGAACTCCCCTGCCCTGTCCTGACGAACTCATCGGCTCACTGGCATCCGTGCCCATTCCCGACGCCACGGACGCCACGCCTTCCAAGAACCCGCTCTACCTCGACGCGTTGCAGGACCGGTTGCTGGCGGAGTTCGGCATCGAAGTGCCCATCGTCCCGTGGCCCGCGCCACCGAAGCGGTTGCTGCGCATCTCCGCGCAGCTCTACAACTCATTGCCGCAATACGAGCGGCTGGCGGGGGCGTTGAAGCGACTGCTTTGAGGACGCCGCGTCTGCCGCGGGGCCGCAGCACGCAGTGCCGGCAGCGATGACCGTGGGCTTGCCCGCATCCGCCGCCTTACGCGGCAGGTTGGGCACGAGGCTCGGGTCATACTTCGCCCCGGCGGACACTTGGACCACCGTCAGGCGGACCTTGGTCGGGAAGAACTTCTCCGAATCGGCGCGCTTGTGAGCGTGGCCACCACCGCCGCTGCCGTCCTTGATGACCAAGTCCATTTGCTTGATGCCTTCGGACCAGATGATGCCGTCGTTCTGCCAGAAGGCTTTCATGGAGACGTCTTTCTCATACACGCCCTTCTCGCGGTAGAGATCCGTGCCGGTGCAGCCGTAGCCGTTGCCTTGCCCCTTGTTCGGGATGTAGCAAATGCTCCAGGTCGTCGGCTCGCCACCGGCGGGTTTCTCAAGAACTTCCATGCGGATGTGGACGGTGCCGGTGCGGTAGTCCACCGGGGCGGTCCAGTCGCGCGGTCGCTCGGGGTTGATAGCCGCGCCCTTGACGTAGTAGTGCGATTTGCTCGGCTTGGAATTGTCCGCGTCGTCCTTCGTGAAGGTGAAGGTAGCATCGAACAGCACGAACTGCGCGGCGGACAGCGTCGTGCCAGTCACCAGCAACGCGACCAGCCAAACGAAAAGCCAGGCGGTTCGGAGGAAGGGGGCAAAAATCGCGATGCACGGCGTGGGGAGGCAAGTGTCGTCAGCTTTCATGGCGAGACGGTGAGCCGGGGCGAATTTACCGTCGAGCAAGTTTCACGAAGGCTCGGTCACTTGGTGGCCACCACGCGGACCTCGGCGGCAGGAATGAGCAGATGAGCGAGCGAGCGCGAGCAGCGGAAGCCGACTTCTCCGAGCCTCAGCTTCATCGCCCACACGGCGGCCGCGCGGTCGTAGCCGAACTGGCCGAGGGCGGCGGACTCCAGCTTGAAGCCGCATTCGGTCACGAGATTGCCCAGTGTCTGCACGTTCCACGAGAAGAGGTGATGGTTCGGCTCGGCGGGGTCGTGGTGGCGGTAGCGGGCTTCTTTCTCGAAGGGCACGTGGAGCAGGAGCTTGCCACCAGGCTTGAGGACGCGGCGGATTTCAGCGAGTGAGGCGGCGGGGTTCAGCGCGTGCTCCAGCATGTGGTGGCAAATCACCACATCGGCGGTGGCATCGGTGAGGGCGGCGGAAGCGGAGAAGAACTCGATGCCCAACTCGCACACGGCTACCTCCACGAAGTCCGACACGTCGAAGCCGAGACGGCGGGCGCACTTGAGTTCCGCCAAGTTCCAGCCCGCGCCGACGCCGAACTCGACGACGGTGTCGGTGGCGCGGACGTGTGGGGCGAACTTCTCTGCGCGCAGGCGGGCGACCCACGGGAAGGCGGCGGGCGGGAGGCCGCGTTTGCCTTCGTGGTAGGCGCGTCCGGCGTCGCCTTGGTAGTGGCGAGCGGCGGAGTTTTCCTGCGGGTCTGGCATGGCCAAATCGTAGCGGAAGGCATCCAACATTGTCGAACGTGCAAGCGACCGTTTTGGCCGGCCATTCAGCACCTCGAAGCTCGGTTTTGAGTTGGGTAGGGGGCAGCATTTCACCGCGCTCCGTGGTCAATTTGAGAAGGTTCGACGACGCATCAGTTTTACGCGGGCTTGAATTCGCGCTGCGAAAACGAATTATCTGCTTATGTCGAACACGCAGAAAGAAGAGGTGGCCGCGTTTTACGAAGCACACCACAGCCACGGTAAATACGATTATCTCTACGGCGGCGAGGACCGGAAGGCGATGTTCGTCCAGCTCGTCGGCACAGGGAAGAGCGTCCTCGAAGTAGGCTGCCGCGCGGGAAATCTCACGCAGCACTTTGCGAAGGGGAACACGGTGGTGGGCGTGGATATTGATCGCGCCGCGTTAAAACTCTTTCAGGAACGTCTCGGCTGCCAGGGCCATTGGGTGGACGTGGATGTCGAGCCACTGCCCTTCCCCGACAAGTCCTTCGACACGGTCGTCTTCTCCGAGGTGATGGAGCACGTGCGGTTCCCACAAAGGGCATTAGGCGAAATCCGCCGCGTGCTCAAGCCCGAGGGTCGCCTCATCGGATCGGTGCCCAACTCCTTCCGCTTCCGCAATCGCCTGCGCTTCCTCGTGGGGCGGCAATACGAGAGCGACCCGTCGCATTTGCGGCAGTATTCGCACTCAATTTTGCAGCGCGAACTGGAGCCGCACTTCCATGCAATCGAGATTCATCCCGTGTCCGGGCATTTGCTCGGTGGCGGCAGCACGGGCATTCCCGTATTTCCGTGGCTGCCCTTCCGCGTGCGGGCGCTGTTCGCGCTGGACCTCGTCTTCGTAGGCACGCCGAAATGAAGCTCGCCCTCATCCGCCGCCAATTCTCCGCCACGGGCGGCGCGGAGCTGTATCTCCAGCGCCTCCTGCAAGCGCTCGTGCGCGGCGGGCATGAGCCGCACCTCTTCGCGGAATCGTGGGACGGCCAGCCCGAGGGCGTCCACCTCCACGCGGTTCCCGTCAGTGGCAAACGCACGGTGCGCGCCACCCGCTTCGCCGACACCGTGGCCGCCGAGCTGTCGAAGCATTCCTTCGACGTGACCTTCAGTCTCGAGCGCACGCACCAGCAGGACGTGTATCGCGCGGGCGACGGCGTGCATCGCGTCTGGCTTCAGCGGAGGCAGCAGTTTGCGCAGTGGTGGCGGCGACCCTTCGCCTGCGCCGGTGCTTTCCACCGGAACATGATGAAGCTGGAGGCGCGCACCTTCGACCCCGCCAACACACGCTACATCATCGTCAACTCCAACATGGTGAAGCGCGAGATTCTGGAGAACTTCCCCTTCCCCGCGAACCGCCTCCACCTCGTCCGCAACGGCATTGACCTAGAGCGTTACCGGCGCGGCCAGCGCAACGCGACGCGTGAGCGCTTCGGCATCAAGCCCGATGACACGCTGCTGCTCTTTGTCGGCTCCGGCTGGGAACGCAAGGGGCTGCGATTCGTCCTGCGCGCCTTCCACCGGCTCAAAGCCCCGCGCGTGAAGCTCCTCGTCGTCGGCAAAGGCAAACCGCCCTTCGCCGTGCCGGACGGAGCCATCTTCGCGGGGCCGATGGCCGATGTGGAGAACGCCTATGCCGCAGCCGATCTCCTTCTCTTCCTGCCCATCTACGAGCCGTCCTCCAACGTCGTCGCCGAGGCGCTCGTCTCCGACCTCCCTGTCATCACCAGCTCGCTCAACGGCGCGAGCGAAATCATCACTCCCCGCAAAAACGGAACCGTCATCGCCGACCCACGTGACACCGAGGCCGTCGCCGATGCTATCCGCTTTTGGATTCTCCAGCGCGGCCGCGCCGAGATGCCACCCAAAGACGAGCTGAGTCTGGAGCGCAACGTGGAGGAGACCCTCGCCGTGCTGGAGCTGGCGGCACGGGAGAAACAGCGCTGACCTTCGCGCGATGAAGATTTCTTTCTGTCTCATCACGCTGAACGAGGAAGCCAACCTCCCACGCTGCCTCCGCAGTTGTGCGGACCTCGCTGACGAAATCATCGTCCTCGACTCCGGCAGCACCGATGGCACCGAGCGCATCGCGAAGGAATTCGGCGCGCGCTTCGAACGGCAGGACTGGCTCGGCTACGTTGGGCAGAAGAACAAGGTGCTCTCCCTCGCCTCCCACGAGTGGGTCTTCAGTATTGATGCCGACGAAGAGCTGTCTCCCGAACTCCGCGAGGACCTCCGTCGCCTGAAACTTACCGAGCCGGCCAGCGAACTCAGCGGCTGGTCGCTGCCCCGCTGCGTCCTTTATGACGGCCGCTGGATTCGCCACGGCGACTGGTATCCCGACCGCCTCGTGCGCCTCTTCCGCCGCGACCGAGCGCACTTCGCCGGCGGCAAGGTCCACGAGCGGCTCGAACTCACCGGCCCCATCGCGCGCCTCACCAGCGACCTTTACCACCATAGCTTCCGCGACGCCGCCGACCACTGGGCGCGCTGTCAAAAATACGCCCGCCTCTGGGCCGAGACGCAACACGAGCTGGGCAGGACCGCCAGCCCGCTCGCGCCCCTCTTGCGCTCCGCCTTCCGTTGGTTCCGCGGCTACGTGCTCAAGCGCGGCTTCCTGGACGGCTCGCACGGCTGGCGCATCGCCGGCTTCTGCGCCCGCGAAGTCGCGTTGAAATACCGTCTACTCCGCGAGCTACACGCCGCGGCGCCCAAGCCCACCGCCAAACACTAATCCGCCCCCATGCTCCCCTACCTCCTCGTCACGCTCGCGGTCGTCGTCATCATCCTCATCGTCGCGGCGATGCAACCTGCGGAATTCCAACTCAGCCGCTCCATCCACATCACAGCCGCCCCCGCCGCAGTCTTTGCGCAAGTGAATGACCTTCACCGCTGGGCCGCGTGGTCGCCGTGGGCGAAGCTCGATCCCACGATGCAGACCACTCACACCGGGGCCGCCGCTGGCCCCGGAGCCATCTATCAGTGGACGGGGAATTCCAAGGTTGGCGCGGGCCGCATGACCGTTCTCGATAGTCGGGCACCCGAGCTCGTCCGCATCAAACTCGAGTTCCTCAAACCCTTCGCCGCCACCAACACCACCGAGTTCACCTTCGCATCGGAAGGCAACCGCACCGCCGTGATGTGGCGCATGAGCGGCACAAACAATTTCATGGCCAAAGCCTTCGGCCTCTTCGTGAGCATCGAGAAGCTGGTCGGCCGCGACTTCGAGAAAGGCTTGGCGCAACTGAAGTCCGTGGTGGAAACCTCGAAGTCGTGAACCGACTTTGTTGCGCATTGGGGCGACTCCCCTCCCAGCCTAAATTCCCGTTGCAACGCCCCCTGCCCCGCTCATTCTGAATCGGTCCGCCGTCAAACGCCCCACGCCAGCAAATGGATTTAGTCGGACAGATTAAACAGCTCGCCGAAAAATGCCTCGCCCGCCTCACGGGCGACGCTGCGCAAGCGATGTCCCCCGAGGAGCGAGCCCTACGTGACACCATCACACAAAGCGAGGGCACACTCGGCCCCGCGCACCCCGAAACCCTCGCGCTGCTCAGTCAACTGGCCTCCGGCCTCCGCCAGCTTGGCAGCCTCGCCGAGGCCGCCACCCTACTCAATCGCGTCCTCGAAGCCCACGAGCGCACCCTCGGCCCCGACCACCCCGACACGCTCACAAGCCAGCACGAACTCGGCAGCCTGCTCGCCGACCAAGGCTACGCCGTGGATGCCGAGGTCCTCCTGCGCAGCGCCGCCGACGGCCGTGAACGGGCCCTCGGCCCAAACCATCCCGACACCCTCACCAGCCTCAGCCGCATCGTCACCCTGCTGGCAGCACGCGGCGACATCGAGAATGCGCTCCTTCTCTGCAAACACGTCGTGGCCATCCGCCAGCGCGTGCTGGAGCCGGATGATCCCGACACCCTCACCAGCTTCGACCAACTCGCGAGCCTGCTCTACGACCAAGGCGATTTCGCCGCCGCCGAGCCGCACTGCCGCCGCACCTTGAGCTTGCGCGACCGCATCCTCGGCCCCGAGCACCCCGACTCCGGCATCGCCGCACACCGCCTCTCCCTCGTCCTCCGCGCCAGCGGACGCGGCACAAAAGCCCTGCCCTTGGCCGAGCGCGCCGAGCGCGTCCTGCGCGCCACCCTCGGCGACGACAACACCTGGACCCAAGCCGCCGCCGCGAACCTCAACGAAATCCGCGCCCAGTTCGGCATCAAGCTGAAAGAGTAGCCGCCGAGGTAAGGAGGCGGAGAGATTGAAACGCGAACCGGTCCGCCTCCGCACCTCGACGCCTACGTGGGTTTGCCAATCAGCCCGCTAACAACTCGAGCCCCGCTGACTTCGGCATCGGTCAGCGTCTCGTTGCGACCGTGGTGGCGGAAGGTGACTCGCTCGTGGTCCAAGCCGAGTTGGTGCAACAACGTCGCGTGCAGGTCCGGGATGCTCACGCGGTCACGCACAGCGCGGTAGCCGAAGTCATCCGTCGCGCCGTGAATGTGGCCGCGCTTGAAGCCGCCGCCCGCCAGCAGCAGCGAGAACGCGTGGCGGTTGTGGTCGCGGCCCATGCCGTTCTGCGAGACGGGTTGTCGGCCGAACTCGCCGGCCCAGATGACGATGGTGTTCTCCAGCAGCCCGCGCGCTTTCAGGTCGCGGATGAGTGCGGCGGACGGCAGGTCGGTCATCGCGGCGATGTCGGCGATTTCCGTGTCCACATTGCGGTGCGAATCCCACGGTTGGATAAAGGGCTTGATGGGCGTGAAGACCTGCACGAAACGCACGCCCGCCTCGACGAGCCGTCGCGCGGCGAGGCAGCGCTGGCCGTAGCTGCGTGTGACCGGGTCGTCGAGGCCGTAGAGCTGGCGCGTGGCCTGGCTCTCCGTATCAAGTTTGAAGGCGTCGGTCGCCGCGAGCTGCATCCGGGCGGCCAGTTCGTAGTTCTGGAGGCGCGCTTCCAACTCAGGTTCGCCGGGGAAGGCTTGTTGATGGCGGCGGTTCAGTTTGGCGAGCAGTTCAAGCTGGGCGCGGCGTGACTCCGCCGCGACGGGCTGAGCGGGATGCAAGTTGAGCACCGGCGCACCGCGTGTGCTGAACTCCGTGCCGCGATGCACGGCGGGGAGCCAGCCATTCTGCCACAGCAGTTGCCCGTGCGTGCTGTAACCCTCCGGGTCGCGGAGCACGACGTAGGCGGGGAGGTTTTGATTCTCCGTGCCCAGCGCGTAGCTCACCCACGAGCCGAGCGAGGGGCGGCCCATGAAGATTTTCCCGGTGCTCAAAAGGATGAGCGCTTCCCCGTGGTTGTTGTGCTCGCTGTGCATCGAGCGCACGAGGGTCATTTCGTCAGCGAGGGCGGCGAGGTTCGGGAGCGCGTCGCTGATTTCCATGCCGCATTGACCGCGGGCTCGAAAGCGCCACGGGCTGCCGAGGATGCGATTGGCCTCGCTGCCTTTCTGAAACATCTCGACGCGCTCGGCGTGCGGATGGCCATCGAATTTTCCCAACGCGGGCTTGGGGTCAAAGAGGTCCATCTGGCTCGGCCCGCCGACTTGAGTGAGGAAGATAACGGACTTTGCAGGCGGGGTGAGCGCGGAGGGCTTCGGTGTGAAGGGCGAAACGGCGGCACCAGCAGCGCCGGCGAGCAGTGCGGCCATCGCCAGCGCGCCGAATCCCAACGCGCCCGCGCGGAGGACCGCACGGCGGGAGAACTCCGTCGCACTGGTAGGGTTGAGTGCGCGCTTCACGGGATAGAGAGGAACTCGCTCGTATTAAGCAGCGTGTGGCAGACGTGCGCGAGCGCGGCTTCGCGGGCGGCTGGAAGGTTCGCTCCGCTCGTGAGCTGGCGCACACCTTCGCGCTCGGCGAGGGCGTGGCACCAGCGGGTTTCCTCGCCGGTGGGTGCCCGACCGAGGGCCAGGGCGAAGGCGAGTTCAATTCGCGCGACCGTGTCGGGCTGCGCCACACAGACCCGAGCGGCGAGGCCTTGGGCGCGCTCGATGACGAACGGGTCGTTCAACAAGGTGAGCGACTGTGACACGCTCGCGGCAGCGGGCCGGCGGAGACAGTTCGCGTTGAGGACTGGCTGGTCAAAGGCGGACAACAGCGAGGGGTGGTATGTGCGGCGTTGCAGCAGGTAAAGGCTGCGGCGGAAGGCGTCCTCGGGGCGGACGAGCTTCTGGCTGGAAATGCCAACAGTGCCGTCGGAGCGGACCTCCGTGATGACAGGCGGGCCACCCGCACGGAGGTCTAGCTGGCCGCTGACGGCGAGAAGGGAGTCACGGACCATCTCGGATTCGAGGCGGCGGAGGCGCTGGTGCCAGAGGCGGTCGTTGGCAGGGTCCGCCCGCTGGGCGCGCGCGGCGAGGGGCGGGTCGGCGACGGTCGAGCTGCTTTGTTGATAGGTGGACGAATAAACGAGGAGGCGAATCATCGGCTTCAGCTGCCAGCCGTTGCGGATGAACTCTGCGGCCAGCCAGTCGAGCAGCTCGGGGTGCGTGGGGCGCGCGCCGGAGACGCCGAGGTTCGCGCTGGTCTCGACGAGGCCGCGCCCGAAGAGCTGTTGCCAGACGCGGTTCATGAGCACGCGGGCGACGAGCGCGGCAGCGGGGCTGTCGGGGGCCGTGAGTTGTTGCGCGAGCGCGAGGCGGCGACCGCTGGTGGGCCCGGTAGGGTGAGACTCCGTCGAACCCTTTTTGCCGACGGAGGAGGCGCGCGCAGAGCGTGTTTCTGGGCTGGGCGTGACCCGGCCCGATATGCTCGCTGCACTCGGCTCGCTGCGCTCGAGTTGGGGCTCGACGGAGTCTCGCCCTACCGGTCGGTGGGGAGCGCGGAGCAGCACGGGGAGCGCGGGCTGAACTTCCTCGGCGGGCTTGGCGAACTCGCCGCGGCGGAGGACATGGACGGGCGTGGGCTTGGCGGTGTCGAAGACGGCGTGGATTTGCGGCGGAATGGGGCGGCGGGCGTTGACGGCGGCGATGGCCTGGTCGAGCCGCTCCCACTCGGCTTTGTCCGGCGCGGTGAGCGTGGCGCGGACTTCGTCGGTCGTCACGCGGAGCAGTCGCTCGAAGCGGCCCACGAGGCGGCGGTGGTCCTCGTTGCGCTTCTCGAAAGGTGTGCGCGCGGCGAGCTTGGCCTCAGCTCGGAGTTCCGCCGGGATGCGAGGCAGCCGGGTTTCGAGCAACTGGTCGCGATAGCGGTCGCGGAGGGTCTGTTGCTGTTGCTTGAGGGCCTTGAGCTCGGTGTCCAGCGCGGCGAGCTGCTGGGCGTGAGCGGGTTGCGCGGCCTTCGGCAGGTCGGTGAGCACGCGGTCCTTGGGGCGCAGCCAGGCTTGCGGGTTGAAGGCGGGCGCAAAGTGGGCGACGAAGCTGAAGTAGTCGCGCTGGGTGAGCGGTTCGTATTTGTGGTCGTGGCAGCGGGCGCAATTGAGCGTGATGCCGAGGAGGTTGGCGGCGACGGTTTCGGTGGTTTCCTGAAGAATGAGGTGGTGGATGTCGGGCGTGTTCGTCTCGTCGGCATCAGTCGTGTCTGGGGCGACTCGCAGGAAACCGGTGGCGGTAAGGAGCGTGCGCATCTCGGCGTTGAAAGCGTCGGCTCCACGCCAGTCCACAATCTCGTCGCCGGCGAGTTGTTCGAGAAGGAAGCGGTCGAATGGTTTGTCCGCGTTGAAGGCAGCAATGACGTAGTCACGATAGCGCCACTTGTCAGCGGCGACGGGGACGTTGATGGGATCGTTGTCATGGTCCAACACATCCACGTAACTGACGGCATCCAACCACCAACGGCCCCATCGCTCGCCGAACTCAGGTGAGTTGAGGAGCCGCTCGACGGCGCGGTTCACACTTTCCCGCTTTCCCGCATTCCCACTTTCTCCCCGGGCAGGTGGGAGGGGGAGAGCAACTACCTCCTCCGCTGTGGGTGGTAGGCCGGTGAGGTCGAAGGTGAGGCGGCGGAGCAGCGTGTTGACAGGCGCGGCGGGGGAGAGGTGGAGGCCGGCGGTTTCGAGTCGGGCGACTATGAATGCGTCCACGGGGTTGTGGACGCGGGAGGCGTCTTTGACGGCGGGGATGGTTTGCGGGGCAAGCGGCTGGAAGGCCCAATGGGTTGAAGTGGCTGAGGCTGTCACGCCTTCGCTGCGACCCGTAAGCCAAAGCAGCCCGCACAAGGCGAAGCGCGCGAGATGTTGCCGAGGTCGCATGGTGGCTTGAGTCGCGGGAAGTTTCGCGACCGCGACGGCGAAAGCAACGGAGAGTTTTCCCACGGCTCGCAGCAGGCGGCTGCAAGCACGACGGGAGTTAGGCTGCTCCCCTCGTGGCGAAGCGGCTGCGGACGTGGGCGTCCGCGCTTCATCTCACTTGCCGCGCTTCGGAGATTTCTCAGCGGCCTCGCGGCAGGCGTCGGCGACAGCGGCGAGCTGGGTGAGGAAGCCTTCGCGTTCGCCTTCGGGCACCACGGTGAGGACGCTGGCTTGCAGGCCGATGGCGAGTTCGCGCAGTTGTTTGTAGAGGCGTTTGCCCTCGGGCTTCACGCGGATGCGATAGGCGCGGCGGTCCTTCTCGTGCGGCAGGCGCTCAATCCAGCCGGCGGCTTCCATGCGCTCGACGAGGGACGCGATGGTGTTCGGGTCGCTGCTCATCAGCTTGGTCAACTCGCCTTGCGTGATGCCCTTCGCGTCGGCCTCGGTGAGGCAGCGGAGCGCGGTGAACTGGTCGGGCGTCGCGCCCGTGCCCGCGATGCGGCGGCGGAAGGCCTGGTTCAAGCCATACCACGCGCGGCGCAACAGCGGAGGCAGCCGACGACGGTCGGGCGAGTCAATGGGCTGGGCTGGGGGCGTTGAATTTGGGCGGGTGGCCATAGGTCGGAAACCAGTGTGCAGATAATACGTGTCCGTAGTATTTGGTTGCGCAGTGCCGCGCACTGTGGAAAATCACCGCAACGCTGGGAAGAGAATTTGTTGCCGCCCAACGTGTGTTTGCCAACGTAGCCGCCACTTGCCACGACTTTGAACGCTCAGGCCATGAAACTACTGACTCCCGCTCTCCTTACATTGCTGTGCGCGTGTTCGCTCACGCAGCACGCCGCCAGCGCCGCTCCCGCCGCCGCTCCCGTGAAGGGCTGGCTCGCTTGGCGTGGGCCGAACCAGAACGGCACGTCCGCTGAAAAGGGTTTGCCCAGCGCGATTGACCCGAAAAAGCCGCTGTGGACCGCCGAGTTCCCTGGCCAGTCCGCGCCGGTCATCGCCAACGGCAAGCTCTACATCATGGGCTACCTCGGCGAGGGCGCGGAGTTGCAGGAGGGCGTGCGGTGCTTCGACGCGGAAACGGGGAAGATGCTTTGGGAGAAGCGCTACACGGACTTCCTGTCTGACACGATTTACCTGCGCTACGCGACGAGCAGTCCGACGGTGGACCCGGAGACGGGCAACGTCTATACGCTCGGCACGCAGGGGATGCTCAACGCGTTCACGGCGGACGGCAAGGAGCTGTGGAGCTACTCGATGATGGAGCAGTTCGGTCGGCTCACGTTCCCGAACTCGCGCACGGCCACGCCGCTGATTGATGGCGACCTCGTCATCGTGCGTGGCGTCACCTCCAACTGGGGCAATCAAGGCGCGGCGGGCGACCGCATGTATGCCTTCGACAAAAAGACAGGCGAACTCGTGTGGGCCTGCTGGTCCGGCGAACGCCCGCGCGACAACTCCTTCTCGCACCCGGTGCTCACGTGGTTCAAGGGCAAGCGCGTGCTCATCACCGCGACCGGCGACGGCAACGTGTTCTGCGCGAATGCTCGCACGGGCGAGGCCATCTGGCGCGTGCCGCTGTTCAAGGCGGGCATCAACTCCACGGCCGTCGTCCACAACAACGACAAGGTCATCGCCATCTTCGGCACGCCCTACGAGCCCGGCCAGATGGTGTGCATGAAGATTCCGCAAGTGGAGCCGACCAACCCGACGAACGCGCCGGTGGTGGTCGAACGGCAGGCGGTTGAGCTATGGCACACGCCGGAGATTTCAACTTCCACGAGCCATCCGATTCTGGTGGGCGACCGCGTTTACGTCGTCGCGGAGAAGGGCGACCTCTGCTGTGTGGACGTGAACAACGGGAAGATTCTCTGGCGCGTGAAGCTGGGCATCGAGCAGCGCAACGCCGGCCTCGTCCACGCCGACGGCAAGCTCTACGTCCCGATGCTCGACGACCCCGCGAGCAAAGGCTCGGGCGAGGGCGACGCGGGCACGACCGGCGCATTCTACATCATTGAGCCGAGCGACAAGGAAGGGAAGATTCTCAGCCACGTCCCGCTCGAAGGCCGCTGCTTCGGCACACCGGCGGTCTATAACGGGAAGATCTATATGCAGACCACGAAGAAACTTTATTGCTTCGGCAAGGCGGGTAACAACCCCGGGCTCCCGCCCGAGCCGGTTGCCGAGAAGTGGCCCGCGCCCGGCAAGGCGACCCAGCTCCAGATCATTCCGAGCGAAGTGCTGTTGAAGCCGAATCAAGCAGCGTCCTTCCACATCCGCTCGCTCGACGCGAACGGCTTTGTCGTGCAGGAGAACCTTGACCCGAAGACTTTGAAATGGGTTGGCTACATCCCACCGACGGCCAAGGTCCGTGCCAGCATGAAGGGCGCGTTCAACGCGAACGGCCAACTCGTCGCCGGGCCCGATGTGGTGCCCAGCGCAGGCGCGTTCGAGGGGACGCTCGGTGACATGCACGGCTACATTCGCGGCCGCGTGCTGCCGGGCTTGCCGATCAAGGAGAACTTCGAGGGCTTTGACATTTCAGTAGTTCACGAGACGGAAGAGGGCGTGAAGTTCGCCTACCCGCCACTGCCGTGGATTGGGCCGCGCTTCAAGTTCGAGGTGCGCGAGGCTGGCGACACGAAGGCACTGGTGAAGGCGATTGATAACAAATTCTTCCAGCGCGCGACGGTCTTCATGGGCGAGCCGAGCCTGAAGAACTACACCGTGCAGACCGACGTGATGAGCGAGGGCAAGCCGCGCAAGATGTCGGAGGTCGGCCAAATCAATCAGCGCTACCTGATCGTGCTCCGGGGCAACGCGCAGGAAATCGAAGTGAACTCGAACCAGGAGCGGCTGAAGGTCTCCGTGCCGTTCAAGTGGAAGGCGAACGAGTGGATGACCCTCAAGTCCCGCGTGGACATTAAGCCCGACGGCTCCGGCGTGGTGCGCGCGAAGGCGTGGAAGCGCGGCGAGCCGGAGCCCGCCGAATGGACCATCGAGGTGCCGCACAAGATTGCCCACCAGAACGGCTGCCCGGGCCTCTACGGCTTCGCGCCGCAGGAGATGCGGGTGTTCATTGATAACGTGAGCGTGACCGCCAACTAAACCCTCCAGCCAACAACTCTCTTAATCCGAAACCAATATGAAACATCTCTCCCTCCTCACCGCCGCACTGCTCGCTGCCGGCCTCGTCTCCCACGCCCAAGACTGGTCCCAATGGGGCGGCTCGCAATACCGCAACATGTATTCCCCTGCCAAGGGCCTGCCCGACCGCTTCGAGCCGGGCAAGCTCTTGAAGGGCAGCGAGAACCACGACCCCGCCACGCAGAAGAACGTGAAGTTCACAGTGAAGCTCGGCTCGCAGAGCTACGGCAACCCCACCATCGCCAATGGCCGCATCTACGTCGGCACCAACAACGACGTGCCCCGCGACAAGCGCCACCTTGGCGACCGCTCCATCCTGCTCTGCCTCGATGAGAAAACGGGCGCACTCAACTGGCAACTCGTCGTCTCGAAGCTCAAGTCCGGCAAGGTCAACGACTGGGAAAGCCTCGGCCTCTTCTCGTCCGCAGTCATCGAGGGCAACCGCCTCTACGTCGTCACCACCCGTTGCGAAATCCTCTGCCTCGATGTCGAAGGCATGGCCAACGGCAACGACGGCCCCTACAAGGACGAGGCCAAATACGTCGTGCAGGACGTGCTCGGCGCGGACGGCAAACAGGCCCCGCCCATCCCCCCCACCCCGAAGGACGCCGACATCATCTGGCGCTACGACATGATGGATGAGTTGGGCGTCTTCCCGCACAACGCCTCGAACTGCTCCATCCTCATCATCGGCGACGTGCTCTACGTCTCGACTTCCAACGGCCAGGACTGGACGCACGTCAACGTCCCCTCGCCGCTCTCGCCCAGCCTCGTCGCGGTGAACAAGAAGACCGGCGAACTCCTCGGCGAGGACGACGCGAAGATTGGCTCCCGTCTCTTCCACGGCCAGTGGAGCTCGCCCTCGACCGGCAAGGTCAACGGCAAAGACCTCATCTTCTTCGGCGGCGGCGAGGGCTTCTGCTACGCCTTCGACGCCACTCCCAAGAAGGAACCCGACGGTTCCTTCCTCAAGACAGTCTGGAAATACGACGCCAACCCGCCCGAATACAAAGCCAAGGACGGCAAGCCCATCAAATATCCCGCCGCTGAAGGCCCGAGCGAAATCATCGCCACGCCGGTCTTCTGGAAGAATCGGATTTACGTTGCCACCGGCCAGGACCCCGAGCACGGCGAAGGCGTCGGCCACCTCGTTTGCCTCGACGCCACCAAGACCGGCGACATTACCAAGACTGGCGTCATCTGGAGCTTCAAAGGCATCAACCGCAGCATCTCGACGGTCTCGATTGACCCTGCCACCGGCCTCCTCTTCATCGGCGACTTCTCCGGCTTTGTGTATTGCCTCGATTCCGAGACGGGCAAGCTGCACTGGAAGCACGACATGAAGGCGCACATGTGGGGCAGCACGATGGTCGCCGACGGCAAGGTTTATGTCGGCGACGAGGACGGCGACTTCGTGGTGCTCGCCGCGAAAGGTGGCCCGAAGGCCGAAGTCCTGAGCGAGTGCAACCTCGGCGCGCCGGTTTACTCCACGCCGGTCATCGCGAACGGCGTCATCTACATCGCCAGCAACTCACACCTCTTCGGCCTGCACGACTCCGTGAAGGCGAAGGCCGTGAAGCCGTAAGCCTTCATCACAACTCATTCCTGAACTGACACCATGCCCATCCCCACCGTTGCCCCCGAACTCGTCGCCCAGGCCAAAGCCCAACTCGACGCCCACCTCCGCGACATCGTCGCGTGGCACTTCAGCCCCGAGACCGGCTGCCCTTACTGGCTCGACTGGGCCGCGAAGAACTTCGACCCGCGCAAGGAAGTCACCCAGACCGAAGACCTCCTGAAGTTCGGCCACTTCGCCGACGAATCCCTGCGCGACCTCCAACCCGAGGTCTGGGTGCCCGCCGCGTTCAAGGGCAAGCCGTATAACATCTTCGAGACCGGCGGCACCACCGGCATGCCCAAGCAGCGCATCGGCTGGAACGACTACAAGGTGGATTACTCCGAGTTCAGCGAGAAGATTTCCGACGCGCACTTCCCGCGCGGCGGGGCGTGGCTGATGATGGGCCCCACCGGTCCCCGCCGTCTCCGCCTCGCCATTGAGCACCTCGCCAACGTGCGCGGCAGCTCCTGCTACTTCATCGACCTCGACCCGCGCTTCGTGAAGAAGCTCATCACCAACAAGCAATACGACGTCGCCAAGCAATACATGACCCACGTCGTGGACCAGGCCACGCTCATCCTGAAAAACCGCAAGGTCACCGGCCTCTTCACCACGCCCAAGCTCCTCGAAGCCATCGCCGAGAAGGTGAATCTCTGGGACGCCGGCATCCGCGGCGTCTTCTGCGGCGGCACCTCCATGAAGCCGCAGGAAGTGCGCTTCATAGTCGAGGAGTTACTGGAGAACCGCATCGGCTTCTACCCGACTTACGGCAACACGCTCATGGGCCTCGCCGCCAGCGTCCCGCTTCAGCCCGAGGACAACTTCAGCGTCACCTACTACGCCCCGCAGCCCCGCGCCGTCCTCCGCGTCGTGAACCCGGACGCGACCGACGCGACCGTCGCCTACGACACCTGGGGCCGTGCGGAACTCACCACGCTCACGAAGGAATTCTTCATGCCGCGCTTCCTCGAGCGCGACGAAGTCATCCGCCGCGCCCCGCGCCCGCCCTACGCCTGGGACGGCGTCGGCGACGTGCGCCCCTTCGGTGCGATGACCAAGACCATCGTCGAAGGCGTTTACTGACGCGGCGTAGGCGCAGGCTTCAGCCTGCGCTTGGTTTACGTCTTCGATTCGCAACCTAAAGGCTGCGACTACGGGAGCTTGCCTCACCGCTTGCCCCAATCCACTGCCCTGTTACGGTTTCCGCAATGAGTTTCGTCGCCGAGTTCAACGCGCTGCCGGTGGCTGCTTTGGAGCAGTCCGCCATGACGACTTCACTGGCGGAGGCGTCGGTTGGCTTGGGCAAGACGCACTTGTCGCTGGAGGATTTTGCCAAACTGATTTCACCCGCTGCCGGGCAACTGCTGGAGCCGCTCTGCCATCGCTCCCAAGCCATCACCCAACAGCGGTTCGGCAAGGTAATCCGACTCTTCGCGCCGCTCTACTTGTCCAACGAGTGCATCAACAACTGCGCCTACTGCGGCTTCTCACGCGATAACCCGATTCTGCGCGTGACGCTCGCGGTCGAGGAGGTCCGGCGTGAGGCGAGGGCGTTGCACGCGCAGGGTTTCCGCAACCTGCTACTCGTCGCGGGCGAGCATCCGAAGTTTGTGGGCACCGATTACATGGCCGCGTGCGTCCGCGCGCTGCATGAGGAGTGGCCGAGCCTCTCCCTCGAAGTCGGGCCGATGGAGACGGAGGAATACCGGCCCCTCGTGGCAGCGGGCGCGGAGGGGTTGGTGGTGTATCAGGAGACTTATGACCGAGCCATCTACGAGCGGATGCACACGGCAGGGCCGAAGCGGAACTTCGATTGGCGACTCGAAACGCCGGAGCGCGCTTACACGGCGGGCTTCCGTCGCCTCGGCATCGGCGCGCTGTTTGGTTTGGCGGATTGGCGTCGCGAGGCGTTGAGCGTTGCGGCCCATGCTCAATACCTGCTGCGCCATTGCTGGAAGGCGCAAGTCACCATATCGCTCCCGCGCCTGCGTCCGTGCGCCGGCGAGTTCCAGCCGCTGACGACCATGTCCGATCGCGAACTGGTGCAACTCGTCGCCGCGTTCCGACTGCTGCTGCCGGATGTCGGACTCGTGCTCTCGACGCGTGAGCCGGCGTCGTTGCGCGATGGGTTATTGCCGCTGGGCATCACACTCGCGAGCGCGGGCAGCCACACGGAGCCGGGCGGATACACGGGCGCGGGGCGCGAGAACATCCATCGCACCGAGCGCGGACGCATCGTGGAACTGGCGGCGGGCGCGAGCGAGTGGGCCGCGACAGCGGGGCGCGAGACGAATGCGACGGGGCAGTTTGAAATTGCTGACGAGCGTTCGCCGGAAGAGATTGCCAACCTCATCCGCCGCCTCGGTTACGAACCGGTCTGGAAAGATTGGGATGCGGCGTTGAGCGCGTGACTATGAAACTGCCGCTGCTCCTCGCCTTGCTGCTCGCCGGCACTGGGGTTTCGGCGTCCGCTCAACCCTACGGCTCCCCTGCCCCGCCCACCGGGGCGCTCACCTGCCTGGTCTGCGCAAAGTCACCGCTCGTCGGAAAATACTTTGTCCACAACCAGACGAACCACATCTGCGCCGAGTGCGAACAGTTGCCGACGCGTTGCGCGCTGTGCCGACTGCCGGTGAAGGACCCCACCACCAAGACTACCGATGGACGCATTTTCTGCCGCGCGGACGCGGCCAATGTCGTCGTGGCCCAAGACGAGGCGACCAAGCTCTTTGCCCAGGCACGCAGTGAGTTGAGCACGCTCTCCGATGGCTCAATCTCGCTGCGCAGCGCGGAGGTGGCCGTGCAATTGGTGGACGTGGACTACTGGAACGCCAAGGCCGGCGGCGACGCTACGAACACAATGCACCGGCTTGGCTTCTCCATCAGCCGGCTCATCGGCGGCGGCTTCGCGCACAACGTAATCCTGATGAGTGGGCAACTCCGCACCACGACTCTCTCCACCTGCGCACACGAGTTCGCCCATCTTTGGCTGAACGAAAACCTAAAGCCCGAGCGCAAGCTCGACCCCGACACCCGCGAAGCACTCTGTGAACTCTTCGCCTTCAAGCTCGCCGCCCGCCGGGGCGACACCAACGAAATCGCGCGCATCAAGGTGAACCCTTACACAAAGGGTGTCGTCCTCAGCGCCCTCGAGTTCGAGTCGCGCGAGGGGTTGCCCGGCGTGGTGTCGTGGGTGCGCACCGGCACGGAGGCGGTGCTGCCTGCGACCGGCGCCGCGAGCCCTGCCGCTGCGCCGGAGCCAGTGGGGGAGTTGCGTGCGCCACCACCGCCCGCGACGAAGCTGGAGCTGCGTTCGCTGCTCCGCACGTCGAAGCGCACTGTGGCCGTCATCAACGGCGAACGCTTCGAGTTGGGCAGCGAGCTGTCCATGCTGATCGACAGCAAGCGCCGCCTCGTCCGCATGGAAGCGGCAGCGGACAACGGCGTGGTCGTCACCGTGGACGGCGTGCGGCAGACGCTTCAGCTCGGGACGAAATGAGTTCTATGCACGTCGTCGCCAACGGTCGCGAAGTCATCACTCCATTGCCCTGCTCGCTCGTATCCTTCCTCCTCGCCCAAAAGTTGCTCCCGCGCAGCGTGGTGGTGGAGCACAATGGCGAGGCGGTCTCACCCTCGGAGTTTCCGCAGCGCACACTCCAAGCCGGCGACCGGCTGGAAATCGTGCGCATCGTGGCGGGGGGGTGATGGAGCGCGCACGGCCCACGGCCGCACCCCAGCACAGTTGCCGTCCGCACCGCTTCGTCGCATCATTATTTTATGAAACGATCTTTGCGCCTCGCCTCGCTCGTCTTCGCCGCGAGCCTTCTCTCCGCGCCCGCGCAGACGAACCTCCTCGCCCCGCTCCTCGCCCGCGACATCATCGGCCCAAACCTCGCGCTCGCCGAAGTTCAGAACTACACCGAAAACCGCGTCCCGCTCATGCCCGCACTCAAGTCCAACGCGGCGTGGGACAAAGAAGCCGCCCGCCTGCGCCGCGAAGTGCTGGATGCCGTCGTCTTCCGGGGCGAGGCCAAGCAGTGGCGCACCGCACCGACGAAGGTCGAGTGGCTGGACACGATTCCCGGCGGTTCCGGCTACACGATTCGCAAGGTGCGCTACGAAGCCCTGCCCGGCCTGTGGATCCCCGCGCTGCTCTACCTCCCGGAGAAAATCACCGGCAAGGTGCCCGTCCACCTCGCTGTCAACGGCCACGCCGCAGAGGGCAAAGCCGCGACCTACAAACAAATCCGCTGCATCAACCTCGCCAAGCGCGGTGTCATCTCGCTCAACGCCGAGTGGCTCGGTATGGGCCAACTCCGCTCGCCCGGCTTCGCGCACTACACGATGAACCAGCTCGACCTCTGTGGCTCCAGCGGCATCGCGCCCTTCTACCTCGCCATGTCCCGCGCGCTGGATTTGCTGCTCGCCTTGCCCGAGGCCGACCCACAGCGCGTGGCCGTCAGCGGCCTCTCCGGCGGGGGTTGGCAGACCCTCTTCATCAGCTCGCTCGACCCACGCGTGACGCTTGCGAATCCCGTCGCCGGCTACTCCAGCTTCCGCACGCGCGCGCGGAACTTCGCCGACCTCGGCGACTCCGAGCAGACGCCCAGCGACCTTGCCACAGTCGTGGACTACACGCACCTCACGGCCATGCTCGCGCCTCGCGGGACGTTGCTCACCTACAACGCGAAGGACCAATGCTGCTTCGCCACCGGCCACGCGCTCCAGCCACTCCTCGACGCCGCGCAACCAGTCTTCAAGCTCTTCCAGGCTGAGGCCAAACTCCGCTGGCACAACAACCACGTCCCCGGCACGCATAACTTCGACCAGGAGAACCGCGAGGCCTTTTACCGGATATTAGGCGATACGTTTTTTCCCGGCGACACGAAGTTCGAGCCAAAGGAAATCGCCAGCGAGACCGAGGTGAAAACGGCCGAAGATTTGAACGTGCCGCTCCCGGGGGACAACCTGGACTTCAACCAACTCGCTACCCGGCTCGCGAAAGAGCTGCCGCGTGGCATTTCCACTGCGCTCCCGACCTCCTCGCTCACGCGCTTGCAGCAAACGCAGCGCGCGCTCCTCGGCGGGGTCGTTCACGCGAAGCACTACAACGTGAGCGCCGAGCTGGCGGGGGCCGAGAGCACCAACGGCGTCAGCGCCACTTACTGGCGCTTGAAAATGGGCGAGGCGTGGACCGTGCCCGCCGTGGAACTGACTCAGGGAACGCCTCGCTCGACGGTGCTCCTGGTCGGCGACACCGGGCGCAAGTCACTCGCCCCCGAGGTGGCGCAACTGCTCGCCGACGGCGCTCGCGTCGTGGCCGTGGACCCATTTTATTTCGGCGAGTCGCGCATCGCGCAAAAGGACTTCCTGTTCGCCCTGCTCGTGGCGGCGGTGGGCGACCGTCCGCTCGGCCTGCAGGCAAGTCAGTTAAGTGCGACCGCACGCTGGCTGGCTGGCGAGCGCAAGTTGGGCCCGGTCAGGCTGGTCAGTGTCGGGCCACGCGCCAGCGTGTCTTCCACGGTCGCCGCCGCGCTGGAGGAAAAGGCCATTGGCAGTCTGGAATTGCGCGCTCCGCTGGGCAGCCTCAAGGACATGATCGCCAACAACGTCGGGGTGAATCAGCAGCCGGAACTTTTCTGCTTCGGACTATTGGAGCGATTCGATGTGCCGCAGCTCCGAGCTCTCGCAACACCGCGCCCGATTGTCACCGACGCACCGGCCCGATGAAGTAAGCGCGCTGAAGCTGGCCGTGAACGGCTTACGCCGCATTCGCCCGGCCCGTGGCCAGCATGAGACTCGTCTGCTCCGGACGCGCAGGCGGGGCGGGTTGCCAGTCCATCGCCTCGTCCACTGCTTTGCGCATCTGGTCGAACCACCAGTGAGCGCTCGGGATGCGCCGTTGGCGGCGGAAGGCGCGGCGGGTGGCGGGAGCCGGGGTGGGTGCCGGTGCGGCGAGGGTCATTTCCAATTGGTGCTTCATAGTTCGTCTTTCTTTTGAAGCAGCCTACGTGGCTGGGTGGGACAACCGCTGTCTGTGCCCAAACGAATTGTCGGAAAGGCCGCTGCGGAACTTAAGCGGAATTTTTCTTCCACCTCAAATTAGTGCGGCCCAAAGTCCAGCCCGTGCAGCCGCTATCCTATTGTCCCCGCCGCTCGGTGCCCCCCCCCGCCTGATGCTCCTGGCTTTTCACAAGCCCTACGGGGTCCTTTCACAGTTCACGCCGGAGCCTGGCTCGCAGTTTCGCACCCTGGCGGATTTCGGATTTCCACAGGCCGTGTATCCGATCGGTCGACTCGACGCGGACTCGGAGGGTTTGCTGCTGCTCAGTGACGAGGCAGAGTTAAACGAGCGGTTGCTGCATCCGCGCCATGCGCACGAACGCGAGTATTGGGTGCAAGTTGAGCGCGTCCCCGCAGCCGAGGCTCTCGGCAAGCTGGAGCCGGGCCTCGTCATCCAAGGCCATCCCACCCTGCCCTGCCGCGCGCGGATGCTGGACCCTCAGCCGCAAATGCCACCGCGCGACCCGCCTATCCGCGTCCGTAAAAATGTGCCTGACTGCTGGCTGTCACTGGAGTTGATCGAAGGGAAGAACCGTCAGGTCCGCCGCATGACCGCCGCCATCGGGCACCCGACGCTCCGGCTCTTGCGCGTTCGGATTGGGGGATTTCGGCTACAGGAATTGGCAGCGGGCACATGGCGAGAGCTGGCGGCGGCGGAACGGCAACAGGTCTTTGGAAATTAACAGTCACAAATCCTGATTTTTGTCCCTCGCAGGCACGTCCATATTGACGACCAAACCCGAAAGCACATGGCCCAACCACAGAACAACCCATTCGACTGTTCCCGCCGCGCGGCGGTGCAGGCGGGCACGATTGGCTTGCTGGGATTGGGGATGAATCACTTGAACTGTCTGCACGCGGCGGGCAGCCCCAGTCGCGAGCCAGCGAAGTCCGTCATCTACATCTTCCTCTCCGGCGGGTTGGCGCAGCACGAGAGCTTCGACATGAAGCCGGACGCGCCCTCAGAGTTTCGTGGTGAGTTCAAACCCATCCCCACGCGCACGCCTGGGCTGCACATCTGTGAGCACTTGCCCGAGCTGGCGAAACGCAGTGAGCGCTGGGCGCTCTGCCGCTCGCTCACGCACAAGTCCAACGACCATTCCGCGAGCCACCACATCATGCTCACGGGCCGCTCGGACATCCCGCCGGGCTTCGACCCCAACCGCCCCAAGGGCTCCGACTGGCCGTCCATCACCTCGCTGGCCGCGACGCGCTTCGAGCCGAAGCACAACCTGCCGCCCGCGCTCATCCTGCCAGAGAAGATCGTGCATCGCACGGGACGCGTGATTCCGGGGCAGTTTGCAGGCATCGCCGGCAAGCGCCGAGAGCCGTGGTTCCTCGACTGTGCTCCTTACAACGCCGTCAACTACGGCGCGTATCCCGAATACCTCTTTCACCACGCCGAGGGTGCGAAGGAGCAAGGCTCGCTCTACTTCCGCGCGCCGAACTTAACTCTGCCCCACTGGCTCGCAGACGGACGGCTCGGAGACCGGCTCGCCTTAGCCAAGGAATTGAACGGCCAACGCACGCAGCTCGCTCACGCGGCGGAAGCCACAGACCACGACCGTTACTGGCAAATGGCCACCTCGCTACTCACGGATGGCAAGGTTGCCGGGGCCTTCGATGTGACCAACGCGGACCCGAGAGAACAAGAGCGCTACGGGCGCAACTCGTTCGGCTGGTCCCTGCTACTGGCGTCGCGGCTCGTGCAGACCGGCGTGCGGCTCGTGCAGGTGAACCTCGGCAACAACGAGACTTGGGACACGCATGAGGCGGCGTTTCCGAACTTGAAGAACTACCTACTGCCGCCGATGGACCGCGCTGTCTCCGCGCTGCTCGACGATTTGCACGAACGCGGTTTGCTCGAGAACACGCTGGTCGTGATGGCCGGTGAGTTCGGCCGCACGCCGAAAATTTCCACGCTGCCGGGTTCCGGAAAACTACCGGGCCGCGACCACTGGGGCGCGGTGCAGACGGTGTTCTTCGCCGGTGGTGGCGTGCGAGGCGGGCACGTGGTCGGCTCGTCGGACAAGATCGGCGGCTACCCCACCAGCGCCCCGCAGACACCGGAGAATTTCGCCGCGACGATTTACGATGCGTTGGGTATCCCGCAAGACGCGCACTGGCTGGACGAACAGGGCCGCCCACATCTTTTCTATCACAGCCCGCCGATTGCGGGGCTGATGGGGTGAGGGGCACGGCGGCTGGACGAGGTTAGCACGCGCCTGCACGAACTCGAAGCCGGGTTCTGGGCGGCCCCGGCGGACTTCCTCCGGCGCTACCCGGAGCTGCGCGAATCCGCTGCTGCCAAGTGACGGGCCTTGGCCTGAAAGCTTGTGGCGCACCCGGAGCAGTTGGTCGCCACCATCGAGAGCTCGTTCCCGCTGCCGCAGCAGTTGGACTGGTTCTTCGCGTTCGAGACGCACCAGTTCCAGGTGCCCGCGCCAGAAGCGTTGCGGCGGGAACTCATCACCACGGCCGAACAGCAGGGGGGCATCTTGGCCCGGCAGCGGACGGCGAACGAGTCGTCGGTGAAGATCCGCCGCGACGTGGAGGTCGTCGTCGCCGACTGCGTGGCGTCTCTGCGCTAACCAACGGCGGCGCTCTGCCAGGAGATGCTCACGAGCATCCAGACCTCGGAGGCCGGCGTGCATCAGAAGACCCTCAACCGGCGCGTGCGGTTCATCGACCAGTTCCAGCAGATGGACTTTCGCCAATGACACCAAGATAGCGCGGCAGCTCGAAACGGTCCTCACGGAGTTGCTCACGCGCACGGCCGAGGAATACCGCGACAGCGGTCCTGCCGGACGAGCCACCTTGGTAGCCGGACTGTCCCGGCTCGGCGCCGAGGCGCGGTCACTGGCGCAGCAGGATGCGAGCGAACTCATGCAACGGTTCGGCTCGCTGGGCCAGCGCAAGTTCCAGCTGGCGGCGTAGCCATCACCACCGAAGGGAGTTTTGGCCACAGATTGGCGCAGATGAAACGCAAATGGGGAACGGCTTCATCTGTGTTCAATCTGTGTGCATCTGTGGCTCCCCCCGGTCCTTTCAACTCTCAACCTTCAACTCTCAACACCCGCGACCTACACCGCCGTGTGGCTCACATGATTGCTCTCCAGGTGAGAGACAACAAAGCCCCGAAAGGGGCGGCACACGGGGGTAGCGAGGCGGATGCGGGTTGCCAGAAACGCGGGTGCCACCGGGAGCCGCAAGCTGGACGCGCGCTTTCCCACTGCTTATTCTCCACCCGCATGCGTTCTGAATCACTGTCGTTCCTCACCAAGTTGGTCAACACCCCCAGTCCTTCGGGGCATGAGGCGCGCGGGCAGCGGGTCTGGCTCGATTATGTGAAGGAGTTCGCGGACGAGACGTTTTCCGATGCTTACGGTAACTGTGTCGCCGTGCTCAATAAGGGCGGCGGGCCGCGCCTGATGTTGGCGGCGCATGCGGATGAGATTTCGCTCGTGGTGAACTTCATTGATGACAATGGCTTCATCTGGGTGCGCAAGCTCGGCGGGGTGGATGCCGTGGTCGCCAAGGCCCAGCGCGTGGTCGTCCACTCGCGCAAGGGGCCGGTGAAGGGCGTCATCGGCAACGTCGCGCCGCATCTCATGAAAGCGCAGAAGGAACGCAAGCTGCCGGAGATCGCGGACCTGTTCATTGACATCGGCGCGGCGAACAAGGGGGATGCGCAGTCGCTCGTGCGCGTGGGCGACCCGATCACGATGACGAATGAGTTCGAGCATCTGCGCGGGGACCTGGCGGTGGCGCGGGCGTTTGATAATCGCATCGGGACGTTCGCGGTGGCGGAGACGTTGCGGCTCTTGCGGCCGCAGAAGAAGAAGCTCAAGGCGGAGATTTGCTTCGTGTCGAACATCATGGAGGAGGTCGGGCTGCTGGGCGCGCGCCAGATTGCTTACTCGCTCAAGCCGGACGTGGCGCTGGTCGTGGACGTGACGCACGCGACGGATTACCCGACGGTGAGCAAGCAGCTTCACGGCGACATCAAGCTGGGCGGCGGACCGGCGGTGACGCACGGCGTGTGCAATCACCCGGCGGTGATCGAGCGGCTGGAGCAGGTCGCGGCGCACCTGAAGATTCCCCTGCAACACGAGGCTACGAGCGCGACGAGCGGCACGGACACGGATGCGATTTTCTGGACGCGCGGGGGCATCGCGAGCGGGCTGATCAGTTTGCCGAACCGCTACATGCACTCGCCGGTGGAAATGGTGAACCTGCGGGACTTGGAACAGATTCCGGAGCTGATGGCGGGCTTCGCGCTGTCGCTGAAACACGGCGAGGAGTTCAAGGTGAGGATTTAGGTGGGGCTCCGAAGGTGAAACACGGAGGCAGGAAGAGGGGATTTATAAGGAGGGCAGGAAAGCAGGAGGTAAAGCGGTTGCCGCCGCCTTTCGCCCCTCCTGCTTTATTGCTCTCCTTATAAAATCCCCCTTCCCGTATCCCGATGGGCAGCTCTGGGACGGGGGGTTAGCTCTTCAGCTTGGCCACGTAGGCGCCGTCCACGCCGTCGCGGAACGGGAGGAGGGAGCGCTCGGATTCCAGTTTGAACTGGGGATGGGTGGTGAGGAATTCCTGCACGACTTCGGCGTTCTCTTCCGGCTCCAGACTGCAGGTGCTGTAGACCAATGTGCCGCCGGGGTTGAGATGGGCGGCGGCGAGGACGAGGAGTTTGAGTTGGGTCGCGCGGAGGCGGGCGATTTCTTCAGGTTGCAAGCGCCAGCGCAGGTCAATGCGGCGGCGCAGAACGCCGGTGTTGGAGCAGGGAGCGTCCACGAGGACTTTGTCGAACTTCATCTGGATCAACGCGGCTTCGGGGTGGTCTCCGAGGGCGAGGGTTTTGACGCAGGTGACGCCGAGGCGGGTGCAGTTCTCGGTGACGAGGCGGAGGCGGTCGGCGGTGAGGTCACAGGCGAGGAGTTCACCGTCGTTCTCCATCCTCTGTGCGATGTAGGCGGTCTTGCCACCGGGCGCGGCGCAGAGGTCGAGGATGTTTTCCCCGGCCCAGGGGTCAAGGGCTTGCACGGCGAGCAGTGTGCTGGGGTCTTGGACGTAGAAGCTGCCGTCGCGGAAGCTGTCGAGGTTCGCGATGGAGGGATGGGTCTTGAGGGTGAAGACGTGGCCTTCGTCGGCCCACGGACAACGGACGAAGTCATATTCCACATTCTCGTGGAGACGCCAGCGTTCGATGAGTTTGGTGGGATCGCTCTTGATGGTATTGACGCGGACATGGGTGGGCGGGGCGGTGTTGTTCCACTCCAGGAGGAGGCGGGTGTCTTCGGGGCCCCAGCGTTCGGTCCAACGTTGAACGAGCCAGTCGGGATGGGAGTAACCGAGGTCGGGTTGGGTGAATTTCAGCGCGGCAAGCTCCGGGGCGAGGGTGGCGCGTTCGGCGTCGCTGCGGCGGAGGATGGCGTTGATGAAGTTGGCCTGAAACTCGAGGCCGTGGCGCTTGGCGATCTCCACGGTTTCGTAGCAGGCGGCATGGGGCGGGACGCGGTCGAGGAAGAAGAGTTGGTAGAGGCCAAGACGAAGGAAGACTTGGACGTTGGGCTGTTGGGGGCGGCCCTCGGTCTTGCGAGCGATGAGCCAGTCAAGGGTGGTTTGCCAACGGACACAGCCATAAACCAGTTCCTGGGCAAGGCGGCGGTCGTCGGGACGCATCTTGGTGGTGGTAAAGGCGTCGTCGAGGAGGTCTTCGACGAAGGCGTTGCCTTGGAGGCGACGGAGGAGGACGCGGGCGGCGAGGTCGCGGGCGGCGGAGATGGGAGTTGCCATTTCGGAGCGCTCCGGGGGGAGTGGGCGTTGGTCAGCTTTCGCGCCTTCGGAGCGTATGATGCGGTGCGACAGGTGAGGGGCGGGGCCGGCAGGGGCGGCGGGGCGGCGGTCATCGTGGGTATAACTGCCACGCCGGTCGTCGCGCTGGGCGGGTGGGCGAAAGTCGTCGCGGGGACGGGGAGCATCGCGGCGGTCGTCGTATTGCCGCGTGTCGCGTTGCGGATACTGGGTGTCGCGTGGCGGATACTCATCGCGTCGAGGACCGGAATCGTAGCCGCCACTGGAGCGCGGACGTTCGTTCGACCGTGAATCGTAGGGGCCGCTGGGACGGGCGGGGAAGGAGGGAGGGCCGGAGCTACGTTGCTCACGGTCGAACGGGCGGTCACGCGGGTCGCGGGAGGGGGCATCCCGGCGGTCGTCGTATTGCCGGGTGTCGCGTTGCGGATACTCATCGCGTCGGGGACCGGAGTCGTAACCGCCGCTGGAGCGCGGACGTTCGTCTCGGCGTGAGTCGTGGGGTCCGCTGGGACGGGCGGGTGGGTAAAAGGGAGGGCCGGAGTTGCGTTGCTCACGGTCGAACGGGCGATCTCGCGGGTCGCGGGAGGGGGCATCCCGGCGGTCGTCGTATGAGCGAGCGGTGGCGGAAGA
The DNA here is from genome assembly GCA_943330855.2 of Klebsiella pneumoniae. Lineage (GTDB taxonomy): Bacteria > Verrucomicrobiota > Verrucomicrobiia > Limisphaerales > SXTU01 > SXTU01. The sequence goes on from CALQJI020000006.1 coordinate 73,313, forward strand.
TGGGATGCGTTGCGTGTGTTCGCTAGATTGGAGCGAGCGCTCGGGGCGCGAAGGGGCGCGATCGTCCGGTCGTTCGGAGGAATCTGGGCGCTTGCCTTTGGGGCGTTTCACGTAGCGCTCGTAGAATTTCCCCGCGTGCGGGCTCGCCTCCCGCTCACCGGGGGGACGACCCTCGCTCGCGCGCTCGGCTTGAACTGGGGTTTGAGTCGCCGCGTCGTCCTGGGGTGACGGCGCCTTCCAAGGACGCAACTGACCGGTTCCCTCCGGCATTCCACCGGACAAGTCGTCGGATTTCTTGCGGAAGTCGCCGGGGGGCTTGGAGTTAGCAAAAGGCTGCTCGCTGGGCGGGGGAAAAGGTTGCTGAGAGGCATCATCTTCCCGTTCGCCGGACATTTCTCTTGGTTTTAATCTCTGCACGACTTAACAATGACGCACATTTCGCAGAGAGCGAGTTATTTGAAACTATGAGAGACGAACTGGAAAAGTTGGCCATCGCAGGAAAGATTGGCAGCAAGCACATCGAACCCCTGCTGGCATTGGCGCAAGGCGGCTACTGCTCGCACAAGAGCTGGGGCTTCGGGCGCATCACCACGGTGGACACTGTCTTCTGCCAATTCACCATCGATTTCCCAGGCAAGGCCGGCCACAAGATGGATTTGTCCTTCGCGGCTGACACGCTGAAGTCCATTCCCGCCAGCCATATTCTCGCCAAGAAAGCAGCCGACCTGCACGGCCTACGCCAGATGGCCGCGCGTGACCACGTGGGCGTCATCAAGCTCGTGCTCAACAGCTACGATGGCAGGGCCACGCTGGACCAGATCCACAAGGAACTTGTGCCCGAGGTCATCACCGAGGACTGGAAGAAGTGGCTCGAAGTCGCCAAGCGGGAAATGAAAAAAGACGGCCACTTCATCGTGCCGCTCAAAAAGACCGAGTCTGTCGTTTACCAGACACAGGAATCCACCGTCCAAGAGCGCGTCATGGTGAAGTTCAAGGCCGCCAAGGGCCTCAAAGCCCGACTCACCGAGGCGGGTGAACTGCTCAAGAACGTCGAAGACCTCGACAACAAGCCCGTAGTCGTGGCCGAAGCCATCGCGACTCTGAACGCGGAAATCACCAGCTATCAACGCACTCAACCCGCACTCGCGCTCGAAGCCGTCTTCCTCCGTGACGACCTGCGTGTCGCCGCCGGCCTCGCCGTGACCGATGGGGAACTCACCGAATCGGCCCTTTGGAATCAGGGCCTTAAGCTCGGGCAGTTGCTCGACGGCATGCCCACTGCCAAGCACCGCCGCGCCCTCGACTCCTTCAAGGCCGTCACCCCGACACTCTGGTATGAGGCCGTCATCGGCACACTCAACAACGTTTCAGCCAAGCTCGCCGGCGAATGCGCCACGATGCTCATGCAAAACGGCAAGCTTGACCTCCTCCGCGAGACGCTCGCCCGCCTCATCAGCCACCACCAAGCCGGCAGCGAACTCCTCCTCTGGCTCGCCAAAGAGCGCTCCGACACCTTCGCCGACATCCTCGGACCGGAAGTCTTCCGCGCAATGGTCTCCGCCATCGAGCGCGACACCTTCAACGAGAAAAAATCCAACAAACTCCGCGACTTCATCCTCTCCGACCTCGAACTGCTGCCCGAGCTGATTGCCTCCGCCGATATCGAAGTCGTGAAGGACCTCACCCGTGCGCTCCAGCTCTCGTCCAGCTTCGACGACATGGACCGGCGCTCGCTCCTCGCGCGCATCGTGAAGGTCTTCCCTGCCGTCAAGGAACTCATCACTGGCGAAGCCGTCAAGCAGGACAACAGTTTCACTGTTTCTTGGTCCAGCCTTGAACGTCGCCGTGCCGAATACGACGACCTCTGCAAGAAGCGCATCCCGGCCAACTCGAAGGACATCGCCCTAGCCCGCAGCTACGGCGATCTCCGCGAGAACCACGAATACAAAGCCTCCAAAGAGATGCAGAAGGTCCTAATGCGCCGCAAGAGCGAGTTGGAAATCCAACTCAACCGTGCGCGTGGCACCGACTTCGCCGATGTGCGCACCGACGTGGTGAGCATCGGCACCAAGGTCGTGGTGCAGGACCTCATCAACAAGAAGAGCGTCACCTTCAGTATTTGCGGTGCGTGGGACTCAGACCCCGACAACGGCATCATTGCCTACCTCAGCCCCATCGGCCAAGCACTGCTGAACCACCCCGTCGGTGAAATAGTGGAATTTGAGCTGCACAACGCGAAGCACAAGCTCCGCGTTGACTCCATCGCTGCCCTCCCGCCCGCCCCAAAGCCGACGGAATCCCTCGTGGCCGAACCAGCGGCGGACGAACCCTCGAACTGACGTCCCCCCGAGCGGAGTGTAGTCCGCATCCAATACCGCCCGAAGCACCATGAATTATGGTGGCCACCGAGGACGGCGCACGCGTCAAAGTCACGGCCGGCCACCTCAGCTGGGCGGGCATCATTTCGTGATGGAGCAAAAGCGCGCGCGCCGCCTGCAAGAGAATTTCGCCTATGAACTGGTCGGCAAGCCGCTAGTCTGCCTCCACATCCTGGACGACTAACAGTTAATGCAGTCGGAATTGACGGCCTTGATGGAGTCCGCCGTCACCCCGCACCTTGCCAGCGACGCATGAAGTTCGAGGCCACACGTATCGCAAAGGCGCAAAGGCACAGGAAATTCCGGTTCACCCGCGAATCACGCGAATTGACGCGAATGGAAGCTGAATCTCACGCCGCTCCAGCCCACGGTCCCCCCCCATTTGCGTTAATTTGCGTGATTCGTGGGTCGCTCTCATTGCGTCTTCGCGCAGTTGCCCTGAATCTCAGTTTCCCAGCCAAGCATGAATCCCCCGCGCCCGCCCACCGCCTTCCGCCGCGCTTGCTCCCGACTCGACGTGACGCCCACGCGCCATGTCTTTTCTGTCCGCATCGCCGAACAGCGGGCAAAGCTGTTTGAGTGTTCGTCTGTAGCGGCGGTCGGTGACCGGCGTGGACCGCGCGAAGGCCAAGAACCGACGGGCGCAGACCTCGCCTACAGGCTGCTCAAAGAGTTCGTCTGCTCCACCTCAAAATTTGGTATCGGCCAAATCGCTGGCTCGAACTGCACGCCGCTCGGGCTGCACCGCATCGCCGAGAAGCATGGCGACGGCGCGCCAGCCGGCACCGTCTTCAAAGCCCGCAAACCCATCGGCCATCTCAACGACGGCCTCCCCGTGGAGTCCATCACCACGCGTATCATGTGGCTCGACGGCCTCGACCCCGGCTTCAACCGCGGCGGCAACGTGGACACCTTCGCCCGCTACATTTACATCCACGGCTTCGGCGTTCCGGCCAGCCTCGGTCACCCCGCCTCCCACGGCTGTATCCACCTTGCCGACACCGACCTCATCGCCCTCTTCGACCTGTTGCCCATCGGCACGCTGGTTTGGATTGAACGGGGTTGAAAGTTTCTAGGCTGGACTCAATCGCTTCGAGTTCGCCGCTGACGCTCCTCCGCTCTTCAACCTTATAAACCAGCAAATTCAAGTGACCAGCGCAAGGGGGCGGGTCGGGAGTAAGCTGTCATTGGGGGGTCGGTAGGTGAGGCATTTTCTGGGGTGGGAGTTGAGGATGGCTTCGACGCGTTGGACCGCCTTACCCGTGAGCTTGGAGAAAGTCGCCGCCCTTGGCGAAATATTGAGGATCAATCCGTTGGTGTGCTCGTTGAGAGCTCGTTCCCATGAATGGCAGGGATGCTCAAAATAGGCCTTGGCCTGGAGTTGTTCTGCCAGCTGCGCGTGGCGGGCGAACTCCTTGCCGTGGTCGAAGGTCATCGTCTCTACCCGGTCCCGGTAGGGTCGCAGACTGCGCAGCCAGCCATCCGTGACGGCGGTGGAATCCTTGTTCTCCACCACAGCGATCCGCGTGCAGCGGCTCTTGCACTCCACCATCGTCACCAGCACGGGGCCGCCGGGGCGGACCAGACCGGGGGCCACCTCCCAGTCCCCGATGCGGGAACGCTCGGCCACGATGGCGGGCCTCACCCAGCTTCTGGCCCTTTCCCATCCCCGCCCCGTTGCGCTAGCCACTTGAATCCGCCCTTCAACTTCAGGCTGAGACGTATTGGTTCGGTGTTCGGGCTGGAGCCTGAAGGGCGCCGCTTACAGCCCGGCGTGCGGCGGGGTGGGTAGCGGCCGCCAAAATCAGCCCCCCGGCAGTTGGCTGTAAGCATAAAGCCACGAAGGACCCAAAGTATGGCGCAGAAGCGGGGCCGCTGAAGCAATTCAGTCGCACCGTTGGGTGCGGCTGTATCGTCTGCAGCAGCCCCGCAGCTCGCTGTCGGGACTTTGTATCCTCTGTGCCTTTGAGGTTTCAAAGGAATTGGTCTGGCTTAACCAACGGGCTGGTCGTTTTAGGCGGGCTAATTGGTGTGCTGGATGCGGGAGGGCTGAACTTCCTCAATTGCGCCATTACCTTTGATTTCATTGGCGATAATCATTTGACACCCCCTGTTCTGCTGCCTAGCCTGCCCCGCAATTTGAAGCGAGCGACCACCCGCACACCTGCGGGTGATTTTGTCTCCCGACCCGAAGTATAATCTAATTTCACATGAGCGACTCCTCCACCGCCACGGCTCCCGCCGCTGGCACTCCGCCCGTCTCCCACATCTCCGAAGCGGTCATCCGCATCGCGGGCAACTCGCAGGACGGCATCCAGGCCATCGGTGGTTTCCTCGCGCGCCTCGCAGGCCGCAGCGAGCAGGAGGTCATGACATTCATGACCATTCCCTCCACGATTTCCGGCGGGCCGTCCATCTTCCAGGTGCGCATCGGCTCCGGTGAAGTCCTGAGCGCGGGTGATGAGGCGGATGTTCTCCTGTGCTTTTACCAGCACAGCTACGAGGCGCATCTGGGCTCGTTGAAGGCCGGCGGCATCGTGCTCTATGACTCGGACCATGTGTCGGAGATCAACCCGGAGAACCTCAGTAAGTATCGCCACATCGGCTTGCCGATCTCGAGCTTGGTGGTCGAGGCTACGGGTGGCACGGGCCGTGAGAAGGGCAAGAATGTTTACTCGCTGGGCCTCATCGCGAAGATGTTCAATCTGGATGTGCTGAAGCTGCATCGCCTCTTGGCCGAGCGCTTCTCGGGCAAGGACCCGAAGATCGCCGAGACGGCGATTGCAGCGTTCAACGGGGGGTATAGCCACACCCTCGCGGCGGCGTCGGAGTTGTTCAAGTTCAAGCCGGGCGAGAACGTCGGGCAGAACCAAATCGTGATGGGCGGCAACGAGGCCTTGGCTTACGGACTCATCGCGGCGGGCGTGCGCTTCGGCGCCGGGTATCCGATCACGCCGTGGTCGGACATCATGGAATTGCTCCGCAAGGAATTGCCTAAATACGGCGGGTCGTTCATGCAAACCGAGGACGAAATCGCGGCGGTCTCGATGGCGATTGGTGCAAGCTGGGGCGGGCGCGTGGCCGTGACGGGTTCGTCCGGTCCCGGTATCTCGCTGAAGACGGAGGCCATCGGCTGGGCGGTCATGGCGGAGATTCCGCTGGTCGTCGTGGACGTGCAGCGCGGCGGACCCAGCACGGGTATGCCGACGAATGTGGAGCAGTCGGACTTGAACATCGCTTGTTTCGGTGGCCACGGGGATTCGCCCCGCGTCGTCATCGCGCCGAGCAGCGTGGAGGATTGCTTCTACACAGCGATTGAGGCCGTGAACATTGCCCGGAAATACAGCACGCCGGTCATTATTCTCACGGACCAAGGCATCGCGTCCCGCATCGAGGCGTTCCCGATGCCGGACTTGGAAAAGATTTGTCAGGACATCTCGCCCGACCTCACGGCCGTGGCTGACCACAAGCCTTACGACCTCGCTGCGACGGATGGCATCACGCGCCATCTCGCCCCGGGCACGCGCGTCGCGAGCGGCAAGTATCCCGTCGTCACCGGCCTCGAACACGACGAACTGGGGCACCCGACCGGCTCCCCGAAGCTCCACGTGCAGATGACGGCCAAGCGCCGCAACAAGCTCAAGAAGCTCGGCGCGGACCTGCCGACGCCGACCGTCTTCGGGCCGCCCGAAGGCCAGGTGCTGCTCGTGAGCTGGGGTTCCAGCAAAGGCCCGGTGGAAGAAGCCGTGAAGCAAGCGCGCGCCGCTGGCGACGCCGTCTCCGCACTGCACATCAAATACATCAACCCGCTGCCGAACGGCTTGGAGAAAATCTTCGAGGCCTTCACCCATGTGTTCGTGGTCGAGCTGAACGACGAGGGTTTCTACGGCTACGGCCAGCTCGGCGCGGTGCTGCGCGGCCGCTATTGCGACCCGAAGATTCGCGGCTTGAACAAGGTGGACGGCCTGACGTGGAAGATTCGCGAAATCCTCGAACGCGTGAAGGCGATGACGAAGTAATTTCAACCGACGAACTCAAAACTCTTTTCAAAGACATGACCGCCCTCTCCTTCCCCTCCGAAACGCTCACGCGCACGGGCAACCTGAACCTCGCGCCCGTCCCGGCTCTCCCTGAGGGAGAGCGCAAAGGCCTCACCAAGAAGGAAGTCGCCGCCGACCACCCCACGTGGTGCCCCGGCTGCGGTGACTTCTCCGTGCTCGCGCTCTACTTCAAGCTCATCGAGAAGCGGAAGATGCACCACGAGAAGATTACGACCGTGGCGGGCATCGGCTGCTCCAGCCGCTTCCCCTACTTCGTGCAAGCGCACGGTGCGCACTTCATCCACGGCCGCGCGCTGCCCTTCGCCAGCGGTGTTTCACTCTCTCGCCCGGACCTCCACGTATTCGTCTTCGGCGGCGACGGCGATGCCTTCTCCATCGGCGGCAACCACTTCACCCACACGGCGCGCAAGAACGTGAAGTTGACTTATTGCGTGATGGACAACTGGGTCTATGGCCTGACGAAGAACCAGACCTCGCCCACCTCGCCCCTCGGCTACAAGTCCAAGACCGACGCCTGGGGCAGCGGCGACCGGCCCATCAACCCGATGAAACAAGCGATCGCCGCCGGCGCGACCTTCGTCGCCCGCACCACGCACACGAACCCGAATCACGTCCTCCAGATGATGGAAGCCGCGATGGACCACAACGGCTTCAGTTTCATCGAGTGCCTCAGCGAGTGCACCGAGTTCTATCCCGGTGCCTTCGACGGCACGAACCCGCGCAAGGGCGGCCAGTTCCCGCTCGTCCCCGAGGACCACGACGTGACCGACGAATACGCCGCCTACAAACTTGCCGAGGAACTCATGCCCGGCAAGTTCGGCATCCTCTACAAGGTCAACCGCCCGACGAAGAACGAGAACGAGGGGAAGATTGTCGCCACCCACCGCGAGAAATTCGCCGCACTGCCCGACTGGCAAATCCTCCAGAAGAACTTCGACCGGATGAAGTAGGCGGGAACCGCTACCATTCGCAAAGCCCCGGTCGCAAGGCTGGGGCTTTTGCTTTGAAATCCAGAACCAAGCACCACTAACCTGCAAGGACTTGGACTAATCAAGACGCGCATGCCTGTCACGCGTCAGATTAGTGCCGGTTAGTGCAGGTCAGTGGTTAAAAAGTGTATGCCCATCTACGAATTCGCCTGCCCGAAATGTCGGGTCATTTTCAACTTCCTCTCCCAGCGCATCAACCCCGCCCGCAAGCCCGCCTGCCCCAAGTGCGGCAGCAAGAAGATGCGCAAGGAGATGAGCCACTTCGCGATGACGAAAGGCTTGAAGGAGTCAGCCGCCGCACCCGCTGGCCAGGAAGCCGACGGTCAGCCCATGCCCGACATGGACGACCCGCGGGTGATGCGGGCCATGAGCGAGATGGAGCGCGACATGGAGCATCTCGATGAGAACAACCCCAAGCACATGGCGCACATGATGCGGAAGATGAAGGACATCATGCCACCCGGCACCATGCCTAAGGAACTCGACATCGCCATCAAACGCCTCGAAGCCGGCGAAGACCCGGAGAAGATTGAAGCCGACATGGGGGATGTCCTCGGCGACCTCATGGGCGGCGAAGGCGGTCCCGGCGGCGCGGGCAGTGCCTACTCGCACGACAGCGGTCTTTACGACTACTGAAGCGGCACGCGGCTTGGAAAATCCGTCACTGCACTTCGATCAACTCCACCTCGAAGATGAGCGTCGCGTTCGGCGGGATGGCACCCGGATAGCCGCCCTCGCCGTAAGCCAGCTCGGGAGGGATGGTCAGCTTCACCTTATCGCCCACGCGCATCCGCAACACGGCGATATCCCATCCGGCAATGACCTCGCTCATGCCCACGGTGAAGGAGAACGGCTCTCCCCGGTCCACCGAGCTGTCGAACTTGGTCCCGTTCGTCAGCCAACCGGTGTAATGCACCACGGCGACATTGCCAGCATTGGGAGAAGGTGCCTCGGGCACATCCGTGATATGCAGGAGTTCGACAAAGAGCTTCGGGGCGGATTCTTGCGACATTCACGCAAGGCTAACGAACTGACTCGCACGACCGCAAGCCGAGCCTCGCACGAATTTAGTTCGCCCTTACCTGCCCCCACCGTGAGTCCTCGACCCCTCCACCCGCCGCACGCGAGCGGACGCAAAGGGACTGAACGGAGCCCTTGACGCGCCAGTTCCCACCCACCGAGATGCGCCCATCCTTCGCTGGAAATTCCTTCTCGCCCAGCTCCGTCGGGTGCCGATAGTTTTCCGCCGTGATTCCAACAAAAATCTTCGGGCTGACGGGCGGCATCGGGATGGGGAAGAGCGCGGTGGCGCAGTTGCTGGAGCGGCGCGGCGTGCCCGTGGTGGACACCGATGTCCTGGCTCGTAAGGTGGTGGAGCCGGGCCAACCGGCGCTCGCAGCGATTCAGGAGATGTTCGGCGCGGCAGTGCTGGCTCCAGATGGATCACTGCGGCGCGATGAGTTGGCGCGGCGGGTCTTCGCCAGCGACATCTCGCGCCGGCAGTTGGAGGCGATTCTGCATCCACGTATCCGCGCTTTGTGGCAGGCGCAGGTAGAACAATGGCGCGCGGCTGGCGTGCGGCTTGGGGTGGTGGTGATCCCCCTGCTGTTTGAAACGAACGTTGCCAAGCACTTCGACAAAGTCATCTGCGTGGCCTGCTCGGCTGCGACACAACATCAACGGCTGACGGCGCGTGGTTGGAGCGCGGAGCAAATTCAGCAGCGCATTGCGGCGCAGTGGAGCACCGAGAAAAAGCTCACGCTCGCGGACTTCGTGATTTGGACCGAGGGCGGACCAGGGGTGACGGTGACGCAGGTGGAACGGCTGATGGCGGGGGTGTAAGTGGAGCAGATGGAAAAGTGAGAAAGTGGGAGGGCGGGACGGAGCAGTTTCACATTTCCTCTCCTGCTCACTTTCTCACCCGCTCACCTGCTCTACTTCGGTGCGACTAATTTTGGAAACTCGGGGTGTGCCCGGAGGGGGATGTAGTTGGTGTCAGTGACGACGAAAGCGCGGAGATCTTGTGCGGTGGGGGTTTGCTTAAGCCGCACGGCGCTGTAGTGGATGGCGTTGCTCAATGCTCCGATGGCGGCGTTGGTTTTGCGCTGGAATGTGAGAAGTGCGCCGAGGTCGTAGGAAAGCTCGGGGCTGGTGGGATGCATCTTCACGAGGCGCTGCAACGCTTCCTCCATCTTCACGACGTTGCCAAGGATTTGATAGGTCTGGAGCGCAGCCTGGAGGCTGTTGTTGTCGGTCAGCGGATTGGCGAGGATTTGTTCGCAGAGTGGCAGCAGCCGGGTGACGGAGAGCTGGGCCTTGGCGGTCTGCCCGAGTTGGTTGTAGGCGTGGGTGACGGGGAGCAACACTGCGGCGTTGTTGCTGCCGGTCTGGACCAACGAGTCGAGGAGGGCGACGGCCTCGTTGGTGCGGCGTGTTTGGGCGAGTGCGGCGGCGTATTGCAGGCCGATTTGGGAGTTGGCCGGGTTAGCGCGATAGGCGGCTTCGATCTGACCGATCTGGCCTTGGGCCTGCTCGGTGGTTCTCTGCACTTGCTGGTTGGCCCCGAGCTGCTTGCGGATGTCGAGGAGTTGCTCGATCAACCCCTTCGCCGAGGCGTTATTTGGGTCGAGCTTCTGGAAGGTGCGCGCAACGAGCAGCGCGTCATCGAACTTACCCAAGCTCATGAGTAGATTCGAGTAGCGGAACACGGCCTCCGGGCTGAAGGGGCAGAACGCGAAAGCCTGGCGGAAGGCAAAGTCGCACTCCTTGATCATGCGTTGCTGTTCGGCGAGGTGCCGGGACTGGCCTGCCGCGTCCCCGCGCTGGGCACATTCGTTGCCTTTGCGTCCGGCCTCGTTGATGCGCCAGAAGTAGAGCCCGGCGATGGCGCTGCGGAGTTTGGAGAATGCCTTTTGCGCGTCGTCATCGCGGACGAAGCGCGAGTCGGGCTTCACTTCCACACCATCCACCTTGAGGTCCGAGTAGTTGCGCTTCACATAGACCTGCTCGGCCACGCGGCAGATGTTGGAAACGGAGGTGTCGTAGGTCAGCCAGTTGCCGATGAGGCGCTCGGAATACTTGCTCCAGAACTGATGGTCACGGTCCACGACTTCCTGCGTCATCTCCACCAGCGGCTGGCGGTTAATCTTCATGATGATGCCGGAGGGAGTGAGATGCGGATACATCCACTCGAGCGGGAAGCTCTCCTCGACATAGAATTCATGATCGGGGTTTTTGTCGAACATGACCTTGGTGAGCAAGCCATTGATGGCCATGACGGCGACCTGACCGCTGACCTGAATGCGTCCGGTGGCCTCGTCGTGGCGCACATCTTCGCCCGGTTTGATCTGACGGGGTTCGTTGGGGGATTTCTGATCGTGCTCCAGACGGCGGCGGGCGTCCTCGACGTATTCGGAAAATGCTTTGGAGGAGTCCTCGACGGTGCAGGTCTGCATTTCGAGGTCGGGATAGACGCCGCCCTCACTCTTCGAGATGGCGTCGGGAAAGGCTGTTTCAAGGAGGAGTCGGTTCAAGCGGATACTGGCCCACGTGAGGTCTTGGCGGGCGAAGCGCAGCATCCGCGAGTCGAGCTTAAGATGGGCGAAACGTTCCGGGTGGTAGAAGGGCGCGGGGGAATTCTGGAACTGTTCGCGCCGCGTCTGCTTGGCTTTCTCTCGGGCTTCCTGGACAGCGCGTAATTTTTGAGCGGTCTCTGCCTGCACGCGAGCGAGGGTCTGCTGGAGCATCTTCACGTCTGCTTTCTGCTGCTGGGCCTGCACTTGGATGGAGTTTTGCAATTCATTCCCCTGCTGCGCAATGCGGCCCTCGGCCTCGGCATACTCGGCGTGGAGACTGTGCAAGTCTTCGAAGATTTTCCAACGTTCGGGCATCTCGCGTTCGATGAGCGTGTTGAACTCTCTGGCCAATGCCTTGCGAAGTGCGGCTTCGCTGCCGCTGGCGAGCAGGGCGCGGGTGTCCGGGGTGAGTTGCTCGTGGAGCCACTTGGACAATGCGTCTTGTTTTGGTCCCGGCTGGAGCTGGGCGGCGAGGCCCTTGACGTTGGTGAAATGCTCCGGCTCGAAGAGGGAGCTGCCAGCGCGGCGCTTGCGCTCGATGGATTTGCCGATGGTCTCGCCGAAGAGCGAGTCGAGGGGTTTGGCGGGGACTTGGAGCAGGCCGACGAGTTTGGCGAGAGTGCCGGTCTCGTAGGGTTGGCCTTGGGCTTTGGCGTTGCGGGCTTTGGTGCCGAGGACCATTCCTTGCAGGTAATCCACCGTGCCGGCAAAAAACGGTGGGTCCTTCTGATTGCTCCGATTGTAGTGGGAGCGGATATACATGAGGTAGGTGGCATCCGCGAGGGCGTTCTGGGTGATGAGGTAAACGTCTCGCCGGTCGAAGTCCGGGTTGTGGCGCTGCTCTGGCTTGATGAAGCTCTCGCAGAAAATCATGTAAGTAGGGCAGAAGCGGCCCGGGTCCGTGCCACCGTAGAGCACCGTGTCCCGAGTCATCTCCGGATAGGTGAACCTGGCGCGCTTGGGATCCTTCTGCGCGGCTTCGCGCTCCTTGCGATCGTAGCTGAGGTTGCCTTTGCTGTCCTCGAATGGAGGCGTGAACATATCGTGGCCGAACCAGTAACCAAAGCGGTGGCCGCGCTGCTCGTTCTCAGCCCAGTGCGAAAGAATGGTGTGCCCGGGCAACGCACAGAAAAGCGCGAGCATCAACGTCACCGGAAGCCGGGTGCGGGCGAACAGGAAGAGGGCAATGAACGCCACCGACAGGCCCATGCCGAACTTCGTCGTGAAGATGGATAGCGGATACTGCACCTCGTTGATCGAGTGCGCATACCACGCGATCGCGCCGGCCAGCGAGCTGCCGATGAGCAGCCACCGGCGGAACACCGCGTAATTCGCCACCGCCGCCGCCGCGATCATCGCGAGGCCGTAGCCCACGAGCATCGAGATCGGCACGTAGGAAGCGGTGAAGAACACTTTGTTCAACCCCTGGCTCTGCCGGTCCGGCGGCGGGTTGAGCAGGTAAATGAGCATCAGCGACAAAAACAGGAACACCGTCGTTAACCCCGCCAGCCATGCGCGCTCAGGCCGTCCGCCGGCGTGCCGCAAGAACAAGAACGGAATGATGCCGATGAGCAGGAAGACATAACCGCAGATCATCCCCGGCACGACCAGCCGGTATTCCGCAAAGTTCATCGTGAGCTTGAGCAGGCAGAAGAAGCCGTAGAGGCCGGAGACCGCGCCGAGCCAGACTTTCTCCTGCTGCTCGATGCGGCGGTAGAAGATGATGAACAGTGGGATGAGTCCGATGATGAGCAGGACCAGATTCATCTCCTCAATGGAGGCTTCTACATAAGTCTGAATTTGGCCGAAGAAACGATCGAGACCGGTGGTGGGTCTGCCGCCCTCATACTGGCCGCGGCTAAGCGCGTGCTTGAAGCCCTCGATGGTGCGCGGGTAGCCCCATTGCATCGGCGGAGTGGTCATGCCGGCCAGCGGCATATAGAGGTAGAATGCCGCTCCGGCGGCGAAAGCGACAGGCATCCCAATGGCTGCCCAAAACTCGGTCCCCAGTTTGCCGCCGGTGTGAATCACCAGCGCGCCCGTCACGACGATGGATGCGAGGCCGATGATCACAAACGCCTGCACATACGCAAAGTTCAGCCCGGAAGCCGCGATGCCTTTGACGCTGCCGTAGGCCACCAGCATCCCGATGCCCGCCAGCACGAAGATCACCACGTTGCCGAAGAACACATCCCGACCCAGCTTCGCGTCCCGCGCCAGCACGGCGACTTGCAGGCCCAGCACCGCGACGAGGAGCGTCTGGTGATTTGTGAAACAAATGCCCAGCCAAAAAGATGCCCACCAAATGTAGCGCGACTGATGGGGCGCGTGCATCCAGCGCATGATCGACACGAGCATCAGCACCAGCGAGAGCACGCTGATCGCATACACCTCCACGATGACGGCCTGGCTCCAGAGGTAGCCGTTGAAGGCCATGACCATGCCGCCCACGTAACCGGACACGACGCAGATAGCCTTGAGCACTTTCGGCTCGATCCCCTTCAAGCTCTCGAAGCCCTCAATGATCATCGCGCTGCCGCGTGACACCATCATCCCAATAATTCCGCACCCCAACGCACCGCAGATGGCGGATGCCAGCGCCACACGCCAGGCGATGTTGTAGAAGGGCACCAACTCGCAAATCAACCAGGTGAAGAGCGTCCAGACCGGGTAGCCCGGCGGATGAGGCACGCCGGCATACATGGAGCCGACGGCGAGCTCACCGGAGTCCTCCAGCGTCAGGTCCGGCGCGAGCGAGAAGTAGTAGCCAATGAACACCACGAACGTCGTGATGGCGAAGGTGAGCCAGTCCACTTTTTGGAAAAGCGGCAACACCGGGGCGGGGGGGGAGACAACCGGGGGTTTTCCGGCGGGAGCCTTCGGCTTCGGCTCGGATTTTTTGGGACCGTCAGGTTTCGGTGGTTCGGCGCTCATGGAGTGAAATTCATTTGGCCTAGTAGGCCGAAAAAGAAGCGATACTTGAAGGCGATTGATGAGGCTTTGTCCATTCCAAAAACGGCTACCACGAGCACTGCAACGTGCGCCGGACAGACCCCGGCGTCGTAGCGCAGGCAGCTCTGCACACGCGCGCAGAGCCGGTCATTGTGGGTATGAAGAGGGTCACTGGGAGAAGATGGACAGGGGTGACGCAGATATGTGCGAACAAACTCCTTCGGGTAAATCCCGTAGCCGCCACGATGCGGCACACGAGCAAGCTATTTTATAAGGAGCGCAGGCGAGCAGGAAAAAACGCGTTCGGACGCCGCCGCCCCTCCTGCCTTCCTGCTCTCCTCATAAATACTCTCTCCCGCATCAGTCCCGATACCCAGCCGGGTGACGCTTGTGCCAATCCCACGCCGTCGCGACGATGTCTTCCAGCTTCGGAAACTTCGGCTGCCAACCCAGTTCATTGAGTGCCTTGCTGGCGGCGGCCACGAGCCGGGGCGGGTCGCCGGGGCGACGCGGCTGTTCGACGGCCTTGATGGCGTGACCGGAGAGCCGTTCGCACGTCTGGATGACCTCGCGCACCGAGTAGCCGGAGCCGTTTCCCAAGTTGAAAAACCCCACCTTGCCCGGCGCGAGCGCGAGGATGTGCGCCTGCGCGAGGTCCACGATGTGGATGTAGTCGCGGATGCACGTGCCGTCGGGCGTCGGGTAGTCCGTGCCGAAGATTTCGCACTGCGGGCGCTGGCCGAGAGCGACCTTGAGCACGTTCGGGATGAGGTGGGTCTCGATGCGGTGATGTTCGCCGAATTTCTTGCTCGCCCCCGCCGCGTTGAAGTAGCGGAACGCCACGAATTCCAATGCGTGAATCTGCTGATACCACAGCAGCATCCGCTCAAACATCAGCTTCGACTCGCCGTAAGGATTCACCGGCCGCTGCGGGAGCGACTCGTCCATCGGCATCGTCTCCGGCACCCCGTAAGTCGCGCACGTCGAGCTGAAGACAAACTTCCGGACCCGCGCAGTCACGGCGGCGTCCAGCAAGTTCAACCCGTGCGCGACATTATTGCGGAAATACTTCCCCGGGTTCTGCATGGACTCGCCCACGAGCGCATGCGCTGCGAAGTGAATGACAGCCTCCGCCTTCGACTCAACCACCGCGCGGGCAACGAGCTCACGGTCCGCAAGATCGCCGAGGATGAACTTGGCCCGGGGGTCCACCGCCGAGCGATGGCCCTCGGATAGATTGTCGAACACGGTGACCGTGGTTCCCGCGTTGAGCAGTTCCTCGACGCACACAGACCCGATGTAGCCCGCGCCACCGGTGACGAAAACACTCATGAGCCCAGAGCCTAGGCAAACGCCCCCGCCCGCTCAATGCCAAAGCCGCCAGCCAAGCCGCCGAGCCGAAAGGTTTCTTTAGCCACGGATGGAACGCGGGTAGGGACGAGACGAACGCAGCAGCGCAGCGGCAAGCCTTCCACCTGCTGTTCCATGTTCCGTCCACGGCTCAACAGCATGGCCCGCCTGAGTCATTCATGACTGGCGCCGCTCGCAACTTTCCTTCACAGTTAACTCACCTCGCGGCGTCCAAGCGCGCGTTAATTTTCACGTTCCAACTCGCATGACGATACGATTTCCATTGGCCGCCGGATTTATTCTGGCCTTCCACAGCCTCCAAGCCGCCACCCCTGCCCCGTCCGCGCCTGAGGGCGTGGCCTTCTTCGAGCAGAAAATCCGTCCCGTCCTCCTCTCCTCCTGTTACGAGTGCCACTCAGCGGAGGCGAAGACGAAGGGCAAATTGAAAGGCGGCCTCTTCCTCGACACGCGCGCTGCGTTGCTCGCCGGCGGCGATGAAGGCCCGGTGCTCGTGCCCGGCAAACCGGAAGACAGCCTACTCCTCAAAGCCCTGCGCTGGACGCGCGAGGACCTTCACATGCCACCGAAGAAGAAGCTTCCACCCGAGGTCATCGCAGACTTCGAGAAGTGGATCGCGATGGGCGCACCCGACCCGCGCACGGGCGAGGTCGCGAAGGCACGGCGCGAAATCAGCATCCCACAAGGCCGTGACTACTGGGCCTTCCGCCCGCTCAAGCCCGTGACGGTCCCGAGCGTGAAGAACGCGGCGTGGGCGAAGACGCCGATTGACCGTTTCATCCTCGCCAAGCAGGAAGCGGCGAAGGTCACGGCCAGCAAGCCGATCAGCCCGGAGCAGTTGCTGCGGCGCGCGACCTTCGACCTCACGGGACTTCCGCCCACCGCAGAGGAAGTCGCCGCCTTCGCTGCTGACTCATCACCGAATGCGCTTTCCTCAGTCGTGCTCAAGCTATTGGCAAAACCCGCTTACGGCGAACGCTGGGGCCGGCACTGGCTGGATGTGGTGCGCTTCGCGGAGAGCAATGGCTACGAGTTCGATGGCTTCCGCCCCGGCGCGTTTCACTATCGCGACTGGGTCATCCGCGCGCTCAACGAGGGGATGCCTTACGACCGGTTCATCCGCTGGCAGCTCGCTGGCGACAAGCTCCAGCCAGACACCGTCGAGGGCGCGAGCGCGGCGGGCTTTCTCGTCGCGGGGCCATATCCCGGCCAAATCACCGCCAAGACTATTGAGCGCATCCGCTACGACCAACTCGACGACATGGTCTCGACCATCGGCAGTGGCTTCCTCGGCCTCACATTCGGCTGCGTGCGCTGCCACGACCATAAATACGATCCTATCCCCCAGACCGACTACTACGGCATCGCCGCCGCGCTCGCGCGCACCGTGCATGGGGAGCTGAAGATTGACCGCGTCCATGAAGAAACGCAGCGCAAGCTCGCCGCGCACAAGCTGGCCGGTGAACCGCTGCTCGCAGCGCTGAAGCGGTTTGAAGCCGAACAGTTCCCGACGCGATTCACTCAGTGGTTGGAGAGCGAACCTGCGAAGCAGACCAACGCCGCGCCATGGCAGATGCTGGAGCCGGTCTCTGCCGACGCTCTGGCGGCGTCACTCGAAGTCTCCCCTGACGGTGTCGTGCGATACCTCGGCAACAAAGCCAAGGACGACACCTACACCGTGAAGGCCGCGACGTTCCAGCGCGGCCTGCGCGCGTTACGCCTCGATGCGCTCGCGGACGCGGCGTTGCCCGCAAAAGGCCCCGGTCTCTCGGACAACGGCAACTTCGTCCTGAGCGATTTCAAAGTCACCGCTCGCCCGCTCGACGCGAAGTCGAAGGTCAAGCCCGTCACACTGAAGCTCAAAGCTGTGGCTGCGTCGTTCGAGCAAGACAAGTATCCGCTCGCCGCCGTCACAGACAATCGCCCGAATTCCGGCTGGGCCGTTTCGCCACAGTTCGGCAAGGACCACGCGGCGGTCTTCAGCATCGAGGGCGAACCGGTGGGCTTCGAGGGCGGCACGGAGCTGGAGTTCCAAATCAAGTTCACCGGCTTCTTCGGCATCGGCCGGATGCGGCTGGGATTCAGCAATCACAAGGCACCCGCCACGCTGGCGCAGGCGAAGGACGAACAGAACGCGCGCGAGTTGGAGACCGTGCTGGCTGCGACTGGCGGCGCGCTGAACGAGACGAATCGCGCGGCGCTGTTCCGCTGGTATGCCAAGTTCGACACCGAGGCGCAGCGACTCAAAGCCGTCGTGCGCGAGCACGCGGGGAAGACGCCCAAGCCCGACCTCGTGCCCGTCTATTCCACGAAGGCCGGCGGGCAGGATGTTCACCTACTGCGTCGTGGCGAGGTGGACAGCAAAATTTCCAAAGCGGACCCCAACTACCTGCAAGTGCTCAACACCGCCACCGAGGGAGCGAAACGCTGGCTCCCGAAGGCCGAGACCGACCCACGCATCGCCCTCGGGGATTGGCTCACGGACGCCGAGCACGGCGCGGGCAGCCTGCTCGCACGCGTGATGGTGAACCGCGTCTGGCAACATCACTTCGGACGCGGACTCGTCGCGACGCCGAACGACTTCGGCGTGCAGGGCAAGCCGCCGACGCATCCCGAACTGCTCGACTGGCTCGCGGGCGAGTTCGTGCGCGGCGGCTGGCAGCTCAAGCCGTTGCACCAACTCATCATGGCCAGCGCGGTTTACCAGCAAGGCGCGGAGTTAAAGCCCGCGCATCTCAAGGCCGACCCGGAGAACAAACTTTGGTGGCACCGCCCCGCGCTCCGCCTCGAAGCCGAGGCCATCCGTGACGCACTCCTAACCGTCGGCGGACGTTTGGACGCAAAGCTCTACGGCCCGAGCGAGACGAACTACGAGTCTGCGCGCCGGAGTGTTTACCTCCGTGTGAAGCGCAGCGAACTCATCCCCTTCCTCACGCTCTTCGACGCCCCCGAGCCCGCCGCCAGCGTCGGCGAACGAGGCGCGACCACGTTGCCAACGCAGGCACTGGCGATGATGAATTCGACCTTCGTCCGGGACATCGCCGACCGGCTCACGAAGCGTGTGCTCCAGCCCGACGTCGCGCCGTCCGCTGCGATCGCGCAGGCCAGCCGCATCGCGCTCGGTCGCGTGCCGACGCCCGTCGAGCAGATTCGACTCGTGAAGTTTTACGAGCAGCAGCTTGATCTACTCGGCCCGCCCTCAGCCGACGCGAAGGCCACCGCTGCGCAAACCAGCCGGGCGTTCAGCGAAACCTGCCTCGTCCTTCTCTGCATGAACGAGTTCATCTACGTGGACTGAGCCGCCGTCCACGATCGCCTCAAATCAGCGGAAAATTGTCCTCGGGAAAACTGGCGTTCCGCATCCGCCATCGCCACGATCCGCGCCCGTTGAATTGACTTTGCACCCATGAAATTCCGTTTCGCACTCGCCCTACTGTTCATTGTCAGCCTTGCTACCGGCGTGGCCCAAACCGCGACGCCGAAGCCCGCCAAGCCGGCGAAGAAGGACCCTTCGTTGGAGCCGATCACCGACCAACTCGGGCTGCCGCGCGTGCTACTCATCGGCGACTCCATCTCGATGGGCTACACCGTGCCCGTGCGCGACCTGCTCAAGGGCAAGGCCAACGTCCACCGCATCCCGGAGAACGGTGGCCCGACGCCCACTGGCGCCGCGAAGCTCTCCAAGTGGCTCGGCACAAACCAGTGGAACGTCATCCACTTCAACTGGGGCCTGCACGATTTGAAGTCCATGGAGACCGGCAAAGCGCAGGTGAGCCTTGCCGAATACGAAGCGAACCTCCGCGAGTTGGTGAAGCAACTCCAGCAGACCAAAGCCAAACTCATCTGGTGCGCCACCACGCCCGTCCCCGACGCCAAGCTCACCCCTCCGCGCAGGGACAGCGACGTGCAGGCTTACAACACCATCGCGAAGAAGATCATGGACGAAAACAAGATCCCAACCAACGACCTATACGCCCACACGCTGCCGAAGCTCGCAGACGTGCAGCGCCCGGCGAATGTCCACTTCACTCCGTCTGGATCGGAGTTCTTAGCGAAGAAGGTAGCCAAGAGCATCGAGGCCGAGATGGCGAAGCGGTGAGTTGGTGCCAGCGGCTTGCCGGGGACGGCCGGTTTTCGTAGGCTCGCCCCATGGACCACACCGCTGCTTCCCGTCGCGATTTCCTCGCTGCATCCCTCGCCGTCGGCACGGGCTTGCTCTCCACTTCGCCCGCCCTTTCCGCACCGGCTGCCACGCGCAAGCAGCCCATCCAGCTCGCCATCTCCAGCTACTCCTACTGGCACTTTCGCACCGCGAAGGTAGCCATCGAGACCGTCATCGAGAAGACTGCCGGTCTCGGCGTGCCGGGCGTGGACATCCTGCACCGGCAGATGGACATCCCCGAGAAGGAGCCGCTCACGCCCGCTCATCGCAGCTACCTCCAGCGTCTGAAACGCCACGCCTTCCGCAACGGCGTGAGCTTGGTCTGCCTTTCCATCCATCAGGATTTCGTGGACCCGAGCGCGGACTACCGTCGCGCGCAGGTCCAGCACACGATCAAGTGCATCGAGATCGCCACCGCGCTCGGGATACCCAGCATCCGTTTGAACTCGGGGCGTTGGAACACCATCGCGTCTTTCGACGACCTGATGAAGGCGCGCGGTGAGGAGCCTGTGTTGCCCGGCCACACGGAGGACGAGGGCTTCAAATGGTGCCAGGAGTGCATCGAGCAATGCCTACCCAAGGCCGCCGAATGTGGCGTGGTGCTCGCGCTGGAAAATCACTGGGGCCTCACGCGCACGCCGGCCGGCTTGCTGCGCTTACTCGACAGCGTGCAATCACCGTGGCTCGGCGGCTTGATGGACACTGGCAATTTCCTGGAGCAACCCTACGAGAAACTCGCCGCCATCGCGCCGAAGACGGTCTTCGTGCAGGCAAAAACCTACTTCGGCGGCGGCGAGTGGTATTCGCTCGACCTCGACTACGCGCGCATTGCGAAGATTTTGGCTGACGCGAACTACGCCGGCTGGGTCTCGCTGGAAATGGAAGGCAAGGAACTGGCCGACACGGCAGTGCCGAAGAGCATCGAAGTGCTGCGCAAGGCGTTCGGCGTGTGATCGACTACCGAGCGCAGTCCACCTCGGTCACTTCGCCTGTAGCTTCTTCCTCAGCTTCCCGTTGCTCACGCAGATCTCCACCGCGTAATCACCCTCCACTGGCTGCCACCAAAACTCCCCGCCCGCGCACTCGACGATGAGGCCGCCCGCTGCCACGTCCCACAATCGCACGCCGTTCTCGATGTATGCGTCCAGCCGCCCGTTCGCCGTCCACGTCATGGAGAGCGCCGCCGCGCCGAGCAGACGGACCTTCCGCACGCGATGCACGAGGCGGTTGAACACCGGCAGCATGAGCGCCAACGTCTTCGTGTATTTCGCAAAGCCCATCGCGACGATGGCCTCGTCGAGTCGAGCGCGGTCGCTGACATGGATGGGTTTTCCATTCAACTTCGCCTTCTGCCCGCGCACCGCCGTCCACATCTCATCGAGGAACGGGTCATACACCACGCCTACCAACGTCGTGTAGCCGAGCAGCGGATGGCCGGCATTCGGTGAGTCGTCATCGCGCACCTGAAGCGCGATGGAGACGCACGCGTGCGGGATGCCGTAGGTGAAGTTAACCGTGCCATCAATCGGGTCCACCACCCAACGCGCGGACGAAGTGGGGTCGCCGAGGATGCCCTCCTCGCCGAGGATGGCGATGTCGGGGGACGCCCGCCGCAGAGCGCGCTCGATGAGTTTTTGGCAGCGCACGTCCAGCACCAGCTTGATGTCGTGCTGCGTGGATTCGTTGACCCGCTTGGGCCGCGAAAGGTTCTGGCTCATCAGCTTGCCAGCGGCGCGGGCGGCAATGATGGCTACGGACAAAGCTCGTTGCTCAGTGCGAAGATTTCGTTTCATGGGATGAGGTTAGCGCGGGCACCGAGGTTTTTGCCACGGAGGAAACACGGAGGAAAAGGGCGGCGCATTCGTGCACTGCACCGGAGCGCGACCGTCCGGGCCGCAGCGGGTGATTCGCGCAAGGGTGTGAAGCTCTCATAGCCCACGGACTTCGCGCGCACTCTGGGGGGCGGGACGCCCGCGCTCCGGCCCGTCAGTGCGCGGATGCGCCCGGAAAGCGCGTTCCTCCCATCCGTGTTTCATCCGTGGCTAAAATGTCCCGGGCCCCACAAACCAGCATTGGCTTCCCCCTCGCATCGGTGTTCAATTCGCGCCCGGAAAGCATCGTGAACCCCAGCTCCACTTCAAACCCAGCCGACCGCGCACGTCACATCCGCGACGCGCTCCCGCCCGGCGGGCTCTTCGCCGACCAGCATTGGCGCGTCTCCCCCGATCCTTTCGCGCTCGGGCCTGAGTTGGCTCAGGAACTCGACACCCTCGGGCGTGTGCTGCTCCAGTTCTATCGTGCGGTCAACCTGCTCTATCGCAAGAGCGTCGATGGCAAGCAACCGGAGTGGATTGCCCGCTGGCTGGACCAAGGCAAGCCCGCGTGGCTCGTAGAACTTCAGCGCCATCCAGCACTCAAAAACGAAATTCCCCGCGTCATCCGCCCGGACATCTTGCTCACGGACGGTGGCCTCGCCATCACGGAACTGGACAGCGTGCCCGGAGGTATCGGGCTGACGGCGTGGCTGGGGCGAGCGTATGCAGCGGTCAGCGGTCAGCGGTCAGCGGCCAGCCTCATCGGAGGTGCGGACGGGATGCTTAAGGGCTTCGCCTCCATCTTCGGCGACGCACAGGAAGTTCACATCATCGTCTCGGAGGAGTCGGCAAGTTACCGCCCCGAAATGGAGTGGCTCGCAACCCAACTGAACGCAGCCAGCGGCCCAGCCTTCAACCTCCAACCTTCAACCTTCGACTCCCCCGCCCCCGGCGACGCGGTCTATCGCTTCTTCGAACTCTTCGACGTGGCGAACGTGGCAGGCGCGCGGCGGCTCTTCGATTTGGCAACGGAGAAACAAATCCGCCTCACGCCACCGCCGCGTCCGGTGTTCGAGGAGAAGCTGCTCTTCGCCCTGCTGTGGAACCGCCACCTGCGCAGCTTCTGGCGGCAGGAACTCGGCGAGAGCTTCCTCAGTCGCCTGCAAAAAGCCGTCCCCTACACATGGGTCGTGGACCCAACACCTCTACCGCCGCACGCGGCGATTCCCGAGCTGAACCTGACGGACTGGCGGCAACTGATGGCGCTGTCGCAACGTGAGCGGGAGCTGATTTTGAAAGTGTCCGGCTACTCCGAAGAAGCGTGGGGCGCGCGGGGAGTTTACCTCGGCAGTGACCTCTCCGCGACGGAGTGGAGCGTCGCAGTGGAGAAGGCGCTCCACGAGTTCGACCGCGCGCCGTATGTGCTGCAACGCTACCACAAGCCCCGCCTCGTCGAGTCGAGCTGGTTTGACTTCGAGCGCAATCAGCTCGTGCCGATGCCGGGGCGCGTGAGGCTTTGCCCCTACTACTTCGTCACCGGCGAAGGTGACGCCGCACGCACGAACCTCGGCGGCGCGCTGGCAACGATTTGCCCGGCGGACAAGAAGATCATCCACGGGATGAAGGATGCCGTGCTGGTGCCGTGTGCCCCGTAGCGCGGAACCCATTCGACATTCCCCCTTCCCCGTTCGACCTTCCCCCCCGTGACGTTGCTCGCTTTCACCATCATGGCGTTCAGTTCGATGTTCGTCATCGTGGACCCCATCGCCAGCATCCCGGCGTTCCTCGCCATGACGGCGCGCGACACCCCGGAACAACGCATCAAGATGGCGCGACTCGCGTGCCTCGTGGCGGCGGGCGTCCTCCTTACCTTCGCCGTGGTAGGTAAATGGATTTTCCAATACCTCGGCATCACCCTGCCGGCATTCCAAATGGCCGCAAGCCTAGTGCTTCTGCTGGTGGCGCTAGACATGATCCGCGCGCAACGTTCGCGCGTGCAGGAGACCACCGAGGAAACCATCGCCGGCACGGAGAAAGAGGACATCGCCATCACGCCCCTCGCAATCCCGATGCTCGCGGGGCCGGGCGCGATCTCCACCGCCGTCCTGCTGCACAATCAGGCTCGCGGTTGGGAGCAGAATATCGCGCTCTACCTGTGCATCGTTGCGGTCTGTGCGGCCAGCTACCACATCCTACGCGTCAGCTCGAAGGGTGTTCAATGGCTCAGTCCCATCGCCCTCAAAATCACCATCCGCGTGATGGGCCTGCTGTTAGCTGCGCTGGCCTTCCAGTTCCTCATCAACGCGGTGAACGAATTGCGGAAGGCGAACTGAAGCGGCGACACAGCGGAAAAGTCCGCTGCACAGAGCGCAACTACAGGGAGGAAAAAAACGGCTTAACTGTGCCCACCTGCGATGGCGAAGACTGCTCAGACCGAGACCGTCGCCGTCTCGCAGGTCGGTTCGCCGCAACCGCTGCCGGCCTCCGCCTGGTCGGCGAAGTCGTGGCCTTCCCAGTTTGGGTCGAGGCCGAGGTCTTTGAGCATCTGGAGATCCTTGTCCACCGACTGGTTCAGCGTGGTGAGGTAATTGCCCACCATGAGCGCGCTGGCGCCCGCCGCGAAGATCATGCTCTGGAGGTCGCGCAAGTTCACCGTGCGGCCACCGGCAATCATGATTTCCTGTCGGGGCAGGACGAAGCGGAAGCAGGCGATGGTCTTGAGGATTTCCATCGGCGGCAACGGCGTGAGCTTCTCGAAGGGCGTGCCGGGGATGGGGTTGAGGATGTTGATGGGGCAGACGTTCGCGCCAATCTCGCGCAACGACAGCGCGAGGTCGCAGCGGTCCTCGCGCGTCTCGCCCATGCCGATGATGCCGCCGGAGCAAATCTTGATACCGGCCTTCTTGAGGTAGCCGATGGTTTCGAGGCGATCGTCGAAGGTGTGCGTGGAGCACGTCTGCGGGAAGAAGCGGCGGGAGCTTTCGAGGTTGTGGCCGTAGCACTCGAGGCCGGCGGCCTTGAGGCGGTCGGCGACTTTCTGCGTCTTGATGAGGCCGAGCGAGGCGTCGGGGCGGGACTTGCCGCTGGCCTTCATCTCGCTGATGCGGTCGCAGACCTCGTCGAGCATCGGGCCTTCGTTCAGCCCGCGCCACGCGGCGACGAGGCCGACGGCGGTCACTTGATTTTGCTGCGCCTCGGTGAGGGCGTTCTGCACCGGCTCGGGGTCCACGAAGCCATACTTCGGCGAGCTGGTCTGGTAGTGAGCGGACTGCGCGCAGAAGCTGCAATTCTCCGAGCACGCGCCGGCCTTGGCATTGACGATGGAGCAGAGGTGAATCTTGTTGCCCTTGTAGCGCTCGCGGATGCGGTTGGCCCAGGCAATCAGCTCGAAGATGTCGGCGGTGTCCTCCAGCTGGAAGAGCCACAGCGCGTCCTCGCGCTCGATGCGCCCGCCGTTGAGCACGCGCTGGCCCAAGTCGGAAAGGCGTTCGTGAACCGTCGCGTCAAAGGAGGTCGTTCGCATGGTTGACAGCATTACGGAAGGCGCGGGGCAAGGCAAGTCGGGAGTGACACGTGGGGTCCGGGCGTTGTAGCGGCGGTCTGTGACCGCCGGTTTGCGCATCGTCGGCGCTCGCAGAGCGACGCTACAGATTCACGCCGCTCCCGCCGTCAGCAGCGGTGTTTCCCGTTGAACTCCCCTGCCCTGCCCTGCCTACTGAACCCATGCGCACTCTGCTCGCCGCCAGCCTCCTCGTCCTCGGCCTGTCCGGCCCGCTCTCCGCTGCCGACGCGAAGCTCAATGTCTTCATCTGGAGCGAATACCTCGACCCGCAGGTGGTTAAGGAGTTCGAGCAGCAGTTCGCCTGCAAGGTCACGGTGGACGTGTATGAGGAGGCCGAGTCCATGCTCGCCAAGCTGCAAGCCGGCGGATCCGCGCTCTACGACCTCGTCGTGCCGCCGGACCATCTCGTGCCCACAATGGTGAAGCTCCAACTCCTCGCGCCGCTGCGCTCGGCGAACCTGCCGAACCTCAAGAACCTCGACGCGAGGTTCGCCAGCCCACCCTACGACCGGGGCAACAAGTTCAGCGTCGCCTACCAGTGGGGCACGGTCGGCATCCTGGTGCGCCCGACGGCGGGCAAGCCGGTCGCGGAGACGTGGGGGCTGGTCTTCGACGCGAAGCAGCAGCCGGGGAAGTTCGTGCTGATTGACTCAGTGCGCGACTGCCTCGGCGCGGCTTTGATGTTCAAGGGGCACAGCCTGAACTCCACTGAAATCCCGCACCTGAAGGAAGCGCGCGACCTGCTAATCGAGGCGAAGAAGCGCGCGGCAGGCTTCGGCGGCAGCGTGGGCGCGAAGAACAAGGTGGTCGCCAAGAGCGTCGCCGCCGCGATTGTTTACAGCGGCGAGGCCGCGCGGGCGATGACCGACGACGCCTCGCTGCGCTACATAATCCCGCGGGAGGGCAGCCAAATCTGGGTGGACAACCTCTGCATTCCCGCGAAGGCCCCGCACCGCGACCTCGCCGAGAGATTCATCAACTACGTGCTCGACGCGAAGGTCGGCGCGCGGCTTTCGAACTTCCTGCAATTCGCGACGCCCAACGCGGCGGCGAAGGCGTTCATCAAGCCGGATGACTTGAAGAACCCGGCCATTTACCCGCCCGCCGATGTGATGGCGAAGCTGGAGTTTCTCGAAGACCTCGGCGCGAAGACGCGGCTCTACGACGAAGCCTGGACACAGGTGAAGGCGCGGTAACGACGCGCGGTAGAGTGAGACGCCGTCGAACCCCACCTGCCAACGAAGCGAGCGTCTCGGTTGCCGCCTCGGACCAAGCATCTCGCTGCGCTCGAAATGGGGTTCGACGAAGTCTCACCTCACCGGTCATTGCCGCTTCGCCGTTCGCCACGCGCAGACCAGCGAGCCGAGGATGAGCACCGCCGCCACGGGGAAGTTCCAATCGAAGCCCGCCGCGTCCCGGTCCAACCGACAGACACACCAATCGAGGAAAACCGCGTAACCCGCCAGCATCAGGGCGCACAGCATCGCAAAGCGACCGGTGTCCGCCGCCGGGTGGAAGGCCAGCGCGAGCACCGTGACCAGCATCAGCACCACACGCCACGCGGGGAACTTGCAAGTCATCGCGAGCGAATCGAGCAAGGTCCTCATGGACGGCAACGTGATGACCGTCTTCGCGCCAACCAGTTTACCGTCCACCAGCTTCCCGCCCTCGCGCCGGAAGTTCTTGTCCGCCATCGGCCCCATCAGCTCGTTCGTGCCCACGGCGACCCAGACGTGCTGGAGGTTCGCGACCAACCGGGCGTCCGCGTGGCCGCGCGCGCGGAGGATACTCGCGGCCAGCACGGCGCGACCGTCGCAATCCTCGCGCTGGCGCTCCCAGACCTCGGCGGCGGTGGGCCAATAGTCGAGATTCCACCAGCCGTGCCAGTCGTATTGGTAAGCGATGCGGCGATAGACGAAGCGCTCGACGGCCTTGAACTCCGTGAGCGTCGGCGTGTTCGTCGCGAGGAGTTGATCAATCGCGCGGTTGATCTCCGGCATCGCGGGCAGGTCCGGCTGGATGAGCGACTCCATGTTCAGCAAGTGCCCGACTTGCCGGACGAGCAGAACCGGATTCGGGTAGAGGGCGAAGAGCACAACGCCCGCGAGCAAAGCCACCTTGAGGCTGACGCGCTTGAGCGGTCGTTGGGTTTCCAGCCAGCGCCAGAACTGAACTCCGGCTGTGGCAAGGCGGTTCACCGGGGAGAGGGCTAAACTGACTGCGGACGTGCGCGTCCGCGCTCCCTCAGTCCAGCCGCTTGATGCTGATGTTGCGGAAGGCGACGGGGTCACTGTGGCCGGCGAAGCCGAAGAAGCCCTTCGTGCGCGCGAGGCCGGGATGCTTGGACTTCGCCATGAACGTCTCGGGGTCCACCTTGCTCAGGTCGGTGTCGAGGATGACCTGGCCGTTCAGCACGACCTTGATGGTCATGCCCTTCACGGTGACTTCCTGGCTGTTCCACTCGCCCACGGGCTTCTGCGCGCCGCGCTTGGCAGCGGCCATGCCGTAGGCGGAACCGTGATACTGGCGGGAATCGAGCTTGGCGTATTTGGGCGCCGTATCGTCGAGCACTTGCAGCTCGCACATGCCCACGTAAGCGGTGTCGCCCGAACCGGGATAGCGGATGGCTAGGCCGTTATTGCCGCCAGCGGGAACCTTGAACTCTAGGCGCACCACGAAGTCGCCGTATTCCTCCTTCGTGTGGAGCGTGCCGCCCTTGCCCTTCTTGCACACAATCGCGCCGTCCACGACTTCGTAGTTCTCGACCGGCCCGGCCCAACCTTCGAGGTCCTTGCCGTTGAAGAGGGACTTAAAGCCATCCTTGTCGGCGGCGGTGAGCGTGAGGGTGAAGGCGCTGGTGGTAAGCGCGAGGAAG
The DNA here is from genome assembly GCA_943330855.2 of Klebsiella pneumoniae. Lineage (GTDB taxonomy): Bacteria > Verrucomicrobiota > Verrucomicrobiia > Limisphaerales > SXTU01 > SXTU01. Next base: position 101,049 of record CALQJI020000006.1, read on the forward strand.
GTGCGGAGGCTGAGTTTCATGGGAGGATTAAGAGCAGGAGGGAAAGTGTTCAGTTGTCAGTTGTCAGTTGTCAGTTGTCAGTTGTCAGTGCGGACGGCTCGGAGCCAAAGCTGCTCCGACCATCAGTTACTTGCTGAGTTCCTTGATGAAGACGTTGCGCCAACGGATTTCGCCGCCGTGGGTCTGGAGCTGGATGGGGCCTTTCTCCGGCACGCCGACCTTGCGGTCGTAGTAGTTCTCCAGCTTGGCGTTGTCCACGACGAGCTTCTCGTTCAGCCAGATGGTGACGTTCTCGCCCTTCATGATGATGCGAAACTTGTTCCACTCGCCGAACGCCTTGTCGGCCAGCACGAGCGGGTCTTTGCCGGGCGCACCGGGCGAGTTGTTCCAGAGACCGCCGGAACCTTTGTTGGCACCGAGCTTGAACTTCGCTTCCTCGGTGAAGTCCCAAATCTGCACCTGCGGCACGCCGCGCAGATAAATGCCGCTGTCAGCTTTCGCAACCGTCTTGTATTCGAGCAGCAGTTCGAAGTCGCCGTAGTCCTTCTCCGTCGTCGCGTAAGCGCCGAAGCCATCGTTCACCAAGTCATCGCCCTCGACATACCAGTGGGCCTTGCCGGTCTTGCCCAACTCCATCATGCCGCCCTTCTGGTCGGCAGCGGTCCACTTCTTGATTTGCTCGGCGCGCAGCTCCGGCGTCATGGCGAGGAGCTTGCGATGATCGAAGGTGCTGCCGCCGCGCCAGCCCTTCAGGTCCTTCCCATTAAAGAGGGCGGTGAAGCCAGCAGGCGGCTGGGCGGCCTGCGCGCTCGCGCTCAAGGCGAGCGAGGCGAAGGCGGTGGCGACGAGCAAACGAAGCGAACGAGGCGAGGTGAATTGCATATTGTGTGTTGTTCTTAGACGAGTCTTGCCCAGCGGTCAATCTAGGTGTGGGAAAGCCGACGGATCGACGAGTTGCGGGATTCAGCAACCAGTAGCCGCCGGGGTAAGAAGGCGCATGCTCCGGCGCACCAAAACAATCCGCCGTCAAACCTCGGCGGCTACGCGAGCAATTTCTGAATCAATTCCCCGTGCACGTCCGTGAGCCGGTAGTCGCGGCCTTGGAAGCGGAAGGTGAGCTTCAGGTGATCGAGGCCCAGCAGGTGCAGAATCGTCGCGTGCAGGTCGTGGACGTGGCAGCGGTCCTGCGCGGGGCCGAAGCCGAGTTCGTCGGTCTCGCCGATGGTTTGTCCGCCCTTCACGCCGCCGCCGGCAAACCACATGGTGAAAGCATCAATGTGATGATTGCGCCCGGTCTTGTCGCGGTTCTCGCCCATCGGCGTCCGACCGAACTCGCCGCCCCAGATGACCAGCGTGTCCTCCAGCAGGCCGCGCGCCTTCAAGTCTTTCACCAGCGCGGCACAGCCTTGGTCCACGTCCTTCACCACCTTCGGGAAGTCATCTTCCAACGTCTCGCCGGGGCCGCCGTGGCTGTCCCAGTTCGTGTGATAGAGCTGCACGAAGCGCGTGCCGCGCTCGATAAGCCGCCGCGCCAGCAGGCAGTTCCGCGCGAAGGACGGCTTGGCCGGGTCCACGCCGTAGAGGTCGAGCGTCGCCTTGGTCTCGCCGGAAATATCAATCAGCTCCGGCGCGCTGGACTGCATCCGATACGCCATCTCATAGGCGGAGATGCGCGTGTTGATTTCGTCGTCACCCGTCGCGACGAGGCGCTGGAGGTTCAAGTCGCGCACTGCGTCGAGCGTGCGGCGCTGCCGCTCGGCCGTGACGCCGGCGGGGTTGGTGAGGTTGAGAATCGGCTCACCCTGCCCACGCAACGGCACGCCTTGAAACGTCGTCGGGAGAAAGCCGCTGCCCCAGTTCACCGCCCCGCCCCGCGGCCCACGCGGCCCGCTCTGCAACACGACGAAGCCCGGCAAGTCATTCGCTTCGCTGCCGATGCCGTAAGTCGCCCACGCACCGAGGCTCGGGCGGCCGAACTGCCCCGCGCCGGTGTTCATGAAGAGCTTGGCCGGCGCGTGGTTGAAGAGATTCGTCGCACACGTCGTGACCACCGCGATGTCGTCGGCAATACCCATTGTGTAAGGCAGCATGTCGCTCACCCAAGTGCCCGCCTGACCACGCCGCTCGAAGTGCTTGCGCGTGCCGAGGCACTTCACGCCGTGGCTGCTGCCCATGAACGCGAAGCGCTTGCCCTCGATGTAGCTCTGCGGAATCGGCTGGCCATTCAACTCGACGAGCTTGGGCTTGTAGTCGAATAGCTCCAACTGGCTCGGCCCGCCCGCCATGAACAGGTAGATGACGCGCTTCGCCTTGGGCGCGGCGTGCCCGCCCTTCGGCGCGAAAGGATTCACCAGCGTCGGCGCGTTGGCCTGCACCTTGTCCGCCAGGAGCGACGCCAGCGCGACGGAGCCGAGGCCCATGCCGCACTGGTTGAAAAACTGGCGGCGAGTGGCGGCGATTAACGGGTCGTTCAAAGGCAACTGGTTCATGTCATTCCCTCGTGATGGTCTCATCCAAGTTCAACAGCACCCGCGCCAACGTCATCCAGACGGCGAACTGCTTCGGCTCCACGCCGATGGGGGCTTTCGCAGCCTTCACTTCCGCTTCCGTCAGGCTCGCGGTTTCAGATTTGAGCAATTCCCCAAGTCGCGCGGCCTCGATCCCCGTCGGCTGGCGCGCGAGGCAGAGGCGGAAGGCGTGTTCGAGCCGCGCCGTGTCGTTGGCAGGAACCTCCTTCAGCACACGCGTCGCAAGACCTTCGGCGAACTCGACGAACGCCGTGTCGTTCAGCAACGCGAGAGCTTGCAGCGGCGTGTTGCTGCGGAGGCGGCGCGTGCAAGTGCTAAAGCCGTCTGGCGAATCAAAGACATTCATCGAGGGCGGCGGGGTGGCGCGGTAGTAGAAGGTGTAGAGGCCGCGCCGGTAGCGGTCGGGGCCGGTGCTCGTGGGCCAGGGTTGCTTGCGCTGGCCGAGCGCCATCGCGTTCTCAGGGATGGGCGGATACACGCTTGGCCCACCGAGTGTGGGCGTGAGCAAACCACTCGCGCTGAGGCCCACGTCGCGGACGATTTCGGCGTCGAGGCGCAGGCGGTTCTGGCGGGCGAGCCACTTGTTGTTCGCGTCCACGCGCTGGAGGTCGGGGCGGACGGCGGAGGACTGACGGTAGGTGGCGCTCGTGACGATGAGGCGGTGGAGCCCCTTGAGGGAATAGGGAATGGGGGATGGGGAATGGGGGGAAGGCGTCGGTTGGCGGAACTCAACGGCGAGCCAATCCAGCAACTCCGGGTGACTCGGCAGCGTGCCTTGCGTGCCGAAGTCGTTCTCTGTGTCCACGAGGCCCTTGCCGAAATACTGCTGCCAAACGCGGTTCACGAGGACGCGCGCCGTCAACGGGTTCGCCTCATCCACCAGCCAGCGCGCAAGGTCGAGGCGGTTCGGCTCACGGTCAGGGGCGGCCTTAAACGGGTGCAACGCGCTGGGGAAATGCGCCTTCACATCACCGCCGTCGCGCGTGAAGTCGCCCTTGATTTGGAGGTAAGTGCGCCGCGGCTTCGCGGCCTCGCGCATCACCATCGTCGTGTCCACCTTGGGTTTCTCGGCGCGGAACTTCTTGATGGCGGCCTGATGCGTCTTGTTCTCCGCCGCATTTTCCACGAACGACGTGACCATCACGAGCTTCTGCGCGTCCGTGCGCTGCGCGGGTTGCGTGTCAAAAATCTCCCGCCAGAGCTGCGGCATCGCCTGACGCTGCTCCGGCGTCATGCTGGCTTCCCACTTCAACTCGCGGTCCACAATGGCCGCGTCCTTCTTAAACAAGTCCGCGATGTAACCCGCCACCTTCGCCTCGATGTCCGCCGCGCGCTTCGTCTCGTCGGGCGACGTGAGCGGGAGGTCCGGCTCGTCCTGATTGTTCAGCATCGCGTAGAGGCCGAAGTATTCCTTCTGCGAAATGGGGTCGAACTTGTGGTCGTGGCAGTTCGCGCACGCGATGGTCAGGCCCAGCCACGCGTAGCCCGTCGTCGCCACGCGGTCCACCACGGACTCGATGCGGAACTGCTCTTTGTCTATCCCGCCCTCCTGATTGATTTGCGTGTTGCGATGGAAGCCGGTGGCAACTTTCTGCTCCATCGTCGCGTTAGGCAGCATGTCGCCCGCGAGCTGCTCGATGGTGAACTGGTCGAACGGCAAATCCCGGTTCAGCGCGGCGATGACCCAATCGCGGTAGCGCCAGATGCTGCGCGGCGCATCAATGCTGTAGCCGTTCGAGTCCGCGTAACGCGCCACGTCCAGCCACCAGCGGCCCCACCGCTCGCCGTAGTGCGGCGACGCCAGCAACCGGTCCACAAGCTTCTCGTAAGCATCCGGCGACTTGTCATTCACGAACGCGTCCACCTCGGCGGGACTCGGCGGCAGACCGAGCAAGTCCAGCGCGAGCCGGCGAATCAGCGTCACACGGTCGGCCTCGGGCGAGGGCGTGAGCTGCTCCTTCGCGAGCCGGGCGCGGATAAAACGGTCAATGGGATTCTGGGTCCAAAGTCCAAAGTCCAAAGTCCAAGGTCGGGCCTCGGCAGTTCGAGCACCACCGGCGACAGGACTTTGGACCTTGGACTTTGGACCTTGGACCTCCGGCAAAACAGGCCGCTTCGGTGCCACAAACGCCCAATGCACCTTGCTCCCCGGCACCTCATTCGCCGGAGCCTTCGCGCCCTCGTCAATCCACCGGCGCACCAGCGCGATGTGCGCGACCGACAGCGGCGGCTTCTTGTAAGGCATCTGCGTGATGTCCTTGTGCGTGCCGGAGATGACTTGCACCAGCAGGCTGTCGGAAGACTTGCCGGGCTTGATGGCCGGGCCGCTCTGCCCGCCCTTGATGGCAAACGCCGCCGTGTCCAGCCGAAGGCCGTGCTTGGGCTGCGACGCGCCGTGGCACTGATAACAGTGCTGCGCGAGCAACGGCTGGATTTCCTTCACGTAATCCACCGGCGCGGCGGCGACGGCGACCACGGACGCGGCGAGTGTCCCGATGGCGGCGATAAACTTCATGCGATGCAGTGACGCGAAACTACACGACTGCGACCGCCGTGACAGGAGGAAATTCGCTGCGAAGTTTTCTCCCTCTCCCCCACCGGGGAAGCGTGCCGTAGGGAGTGCGGTGACTCGTCACCGCTTGCCGCAGGCGACTCGCCGCCGCCGAAGTCCAAAGCGCCCACGCTCGCGCCGCAACCCTCCGCCCCACCCTTTGCGTGCTAAAGCCACGGCCTCAAAGCTGAACCCCCACCCTATGCGCGCAAAGAGAGCCGCTCCGACCTCCACCCCAAGCCCTTTGCGTGCAAAGGGCATCGCCTTGACTCCAAACCCGCCACCTTTGCATGCAAAGGGAGGCTACTCGACTTCGAGGCACTGCCATTTGCACTGTCAGAACCGTCCCAGCCGACTCAATTCAAGCCAGTTACACAAAAAACCCCGGAGCTGGTCATTTTTAGCCATTTCCAGCCGCTGGGTTGCGCGATGGGGCGATAGTCCCCGCGAGCCGCCCCCTACCCTTCAACCCTTCAACCCTTCAACTTTCACCTTGCCCTCCCCCCC
>CALQJI020000007.1 GCA_943330855.2 Klebsiella pneumoniae
CGTAGCGGCCGTGAATGCGGGCCAGGGCCTCGCGTTTGGCGGAGCGACTCATGTTCGGGGCTTGGGTAACCACGAATGTGAGTCAACGTATCGTCGGACTCCTCGTCCAACTCCCCGCCCCGGTAACATTTAATATGAGTCAACTCGGGCTGTGTGAACGCCTCACTAAAGGCTTGCCGCGCGAAAGGTCATTCGCATAATGCGCGCCGCAATTGGGACGGGGTCGTAGCTCAGTTGGTAGAGCGTCTCGTTCGCAATGAGAAGGTCGCAGGTTCGATTCCTGTCGGCTCCACCAGCCCAATGCCGCAAGGATGGGACGAGTTGCACGGGGCCATTCGCACCGCGCTTGGCTTTCAAATAGGAGAGGTGGCTGAGTGGTTTAAGGCACACGCCTGGAAAGCGTGCGTGGGTAACACCACCGTGGGTTCGAATCCCTCCCTCTCCGCCAACCTCACAAAACCCCTTATTTAAGCCGTAGTTTGTCAACATTCTAGGAGGGTGAAATTCAAAAGGCATAACCCGCTGGCATAACACATCCGCCCGTATCCTCCCCTTTTCTGGCGGCTCGCCCGTGTCAGAAATCCTCGAACGAGACCCGACGCCAGCCGGCCAAGCCCGCCTTCACGTGCTACGGTCCCTTGTGAACCTCTCTAAATTGAAGGCAGCAAGCCGTAATCGAGGCACTCCCCTGCCCCCGCAACAGCCCTCCTCCAGCGTTATAAATTTCTTGGTTCGAGACGGGGATGTTTTGATGGCTCTGACACGTCCCTACGTTTTGGACGGGCTTAAGGTCGCACGGTGCCCAAAGGCATACGTCGGCGCTTTGCTCAATCAGCGGGTTGGAGCAATTCAGACGGCGAAGGCGAAAGACATCTCTGATTTTCTGTTTTTGTATCTGTGTTCTGCTTTCGTTTTGGAATACGTGATCGAGAAATCCAGAATGCTCAATCAGCCGAACCTGAACATCCCCGTTGTGCGCAATTTGCCGTTCCCACTCCCACCCCTCGCCGAACAACGCCGGAGCGTGGCCAAAGTGGAGCACCTGACGGCCTTGGTGGACGCGTTGGAAACGCAGCTCGCCGCCTCCCGCGCCACCACCGCGAACCTCCTCTCCGCCCTCGTCGCCGAACTCACCACTTGTTGCGATACCGGCGCATCAACCTCATCATTAAAAAACTGAACTTATGAACAACACTGCATCAACAAACTCTTCGCCCCATCTGCTCTCCCCCTTTGACCTGCGCGATCTGCCGCTGCGCAACCGCGCGGTGATGGCCCCGCTGACCCGCGGCCGCGCCGGCCAGGAACGGGTGCCGAACGACCTGATGGTCGAATATTACACGCAGCGCGCCTCGGCGGGGCTGATCATCGCGGAGGCGACCACGATTTCCGAACAGGGCTTCGGCTGGGTGGATTCGCCGGGCATTTACAACGACGCGCAGGTGGCCGGCTGGAAGAAGATCACGGCGGTGCTGCGTGCGCGCGGCACGCCATTCTTCCTCCAGCTCTGGCACTGCGGCCGCGCATCCCACAGCAGCTTTCATGGCGGGAAGCCGGCGGTGTCAGCCTCGGCCATCAAGATCGATGGCGATTACATCCACACGCCCGTCGGCAAGCAGCCCTACGAAACACCGCGTGCCCTAGAGACGGCCGAAGTTGCGGCGGTGGTGGAGGATTACCGGCGGGCGGCGGAGCGGGCCAGGGCCGCCGGATTCGACGGCGTGGAAATTCACGCGGCGAACGGCTACCTGATCAACCAGTTCCTCGATTCGAAAACCAATCACCGGACGGACCAATACGGAGGGACCCTGGAGAATCGCTATCGCTTCCTGAAAGAAATCGTGGAGGCGGTTCTCACTGTCTGGCCGGCGAATCGCGTGGCGGTGCGCCTGTCACCGAATGGGAATTTCAACGACATGGGCGCGCCGGACTTCCGCGAGACGTTCACCTATGCCGCCGCCCAGTTGAACGCCTACGGGCTGGCCTTCCTGCATGTGGTGGACGGGCTGGCGTTTGGCTTCCACGAGCAGGGCCAGCCGATGATGCTGCCGGAATTTCGTGCGGTATTCTCGGGGCCGCTGATGGGCAACTGCGGCTACACGCAGGAAACGGCGGAGGCGGCGATTGCCTCCGGCCAGGCGGACCTGATTGCGTTCGGGCGGCCCTACCTGAGCAATCCCGATCTCGTGGAGCGTTTCACGCACGGCTGGGAGTTGAATCCGCCCGCAGACATGAAGGCATGGTCAGCCCCGACAGCGGAGGGTTACACCGACTTCCCGTTCCATCCGCAGACCTGAACAATGGGGCGTCAGCAAGATGAGCTTCGCCGAACAACGCCGGATCGTGGCCAAAGTGGAGCACCTGATGGCCTTGGTGGACGCGTTGGAAACGCAGCTCGCCGCCTCCCGCGCCACCGCTCTCTTCGCCAAGCGTCAAAACCACTCCTCACATCGGATGCGTTCCGCCGTTGGGGGGCGCGATCCGTGAAACCAATTCCGAATGGCATTCGGTGGAATGGTTTGGGACCACGACGCGCTTCGACTCCCTCTCCCTTCATCGGAGGAGGGTCGGGTCGGGGTGGGGGGGTGCGGGCGTCGGCGTGGGTGGCCGCATCCCTCATCCGGCCTGCGGCCACCTTCTCCGCTCCTCCGAGGAAGGGAGAAACCGCTCGCCGTGGCCGCGCGGCAGCGGGAGCGGCACGGACTACGGAGGCTCCGCCAGAAGTGCCTCGGCGTGTCTGCGGACGGCCTCTCCCTGACCGCCAAGCATCCGGGCCAACTCGTCCACGCGCTGTGGGCGCGTCAATATCTGGATGTCCGTGAGCGTGCGTCCGTCACGGACTTGCTTGGTCACGACGTAGTGCGCGTCCGCTGCGGCTGCGACGGGGGCAAGGTGCGTGATGCAGAGCACCTGCCGGGCGCGCGCAATTTGCCGCATCTTCTCGCCGACGGCGTTTGCCGTCTCGCCGCCGACGTTCGCGTCCACCTCGTCGAAGACCAGCACGGGAATCTCGTCTTCCGCCGCGAGCACGGTCTTGAGCGCCAACATGACACGGGCCATTTCACCGCTCGACGCGATGGCGCGCAGCGGGCGGGCGGGCTCGCCGGGATTCGGAGCGAACTGAAATTCCACCCCGTCACAGCCGCTGTGGGTCGGGGCTGAGGGGGTGAGCGCGATGCCAAGTTCGCTTTGTTGAAACCCCAAATCTTGCAACTGCCGTGTGACGGCTTTGGTCAGTTTTGGAATCACTTTGCGCCGCGCGGCGGTCAAGTCGCGGCCCGCACGGGCCAGCTCGGCGTCCAGCTTGGCAAGCGCGTCGTTGAAGCGCGCAAGTTCCACGTCGCGCTGTTCGAGGTTCGCTAGCCGGGCTTTCGCTTCGTCGCCGAAAGCGATGACGTCGACGAGTGACGGGCCGTATTTTCGTTTGAGTGAGTGAAGCAGGTTTAACCGCTCCTCCAACTGGGCGAGCCGCGCGGGGTCGAGGTCCACGCGTTCGGCGTAGCGGGATAGGTCTGACTGAAGTTCGTGGAGGGAGGCGACGATGAGTTCGTGAGCCTGGGCACAGCGCGTCTGCGAGGCGTCCACGCGCAGCAACTCCTGCAACGTGCGCCCCACTGCGCGGAGCTGGTTCAGCACGGAGGTGTCGTCGCCGTCGAGCGCGTTGAGCGCGGCCTGCGACAACTCCAGCAGCCGCGCGGCGTTGCTGGCGCGGTGGTGCTCGGCGTCGACTTCAGCTTCCTCTTCGGACCGGAGTTTGGCCGTGGAGATTTCGTGGACTTGATGGCGGAGCAGGTCGAGCTGCTGCGCGTAAGTTTTCTCATCCACGATGAGGGCGGCCTTCTCGCGTTCAACGATCGCGCGGCGGCGGACGAGTCCGGCGAAGGCGGCGACTTGCGCGGACAGGCCGCCAAACGCGTCGAGAATCGCGAGCTGCTTGCCTGAGTGCAGGAGCGACTGGTGGTCGTGCGGCCCGTGCATATCCACGAGGCCTTCCCCGATGACTGCGAGCGTGGCCAGCGTGGTGGGCGTGCCGTTGACGAACTGGCGGTTCGCACCGGCGGCGGTGAAGACGCGCTTGAGGACGAGCTGGCTTTCCTCGCAGGGCTCCAGCCCGTGTTCCTCCAGCAGCGCGGCCAGCGGTCCGGGCAGCTTCGCCGAATCGAACACTGCCTCAACCGCGCAACTGTCCGCACCGGCCCGGATGAGCGTGCGGTCGGCCCGCTCGCCGAGGACGAGGTTGAGCGCGCCGATGATGATGGATTTGCCCGCGCCGGTCTCGCCAGTGATGACGTTGCAACCGGGGCGTAGCTCCAGCGTGAGGTCCGCCACGAGGGCGAGGTTTTTGATGCGAAGTGTGGTGAGCATCTTGCGACGCCGGAATCATTCCGACGGACGAGTCCAGCGGCAAGGGGGAAGAAGTCAGGAGCCAGCGGTCAGCGGTCAGCGGTCAGTAAATGAACCTCGGACGAAACCGCGACTTTTGACCTCGGGCCTCGGGCCTTTTTCCCCGTCGGCCGCTTTGACTTGCCGCTGTCGCGCGGTCAATCTCCCACCGCGATGTCCTTCAAACTCGTTTTCCTCGGCACTGGCACCTCCAACGGCGTGCCGGTCATCGGCAAGGAATACTCCGCTGCCTTCCTCGCCAACCCGAAGAACCACCGCACCCGGCCCTCCATCTGCGTCGAGACGCCTCACACGCGGCTGGTCGTGGACACCACGCCGGAGTTCCGCCTGCAATGCCTCCGCGAGCGCGTCACGCGCCTCGACGCCGTGCTCATCACCCACGCGCACGCGGACCACATCATGGGCATGGACGATTGCCGTCGCTTCTGCCAAGTCGCGGGCGAGAAGGCCCTGCCCATCCACGCCAGCGCGGCGACGATGGAGCATCTCCGACGCATCTTTCTCTACGCATTCCACGACGGCCCGCACTCGGAAGGCTACTTCATCCCGGCTCCGCGCGTGTTCGACGGCCCGTTTGAAATCGGCGACCTGCGCATCACGCCCTTGGCCTTGCCGCACGGGAAAACGCCCTGCCACGGCTTCCTCTTCGAGCAAGGTGGGCGTAAGCGGCTGGCCTATTGCAGCGATTGCAAGGAGGTGCCGGACGAAGTCATCGCCCAGATTCGGGGCGTGGAAATCGTCGTGCTCGACGCGCTGCGCAAGACCCCGCACTGGACGCACATGAGCCTCGACGAAGCGCTCACTGCCGCCCGCCGCATCAACGCGGGCCAGACCTACCTCACGCACCTGACCGACTGGTATGACCACGACCTCGACCAAGCGGAGCTGCCGCCCAGCGTGTCGCTGGCGTGGGATGGCTTGAGGGTGGAGCTCACGGCGTAAAATGAAGACGCTGCTCGCCATCGCCTGTTTTGCGCCATTGATTGCCATCGCGGCCGGCTTGGGCGATTCCGCCGTCGTCCTCTACAACAGCTCCGTCGAAGACTCCAAGGCCGTCGCCTCGCACTACCTCACTGCGCGCGGGGTGCCGGCGAACCAAGTCATCGGCCTGCCGCTGCCGGCGGGCGAGACGATGACGCGCCAGGAATTCCAAGAGCTGTTGCAGGAGCCGTTGCTGAAAGCGCTGACCGAGCGCGGCCTCTGGAAACTCCGCGCTGATGCTGCCCCGCGCGAGTTCAATCCGACCAACCCGCCCGCCGTCACCGAGTCGCAAATCCGTTACGCCGTCCTCTGCTTCGGCGTGCCGCTGAAAATCATCCGCGACCCCGCGCTCACCGAACCCAACTCCGACAAGCTCCCGCCCGAGTTGCGCCGCAACGAAGCCGCGGTGGACAGCGAACTCGCCCTGCTCCCGTTGGCCCTTGGTCGCCACCAACTCACCAGCGCGCTGCCGAACCGCAACTACGCCGCGACTAATCCCGCCGCGCTGCATCCCATCAATGGCATCCTGCTCGTCGCGCGGCTCGACGGCCCGACCGCCGCCATCGCGCGCGGCCTCGTGGACAAAGCGCTCGTCGCCGAGCGCGACGGGCTTTGGGGCCGCGCTTACTTCGATGCGCGTGGCATTCGCGATGGCGGGTATCTCACGGGCGACGAGTGGATTCGCAAAGCCGCCGAGACGACGCGACGCTCCGGTTTCGAGACCGTGCTGGATGACTCCGCGCCGACGTTCTCGGCGGGCTTTCCCCTCAGCCAAGTTGGCCTTTATGCAGGTTGGTATGACGGCGGCGTGTCCGGCCCGTTCGCGCGCGATAAAGTCGAGTTCCTGCCCGGCGCGGTGGCGTATCATCTGCACTCGTTCAGCGCGCACACGCTGCGCTCGGCGGACAAGAACTGGTGCGGCCCGCTGCTCGCAAAGGGCGCGACTGCCACGATGGGCTGTGTGGAGGAACCGTTCCTCGCGGGCACGCCAGACCTCGGCGTTTTCTTCCACCGGCTCACCGCGGCGGGCTGGACGTTTGGTGAGGCGGCTTACGCGGCGCAAGGTTCCCTCTCGTGGCAGACCACCATCGTCGGCGACCCGCTTTACCGCCCGTTCGGACGGCACCCGGCGGAGTTGCACGCGGACCTGCTCAAGCGCCAAAGCCCACTCCTCGCGTGGTCGCATCTGCGCGTGGTGAACCTGAATCTCGCGCAAGGCACCTCCGCCGCCGAGATGGTTGGCTACTTGAACGAGCAGGTCGAAACGAAGACCAGCCCGGTGCTGCTGGAAAAGCTCGGCGACCTTCAGCTCAAGCTCGAGAAACCCGCGCTCGCCATCGAGGCGTGGGACAAGGCGCTGGCGAACCAGCCGACGCCGCAGCAACGCATCCGCCTGCTCCTCGCGCGTGCGGATCAGCTCACGAAGCTGGGCCGCGAGGTGCCCGCGCTCGTCGGTTGGAAGGAGTTGCTCGAACTTCTCCCGCCCTCGCCAGAGCAGACGCGGGTGAAAGACCGGTTGGAGGAAATGCAGGTGAAGCCGCGCAAGAAGTAGTGGAGCGCGGACAGGCTCGAGTCTCAGCCCCAGCCCAGCAGCTTGCCGCCCTGATAGGTGATGAACGCCATCCCCCACGCCAGCGCGGTCATGTAGAGGAGCTGGAAGAGCGGCCACTTCCACGAGTTCGTCTCGCGGCGGACCACGGCGATGGTGCTGACGCATTGCAGCGCGAAGACGTAGAAGACCATCAGGGTCACGCCCACGAGCGGAGTGTAGGCGGGCTTTCCGTCGTCGCGCTTCTCGTCCTGCATCACCTTGGCGAGGCTGGCCACGCCCGCGTCGGAATCGTCCGCCTCGCCGACGTTATAGACCACGGACATGGTGCTCACGAAGACCTCGCGCGCGGCGAAGCTGGCCACGATGCCAATGCCCATTTTCCAATCCATGCCCAGCGGCGCGATGGCGGGTTCAATCAAGTGGCCGAGGCGTCCGGCGAAGGAGTGGCGGAGTTTCTCGCCCTGAGTTTCCTTCTCCAGCGCGTCGAGCTTTTCAAGCAACGCCGCGTGAGCCGAGGGCAAGCCTCCCTCGCCCCTCGGAGGGGAGAGGGAATGAGGGAGAGGGGTGCTGGCGTTGGTTGCGGCAAGAATAGGCTTCGGCGCAGGGACGCTCGAACCTCTCTCCCCGGCCCTCTCCCCTCCGAGGGGCGAGGGAGAAGAAGCCCCGGGGGTTTCGGAAGCCTTCGCCTTGGCCGCAGCTTCCTTGAGTTCAGCAATCTTCTTTGTTGTCGCCTCCGCCGTGGTCACGTCGGGGAACGTCTGCTTCACCAGCGCGAGTTGCGCGGTATCCAGTTTCGCATCAAGCGTGGCGTCTCTCGGATACGTCGCCAGAAACCACAGCACGATGTTGATGCCCAGAATCACCGTGCCTGCGCGGCGGAGGAAGAGCTTCGAGCGATCCCACATGTGGCGCAGGATGGTCGTGGCGACCGGGCGTTTGTAGGGCGGCAGCTCCATGATGAGCATCGGCGTCTCGCCCTTGAGCAGGGTTTTCTTGAACACCCACGCCATCGCCAGTGCCATCACGGTGCCGAGCAGATACATGGCGAGCATGGTCAACCCTTGCACGCCGACCACGCCGCCGAGCTTCGTGTCCGGGATGCACGCGGCGATGAGCACGGCATACACCGGCAGCCGCGCGGAGCAGCTCATCAGCGGCGCGACGAGGATGGTCACGAGCCGGTCCTTCGGCGTCTCGATGGTGCGCGTGGCCATGATGCCGGGGATGGCGCAGGCGTAGGAACTCAGCATCGGGATGAAGCTCTTGCCATGCAGGCCGACCTTGCTCATCAAGCGGTCCATGAGGAACGCGGCGCGTGACATGTAGCCGGTGTCCTCCAGCAGGCTGATGAAGCAGAAGAGCAATAGAATCTGCGGTAGGAAGATGACCACCGCCCCGACGCCGGCGATGACGCCCTTCACCAGCAGGTCGTTCAAGTCGCCCGGTGGCATCAGCCCGCCGACCCAGTCGCCGAGGGCGTTGACCACGGTTTCAATCCAGCCCATCGGCACCTGCGCGAAGGTGAAGATGCCTTGAAACATCAGCGCCATCAGCCCGACGAAGATGGCGAGGCCCCAGAACTTGTGCGTGAAGACGCGGTCGAGCTTGTCGCTGACGGTCTCGTGCGGGACGCCTTCCTCGGTGACGCTGGCGGCGATGATGTCCGCGATGCGGGCGTAGCGGGCTTCGATCACTACGGTGCGCCAGTCCACGCCCGCGGCTTCGAGTCGGGCGCGCGCGGCGGTGACGGCGGCGGCCAGCTCAGCGGGGTAATGGGCGGTGTTGCTGGCGAGGGCTTTGTCGTCGGAGAGGAGGAGGAGGGCTTCGGCCTGCGGGGCGGTCCAGCGGCGCGGGAAGGCTTTGACCAACGCGGCGGAGAGGGTGGAAAGCTCGGCGGCGAAGGCGGCGGGCTGGGAGCCGAAAAGGAATTGGGAATTGGGAGTTTGTGATTCGTCATCGCGTCTCCTTCCCAAGAAAGCGGTGATTTCCTTCGTCAGCGCGCCCACGCCTTCGCCTTCGCTCGCGATGAGCGGGAGGACGGGCACGCCGAGTTGCTGCGCCAGCGCGGCGGCGTTCACGGTGTGGCCGTTCTGCTCGGCCACGTCGGTCATGTTCAGTCCGAGAATCGTCGGGTAGCCCAGCTCGATGACTTGCGTGGCGTAGTAGAGGTTGCGCTCGAGATTCGAGGCGTCGACGACCACGACCACCAGCGCCGGCGCGGGCACGTCGTCGAGCCGGTGGAAGAGGATGTCGCGCGAGACTTCCTCATCGAGCGACTTGGGGCTGAGGCTGTAAGTGCCCGGCAGGTCGAGGATGGTGATGCCCGCCGCGCCCTTGAGCGCGCCTTCCTTGCGCTCGACGGTGACGCCCGCGTAGTTGCCGACCTTCGCGCGGAGACCGGTCAGCGCGTTGAAGAGCGTGGTTTTCCCGCAGTTCGGGTTGCCGGTCAGCGCGACGTAAAGCTGTGTGGAGTCGGGCATCGGATTCAACGCAAGGGCGCAGTGGAAGAGAGAGGATAGCGGAAAGAGGATAGAAGATAGAGCCGTGGCCGGGAGCCGTTCTGGCTATCCTCTATCTTCAATTCTCTATCCTCTCCGCTCGCTTTGAAGTTCATGGCGCTCACTTGGGTTGCACCAAAATCAGCTCCGCCTCGTGCTTGCGCAGGGTGAGGTTGTAGCCGCGCACTTTGATTTCCACCGGGTCGCCCAGCGGGGCGAAGCGCACGAGCTCGACTTGCGTGCCGACGAGTAGGCCCATCTCCATGAGCCGGGATTTGTCGGCGGCAGGGACGTTGATGGCCGCGACCTTGGCGGTGGTGCCGAGGGCGAGGGACGTGAGCGGTTGGAGGGAGGCGTCGGGCATGGCGGTGGCGGTGAACCGTTTTTACATCCGCAGAGATTGGGCGGTGGCCGGATGATTCGCGTGCGGCGGCTTGCGAATTGTTTCCGGTGGCTTGCGCAAGCGTCAGGTCGGCTTGGGCTTGGCGGCGGGCGCGGGGATTTGCTCGACCATGATGGACTTGGCGAGCTGGGAGCTGATGCCCAGGCGGGCGTTGCAGACTTGGCAGATGATGTTGGTGTGGTTCATCAACAGCTTGATGCGTTGCTCCTCACAGAAGCCCATCTCGCGCAGCCGGCTGGTCAACTCCGCCGAGCCGTTGAGCTGCTTGATACGGACGGAGACGCCAGGCTTCACGGCGTCGAGCGAGCACAACTCCGGCTGTGGACAAGCGGCACCGGTGGGTCCTGGGTGTTCGTTGTCGGGGCTCACGGGGCGGCGAGTTAAGGCGAGTTTGGGCGGCCTTTCAAGCGCGCGATAGTCGGTGGCTATGAACAGCGGAGGGGAACTCGGGTTCAGGGGCGGGCGGCGGGTTGGGTTCGGTGGTTAAAAAAAGCCAGTCCGTGCGATTCCGCACAGGAAATCATTCATGGAATTGAGCAGTCATTTTACTAACCGCGCTGAAAGCCTAGGAAACCAAGGTGATTTTGCCGGTGACAAATTTTCCAGTTCCGCTGGCACCGCCGTTGCTAAAGAGCCGTGCGCTGGTCACCTAGAGTCAACAAACGCGGTCCGTCCGGTGGACGCGCGCGGGATTTCGCCAGCACTTCCCGCCGCGCCGCCAGAACGAAAGACAACCCATGAAGAAAATCGAAGCCATCATCAAACCGTTCAAGCTGGAGGAAGTGAAGGACGCCCTGAGCGACATCGGAGTCGAGGGCATGACCGTCACCGAGGTGAAGGGGTTTGGCCGCCAGAAGGGCCACACCGAAATCTACCGCGGCTCGGAATACACCGTGGACTTCCTCCCCAAGATTAAGCTCGAACTCGTGCTGCCCGACGGCCGAGTGGACGCCGCCGTCACCGCGATCGTGAAGGCCGCCAAGACCGGCAAGATCGGGGATGGCAAGGTCTTCGTCTCCCCCGTGGACGACGCCATCCGCATCCGCACCGACGAGAAGGGCGACGACGCTGTTTAACCCGCCAACCACAACCCACTTAAACACACACTGAACATGAAGAAACTGATTCTTTCCCTCGCTCTCCTCGGCCTGCTGGTGACGCCGTTGCTCGCCCAAGCTCCCCCCGCCGCGCCTGCGGCCGCCACCGCTGCTGCGAAGGCACCGGAACCGGCGAAGAAGCCCGACCCGACGCTCGAACAGCGCGTGGCCGGCCTCGAAGCCTACGTCGGCAACACCGATCCCACCGCGCCGCTCAAGGTCACGACCAAGGGTAAAGACGGCAAGGACGTCACGGCTGTGCCGGATGGCCTGACCACGCTCTCCGTTGGCGTCGCCGGCCCCGGCCACAACGCCTTCCAGATGATCTGCACCGCGCTGGTGCTGTTCATGACCTTGCCTGGTTTGTTCCTCTTCTACGGCGGTCTCGTGCGTAAGAAGAACATCCTCTCCGTCATCGCCCAGTGCTTCGGCATCGCGGGCTTGGTGACCATCCTGTGGTATTTCTTCGGCTACAGCTTCATCTTCGCCGGTGGCGACGGGGCGAGCGCGTGGATGGGTGACTTTTCGGCGAAGGCACTGCTTAAGGGCGTCGGCGCCGCGCCCAACACGGACTATTGCTACTGGGTGAGCGAAAACGTCTTCTCCATGTATCAACTCATGTTCGCCATCATCACTCCGGCGTTGATCGTCGGCGCGATTGCGGAACGCATGAAGTTCTCCGCCGTCTTGCTCTTCGTGACGCTCTGGATGTGCGTGGTTTACTTCCCGCTCGCTCACTGGGTCTGGGGCATCAAGGGCGTGATGAACGGCGTGTGGAATGCGGATGCGAGTATCAAGGCGATTGATTTCGCCGGCGGCACCGTAGTGCATATGAGTTCCGGTTGGAGCGCGCTCATCCTCTGCATCCTGCTGGGCAAGCGCATTGGCTTCGGCAAACAGCCCATGCAGCCGCACAGCATGACCATGTGCGCCATCGGCACCGGTATGCTCTGGGTCGGCTGGTATGGTTTCAACGCCGGTTCGGCGGTCGCTGCTGACGGTGTCGCGGCCAACGCCTTCACCACCACGACCATCGCGGCGGCGGTCGGATCCTTCGTCTGGGCGATGCTCGAATACGCCCTCAAGGGTAAACCCTCCGTGCTCGGCTTCTGCTCCGGCGCGGTTGCCGGCTTGGTCGTCGTCACGCCTGCTTGCGGTTTCATCACCCCCAGCGGCGCGATGATTATCGGCGTCCTCGCGGGCATCATCCCGTTCTTCGCCTGCACGAAGCTGAAGCAAATTTTCGGCTATGACGACGCGCTCGACACCTTCGGCGTCCATGCCGTCGGCGGCACGCTCGGTGCAATCCTCACCGGCATGCTGGCCCGCAACGAAGCCAACGCCAACCTAGCCACGAACCTCAAGGCCTACGTGACCGACTCGCTGTTCCAGCCGCTCTTGCTGGAGCAGGTCAAGGCCGTGGGCATCACGCTGGTCTGGTCGGTCGTCGCCACCGTCGTCATCGCCTACATCGTGAAGGCTGTCGTCGGCCTGCGCCCGACCGAAGAAGTCGAGACCATCGGCCTCGACCTCGCAGAACACGGCGAAGAAGGCTACCACGGTTAAGCCTCGGTTCGCTCAACACCCGCCGCACCGGATGCCCCCGGTGCGGCGGGTTCTTTTTTGGCCGGGCAGCAAGGAGCACGGATGCCGAAGAGGCGAACGCATTCTGCGATGGTTGTGAACGCGCCCGCCAAAGGGTGGTGAAGAACACAGAAGTGCAGCGGGAAGATTTTCACCCGCTGTTCCGGCTGCCATCCGTGGCTCAACTACATCGTTCCGCCTTAGTCGGTGGCATCCAGATCCATCCGAGGTTCAACTATCGAGTTGGGTTCAACCCACGGCAGCAGCGTGGCTAGCTCGAAATCTATCACGCAGAACCGCCCGTCGGACTGCCGGTAAGTCACGTTCCTCATCTCCGGGTCGTCGTGGCGGACGCCGAATTGCTCCAACTCGGCGAACAGTTCCCGCATCCGCTCCGTGCTCAGGTGCTCCACGCGGCTGCCGCAGTTGGTAGTGATGATGCGGAGCTTGGCGTCGTCCGCCTCCAGCAAGCGGGGCACAAACCCGCAGCCGCGCGCCTCCAGCAGGCGCAGTAAGCGCACCTCAGTGGCGAAGCGTTCCGGCGCACTGGGCCCGTGGAACACCTTGATGACCCGCCCATCGAAGGTCAGGTTCACCGTGGCCCGGAGTGTGTCTTTGACGGTCAGCATTTCGGTTCACCCGCCGCGCCTTGGCGGATGCGGGGTGAAGCATGGCGAACCTGAGGCAAGTTGCAAAGCCACACGCAGACTGCATTTCAACCGCATCGCGTTCGGGGCAGTTTTTTGGCCACGGATGAAACACGGTTGGGGGAAGGCCCAACCTGCTGGTCGGCTCCGTGTTCAATCTGTGTTCAATCCGTGGCTAAAGATTCGGTTGTGCTCCACCGTGCTGCGGCTTTGCACAGCGTGGCCAATTTTCGCCAGCCGACGCCGAAGCAATCGGGGCGGCCCGTAAACTTCAGCCGTGAGCGAAACCCCTGAGAAACAAGGGCGGAACGCACTTCAGCCCCACTGGCATTGAAAAACCCTTGCCCCGTGGCACTCGCCCTGCTCAACTCTAACTCAAGCGATTTACGAGGAAGCGAGGCTTCTTTGCGTCGTGCAAAACAGAACAAACAACCCTCAGGCACATGGCGAAATACAAACTCGAATACATCTGGCTCGACGGCTACGAACCCGTCGCAAACCTCCGTGGCAAAACCCAAGTCAAAGAGTTCGCGAGCTTCCCGAAACTCGAACAGCTCCCGATGTGGGGCTTCGACGGCAGTTCGACGCGTCAGGCTGAAGGCCGCACCTCGGACTGCATGCTCAAACCCGTGGCCGTCTACCCCGACTCCACGAAGGAAAACGGCGTCCTTGTCATGTGCGAAGTCATGATGCCGGATTGCAAGACCCCGCATCCGAGCAACGCCCGCGCGACCATCCTCGACGACCCCGGCGCGTGGTTCGGCTTCGAGCAAGAGTATTTCCTCTACCAGGACGGCAAACCCCTCGGCTTCCCGGACTCGGGTTTTCCCTTCCCGCAGGGCGAATACTACACGGGCGTCGGCTACAAGAACGTCGGCAGCATCGCCCGTGAGATTGTGGACGCGCACCTCGACCTCTGCCTCGATGCCGGCATCAACCACGAAGGCATCAACGCCGAAGTGGCCAAGGGCCAGTGGGAATTCCAAGTCTTCGGCAAAGGCTCCAAGAACGCCGCCGACCAAGTCTGGATGGCCCGCTATCTCCTCGTCCGCCTTTGCGAGTCGTATGAAGTGGACGTCGTCTGGCACTGCAAGCCCCTCGGCAAAGACGTGGACTGGAACGGCTCCGGCATGCACTCCAACTTCTCGACCAAGCATCTGCGCGAAGTTGGCGGCAAGGAATACTTCGAGACGCTCATGGCCGCGTTCGACAAATTCAAGAACGAGCACATCGCCGTCTACGGCCCGGACAACCACCTCCGACTCACCGGCCTGCACGAGACCCAGTCCATCGACAAGTTCAACTACGGCATCGCTAACCGCGGCGCCTCTATCCGCGTCCCGCACAGCTTCGTGAACAACGAGTATCGTGGCTACCTCGAAGACCGCCGTCCGAACTCCCAAGGCGACCCCTACAAGATCGCCAGCCGCATCCTGCAGACCATCGCCACCGTCCCGCTTCCCGCCGCCAAGAAGGCAGCCAAGAAGTAACGGCCGATAGCAGTCATCTATCCCGCAAGGGCGTGGCCACCAAGCCACGCCCTTTTTCTTTTTCCATCCTTCAGCCCCCATTCTTCTGACTTCGGAGCATCTCGACACCGCCCCCGAACGCCTGTGCGCCAGAGCGCGGCTGTCCCGCCCGCAGCAGTCGCTCGAAGCCTGCGGGTTGCAAACTCTCACGCCCTTGTGCGAATGACCGGTTGCGGCCTGGAATGACGCGCTCCGGGGCGGTGTCAAGTTACGCCCGGCTGACTCCCCTCAACTGATTTGCGCTTCCCTTCACCGCGAGCTTGCTCCACTTTTTCCACCCGACATATGCCCAAACCGCACGCCTACAAATTCTGCTTCGGCCCCTGGAACATCAGCGAAGGTCAAGATCCCTACGGCCCGCCCGTCCGGCCACCGCAGACCTTCGATTGGAAGCTCGCCAAGCTCAAAGAGCACGGCTTCGACGCGATGATGTTCCACGACGACGACGCGGTCCCTGACCTCGAGAACAAGTCCGCCAAGCAAATCCTCAAGGAAGCCCGCGAACTCAAGAAGCGGCTCGACGGTCTCGGCATCGTCGCCGAGATGGTCGCTCCGCGCCTGTGGTTCCACCCGAACACCATTGACGGCGGCTACACCAGCAACGACCCCAAGTGCCGCGCCTACGCCATCGAGCGCTCGAAGGTCTGCATCGACATCGCCCACGAACTCGACACCGACCTCATCGTCCTCTGGCTCGCCCGCGAAGGGAGCTACATCCGCGAAGCCAAGAACGCCCGCCGCGCCGTGGACCAACTCGTCGAAGCCTTCGACGCGATGCTCGCCCACGACAAACGCATTCGCCTCTCCATCGAGCCCAAGCCCAACGAGCCGATGGACCACGCCTACATCCCCACCATCGGCCACGCTCTGGCCATCGCCCAACTCACGCGCGATCCGAAGCGCGTCGGCTGCCTCATCGAGAGCGCGCACGCCACCCTCGCCGGCCTCGACCCGGCGGACGAAATTGATTTCGCCTGCGCCTTTGGCAAACTCTGGTCGCTCCACCTCAACGACCAGAACGGTCTCAAGTATGACCAGGACCGCCCGTTCGGCTGCACGAACCTCCGCAGTGCCTTCGACCAAATCCGCTCGCTCGAACGCAACGGCTACGGCCGCAAGGGCGAATACGTCTGTTTCGACGTGCATCCCTTCCGCACGACGAAGGAAGAACACTGGCTCGACCATCTCACGAACAGCCGCCGCACCTTCCTCCGATTGCTGGAGAAGGTGCGCAGCTTCGACGAGAAGGCCGCGCAAGCTTTGGTGGCCGACCGCAACTATCAGGCGCTCGACCAGATGGTCATCGAGCACTTGATGGGCAAATAACATGGAGCGCGGACGCCCACGTCCGCAGCAGCGCTCGCCCGTTCTTGAACGTTCCTAATGGCACGCTCCCGACAAGGTGGTTTCCTCGCTGCACTGCAAACCAGCTTCGTGCTGGTGGGGCTGATGTTTTTTATCAAAGCCGTCGAACTCAGCGCCGGTCTTTCCTTCGCACGGTTGGGCATCATGCCGCGCGATCAACACGGATTGATTGGCCTGCTCTTCAGCCCGCTCCTGCATGGCGATGCCACGCACCTGCTCGCGAATGCCCTGCCGCTCCTCATCTTGCTCACGTTGCTTTTCTGGGACCGCAAGTATCACCCGTGGCGCACGCTGACGTTCATCTGGCTGGCGAGCGGGCTGGGCACCTGGCTCATCGGGCGCGGCATGACCAACGGCCAGCTCACGGTCCACATCGGGGCCAGCTCGGTGATTTACGGGCTGGTCGTGTATCTCCTGGTTGCGGGCTTCCTGATGGACAGTTGGCGCGCGGTGTTCGTGGCCATCGGCGTGGGCGTGGCTTACGGCGGGATTTTCTACGGAGTGCTGCCGCAGTCCGGCCCCATCTCATGGGAAGGTCACTTGTGCGGGGCCATCGCCGGCTTCTTCACCGCGCGGCATAACCACGGGTGAATGGGGAACGGTCGAAGAGTTGAAAGGTGGCGGAGGTTCCTTCCCACGCTTTAACCCTTCACTCTGCAACCCCTCCCCGTGCCTCCCTTACTGCTGTAGCACCCGCATCCGGTAATAGCGCACGGGGCCGGTGGCGGCGTTGTCAGTGGCCTGGAAGTTCGCGCCGTTTTGGGAGTTGGTGCTCACGGGCGCCCAGACGATGGGGGCGCGCAAGTTGGTGGTGAATTCGAGCACGTAGTTCCGCCCCGTGTCGCCGGTGGCTTGGAGGCTGAACTGATTGCCGATCCGGGACAGGCTGCCCAGCGTGATGAGGTTGCTGTAGCCCGTGAGGGAGAAGTTCGCGATGCCGGACGCGCTGTTGATGAGCACGGTTTGGTTATTCGCCGAGAAGAAGCCGCGCTGGTTGAGGTCGTGGTTGTTCAAGCTCACGTTCCAGCTCCCGTTCACCACCTTGAGCACGTAGTTACCGTTGCTGTCCGTGTAGGCTTCACCGGGGAAGTAATTGGTGCCGTTGATTGAGGTGCCGCCATAGACCTGCACGTTGGTCACGCCCGTGCTGCCCTCGCGCACGAAGCCAGTGATCTGCTGCGTCGCGCGCAGCGCCACGAACACGAGGCCGGATTGGTTCACGTTATCCTGCACGGCGAGGTCCACCCGGAAGCTCACGAGATTCGACTCGGCGGTGCGCCGGCTTTCCAGCGCAAACTGCCACGTCCCACCGCTGACGCCGACGTCGAAGTTGCCCTGCGCATCGGTGGACGGATAGTAGGAGCCAGCCCCGCTGCTTTGAATCGGCACCGGCTGAACGACGAGCATGAAGTTGGTGAGCGGCACGCCGAAGTTGTCCCGCACCTGCCCGAGCAAGCGCGCGGTGACCGTCCGGCTCGCGAAGTCAATCCGCAGGGCTTGGTCGTTGGCGATCGTGGCGTTGGTGCCAGTCGCCAGAATCCCGAGCTGGGTCAGCGCATCACTCTCTGGACCGATGGACCAGGTGCCCGCGATTACGCCCAGGGTGTAATAGCCGCTGGCGTCGGTCACGCCACCGGCGGAGAAGGAATTGTTCTGGATGCTGGCGAAGAAGGGCATCGCGGAAATGCCCGTCGCGGTGCCGCCCACCACGAAGTTGCCGTAGAACAGCGCCGTGGCCGGTAGAAAGGGCTGCACCAATCCCGTGACGCTGCCGCCGGTGGTGTTGATGTCTGATAACTGCTCGGGAGCTACGTAGCCCAGGGCGTTCAGGGCCGCTTCCTCCACTTCGGGCGACCAAGTGCCCGCCGTGACCGGGATGCTGAATTGACCGTTGGTGTCGCTGTAGCCCAGTGCGAAAAGTCCGGTGGCGGACTGGACCCGCAGTTGCACGCCGGGCAGCACGGTGCCGGTAACCGCATTCGTCAGCGTGCCGGAGATAGTCTGGTTGGCTGCGGAAAGGGCGATGGTGGTGTTCGCGCTGGAACCGGCCCCGACCGTGACGACGGGCGCGGCTCCGAAGTCCGTGACCATGCCGCTCTTCGTCGCGATCACCTGGTAATTTCCCGGCGGGCAACTGATCGAGAACGCGCCGGAGCCGTTGGCGATGCCGCCGGCGATGAGGTTGCCGTCACCATTGGCAGCGGCGTTAAGCAGGATGATGTAGGCATAGGGCACCCCGGTGACCGTGCCAGTGACGCCTTGGCCAAGGGTTGAGTTTGTAACGGCAAAGGTCCGCACGATTTCGGGGAAACGCCCGCTCGGACTGGTCACGCGGAAGAGATAAGGCGCGACATGGTGCGCGAAGTCCTGCGAGTTGCTGAAGTTGAACGTCTCGTTGATCGTGCCGTCCGCCGTCACGTCCGCGTCGCCGGGCACATTCTTGTTCCGCACGCCGCCGATGCTCGTGACCTGGCCCTCGACGAGCTTGAACTGGCCCACGAGCGGCTCGCCGGCGTCCACCGCGCCGTTGCCGTTTGCATCAATGAACTTTTGCAGCACCACAGGCTCGCCGTTTGTCAGCCCGGTGATCTGGACCCCCAGCGTGCCGGTGAAGAGGTTGCTGATGGCGGGCTGGCTCAGGGTGAAGCTCACGTCTGCCACGGCAGACTCGTGGTGAAGGAGCAGACCGGCAGCGATCAGGGAAAAGAGAAGTAGTTTACGCATAGATGACGGAGGCCGGGTGATCGTGTTGGTCAAGATAACCACAGTGCACTCTCATTCGTGCATAATCAGCTCAAAGTAACAAGCCGGGAAACGGCCCTAAGCCACCCGTTCCGGGAACTCTCGGCTTCACGCGCACGGGGAAGCGGTTAGATTCCGCGCATGACCAAATCACTTCTCCGCGCCGCGCTTTGCCTGCTGGTCGCGTGCGCCGCCAGCCAAGCCGCCGCGCAGACCGTCCCCGTTTACGGTGACATCACGGATGCCGCCACCGGGAAGCCCGTTGCCGCGCGGCTCTACTTGCGCAGCGACACGGACGGCAAATGGCATTTTCCCAAGTCCGTGCCGCCGTTCGGTGTCGCCGTGCGCTACGAGAAGCGCAGCGGGTTCAACACGAACGCCACCGAGTATCACACCACGCTCTCGGCGCACCAATGGGTCGCGGAGCTGCCGCCGGGGCGCTACACCGCCGTCGTCGAGCGCGGGAAGGAGTATCTGCCGCTGACGAACCAGTTCACCGTCGCGGCCAAGCCGGTCGAGGTGAAGCTGCCGCTCAAGCGCTGGGTGAACATGGCCGAGCGCGGCTGGTTCAGCGGCGACGCCCACAACCACCGCGCGCCCGCCGAGCTGGCGTCCGCGATGCTCGCCGAGGACGTGAACGTGGCGCTGCCGATGCTTGACTGGACCACGGTGGACACCGTGCCGCCCGCGCTCAGTGACAAGAACATGAAGGGCGACTTCGGCGCGCAGCCCGTGGTCGTGGACCCGACGCACGTCTGGTTCCCGCGCAACACGGAATACGAAATCTTCCGCTCCGGCGGGAAGGCGCACACGCTCGGCGCGTTCCTCATCCTCGGGCACAAGGAGCGGTTCGACGTGCCGGTGTTCCCGCTGCGGCGCGTGTCCGAGCGCGCACACGCGGAGGGCGGGCTGATTGACTTGGAGAAGCACAACTGGCCGTGGTCCGTCGCCATCGTGCCGGTGCTCAAGCCGGACCTCTTTGAACTGGCGAACAACCACCACTGGCGCGTCGAGTTCGGCGTGCGCAACTGGGCCGTGCCCGCGCCCAAGTGGATGAAGTTGCCCGGCAACGGCAGCGGCACGGACACTGAGGAGGCGTGGACGCACTACGGTTTCGAGACCTACTACGCGCTGCTCAACTGCGGCTTCCGCCTCAAGCCCACTGCGGGCACGGCGAACGGCGTGCATCCCGTGCCGCTGGGTTTCAGCCGCGTGTATGTGCATTGCGAAGGCGGCTTCAGCTACGAGAAGTGGATGAAGGGGCTGGGCGAGGGGAGGAGCTTCGTGACGACAGGGCCGATGGCCTTGGTGAAAATCAACGGAAAGTTGCCCGGCGCGACTTTGAAATTCTCCAGGCCGACGAAGGTGGAGGTTGAGTTCGAGCACATCGGGAGAAGCGGCAAAGTGGAGTTCGACGCGCTGGTGAACGGCGAATTGCCAGTTGGCGGCAAGCGTTCAATCAACAAGGCGGTTGATTCTGGCGGACGGATTACTGACAAGCTGGAGCTGACGGAATCAGGTTGGGTTGCGGTTCGTTGCTTTCAAAAGCAGCCCGATGGCCGCCTCCGCTTTGCCCACACCGCGCCGTGGTGGGTGGAAATCGAGGGCCAGCCGCTGCGGCCCCGGCGCGAGCAGGCGGATTGGTTCGTCCAGCGCACCGAGGAGGAAATCGCCCGCAACACCGGCGTCCTCCCGGCGGCGGCCCTGGCCGAGTTCCACGAAGCTCTCGCCGCGTGGAAGAAGATTCAGGCGACGGCGAAGTGAGGTTGAATCACAGAGGCACAGAGAACACAGAGAACACAGAGGGGAAGTCGGAATCCTGCACGCAAAGTCTTCCGTTCCCCCATTTCGACCTGTCGGTCCTTGAATCCTTTGCTTTTTCTCTGTGTCCTCTGTGCCTCTGTGGTTCCTCTTCCTCTTCGCCCAGTGAAAATTTCTTTGAACACTTTCCCCAAACTCTGTCTAAATCGCCGGACAACTTGACAGGCAGGGCACACTACGCGCCGTCACAGAACCGGGCAGCCGGAGCAGCTACATGATTAAAGTCGAAAATTTGACCAAGACGTTCGGGCCGAAGGTGGCCGTGAACGACGTTTCTTTCACCGTCGCGCGCGGCGAGGTGCTGGGCTTTCTCGGGCCGAACGGCGCGGGCAAGTCCACCACCATGCGCATGGTCACGGGCTTCCTCCCGCCCACCGCCGGCCGCGTCACCATCGGCACGCACGACATGCTGGAAGACCCCGTGCCGGCCAAGCGCCTCATCGGCTACCTGCCCGAGTCCGCGCCGTGTTACAGCGACATGACCGTGATTGGCTTCCTGAAGTTCGCGGCGGAGATTCGCGGCTTGCGTGGTGACGCCATCAAGACCGCCGTGCATCGCGCGGTGGAGATGTGCTTCCTCGAAAACGTCCTGCACCAGAGCGTGGACACGCTGTCCAAGGGCTATCGCCACCGCACTTGTTTCGCGCAGTCCATCATCCACGACCCGGAGATCCTCGTTATGGACGAGCCGACGGACGGCCTAGACCCGAACCAGAAGCACGAAATTCGGCAACTCATCAAGCGGATGGGCGAGAAGAAGGCCATCATCTTCAGCACGCACATCCTCGAAGAGGTCGAGGCCGTGTGCTCGCGGGCCATCATCATTGACCGGGGCACGGTCGTGGCCAACGGCACGCCGCTCGAACTCAAACGCAAGGCCCCGAACGCCGGCGCGATTCTGCTGCGCGTCAACGGCGTTGCCGCCGAGGCCGTGACCGGCAAGCTGCGCGCGGTGGACGGCACCGAGCGCGTGCAACTCGTGAAGGAAGAGAGCGGCATCGTGACCGTGCGCGTGTTTCCGAAGTCCTCGACCAACGGCGAGTTCCGCAAGGGCGTCAGCGCCGCCGCGCAGGGCTGGCGCGTCGAGGAGTTGCACGTCGAGGAAGGCAAGTTGGACGAGTATTTCCGCAGCATCACCGCCTCGGACACAGCGAAGAAATAAGCTCTGCGATTAACAGACGCGCCCGACGGCCGCCTCTCAACTCTCAACTCCCCAACTCTCAACTTCCCCATGGGCAACATCACCACCATCGCCAAGCGCGAACTCAGCGCCTACTTCGCGTCGCCGGTCGCTTACGTCTTCATCGTCATCTTCCTGCTGCTGACCGGGTTCTTCACCTTCATGGTCGGCGGGTTCTTCGAGCGGAACGAAGCATCGCTCATCTCCTTCTTCCTGTGGCACCCGTGGCTTTACCTGTTCCTCGTCCCGGCGGTCGGGATGCGCGTGTGGTCGGAAGAGCGGCGGCAGGGGACCATCGAGCTGCTGATGACCATGCCCATCACGCCGTGGCAGGCCATCATGGGGAAATTCCTAGCAAGCTGGGCCTTTCTCGGGTTGGCCCTCGTGCTGACCTTCCCCGTCGTGATGACCGTGAAGTATCTCGGTAACCCAGACCTCGGCGTCGTCGCGGGCGGCTATATCGGCAGCTTCCTGCTGGCGGGCGCGTATCTCGCCATCACCTGCCTCACCTCCGCGATGACACGCAACCAAGTCGTCGCCTTCATCATCTCCGTGGTCATCTGCCTCTTCCTCATCCTCGCGGGCTGGCCGCCGGTGACGAGCATCCTCACCAAGGCGTTGCCGGACAACCGCTGGATTGTCGAACTGGTCTCCGCGTTCAGCGTGATGACGCATTTCGAGGACTTCCAACGCGGCGTGGTAGATTCGCGACACCTGATGTTCTTCCTTTCGGTGATTGGCTTCTCGCTCTTCGGCACGAGCGTCGTGCTGCGCGGGTTGCGTTCCTGACACCAAGCACCACTGACCTGCACTCATGGACACTCATCCGAACCGACCTTCGCGCTGCTGGGCTTCTCCCATTGGTGCCAGTCAGTGCAGGGTAGTGGTTAAAAACTCTTTCCGGGCATGAAACAAAAGAAACTCGAAACCCTGCTCTACTCCGCCGTTGGCATTGCCGCCATGGCGCTCATCCTTGTCGCCGCGAACTACATCGCCGCTACCTTCTACGCACGGAAGGACCTCACCGCCGACAAGCTCTACACGCTCTCCGAGGGCACGAAGAAGATTGTCGGCAAGCTCGATACCAAGGTCAAAATCCGCCTCTACTATTCGCAGCGCGACAACGCCATGCCGGTCTTCCTCAAGACTTACGCTCAGCGCGTCGAGGACTTGCTCACCGAGTTGCGCCAGCAGTCCAAGTTCATCGAAATCGAGAAGCTCGACCCGCAGCCGGACTCCGATGCCGAGGACTCCGCGAACCTCGATGGCGTCGAAGGCCAGCCCACGCAGACCGGCGAGAAGATTTACCTCGGCATCTCCATCAACTGCCTCGACCAAAAAGTCGCGCTGCCGTTCCTCTCGCCCGAGCGCGAGAAGCTCCTAGAGTATGACCTCGCCCGCGCCATCTCGCGCATCGCGAACCCGACCAAGCCCGTCATCGGCGTCATGACCGCGCTGCCCGTCTTCGGCACGCCGATGAACCCGATGATGATGCGCATGGGCCAGCAGGGTGGCCAGCAGCCGCCGTGGTATCTCATCAGCGAGCTCAAGAACGACTTCGACGTGCAGCAAATCGAGCTGACGGCCACGGAGATTCCCGCCGCCGTGAAGGTGCTGCTCGTCATCCATCCGCGCGACATCTCGGACGCGGCGCAGTTCGCGATTGACCAGTTCATCCTGCGCGGCGGCAAGCTCATCGCCTACCTCGACACGGTGTCGGTCATTGACCAGCAGAAGCAGGGCGGCAACCCGATGATGGGCGGCGGCCCGCCGACGAGTTCTTCGCTCGACAAGCTGCTCGCCGCGTGGGGTGTCGGCTTTGACAAGTCCAAATGCGTCGCCGACATGAAATACGTCTCGCGCATGGGCGGCCAGCGCGGCCCGCAGCAGCAGCCCGCCGTGCTCTCGCTCACGACCGACGCGATTGACCGCGAGGACATTTCCACGAGCCAGGTGGACAGCCTGCTCTACGTGTTCGGCGGCGCGTTCACCGGTTCACCGAAGGAGGGTTTGAAGAAGACCGTGCTGCTCAAGTCCACCACGCAATCGCAGCTCGTCGAGGGTTTCCTCGCGCAAATGTCCGGCGAGGCCATTGTGAAAGACTTCAAGCCCAGCAGCACGGAATACGCGTTGGCCATCCGGCTGAGCGGCAAGTTCAAGACCGCCTTCCCCGACGGCAAGCCCGAGTCCGCCCCGCCCGCGCCGGGCGAGGAGAAGAAGCCCGACGCGCCGTCCACCGCGCTCAAGGAATCCGCCGCCGAGAACCACGTCATCCTCGTGGGCGACGCCGACATGCTCTTCGACCAGTTCTGCGTGCAGGTGCAGGACTTCTTCGGCCAGCGCGTCGTCATCCCGCGCAACGGCAACGTGAACCTCGCGCAGAACTTCGTGGAGCAGCTCTCCGGCGACACCGCGCTGATGAACACCCGCAGCCGGGCCATCGTGCAGCGGCAGTTCACCCGCGTGCGTGACATGCAGGTGAAGGCGGAGGAATCCTACCGCGCGAAAATCAAGGGCCTCGAAGACAGCTTGCAGGAGACGCAGAAGAAGCTGAACGAACTCCAGAGCAACAAGGAGAAGGGCCAGCGCTTCGTGATGTCGCCCGAGCAGCAGAAGGAGCTGGAGAACTTCCGCAAGCAGGAAGCGAAAGTGAAGGTCGAGCTGAAGCTGCTCCGCCGCGACCTTCGCCAAGAGGTCGAGTCCATGGAAAATCGGCTCAAGTGGGCGAACATCGCCGGGATGCCACTGCTCGTGACCATCGGCGGCATTGGCCTAGCCGTCTTCAAACGCAAACGCACGGCGGCGCGGTAGGCCGCAACCTTTCCCAAGCATGAACCGCAAGCAGCTCCTCACTCTCCTCGTCCTCGTGGCCGTCATTGGCGGCGCGGGCTTGCTCGTCAACAAACAGCGTCAGGGCGACTGGCAGCAGTCCTCCTCCGGCGGTGGCCAAAAGCTCGGCGGCTCGCTCGACGTCAACGCCGTCACCACCGTCAGCATCAAGTCCAGCGTGGGCGAACTGAACCTCACCAAGCAGGGCGACGCGTGGGTGGTGAAGGAGCGCGGCGACTACGCGGCGAACTTCAGCACCATCGCCGACCTCATCCGCAAGTTTGCCGACGTGAAGGCCGTGCAGACCGAGCAGGTCGGCGCGTCGCAGTATGCGCGGCTGGAGTTGCAGTCCCCCGGTGACGGCGAAGGCAAGGGCACGTTCGTCGAACTCAAGGGCAAGGACGGCAAGGCGATGAAGTCCATTGTTCTCGGCAAGAAGCAGACGAAGAAGTCCGAGGGTGGGCCGTTCGGCGGCGGCGAGTTCCCCGTGGGCCGCTGGGTGCGCGACACCGCAAGCAAGGACACCGTCCTCGTGACGACCGAGCAGTTCGCCGACGCCGAGCCGAAGCCGGAGAACTGGCTGGAGAAAGACTTCCTCAAGGTCGAGCGCGTGAAATCCATTGCCGTCACCTACGCGACCAACGCCGCGAGCGGCTGGACCGTCACGCGCGAGACGGAAGGCGCGGAGTGGAAGCTCGCCGGCCTCAAGCCCACCGAGCAGGCCGACACCAACAAGCTCTCCGCCCTCGGTAGCCCGCTGAGTTCGCCGACCTTCAGCGACGTGGTCGCCGACCCGAAAGCCGACAAACTCGGATTGGACAAGCCCGCGACCCTCGTGCTGCAGACCTTCGACGGCTTCACCTACACGGCCAAAGCCGGCACCGCGAGCGGCGACAACTACCCGTTCCAAATCAGCGTGGCCGGCAACTTCCCGAAAGCGCGCACCGCTGCGGCGGACGAGAAGCCCGAGGACAAGGCGAAGTTGGACAAAGACTTCGCCGACGCTCAGAAGAAGCTATCGGACAAGCTCGCCGCCGACGCGAAGTTCGCCAAGTGGACCTACCTCGTCTCGAAATACACCCTCGACAGCGTGCTCAAGCCCCGAACCGACCTCCTCGTCGTAAAGCCAGAAGAGCCCAAGCCCGCCGAGCCGAAACCGCCCGGTAAGTAGCATGGATGACAGCGGACCGCTGCCCACTTCTGCTGTGGCGTGACGGAGGCTCCCACTCCGCCCGCAGTTCGAACCGCTCGCAGGAGTCACATCGCTTCCGTGTTTCTGCTTTCCCCGCTTGAAGTAACTGCCTCCAAAACCAGTCCGCTTCTCCGTGGCCAATCACGACGTCTCCACCGCCCAGCTCGCGGCGAACCGCTTTTCCCGCCGCACCCTCCTGCGCGGCGTCGGGGCCTCCCTGTTTCCTCTCTGCGCCGGTTTCTCCCACGCCGCCGGGATGGGCCCGCTCCGCACTGGTAAGGCCAAGTCCGTCATCCTCATCTTCAACGGCGGTGCGCCTAGCCATCTGGATTTGTGGGACCCCAAGCCTGACGCTGCTGACGACATTCGCGGTCCCTTCAAGCCCATCCGCACCAACGTCCCCGGCATCCACATCTCCGAGCTCCTCCCGCGCATGGCCCAACGCATGGACAAGGTCGCTCTCATCCGGTCCGTCCATCATGGCCACAGCAGCCACAACGGCGGCATGCACTGGGCCACTGTCGGTCGCCCCTACGCGGTGGACAGCACGCTCATCACGCCCAGTCGCACCGACATCCCGTGCTTTGGCACCCTCATCGGCTGGCTCGCGCAGCGCGACGGTTTCAGCAGCGGCGTCCCGCCCTACGTCATCACGCCCTTCCCGCACTGCGACAGCAAAGTCTATATCACCCCCGGCCAATACGGCGGCTGCCTCGGCGCACGCTACGACCCCTACGTCCTCGACGACGACCCCAACGCCGCCGCCTTCAAGGTCCGCAACCTCGCCCTCGACGATAACCTCACCCCCGTGCGCTTTCAGGAACGCCTCGGCCTCCTTCAGGAACTCACCGCCACCGCGCCCAAGATAACTTCACCGAACGTCGTGGAGATGGATGTCTTCAACCAGCAAGCCGCCACCCTCCTGCGCTCCGGCAAGGCCGCCGACGCCTTCGACCTCAGCAAGGAACCCACCGCCGTGCGCGAGCGCTACGGGCGGCACAGTTGGGGCCAATCCCATCTCTTGGCCCGCCGCCTCGTCGAGGCCGGCACGCGCTTCGTCTCCACCGTCAACGGCCCTAGCATCACCTGGGACACGCACAAGGATAACTTCAACACGTTGAAGAACCGCCTCGTCCCGCCCATGGAGCAGGCCTACTGCGCGTTGCTCGACGACCTCGAAGAACGCGGCCTCCTCGACTCCACGCTCGTCGTCTGGATGGGTGAGTTCGGTCGCACTCCGAAAATCAACACCGACATCGGACGCGACCACTGGCCCGGCTGCTACAGCGTGCTCCTCGCGGGCGGCGGCATTCGCGGTGGCCAACTCGTCGGGGCCTCCGACGCCATCGGGGCCTACCCGAAGGAACGCCCCGTCAGCCCGGCGGACATCCACGCCACCGTCTATGCCGCCCTCGGCTACGACGCGGCCAACCTCCACTTCACCGCCTCCGATGGACGCCCCATGCCCCTCTGCGAAGGCGCACCGATCAGCGAGTTGCTCTGAAGCCCGGAGGCCGCAGCGAGCTGCGACCTCCATGTCTGTCAATCGGCCTCAAACAGAAGAACAAGGAATCGCCGAGTTCCGCCCGAACGCCGCAGCGCCGTCAGCCCGGCCCGTGTTGTGGTTTTTCCCCCAACTGAATTAGAATCCCCCGTTGTCGCGTGCGTCAGTTCGCTGCTACTTTCACACCATGAATCCGCACCTGCTCAAACTCGAACACCAGACCCGCCGCACGTTCCTCCGCAGCGCAGGGCAGTTCAGCCTCGGCGCGATTGCGATGGAGTCCTTGCTCGGCGCGAAGGCTGGGGCCGCCCCCACGGACTCCGCGCGTCCGCTCGCACCCCGCGCGCCGCACCACGAGCCGAAGGCCAAGCGCGTCATTTACCTGCACATGAGCGGCGCGCCGCCGCACTTGGACATTTTCGATTACAAGCCCGAGCTGGTGAAGCGCACCGGGCAGGATTGCCCCGACGCGTTTTTGAAAGGCCGCCGCTTCGCCTTCACCACCGGCGTGCCCAAGCTCATGGGGACCCCGCGCACCTATGCGCAGCACGGGCCGGGCGGCGTCTGGATGTCCGACGCGCTCACGAACCTGCCCCGCGTCGCGAACGAGGTGACGGTCATCAAGTCCATGACCACGGACGAGTTCAACCACGCGCCCGCCGAGCTGTTGCTCTACACCGGTTCCGCGCGTCAAGGACGTCCCAGCATGGGCACCTGGGCGACCTACGGCCTCGGCACGGAGAACGAAAACCTCCCCGGCTTCGTGGTGCTCATCAGCAGCGGTGTGCAACCCAGCGGCGGCCAGAGTTGTTGGGGCAGCGGCTTCCTCCCCTCGGTCTATCAAGGCGTGCAGTGCCGCTCCAAGGGCGACCCGGTCCTCTACGTTTCCAACCCGCCCGGCATGGACCGCGAGATGCGCCGCCGCACGCTGGACACCTTGCGCGAGCTGAACGAGGTGCAGTCGCAGGAGTTGGGCAATCCCGAGACCGCCACGCGCATCGCCCAATACGAACTCGCCTTCCGCATGCAAGCCAGCGTGCCCGAGGTCATGGACATTTCCAAAGAGCCGCAAGCCCAGCTCGACGCCTACGGGGCCAAGCCGGGTGACGCCAGCTTCGCCAACAACTGTCTCCTCGCGCGTCGGCTCATCGAGCAAGGCGTGCGCTACGTGCAGCTCTTCGACTGGGGCTGGGACTTCCACGGCACCGGCCCGAACGAAGACATCCGCGGCGGCCTGACCGCCAAGATGGCGCGCACGGATAAACCCGTCACCGCGCTCATTGAAGACTTGCGCCAGCGCGGTTTGCTCGACGACACGCTCATCGTGTGGGGCGGCGAATTTGGCCGCACGCCGTTCCGCGAGGGCCGCACCGCTGGCGGACAAGTCCTGGGGCGCGACCACTACCCCGATTGCTACTCCCTCATGCTGGCGGGCGGGGGCATCAAGAAGGGATTCAGCTACGGCGAGACGGACGAACTCGGCTTCGGCATCGCGGAGAACAAGGTCCATGTCCACGACTTGCAGGCGACCATCATGCACCTGCTGGGCTTCAACCACGAACGCCTCACCTTCCGCTTCCAAGGCCGCGACTACCGCCTCACCGACGTGCATGGGCACGTGGTGAAAGACATCCTGGCCTGAACCCAGCAGGAGACGACGTGGGGAGTCTCGAATTCCCCGCCCCAACGACAGTGCTTTGATTGGCCAAGGCCGGGAAGGCTTGTGCCCAGCCGCGCGCTTCCTTATTTTCCGACCTCGAAACAAAACAACATCACGACTATGGCACTCCGACTTGGCGACATCGCTCCGAACTTTCAGGCCGACACGACCGAAGGCCACATCGACTTTCACCAATGGCTCGGCACCGGCTGGGGCATTCTCTTCTCCCACCCTGCCGACTACACCCCCGTCTGCACCACCGAGCTGGGCGCGGTCGCGAAGCTCAAGGACGAGTTCGCCAAGCGCAACGTCAAGTGCGTCGCCATCTCCGTGGACCCCGTCGAGTCCCACCAAGGCTGGGTGCGCGACATCAACGAGACGCAAGGCACCACGATGAACTTCCCCATCATCGCCGACCCCGCCAAGACCGTCGCCACGCTCTACGACATGATTCACCCGAACGTGGACGACAAGGCCACCGTGCGCTCCGTCTTCGTCATCGGTCCGGACAAGAAGGTGAAGCTCACGCTGACTTACCCGATGTCCTGCGGGCGCAACTTCCTCGAAATCCTCCGGGTGGTGGACTCGCTCCAACTCACCTCGAAGTTCAAGGTCGCCACGCCCGCCGACTGGCAGGACGGCCAAGACTGCATCGTGACGCTCGCGGTGAAGGACGAGGAAATCCCGGCCATGTTCCCGAAGGGTTCCCGCAAGTTGAAGCCCTACCTCCGCTACACGCCACAGCCGAACAAGTGAGTGGAGCGCGGACGCCCACGTCCGCAGCCCCAAAGGCGTAGCATGCTGCGGACTTAGGCGTCCGCGCTCCTACGACTTCAACCACTCCGCCTGCTGCGCGTCCGAAATCGTCTCCACCCCAGACGCCCGCAGCACCTTCAACGTCGCGAACGCCTGCGTGTCCGGGCGCACACCGCCCGTGGCCGAATCGAACTCCGACGCCGTCATCAGCAAGCGCAGCGCGAACTGCACCGCTTGCGACAAGGTCATCTGCGACGGACGCGGCTGGCCGTAGCGCTCTTGATAACTGAGCACGCTGCGAATGGTCTGCGAGCCGGAGCCGCTCGTCGCGTAGCCGACCGCTTGGAACTGCGCGCCGAGCGGGTCGTAGAAGTAAATCTGCGGCTGGTGCGGTTGCACCGTGGTGTCCACGCCGGCAAAGAGCGGCACCACCACGCCGATGCCTTGCATGGTCATCGGCAGGTTGTCGCGCAGCAGCCGGGCGAGAGCGCGGACCTTGGCCGGGAGGCTCAACGACTGGAGCTGGCTCCGGCGGTAATACTCGAACGACGTTTGCAGCACGCGCGCCATCTCGAACGCCGTCGCCGGCACGCCCGCGATGGCCAGCAACGAGTGCGCGTCCAGCTCGATGACCTTGTCCACGCGGTCGGTGACGATGACGTTGCCCGCCGTCGCACGCCGGTCGCCGGCCATCAGCACGCCGTCCGCGAAGTGGAAGGCGAAGACGGTAGTGGCTTGCGTCTGCACCGGCGCGGACTGCGAGACCTCTCCACGCAAGGGCGACAGGTTGTGCGTGGCGAGCAGCGAGACGAAGTCGCTGGAGATGGGCTGAACTGTGGAGGTCATTTCGATTGATTGGAGCGCGGACGCCTACGTCCGCAGCGGGTGAGGTTTGGGGCTGCGGACGTGGGCGTCCGCTTTCCTTCATTGGCCGGTGCGCTGGCGATACCGTTTGGCCTGGTCGGGGTCTACCTTCTTCATGCGCTTGAGGAGTTCCTCGACGTTGGGCTTGTCCACCTTCGGCGCGCTGGGGCCGTCGCCTCCGCCGCCGCTGGGAGTGGGTGTCACCGGGCGGGTCTTTTGGGCTTGGTCGGGCATAGTGTTACTGGCGGACTGTGGCACGGAGCAGTTGGTCGCGCAATTCCGCTGGCGAGTTGGATGCGGCGATGGCTTGAGCGACGAACGCGATGCGCTCCGGCGCGAACATCTCCAGCAGCGAGACCTTCAACTCACCTTCGCCGCACGCCAGCGTGACGTGGTCCCACTGCGCAGAAAGCACAGCGGCAGAGAACTTTTGGATGAGCTTGCCGCGAACGAGCGCGCGCGTGGTCTCCGGCGGCTCGAACATCGCGCGCTGAACCTCGGCCTCCAACGGCACGCCGCGCATCGCGCCGGACTGCTCCAGGCCGAAGTAAAGTCCCTCGTCGAAGTCGAGTCGGTGATATTCGAGGTCGAGGCTTTGCAGCCACGGGTCGTCGTCCGCGAGGCTTTGTGCCGCTTGGAACTCGCGGAGGAGCGCGAGCTTGGCGACCCAGTCCAGCCGGTCACGGCAGAGCAGGGGATCGGCTGCGAGGTCGTTCAGCACGACTTCCCAATCGGCTACGAGCGCGGCGCGCTCCGGCGTGGCGACGTCACAGAGTTCCTTCACGGCGGCGAGATAGTCGCGCTGCACGGCGAGGGCGGTGGAAGGACGGCGGTTCGCCAGCTTCACTTCCCAGCGATAGCGCGGGTCGCGCGAGATGGCGGGGAGCGCGGCGAGCGGGTCGGCGAGCTGGGGGAAGGCGAGGTGCGGGTCGCGGAGGATGGCTTCGAGCACGAGCGCGGTGGTGCCCACCTTCAGCCGCGTGGCGAAGGGCGAGAGGTTCGCGTCGCCGATGATGACGTGGAAGCGCCGCCACTGGCGCGGGTCGGCGTGCGGCTCGTCGCGGGTGTTGATGAGCGGGCGCTTCTGCATCGTGTCCACGCTCTGCAACTCGCTGAAGAAGTCGCTGCGCTGGGCCATTTGAAAGTGCGGTGAGATGAACTTGTCCTCCGCCTCGATGGCGAACTTGCCCGCGCCGGCGAAGATTTGCCGCGTGACGAGGAACGCCTGCGCCCCCGCCGCCAGCCGCTCCCACGGCAGCGCGCGGGGCAGGAGGTAGTTCTCGTGGCAGCCGTAGCTGTGGCCGCGGAAGTCGGTGTTGTTCTTGTAGAGCCGCACGGTCGCGCCGCGCGCTTGGGAGAGACGCTGCGCGCAGGCCATCACCACGCGCTCGCCCGCGCGGTCGTGCGCGACCAACTCGGCGAGCGTGGAGCACTCGGGCGTGCAGTATTCGGGGTGGGCATGGTCGTTGTAGAAGCGCGCGCCGTTGCCGAGCGCGAGGTCGCTCTTGATTTCGGCGAAGGTCAGCTCGCGGTGCGTGTCCTGCTCGAAGTAATCCGCCTCGTCGAAGTCCTGCCGCAGCTCGGGCACATCGAACCCCCGGTCGTCGTGGTGCGGGTTCTCGGCCTCGTAATCCCAGCGCATCCGCACACCCGGCTCCATCGCGCTGCGCACCAGCGCGATGGACTCCGCCACCACGTCCAAGTCCTCCACGCCATCCCGCGCGATGCCGTATTCGGTCTCAATGCCGAAGAGGATGGGAGGCGGTTCCATTTAGATAGATTGGGCGAGAGGGAAACTAGAACCTGTGAGAGTTTCTTGAGTTTACAGAAGGCCAAGCCGGGTAGCCGAACTCTGTGGTCGTTGTCTTTAGGTCGGGTTGAAATTCGCCTTGGTAAAAATAGCGGTGGCGTCCCAGCCGGACACAGCTTTGGCAAATCGGAGTGCCGAAAAACGGGTGAACCACAGGGATGTCGTGAACGGTCATTCTTGCGCCACAAACCTGGCAGCAGAAATCGTCGCTAAAACCGGAGCCGGCTACCCAAGTCTTGTGCTTGCGCCAGTAGCGTTCCAGCACGGCATCCAATCCTTGGTAGAGGCAGTTCCACTCAAAGCAGGTTGCAGAGTTTCCACTCTCGAACAGAGCGTAAATGGTTCGTCTTTTGTTAAAGTTAAGCCGCTTTTTGTAGCCCTCGCTTGCTGCATTTATTAGTAGGATTTCCTCCTCGGAAGTCGGGTTCCTGAGAATACTCCAACCACTCCCTGATGCACGGCCCAGCTTGAACTTTGCGAACAATTTTTCGCGGCTTGGTCTAAAAGGAGCCAATAGATGTGCGGGTTCCAGAGTAGAACTTGGCAACCAATCAAACATCGAGCGCCCGGTTTTCAATTTGGT
Source organism: Klebsiella pneumoniae (assembly GCA_943330855.2). Lineage (GTDB taxonomy): Bacteria > Verrucomicrobiota > Verrucomicrobiia > Limisphaerales > SXTU01 > SXTU01. The sequence continues at coordinate 33,002 of CALQJI020000007.1, forward strand.
GCGGGGCAGCGCGACGCGAACGCTTCCAAGTAGGACAGGGCGACATGAACTCTTGCCTGGAATCGTCTCCCCACAGTTGTCACATCCCAGTCTAAACTTCCTAAGCTTTCGCGTGTCGCAATCGTAGCTCGGAGAATCTTCCCCTTCTTCGAGAATCCTGCGGAACGACGTCTTCACCATGAACGCGGTGACTGTCTCGCACTTTTTGCAGACGATTACGGTGTAGCTTGGCCATGTCACCCGCTTCGTGTCGTGCTGGCCGAGTCGTGAAATAATCGCTGCGCGGTGCAGTGGTGACGGTTCATCAGAGCCCCAGTTTCTTCGCTTCGTTGACCAGGTCTTGAAATCGAGCAGGGGCAGTTGCCCTCGCAAGTAGCCCAAGTCAGCTGCGGCTGGTTTCCAAGGCCCGATTCCGAAGTTGATGGTCTTAAGTTCAAGGGCGTGAATCCACAAACGGAAGGTCAAATCCAAATCGCGCTCATTGTAGCCGAATAAAGGGGTTTTGTCCGGTTGCGTTAGGATTTCCTTGAATGGTTTTCCAGACCTGAGTTTTCCAATGTTGAGGTTCACGCGGCCAAGATTCTCTAGCCCAAGACCGCGATAGTAGCCGATGCAAGCGCAAAGCCAGAGGAACGTGTCCACTGTCCTCGGAATCAACGGCTGTAGGTTGATGACGCTTTCAAGGAAGTAGTAATCGAACCCGAAGAGGTTGTGCCCCAAGACTACGTCGAAAGGCTGTTCAAGCCGTGACTGAAGGCGCTTCCAACCCGCTTCAGGCTCGTAATGCTCGTAAGGTGATGGTCGATAACCCTCCGCGACTCTGTTGAATTCTTTAACACCGACGAGGACTATTCGGTTGGGGTGGGGGGATTCGTCGAGTTTGCCGGACGTTTCGATGTCCAGAACCAGAACCCTGTTGGGACGCGACTCAACCGTAGTCGGGACAATCGCGAGCGAGTCAATAGCGCGCACATCCTTTTCGTAGCGACTCAGGCGTGCCTTTTCTTTCCGCTCCCTCGCCTCCTTCTTCATCTTCAACTGTCGCTCTCGGTAGGCGAGGAACGTATCAAGGTCCAGCGCGAGCGACTCCTTCCTCAACTTTGACTGGAGCCTTCGGAAGGCATTGAGCGTCGATGCGTCGAGTTTCATTCGCCTTTTACACTACGCCAGCCGCACCGGAACTTCGCCGCCGCACCGGCCCGAGCTTCACCACGTTTTCCGGGTCGAAGTCGGTGAGCTTGAGCCAGTCTTCGGTGAGGTCGTTGGCGGGGAAGAGGTCGTTCTCGTCGTGTTCGAGGCGGAGAGCGGTGAGCAGGTCGGCGCGGGTGAGTTGGGTGTCGCTGGCCTTGGTCTCGATGGCGCGGCGGATGGCCAAGCTCTTCGCGCGCTCGACCACGGCGGCGATGATGGCTCCGCTGGCGAGGTCACCACGACAAAGAAGTTCGCGGCGGCCGCTGCGGAAGTTCACTTCGGCGAACTCGTTGTCCGGCGTGCGGGCGAAATGCACCTCGGTCACGGCGCGGGCGAGGTCGGCCTTCGGCTCGGCGAGCGGGAGACTTTCGCGCAGGTAGATTTCGTAGATGGCCTGCGCGCCGGCCTTGTCGGGACGGCGGACGCGGATTTTGCGGTCAATGCGGCCGGGCCGCAGGATGGCCGGGTCAATCAGGTCCGCGCGGTTCGAGGCGAGGATGACGACGACGTTGGTGAGCGGCTCGATGCCGTCCATCTCGGTGCAGAACATCGGCACGAGCGTGCTGAGAATGCTGTTGGACCGCCCGCCCCGGCGCGTGCCGAGGATGCTCTCGGCCTCGTCAATGAACAGGAACGCCAGCGCGCCGTCACGCGCCCGCTCGCGGCACTGGGCGAAGAGGTCGCGCACCTGCCGCTCGCTCTCGCCGACCCACATGTTGAGAATCTCCGGGCCTTTGATGTGCAGGAAAAACTCCGGGTGATCCACGCCGGTCTGCGCCTTGATTTGCTGGCGCAAGTTGTAGGCGGTGGCCTTGCCGAGGAGCGTCTTGCCGCAGCCGGGCGGGCCGTGGAGGAGAAAGCCTTTCGGCACCGAGTGCTCGAACTTCTTGAACAGGTCGCGATGGAGGAAGGGCAACTCAATGGCGTCGCGGATGGCGCGCACGGCCTCGTCCTGACCGCCGATGGCCGACCACGGGAGTTCGCTGACGGTCTCCAACGAGCGCTCGACGCGCTTGCCGACGCCGATGATTTCGAGCGCGACGCGCTGGTTCACATCGAGCCGCACCTCCATGCCGGACTTCATCTTCTCCTTCGCGAGCAGGGCGGAGCGTTGGATGACGAAGTTCGTGACGCCGGCTTCCTGGCCGATGCGCAGTCGGCCATCCGAGAGCAGTTCGTCCACGCGGACGATGGGGCCGTTGCGGTCGAAGCCGAGGCCCTGCACGACGGCGAAGGCTTCGTTGCACAGCACGCGCTGGCCGGCTTGCAGGCTGGCGAGCGGGATGGCCGGGTCCACGCGGCAGACGTAATCCGTGCCGCCGAGGCAGACGTGGGCTTTGTCGCGGTCCACGGGCGCGAGGAAGGTGCCGACGCGGAAGGCAGGCGAGCGGAGCTTCTCGATGATGGCGTCCATCTTTTCGAGCGCGGCACGCGCCTGGTCGGACATTTCTTCCAACGACTCGATGCGTTCGCGGAGATAGATGAGGTCGAAGACGGCGACGTCGCGCGGCGGGAGCTTGCTCGTGATGAGATCCACGAGCTGGAGGGTGGAGAGCTGTTCGAGCTGCTCGCGCGGGAGGAGGTCGGCGAGCGGGGTGGAGGCCAGCGAAGGCTCGGCGGACGCTTTGTCCTCGCGGGGCAACGGCTTTTTCTTCGGTTCGGCCATGCGGGGACATTACTTGCCACGAAGGGCTTTGCAAACTTTGCGGAAAAACGGATTTGCCGCGAAAGGGCGCAGAGGACACCGAGAAGACATTTCCCAGTGAAAGGAATTGCTTTGCGCTCTCTGCGCTCTTTCGCGGCAAGAAATCCGCCTCCTGACCTCGGCGGCTACGCGGGCTTCGGGGCTTCAGTCATGCCCATCACTTGATAGCCGCAGTCCACGTAGAGGACCTGGCCGGTGATGGCGGCCGCGCCGTCGCTGGCGAGGAAGGTGCCGGTCGCGCCGAGTTCGTCGGGCAGGACGTTGCGCTTGAGCGGGGCGTGCTGCTCGTAGTGCTTGAGCATGGCGCTGAAGCCGGCGATGCCGCGCGCGGCGAGGGTGTTGACCGGGCCGGCGGAGATGCAGTTCACGCGAATCTTCTGCTCGCCGAGGTCGTAGGCGAGGTAGCGGGTGCTGGCTTCGAGCGCGGCCTTGGCGACGCCCATGACGTTGTAGTGCGGGATGACTTTCTCCGCGCCGTAATAGCTCATCGCCACGATGCTGCCGCCCTCGGTCATGAGCGGCGCGGCTCCGCGCGCGAGAGCGACGAGGGAGTAGGCGCTGATGTCGTGTGAGATGCGGAAGGCCTCGCGGCTGGTGTTCACGAAACGGCCTTCGAGGGCTTCCTTCGGGGCGAAGGCCACGGCGTGCAGGAGCAGGTGGAGCTTGCCGAACTTCGCGCCGACATCCGCGAACACGCGCGCGATGTCTTCATCCTTTGACACGTCGCACGGCATGAGCAGCGTATCGGGGCCGAACGCGCTGACGAGTTCCTCGACGTTCTCTTTGAGGCGCTCGCCTTGGTAGGTGAAGGCGAGTGTGGCTCCGGCCTTCTGCCACGCTTGGGCGATGGCCCACGCGATGGAGCGCTTGTTGGCGACGCCGAAGACGATTCCGATTTTGCCTGCGAGTTGTGACATAGCGCGGGCAGGATGAAGGGAGACGGGGCGAACGTTCAACGCCCAAAATGTGTGCAACTGCCTCTTGTGCCACGCCGCTCCGTTCGCCTACGCTCCGCGCCCAACACCATGAGCCACGAGCCTGACCCCGAGATGCAGAGCACCGTATTTTTGCGTAAGTCCGGACCCGACGGGGAGGCGAAAAAATATGTCCCCACCGAGACGAAGGCCGAAGCCACCACGCTGGCCGAACTGACGCCGCAACAGCGCAAGTCCGGTCTCGCGGCGTGGCTGGGCTGGCTCTTCGACGGGCTGGACATGCACCTTTACGGGTTGGTCGCGTCCACGTTTGTTGCGTCGCTGCTCATCAACGAAGCGCTGATTCCCGCCGATGCCTCGCCCGCGCACGAGTTGGTGAAGCAAAAATCCGGCTACATTCAGGCCGCGTTCCTCGTCGGCTGGGCGCTGGGCGGCGCGTTCTTCGGACGGCTCGGTGACATCCTCGGCCGCAGCCGATCGCTCTCGCTCACCATCCTGACTTACGCGATCTTCACCGGGCTTTCTTTCTTCGCGCAGACGTGGTGGCAGTTGCTCATCTTCCGCTTTCTCGCCGCGCTGGGCATCGGCGGCGAGTGGGCGGTCGGCTCCTCGCTGCTCTCCGAGACGTGGCCGAAGAAGTGGCGTCCGTGGATTGCCGCCGTGCTGCAAACCGGCGTGAACCTCGGCGTGCTGCTCGCGTGCCTCACCACCTTCCTCATGGCGGACCTCGATCCGAAATACGTCTTCCTCGTCGGCATTCTCCCGGCCTTTCTGGTTTTCTGGATTCGCCGCAATGTGCCGGAGCCGGAGGAATGGCGTGCGGCCAAGCAGCACTCACTCGCGAGTCAACCCGGCATCGCTGACCTCTTCCGCGGGGCCGTTCGGCGCACGACGCTGCTGACCATCATCGTCTGCGCGTGCGGGCTGACCGCGTGGTGGGCCTTCATGTTCTGGCATGCGCAACACTTGCGGAACCTCCCCGACCTCGCCGCCACGGCAAAAATCGAGTTCGCCAAGGTCGCGGCTGGCGGAGACGAGGCGAAGTGGATTGCCGCCTACAAACAGAAGACCGTGAGCATCGCCTTCTTCGTCATCATCGTAGCGAGCATCGCCGGGAACTTCGCCGCCGCCGCACTGGCGCGCTTCTTTGGCTACCGGCGCTCCATCGCCATCTGCTACCTGGGCTTCTTCATCACGATGGGTGCGACCTTCATTCAAGACCGGGGCTGGGAGTCGCTCGTGTGGGTTTGGTTCCCGGCGGTGGGCTTCTTCTCCGGCGTCTTCGGCCTCTTCACGATGTATCTGCCGCCGCTTTTCCCGGTGTTACTCCGGACCACCGGCGCGGGCTTTTGCTACAACATCGGGCGCATCGCCTCGGCGGCGGGCGTCATCTTCGCCGGCTCGCTCGCCAGCGGGGGTGACTTCAAGAAAACCCTGCTCTTCGCTGCGTGCCTCTTTGTCCCCGGCATGTGCGTCGCGTTCATCCTCCCTGAACCGAAGGATATTGGTGGTGAGGCCATTCAGCCGGAACTCTCAGGCTTGAAATGAGCACGCACGCGAGCCGCTTGGTGGTCTTCCTGAAAGCCCCGCGGCCCGGCTCGGTCAAGACCCGGCTCGCAGAAACGCTCGGCGCAGATGCCGCCTGCGCCGTCTATCGCCAACTCGTCGAGCGGCTCCTCGCGAATCTCGCCCCGTTGGTCGCAGTGGAACTCTGCTTCACCCCGCCGGACGCCAGTTCGGAAATCAACCCGTGGCTCCGCACCGAGTGGGCTGCCTGCCCGCAATCGGAGGGTGACCTGGGCGAACGACTTCACGCGGCCTTCACGGAGCACTTCCTCACCGAGGCAGAACGCGTCGTCATCATCGGCTCGGACTGCCCCGCGGTGACGGCGGCGGACATCGAGGACGCGTGGCTCGCGCTGGACGGTCACGACGTCGTTCTCGGCCCCGCGCTGGACGGCGGCTACTGGCTCATCGGCTTGCGCGCTCCGCAGTCGGGCCTCTTCACCGCGATGCCGTGGAGCACCGACGCCGTGTTCGGGGAAACGATGCGCCGCGCCCGCGAGAGCGGCCTGCGCGTCGCCACGCTCCGTGAGTTGTCCGACGTGGACACGGCGGCGGACTGGGAGCGGTGGTTGAAACACACGAGTCTTAACTCGAATCTGTCGCAAGCGGGCGTGGAGAAGACCTAGCTAAGCAGTTTTCCTTTGCGTCCGCGGTGCCCTTTCGCGGCTAATCCTCCCATGCTCAACCTCGGCATCGTCGGCCTCGGCTTCATGGCCGCCACACACATCAAGGCACTGCGCGAGGTGCCCGGCGTGCGCGTCGCCGCGCTCTGCAATCCCAGCGGCCGCCACCTCGACGGTGACTTCACCGGCATCGCCGGGAACGTGGGCGACAACGCTCCGGTGAAACTGGAGCCGGGCAGCTTCAAAGCGTTCCGTGACTATGCCGCCATGCTCGCCGACCCGGACATCCATGCCGTGGACATCTGCGCGCCCACGCTCGCGCATCGCGACCTCGCCATCGCCGCCTTGCGCGCGGGCAAACACGTCCTGTGCGAAAAACCCTTTGCCCGCACCGCCGCGCAGGCGCGTGAGATGGCAGCCGTCGCAGCCGAGTCGAACCTCATCCTGATGCCCGCGATGTGCCTGCGCTTTTTTCCCGAGTGGGTGTGGGTGAAGGCCGCCATCGCGGACGGGCGTTTCGGCAAGGTGCACTCCGCGCGCTTCCGCCGCGTGGCCGAGCCGCCCAGCTGGGGTCAAGCCAACTTCCTCGACGGCGCAAAGTCCGGTGGCGCGCTGCTGGACCTGCACATCCACGACACGGACTTCGTGCAATTCTGCTTCGGTCGCCCGCGCGCGGTGCGCTCGACGGGTTACACGAAAATCAGCGGCGCGATTGACCACGTCGTGACGGAGTATGAGGTCGCCAGCGGCGCGATGGTCCACGCCGAGGGCGCGTGGTGCATGACGCCCGGTTTCGGCTTCAACATGACCTACACCGTGAACTTCGAGCGCGCGACCGTGGACTACGACCTCGCGCGCGGCGCCGATGCACTCAAGGTTTGCGAGCAGGGCAGGGGAGTGCAGGTGCTCAAGCTCGGCCAGCCAGATGGCTACGTCGGCGAGTTGCGCCACTTCGTCGAGTGCATCGCGGCGGGCACGCAGCCGAGCGTGGTCACAGCGGTGGACGGAGTCAGCTCGATGGAAATTTGCGAGGCGGAGGAGCTGTCTGTGCGAAGCGGACAACGAGTCGAGCTGGCTTGAGTCGCCCGGAGCGCCGGCTTCCAAGCCGGTTTTAAGCTGCCGAGATGCGGATGCGTTTCTCTAGTTCGAAACGCTCCGTTGCCCCTCACGCGGTAAGTCGGCGCTCCATCTGTGCGGGCTTGCCAGTGCGCGGCGGTTCTTGTCAGCTCACTCCCATGCAAGCCCAGCCTTCTCCCGATTCGTTTACACCTGCCTTCAACCCCATTGAGCCGCCCGTTCGCGACGGCCTTACGCGGCGCGACGCGTTCCGTTCCGCCTTCGCCGCCGCCGGGGCCGCCGCCGTCGTCGGTGGCAGCGCATCCGCCGCGCAACCCGCGGCGAAACCCGACGCCCGGCGCGCCTCGCCGAAGCGCTACGCGATGAAGAAGTCCATCAACCTCTGGGCCTTTCCCTACCCCGACCGCATGAACCTCCGCGAGTGCCTCCAACTCGCCAAGGACGCGGGCTTCGACGCCATCGAGCTGAACTACGACCTCGACAACGACCTGTCCCCCAAAGCCACCGCGAAGGATTTCAAAGCCATCCGCCAGCTGGCCGACCAGATTGGCATCCAAATCAGCGGCCTGTGCTCGTTCCTCTTCTGGCCTTACCCGCTCACGAGCAACGACCCGGCGAAGCGCGCGCGCGGCCTCGAGCTCGCCGGCAAGATTGCCCAAGCCGCCAGCGACCTCGGCGTCGAGAACGTCCTCGTCGTCCCCGGCGCGGTCCACATCCCGTGGCGCACCGACCACGAGCCGGTGCGCAACGACATTTGCGAACAGCGCGCGAAGGAAGCCATCGCCGTCCTCGCCAAGACCGCCGCGAAACAGAAGGTCTACCTCAACATGGAGAACATCTTTTTCAACGGCTTCCTCATGACGCCGATGGAGATGAACTCGTTCGTGGACCACTTCGGCAACGAGCGCGTGCGCATCCACTACGACACCGGCAACATCGCGATGTTCCAGCACGCGGAACATTGGGTGCCGATCATGGGCAAGCGCATCCAGAACATTCACCTCAAGGAGTTCACGAAGAAAGGCACGGACTTCTCGCTCGAAACCTTCCGCCCGCTGCTCGATGGCACGACCAACTGGCCCGCACTGTTGGAGGAACTGGACCAGATCAACTACCGAGGCTTCCTGACCTTCGAGTATTTCCACCCCTACCCGCACTACCCCGAGGCGCTCGTCTGGCAGACCAGTGATTCGCTGGACCGGATTTTGGGTAGGAAAAGTTGAGAGCGCGAAACAACTTTGCCAGCATCATCCGATCACACATGAAAACCACCCGCCGCACCGCACTCAAAGTCACCGCCGCCGGCCTCGGCGCTCTCGCGCTCAAGGCCCACTCGCTCTCTGCGCAAGAGGCCGCGCAGCCGTTCGGTCAGGAATTTCCGAACCTCGAATCTCTCACCACCGGCGAGTGGTGGCAGAAGGGGGGCACACCGAAGCCCGCCGCCCCGAAGAACAACAAACCCAAAGCCGCCCCGCCATCGCCTCCGCCGCCGATGGATGTGCCGCGCGACCAAGTCATCGCCTTCGCGCTCTACACGCACCAAAACGGAGCGCTCAAACTCACCGCGCAGCTCTTTCCGCTCAAGCCCGGCGAGGCGCGGACCGCACGGCTCGAATTCCAGCGTGCGGGCAAGTGGACGGAGGCCGCACGGGCCGAGGTGATTTACCCCGGTTGGGACACGCACTTCCGCGTCGAGAAGTGGGACAACACGAAGGACGTGCCTTACCGCGTTCGCCACGGAGAGCAGGCGATGTTCGACGGCCTCATCCGCCGCGACCCGGCGGACAAGGAGGAAATCGTCGTCGCCAACATGTCGTGCAACTCCAGCCGCACCACGGGCGAGCGACCGGAAATCATCGCGAACCTCAAGCGCCAGAATCCCGACCTGCTCTTCTTCGGCGGCGACCAGACTTATCGCCACACGGAGCACACGGCGGGCTGGATTGAGTTCGGTCTTCAGTTCCGCGATGTCATCCGCGACCGCCCGACCGTCTCCATTCCCGACGACCACGATGTCGGCCACGGCAATGTCTGGGGCGAGAGTGGCAAGCGCTCGACGACCTCCGGCGATGCCGACGGCGGCTACCGTTACCCCGTCGCCTACGTGAACCAGGTGCATCGCCAGCAGTCCTGGAGCCTGCCCGACCCCGTGGACCCCGCGCCCGTGGATCGCGGCGTGACCGTGTGCTTCACGCGGCTGACCGTGGGCGGCGTGAACTTCGCGGTCATCGAGGACCGCAAGTTCAAGACCGGTCCCGCCGGGAAGATTCCGCAGATGGGCCCGCGCCCCGACCACATCAACGACCCGAAGTATGACCCGAAGACGATCGACCTCCCGGGCCTTCAACTGCTCGGCGCGCGGCAGGAGAAATTCCTCGGCGATTGGTCACAGGACTGGACTGGCGCGGAGATGAAATGCGTCCTCTCGCAAACCGCCTTCTGCGGTGCGGTCCACATGCACGGCGGGCGCAACACCCGCCTGCTCGCCGACCTCGATTGCAACGGCTGGCCGCAAACTCCGCGCAATCGCGCGCTGGAACTCATCCGCCGCGCGTGGGCTGTCCATCTCTGCGGCGACCAGCACCTCGCCGTCGTCGTGAAGCACGGCATCCGCGAGTTTGGCGATGGCCCCTTCGGCTTCACCGGCCCCGCGCTCGTGAACACGATTTACGGCCGCTGGTGGCATCCGCTCGATGAGCAGCCCGGCCCGAATCCCGTGCCCAAGAGCCCGCTACCGTGGACCGGCGATTTCAAGGACGGCCTGGGCAACAAACTTTCCATGCTCGCCTACGCCAACCCCGAGGATGTGAGCGATGAGAAGAAACGCGCCGACGGTTACGGCATCGCGCGCTTCAACAAACGCAAGCGCACCATCACCTTCGAGTGCTGGCCGCGCTTCTGCGATGTGCGCGAAGGCGACAAAGCCCAGTTCCCCGGCTGGCCCCTCACCGTGGCGATGGATGCCAACGACGGGCGCAAAGTCGCCGGCTACCTCCCCGAACTTGTCTTCGCCGACGGTGCAAACCCGGTGGTGCAAGTCATCGAGGACAAGACCGACGAAGTGCTCTACACCGTCCGCGCCCAGGGAGGCCGCTTCCAGCCCCGCGTCTATTCCCCCGGCAAACACACGGTGAAGCTCGGACGGAACAAACCTGGTGAGCAGACGCTGGCTGGCCTCGAACCCAAGCCAAAGGCGAGTGCCGGTCAACGCCCGGTGCGGCTCTGACCGGGCGCATCTTGGCACCCGGAGCGCGGCCCGCCGGGCCGCTTTGCGCGGGGAGGTAATCTACGGTTGAGTAACCCGGCTGCGAGCGCCGTGCGTGCAAAGCGGGCGGGACGCCCGCGCCGTGCCGGTGTCGTTCGAAGGTAGCTTCAAGATACGCCCGCTTTGCCCCGTGCAGGGCCAGTCGTCGCCGCATTCGTCTTTCTTCGCGAGCCGGTTGCCGGGTTCACCCCCACAACCCCTTCAGCTTCTCCTTCTCCGTCAGCCCGAGCGGGAACTTCTTCGCGTGCGCGTGCGTGGCGATGCCCGCGTATTCGCGCAACGCCTCGTGGATGTGCTCGGGGCGGACCTTGATGCCCTTGTCCTTGTCGAGCGCGAGCGTGGCCGGGTTCAGGTTCACGCCGAACTGCTTGTCGTCCGTCGCGCCGATGACGCGGTTGCCCTTGATGCCGGGGCCGAGGAACATGATGGAGCCGATGGACCAGTGGTCCTTGCCGTTGCCCTTGTTGTAGTTCGGCGTGCGGCCCATCTCGCTCTGGATGACGATGACCAGTTTGTCGCGAATCTTCAGCGCCTCGGCCCGGCGGATGACGTAGGCAATGCCCGCGAGAAACTCCGGGATGAGCTTCATCTGGTCCACGTCGTTGTTCTGATGGCTGTCGAATTGGCCGATGCTCAAGTTCGCCGAGACGCACACGCCAGCCTTGAACGACGCCAGCGCAATCTCCGCCTGTTGCGCGAGTCGCTCCTTCGGCACGCTGCTCGGGATGTGCGGCGTGACGCGCGCCATTGCCTTCGAGTTCACCTGCGCGGCGTAGAGCATGGACTCGGCGCGTTCCTGGCGGGGGAGAAGCGTCGTGGCCGCGCGGGCTTCGCGTTGTTCCGCCAGCGCCCGCTCGATGCGCGCGAGGGCGAAGTCTTCGTGATACGGCGACTTCACGTTGCCTTCGATGTGGTCGGCGTTCGCGATTTTCTGGAGCGACGGCAGGTAAGGCACGCGCGACATCGCCACGACATTGCCGGTGGCCGAGTAGTTGCCGAACGTGAGGAACGACAGCGGGCACGTCGGCCCCTTCGCAGCAGCGACGAGCGCGGCGAAGGTCGGGTAAGCCATGCTGTCGAGCTTGCCCGTGGCCATGTAGCGCGCGCCGGGGGAGTGGTTGTTCACCGAGTAGTCGAGGCCGTTGAACGTGAGCAGCTCGCTGCCGAACTCGCCGTAGAACTCCTCGTTGCTCATGCCGCCGGTCTTGTGCTTGTCCGTCGGCGCGAACTTGTGCGCGCCCTTCGTGAGGATGTCGCCTTCCTTGTAGAGGCGGTTCATTTCGTTGATGCCCTTGGGGTCCATCAAGTAGGTCGTGTCCCAGCCGCCCGAGGCATTGAAGACGAGGTAGAACGGCCCCTCGTAAGGCGGCTCTTCCTTCACCGCCGCGCGCACGAGCGAGGTCATGCCGCCGGGGCAGGTGAAGCCGAGTCCGGCGAGGGCGCAGAGTTTTAGGAAGTCACGTCTCATGGTTGGGGTGGGGAAAGGGTTGCCCGCGACTCACGCGAATCCGCGCGAATGGGGAGAGACACTGCGTTTGGAGCGCGGACGCCCACGTCCGCAGCCTGCAGCTCGTTGACCGAGAGTGCTACGGACGTAGGCGTCCGCGCTCCCCGTCCTTCGGCATTCGCGGTGATTCGCGTGATTCGCGGGCCGTCACTCATACAAGAACTCCTGCTGCCGCAGCAGATACGTCACCACCGCCCGCCACGCGCGCACCGTGTAGTTCGGGTCTGGCACCGGCGCGACCAGCCCTTGGCGGCAGGAGTAATTCTCCTGCTTGTCGAAGTTCTTCTTCTCCGCTGCATCGCTCACGATACCGGCGAAGAGCTGGTAAGTGCGCTCCACTTCCGCTGAGTCCGGCTTGTCCAGGCGACCCAGCACACGTTGATGCAAATGGATGATAGCGCCACGAATCTTCGCGTCGGCTTCAGGCGAAACGCCCGGCACCACATCCGGCTCGATGTTCGGGAAAAGCTTCCGGTCGCTCGGCGCACGACTGAAGTCCAACGCCGTCTGCTTGCACGCGACATCGTTCGCGAGGATGCGTTGAATCGCACCCATCGCGCCGCTCGGGTCGGTGGCGCGCTCGGTGACCTCCTTCGAGTCAATGCCGCCGTAGAGCATGTCCAGCCCACCGTCCCCGCGCCTCAAGCGCCCCCAGCCCTTGCCGAACACCGCCGCCACCTTCCGCTCCACCTGCTCCGGCGCGAGCATCCGCACGACCCCGAGGTCGTCCAACTCCGCCCGCCGCGCGGGATTCGCCGCAGCCGTCGCCAGCCCATCAGCACGGTAGAAGTCCGAGGCCACCCAGTCCTTGAGCACTTGCTTGAAGTTAAAACCCGTCGCCGCAAACCGCGTCGCGATGCCCTCCACCAGCCTCCGTTGCTCCGCATACGCGCGACGCTTCGCAGCAAACAACGAGTCTTCCAAGTCCTTCGGCGGCAGCAACACCTTGCGCCCCGTCAGCACATAGTAAGCGTGTTCGACCATTGCCACCGCGAAGCGCGGGTCCTTCGCGGTGCGCTCGCCCAACCATTGAAGCGAGCGCCAGCGTTCCGCACCCGGCAGGTCTTCACCCTCATAGCCGGGCGTGAACATATCCGTGAACCACCCGCCCTTGCGCTTCCCGTAAACCCCCGCGTCTGCGAAGCGCCAGTAGTCCTGAAACAGCCCCGCCACCGGGTCAATCGTCTTGTGACACACCACACACTCGCTCGCCTGCATCGTGGGATTCTCGAACTTCGCCGAAACCGCCGCCGCATCCCCCACCCGCGCCGCGAGCTCCAGCACATCAATGCCGAGGAAATGCAGGAAGTAAACGCGCGCCCGCTGCCGGTTGCGGTTCGTCTCCGTCGTCGGATAGCGCGTGAGATACTGGAACGTGCCCAGCAGCCCTGCATGCGGATACGCACCCGTCGCGGAGTCCTGGTTCTCCCCTTTGCTGCGACCCGTGAGCGCCTTGAGCTTCACCGGGATGAACTCGAACGGGTCCGTGGGGTCCTTGAACTTATCCTTCACCTCCTCGTAAATCCCGTAACCCCGCGCCCCGTAGGGCGACACCATGAAGTAGTCCGCCGTGACCAGCTCCGTGAACGCCCGCTCGTTGCGCACGATGTGCTCCACCAGCTTCATCGGCTCGGCGAGCAGCGCCTTGCGATAATCATCCGCGAGTTTATAGCCCGCCTTCTGCCGCTCCTTCGCGTCCTGGATGGGCGCGAGGAACTCCTGGTTCAAGTTCGTGTTCTGATACCACCCGCGCGACTTCTCGAAGTGCTCGTAAGACAGCACCGACTGGTCCGGATTCCCATCCACCCCCAGCGTGAGGAAAATGTCATTGAACCCCTCGCGCAGCCGGTCATAGAACGCGTCCTCCTTCAGCAGCGCATCCAACAACGTCGGCAAACCCACCTTCCCCACCGTCGCCAACTCCGCCTCCGTCGGCAGCCGCCCCGCGAGCTGAAGCGTGACGCGCCGCAGCAGCCGCTGCTGATCCAGCATCACCACTCCGGCGAAGAACGGCGGCGCATTCTTCTCCTCCGCCACTGCGCCCGCGACCTTCGCCGCCGCTGGCGCGTTCACGCGCCGCACAAACTCCGCGAGCACCTTGTGCCCCGCCGAGTCCGGCTTGAGCGCTTCCTTGCCGCCGTGCTTGACCTTGCCCGTGGACTTGAGGAGCAGGCGCGTGGAGTTGCCCTCCTTCACCTGTGCCATCGCCGCAAACGCCGCGCGATTGAACCGCAGCGCCTCGACGCGGCTGGCCCCCGTCAAGCGGGCCGGGTCGCGCAACACGAGCTTGGAATCCTCCGCATCGCCGCCGCTCTTGTGGCACTTGAGACAGCTCTCCGCCGCGACCTTGGCCCAGACCTCCTCCACGAAGTAGTCATCCAACGCCGAGCACCCCGCCCCGCTGTAAGGTTTTAGTTCTGCCGCCTGCGTCCTCCCCGCCAGCGAGACAAGCAGCAGCAATAAACAGTAAAAACAACGCACAATCAGGTTCATCAGCGGTGTTTTGGACGCAGGCGAAGGCTGGTCCATCGCAAGTTTCTGCGGACGGCAGCCCCTGCGTTCTTCGGCGCAAGCACGCGCCCAGACCTCCCGTGCTTTCACCCTCACCCCGGCCCTCTCCCTCCGAGGGAGAGGGAGGCGCTTCGTCGCCTGCTCGTGTCTCCGTGCGCACTCGATTGCAGACGCGCGGACGGCGTGGCCCCCTCTCCCAGCTGGAGAGGGCTGGGGGTGAGGGAGAACAGCACGAACTGGCGGAGAACAGCACGAACTGGCCGCACGGCTGCAAGAAACTGAGCTGCGCTGCAACATGGCTGGGCTCATCCCGGTATTGTCCATCCCGGCCCAGGGCCGTAGCCGCCGAGGGGAGGTGGCGGATTCGGTTGGGCTCGGCCAGCTCCGCCTCCTGACTTCGGCGGCTACGGGCTTACGGCGTCGCTGGCGAGGTGACCTTGTCGCCGAGGCGGAAGAACTGCCAGAAGGCGTCGAGCTGCTTGGCGGTGTCGCCGCCGAGCACGTCGGGCAGGGGGCTGGCGCCGTCGTCCTGGAAGTAGACGGGCATCTTCGTCTGGGGCTCGATGCGCAGCGGGTTGCGCATCCAGCGCTCATAGTAGGGGCGTTGCAGCCGCGCCACGGGATACGCGAAGTTGATGCCCTCGCTCTCGAAGACTTGGGCCGCCTTCACCGCGCCGACGCTGTGACAGGAGATGCACGAGAAGCCGCCATCCACGCCGATGAGCTTCTGCCCCACCTTCGCAAGCTCGGCGTCGAGCGGCGGCTCGGCGGGCGTCTGCGGCGGGTAGCCGTGGGTCATCGCCAGACCGGTGGCGAAGTGGGCCGCGTATTTCGGAAACGCCGGCATGCGGTGCGCGAGCCAGTGACGGGGCTTGTAGGGCACGTCGCCCGCGATGAACTGCGCCATCCACTCGGGCTTGAGCTTGCCCCCGAGCTTCTCGTAGCTGGTGAAGCCGTCGAGTTGCCCGTGGCAACTGGTGCAGTTCAGGTTCCGCGCCTGCCGGTCGGCAAACTCGACGGGGACGTGCCGCTTCAATGAGGTGCGGTCCGTGGCCGCGAAGGCTTGCAGGGCCGCGCGCTCGGCTTTAGCGAACGCGAAGTGCGGGGCTTTGCCGGCGGGGGCTTCGGCGAGACAGCCGGTGGCCCACTGCGCAGCGGCGAGCGCGGCGAGGGGTTTGGTTTTGAATTGGTTGTCGAGCTTGAGGGTGTGGCAGTTGAGGCAGCCGCTGGTTTGCACGAGCTGCTTGCCGCGCGCGAGGAGGGCGTCGTCGGTGGGGGGCCCCGGCTGCTTCACCATCGGCGCGAGGGAGGAGAGGAAGCCCGCGATTTGCTCGGCCTCGCCGTCCTTGAAACTGAACTTCGGCATCCGGGTCCAAGCGTAGTGCGCGCCGGGGTTTTTTACGAAGTCGAGGAGCGCGGCCGGGGGGAACTTGGCGTTGACGTGGGTGAGGTTGAGCTTCTTGGCGTCGTTGTCGCCGAGGTCGGGGAGGTTGTGACAGCCGGTGCAGTGGAGCGCTTCGACGAGCTTCTTCGCGGCCTCGATGCTCTCGTCATCGCGCTTCAACTCACCCGTCGGGGCCGGGCCGGTCTGGGACGCGAGGAAGGCGGCGATGGCCTGGGCGTCGGCTGGCGCCGTCGGGCCGTGGAGGAGCTTGGGCATGGTGGCGTTGGGGCGCTGCGCCTTCGGGTCGAGAATCCAATTTGCCATCCAGCCGAAGTGCCGACGCGTGCCGATGCCCTCGAAGCTCGGCGCGTCCATCGTCAGTTCGGGCGCGCCCACCTCCGTGGTGTGGCACTTCGCGCAGCGGGCTTCGAAGAACGTCTCGCGCCCGAGCCGCAGCGTGTTCTGTTGCGCGAGGGGCTCGTTGCCGACGGCGCGGTTCAACATCCCGAGATGGATGGGCTCCCACAGCGGACCCTTCTCCGACCACAGCAGCTTGAGCATCGCATCGCCGGTGGTGGGGCTGGTGAAGGTGACCTTGAGTGCGTTGTTGCCCTTGGTGAGGCGGACGGGCTTGGTGGGTTCGCTGGCTTTCTTCCCGTCGCCAGCGAACTCGAGGATGGTGTTCGTGCCGAGCTCGACCTTCACCGCGCCGTTGGCCTCGACCTTGAAGAGATAGTCGCCGCGCAGGTCCACGGAGATGAAGCCGGTGAAGGTGGCGGTGAACTTGCCCGCGCTGAGGAAGGGCGTGGGGGGCTGACCGGCGGGGACGTAAAGCCAGACGTTCGGCGCAGCAGTGGTGTCGCTCGCGGCCCCGACGGTGTAAGTGAGCGCGAGTCCCGGCTCGGTCTTCACGGGTTGGGCGAGGGCGGCGGCGGCGAGGGCGGCGGCGGCGAACAAGCTGCGGAGAATGTGATGGGTCATCGTGTTGGGCGTGCGGTTAGGCGAAACGCTCGGAGGGTTGTAGCGATTTCCGAGGCGGTGACAAGCGCGGGAGAGCGGCCTGCCAGTCCGCAGCGGGTGATTCGCGCGAGGGCGTGGGAGTTCACAGCCCGCAGACTTCGAGCGGCTGCTGCGGGCTGGACGCCCGCGCTCCGGGTCGCAAGGGGTTCGTGGGCGAGATGCTCCACCGCACCCGGCACTGTTTTCCTTGGCGCGTATCGCGGCAGCGGCCAGACTCCACGCCATTATGCATCGGCTTATCGAAGGCGTTCATCGCTTCCAGTCCGAAGAGTTCGGCGCGTATCGCGGACTCTTCCAGCGGCTTTCCCGCGAAGGGCAGAAGCCGCACACGCTCTTCATCACCTGCTCGGACTCGCGCGTGTTGGCGGAGCTCATCACGCAGAGCCAGCCGGGGGATTTGTTCGTCGTAAAGAACGTCGGGAACATCGTCCCGCCCGCGGGCGTGACCGGCACGACGAACTCCACCGCCGCCGCGATCGAGTTCGCCGTGGCCACGCTCGAAGTCAGCGACATCGTGGTGTGTGGCCATTCGCAGTGCGGCGCGATGCAGGCGCTGCTGGAAGGGTTGCCGCAGCCGGCTGAAATGCCGCATCTGGCGGAGTGGCTCCAGGTCGCGCGGCCGGTGCAGGAGCTGATCGCGCGGGGCTATCAGCATCTCCAAGCGGAGGCGCGGGTGAACTTGGCCGCCGAGGAGAATGTGCTCTTCGCCATCGAGAATCTGAAGACTTACCCCGTGGTGCAAACGCGCCTGGCGAATGGCTCGTTGCACCTGCACGGCTGGTTCTTCGAGATCGCCACGGCGGAGTTGTTTGCCTTCAACCCGGAGACGAAGCAGTTCGAGCCGTTCGTCCGGCCGGGACAGACGCCGCCTTGAACCGCGCGCCGCGCACCGCTACAACCGGCGCGCATGAACATCAATCGCGGCCTCCCGCTCCCCGCCCCGCGCGTCACGCCGGTGCTCGACCCGGCCTTCCGCCCCGCTGCCCTCGCTCGCCACGCCTTCCAAGCCGCCGTGCGCGCTACCGGCCAGGCCGTGCCCTTCACCATCGCGTTGGAGCAGGCGGATGGGTCGGTCTTTCATCACCGCACGGAACTCGCGCCCACCGGCCACGCGTTGGCGGCGGCGAACTTCAGCCACATCGAACGGCTCGCGAAGTTTCTGCTGTGGCAACGCGGCGGCTGGCGTTTTTGGCTGGCAGCGGTCAGCGGGGAGCAGACAGCGGTCGGCTCATTGGCGGCGCAGCTTCAGGCGCACTTCCGCGATACTGCCACGGGCAGGTTCGACTCCCACCTCATCGGCGAACGCGTCTATGACCGGCCCATCGAAGTCGTCGCGTGCGAGGCCGCGAGCCTGCCGCCCGAGCGCGCGAACGTGCAGCCGCTCGGGCGCAATCTCGACGGCTGCCGCATCGGCTTCGACCTCGGCGGCAGCGACCGGAAAGTCGCCGCCGTGCAGGACGGCAAGGTCGTCTTCAGCGAGGAGACGGTGTGGGACCCCTACTTCCACCCCGACCCGCAGTATCACTTCGACGGCATCATGGACTCCATCCGCAAGGCCGCCGCGCACCTCCCGCGCGTGGACGCCATCGGGGCCAGCGCAGCGGGCGTGTATGTGAACAACCACGTGAAGGTCGCCTCGCTCTTCCGGGGCGTCGCGCCGGACGTGTTCAACGCACGAGTGAAGGACCTCTTCCTCGAAGTGCAGCGGGCGTGCCACGGCGTGCCGCTGGAAGTTGCGAACGACGGCGAAGTCACCGCGCTCGCGGGCTCAATGTCGCTCGGCGTGAACGGCGTGCTGGGCATCGCGATGGGCACCAGCCAAGCCGTCGGCTACGTCACTCCGAGCGGGAACATCACGACTTGGTTGAGCGAACTCGCCTTCGCGCCCGTGGATTACAATCCCGCTGCCGCGTGCGACGAGTGGAGCGGTGATTACGGCGTGGGCGCACAATACTTCTCCCAGCAAGCGGTCGGCCGGCTGCTGCCCGTCTCGGGCATCGAGACCGACGCGAAGCTGCCGCTGCCCGAGCAGCTCAAGCTCGTGCAGTCGCTGATGCAGGTCGGGGATGTGCGCGCGCGGAAGATTTACGAGACGCTCGGCACTTACCTCGGCTACGCACTCGCGCACTACGCGGACTTCTACGACTTCAACCACCTGCTCATCCTCGGGCGCGTTACCAGTGGCACCGGCGGCGATGTCATTATCGCGGGCGCGAAGGAGGTGTTGCAGGCGGAGTTCCCTGCGCTGGCCGCGCGGCTCCAGTTCCATGTGCCGGACGAACAGGACAAGCGCCACGGGCAGGCGGTCGCGGCAGCGAGCTTGCCGAAGCTGCGATGAGTGGAGCGCGAACGCCCAGGTCCGCAGTCCAACGGTAGGTCGCAGCTCTTGCGGACGTGGGCGTCCGCGCCCCGTTGGACGGGCGCATCCCGGCTTCTTGAAAACGTGCGGAGTCTCGCTGGCTGCGAAATCCCCCGCTCCCCTTGCGCCCTGCAAGAAACTGAGATGTGCCCCAGAAGCCCAGCGGCTAGATTTCCACCCACTTCTCCGGGTTCCCTCCAAGCTGCAAACCGAAATCCAAGGAAACTATTCCTCCTCTTCCTCCAACCAATCGCGTCGGAATTGGTTGTAGGTGCGTTGCGCCGCTTGGTCGCGGCGTTTGCGGGCGAGATTGGTCCGGCGCGTGGCCTCCTCCAGCTTCTGCAAGTCGCCGCGCAGCTTGAGGAAATTCCGGTAGCGGTCAGCGGTCAATTCGCCCGCCTGCACGGCTCCCAACACCGCGCATTGCTTCTCCACCGTGTGGCCGCAGCCGCTGAAGTGGCAGCGCAGCGCAATCTCCTCGATCTCCGGAAACGTGTCCTGCAAGCCCGTGTCCGCGAGCCAGAGGTGAAACTCCCGCGTCCCCGGCGTGTCCATCACCACGCCGCCGCGCGGGAGCACGAGCAGCTCGCGGCGCGTCGTGCTGTGCCGGCCCTTCGCGTCCGATTCGCGCACGGGCAGCGTGTCCTGAATCTCTTCGCCGAAAAGACGGTTGATGAGCGTGGACTTGCCGACGCCCGAGGAGCCGATGAAGGCGACGGTCTCGCCCGGACGAATCCACTTCCAGAGGGACTTCACCCCGGTCCCCGTGAGCGCGCAGACGGCGAGCACCGGCGTCTCGCCCAAGTTGGCTTTCACGTCCGCGAGCCGTTGCGCCGTCTGCGGGCAAAGGTCGGTCTTGTTGAGCAGAATCACCGGCTGCGCGCCGCCTTCGTGGACCATGACGAGGAAGCGTTCGAGGCGGCGGAGGTTGAAGTTGTCGTCGAGCCCTTGCACGACGAAGACCACGTCAATGTTCGCGGCCAGCACCTGCACGAGGTCCTTTCGCCCCGCTTCCTTGCGGCAAATCTGCGTCGCGCGCGGGAGGACGGCGTGAATCGTCGCCTTCACCTCCTGCTCGGCGTGCAACGTCAGCGCCACCCAGTCGCCGACCTTGGGCATCGCCGCCAGCGTGGTCTCGTGCAGGAGTTTACCGGCGACCTGCGCGGGCACCTCGGAGTCCACGGTGAAGACGGTGTAGAAGTGTTTGTGCTCTGCTGCCACACGCGCGGGCACGAGGCCGGCGGGGCGATGCGGGGCGAAGGCGGCTTCGAGGCGGGCGTTCCAACCGAGCTGCGTGAGCGGCGAGTCGAGGTAGCTGGCTGGGGACGGCGCGGCCACGGCGCTCAATCCCGGAAGTTCACGAAGCCCAGCGCCACCGGGAAATCCTTCGCCTGCACGGCGGCGATGACGGCCTGCAAGTCATCGCGGTTCTTGCCGGTGACGCGCACCTCGTCGCCGTTGATGGAGGAAGTCACCTTGAACTTCCCATCGCGGATGAAGGCGCTGATCTGTTTCGCCACGGCGGCCTCGATGCCTTCCTTGATCTTCACGCTCTGGCGCGCGTGGCCCAGCGGCGAGAGGTCCGGCTCGCCCGCGTCCACGTTCTTGAGGCTGATGCCGCGCTTGGCGAGCTTACCCAAGACGATCTCGACGAGCGTCTTCATCTTGTAAGCGTCGGGCGCGACGAGTTTGACCTCGAGCTTTTCCAACGTGATTTCGGCCTTGGAACCCTTGAAGTCGAACCGCGTGGTCAGTTCCTTCTTGGCCTGGCTCACGGCGTTTTCCACTTCCATCGAGTTAACTTTGGAGACGATGTCGAATGACGGCATGGCGGCAGTGTAGAGGAAACCCGGCGCGGGAGAAGGCGGAAGAAGAGCGAGGGGCGGCACTCCGCAGTGCGGCAGGCGTTCCGCGTGGCGGAGCTGCTGCAACCGCGACGGCTGCCCCACTAGCGCGGCGCGACTAGCAACTGAGCCTTCGTCGGCCTCGGACGCTGGCGGTTCGGGAGCGGCTCGCCGGTTTCGCGGTCGAACTCGTCCTTCGCGCGGAGGCCATCCCTGTTGTCGCGGGTCAGGTCCTGCCAGTTCATCAGCGCGTCGCGAAGTTGCGCGAGCGTCTTGGTGTGCTTCGGGTCACCCGCAAGGTTGCGCAACTCATGCGGGTCGGCATCCACATCGTAAAGTTCCTCGGCAGGCTTGGGCTTTTGAAACGGCATGAGCTGCGCGGGCGTGAGTTGGCCCGCGTCCCTCAGACGGCGCATCTCCACGAAGGTCAGACTGCGCACCGCGTCGGCGGGCGGCGTGTTCGGCAGGTCGGCGTCGAAGTTGCGGATGTATTTGAAGCGCTCGCTCCGCGCGGCGCGCTTGTGAGCATCGTAGTCGTGCCAGTTGTGCTCGGCGAAGATGTGCTCGCGCACGCGCGCAGCGGGGTTGGTCAGTAGTGGGGCAAAGCTTTTGCCCTGCATCATCGGCGGGACGGGAACGCCCGCGAGTTCGAGAAACGTCGGCCCGAAATCCACGGTGCTCACGAGGCTGCCGGATACGCTGGCGGGCTTCACCTTCGCCGGCCAGCGCACGAACAGCGGCGTGCGGATGCCGCTGTCATACAGCGTCGTCTTGCAACGCGGAAAGGCGCGCCCGTTGTCGCTGATGAAGAGGATGACCGTGTTCTCCGCCGCGCCCTGCTTCTCCAACTCGGCGAGCACCTGCCCGACGAAGCCGTCGAGCCGCGTGATTTCGTCGTAGTAAAGCGCGAGGTCGCGGCGCGTGTCTGGCGCGTCGGGCAGGTAGGGCGGCACGATGACATCGGCGGGCTTGTGCGGAGTGGGAATGGCGTTCGTCACGTAGTCGCGGTGCGGGTCCAGCGCGGCGAGCCAGAGGAAGAACGGCTTGTCCTTGGGGCGCGCTTGCAACGTGGACACCCACTGGCCGCAGCCACTCTCGTCCTTCTCGGCGACCATCTTCTTCGCCTTGCCGTCCGCACCCACCTGCAACTGGAAGCCGCCCGCGCCCGCCTCATGCACGACATCGAAGCGGTCCTTCACCTCGTTGCCGAGATGCCACTTGCCGGCGGCGGCGGTCCAGTAACCGTCGGCCTTGAGTTTTTCCGCGAACGTCACCTGCCCCTTGGGCAGCGGCCAATGAAGCTGCTCGGCGTCCGTGCTGTGCGGGTAACGGCCCGTGAGCAGGCTGGACCGGCTGGGGCTGCACGAGCTGGCCGTGACGAACGCGCGGTCGAAGCGCATCCCCTCGCGCGCGAGCCGGTCGAGATTCGGCGTGCGGACGGCCTTGTTCCCGTAAGCCCCGCAATCCTCCCACGCCATGTCATCGGCGATGAAGAGGATGAAGTTCGGGCGCGCGGGCGCGGCGGAGACGGAGACAGCCAGCAGGCAGAGGAGGAAGGCCGCGAGTGGGCGCATAGTCGCGAGCGTGGAAAGTCGGAAGGCTCAGTTAGCAACAGCCGCCGTGTAGGCCTCGGGTTCAACCCACTTGTCGTGCTCGCGGATGAGGTCCACGAGACGCTCCACGGCGTCGGCGTCCTGCCGCTCTGGAACCATGAGCGTGTGTTTCAAACTGCTTTGACCCTCGTCTTCGACACTTCTATCCGAGAGATCTGAGCCAAGGGACACACGACGAACTCGACACCCAAATCGTGACCAGGTCCGGAGGCAAGGATCAGTGATCCCTCGGTCACGAAGGCGAAGTCAGGATGCGAGAGTTTGTAGGTGGCTCCGTCGGCGACGTGGATGCGCAGGGGTTGCTGGGCAGACCGTTCGATGAACTGCTTCATGGACAACTGTGTCATGCACCGAGGCTAGTCCCGTAGTTGGCAGGCTGTCAAACGGCGGCCTGAACCTCGACCAAGACCTCCGGCTCCACCCACTTGCCGTGCTCGCGGATGAGGTCCACGAGGCGGTCCACGGCGTCGGCCTCGGGGATGTTGAATTTGATGGGGGTCTTGCCGACGTAGAGGTTGATCTTGCCGGGCGCGCCGCCCACGTAGCCGAAGTCAGCGTCGGCCATCTCGCCGGGGCCGTTCACGATGCAGCCCATGATGGCGATTTTCACGCCCTTGAGGTGCTCGGTGCGGGTCTTGATGCGCGCGGTGACGGTCTGGAGGTTGAAGAGCGTGCGCCCGCAGCTCGGGCAGGCCACGTAGTCGGTCTTGAAGCTGCGGCAGCCGGCGGCTTGGAGGATGTTGTAGGCAAGGCGCAGGCTCATGCCGGCTCCGCTCTCGCCGCGCACCAGAATGGCGTCGCCAATGCCGTCGGCGAGGAGCGCGCCGAGGTTCACGGCGGCACGGAGGAGGGCGATCTTGGGTTCGAGGACGGACGCCTCAAAGCTCAAGCAGTCTTTCAGCAGAATCGGATTGCGGCGGCCCAAGCGATTGAGCTGCGCGACGAGCAGGCGGAAGGCGGTGATGGGCGGGAGGTTCACGCCGTCCTTCACGGTGACGAGCTGGGTGTCGCAGTTGATGTCCTCGATGCGGAGGTCCTGCGTCGGGTCGAGTTCGAGGAGGTTCAGGTCTTCGTAGATGCCCTCGGGCTTCACGTCGTCCTTGGGGCGAAGCTTCCGTGCGACTTTGTCGAAGGTGGCGCGGGTGACGACGACGCGGACGGTCTGCTCGCCGCCGCATTTGGCGGTGTCGCTCAACTCAATCTCGGGAGTGGCGCGGCGCTCGAAGTGGAAGGGGTCGAACGGAAATGCGGAATGCGGAATGGGGAATGCGGAATCTGAAGCGAGACTCCTCACGTCGTCTCCTACGGTGAGGGAGGGAATCTGCGCGAGCAGGTCGTTGCAGACCTCGATTTCGCGCGGGCTGTCTTCGGTGAGGCTGACGCGGATGGTGTCGGCGAGGCCGTCGCAGAGGAGGGAGCCGATGCCGATGGCGGACTTGATGCGACCGTCCTCGCCTTCGCCCGCTTCGGTGACGCCGAGGTGGAGCGGGTAGTTCCACGATTGCGGATTGGCGATGGCGGATTGCGGAATGAACTCCTGTTCGGTCAGTGCGTTCAGCCGGGCGGTGAGCAGACGGTAGCACTCGATCATCACCTTCGGGTTGCTCGACTTCATCGAGAACTTGAAGTTGTGGAAGTCGTGCCGGCGACAGATGTGGGCGAACTCCAGCGCGCTCTCGACCATGCCCAGCGGCGTGTCGCCGTAGCGGTTCATGATGCGGTCGGAGAGCGAGCCGTGGTTGGTGCCGATGCGCAGGGCGCGCCTGAGTTCCTTCAGCTTGAGGACGAGCGGGGTGAACTTCTCCTCGATGCGGCCTAGCTCGGCGGTGTAGGCGGCGTCGGTGTATTCCTTGACGGCGAATTTCTTGGAGTCGGCGTAGTTGCCGGGGTTGATGCGGACCATCTCGACCCAGTTGGCGGCCTCCAGCGCGGCGTCGGGCTTGAAGTGGATGTCGGCGACGATGGGCACGAAGCAGCCGCGCGCGTGCAGCTCGGCGACGATGTTCTTCAAGTTCGCCGCGTCCTTCACCGTGGGCGCGGTGATGCGCACAATCTGGCAGCCGACGGCGACGAGCTCGAGGGTCTGCTTGACGGACTCGGCGGTGTCCATCGTGTCGCAGGTGAGCATGGACTGGCGGACGACGGGGTGGTTGCCGCCCATGATGACGCCGCCGCGCGCGGGGTCGCCGACGGTGACTTCACGGGAGACGCGGCGGTGGAAGAGATAGGGGGAATCGCAGTAGCGCATGGGAGGGGGAATCAGGGAGCAGGGTTTGGGGCGTGAGCAGGAGGAAGAGGTGGCGCTGCGGCGCTCTTGCTCGCAATTCGAATCTCAATCCTGCTCCGCATCGTTACTTGGTAGGGACTGGCGCCGGGGCCGACTCCACCTGGCTCTTTTGATCGAACATGGACTTGAAGAGGCCCGAGCGTTTCCACACGTCGTTGAACGAGACGTAGGCCATGAAGGTGAGCAGCACGACGGCGAAGGCGGTGGTGGCGTATTCTTGCAGTTTCACGTTGACGGGCTTGCCGCGCAGCTTTTCGTAAATGGACATCATGATGTGGCCACCATCCAGCACGGGGATGGGCATGAGGTTGAGCACGGCCAGGTTGATGTTCAGCAACACCATGAAGCTCAAGGCGAGGCGGTAGTCCGTCTTCACGTTCGCGGCGAGCATGGCGAGAATGCCCGGCGGCCCGCTGAGGTCTTCGATGCCGACGCCGGTTTCCTTCGAGTGAAAGAGCGCGTTGAGTGTGCGCCAGGTGCGGTCCCAGACTTCTTCGAGCTGAACCCACGGCAGCGGGCCGGGCTTCTGCACTTCGTAGCGCGTCGGGGTGTTGGCGAACATGATGCCAATGCGGGCTTTCTTCGCGCCGGCGTCGAGGACGCGCGGGGTGATGGTGAGCGTTTCTTTCTTACCGGCGCGCTCGACGAGGAGCTCGGTCGGCTTGCCGCCCTGCTTGCCAACGAGGTCAATCAACTGCGACTTGCCCACGACCGGCACGCCCGCGAAACCGATGATGACATCGCCCGCCATGACCTTGGCCTCGGCGGCAGGGCTTTCCTTCGAGATGTCGCCGACGACCACTTTCTCCTCGGAGTCGAGGTTGAGCATCTTGAGCTTGAGCGCGTTGTCGGCGTTGGCGGTGAGATGGTAGGTCTTGCGCTCGCCCGCGCGCTCGATAACGACGGGCAAGACGTTGGTGGGGGCAAGGATGGTGGCCTCGAAGACTTCCGACCATGACTTCACCGCTTGTCCATAAACGGAGACGACGCGATCCCCGTTGCGGATGCCGAGCTTGTGCTCTTCGGAGTCGGGCGCTACGTGTCCGATGACCGAGGGGTTCACCGGCACCGGCAGGCCGACGAAGTAGAGGAACGTGGCGATGGCACAGGCGAAGACGAGGTTCATGAACGGCCCGGCGACGGCGACGAGAATCTTCGACCACGGCGACACGGGCGGGAGTTGCTCGCCCTTTTGCTCACCCTCCAGCGCCTCGGAGGTCAGCATCTGCGGGAGCTTCACGAAACCACCGGCGGGAATCCAACGGAGCGAGTATTCGATGCCGTCCTTGGTCCAGCTCCAAATCTTCGGCCCGAATCCGATGGCGAATTCTTCGACCTTTAACCCCCGCTTGAGGGCGACGAAGTAATGGCCCCACTCATGGATGGCGATGGCTGCTCCGAAGAGCAGCAGGACAGCGAATACGACGTAAATCCACTCGAAGAGTTGTGCCATGTGTTTAAGCCGGAAGTCCGGCGGAGGCGCAAGCTATCGGAAGCCTTCCGGGCTGGCAAATGGACAAACGGATGGAGGCCACGTCGGCTGCTACAAGCATTGCGTGTAGAGCTCGCGCAAGTCGGCAGTGGTGACGGCGACTGCATTCGTCTTGTGGCACGGGTCGTCCCAAGCTTGCGCGACGAGGGAGTCGAGGTCCTCGGATTTCACGCCGTGGTCGCGGAGCTTGGTGTTCAGGCCGATGTTCGTGAGGAACTCCGCGATGAAGGTGGTCGTGCGTGCGTCCGCTTCCGCGTCGCTGCATTTCATCACGTCCAGCCCACACGCGATCCCGACGCGGCGGTAAAGGCCGGGGTGGCGCGCGGCGCAGAATTTCATGCTGGCCGCGAGGCAGAGCGCGTTCGCCAAGCCGTGGTGTATCCCGCAAATCGTCGAGAGCGGGTGCGCAAGCGAGTGGACGACGCCGAGGTCTTTCTGAAACGCGACCGCGCCCATCGCTGCGGCGATGAGCATTTTGCCGCGCGCATCGAGGTCCTTGCCGTCCCGCACGGCGCGGGGCAGGGCGTCCACGATGAGGTGGATGCCTTCGAGCGCGATGCCGTCGCACATCGGGTGGAACGCGGGGCAGGTGAAGCTCTCGATGCAATGCGTGAGCGCGTCCGCGCCCGTGGCAGCGGTGAGCTTGGGGGGCAAGCCGACGGTGAGTTCGGGGTCGAGGATGACGAGCTTGGCGAGCAACTCGGGGTGGAAGAGCACGGCCTTGCGCCGGGTGCCGTCGAGCGTGATGACTGAGCTGCGGCCGACTTCGCTGCCCGTGCCGGCGGTGGTGGGAATCGCGATGAACGGCGCGAGACCCGACCAGTCCGGCTCGTCGTAGAATTTGGCGAAGTCGAAACCGGGCCGCTTCACGAGCAGCCGTGCGGCCTTGCCCGCGTCCAGCGCGCTGCCGCCGCCGATGGCGATGACGCAATCGCAGTGTTTCTCCTGAAACAACGCCGCCGACTCGCGCACGTCGGCCTCGATGGGGTTGGGATGCACGCCGCTGTAGAGGAACCAGCGGCGGTTGCGGTTGTCCTCACCGAGCGTGCGGCTCAAGGCGTGGAACGCATCGGTGTCCAGCAGGCCTTCGTCTGTGACCACGAGCGGACGTTTTATGCCGAGCCGAGCCATGCGGGCAGGTAGCTCGGCGAGGGTGCCGGGGCCGAAGCGGGTGAGCGTCGGGAAGGAGAACGTCGCCACGGGTGAACTCATGCGAGCGGATGGTGCTGACGGCAGCGGCGACCGTCGAGTTTCGTTTGGGAAACAACCGACTGACGCCGCGTGCGTGAGCACGCCTGTTCCATCCCACGCTGCTGCATCAGTCCAGCGTCTTCTTCGGCGCGGCGATGTTGATCGTGGTAGGGCCCGCGGGCTTCGGCGGGGGCGGGGGCGGGGGTTTGGTGCCGGGCGGGGGCGGGGGTGGGGGCGGCGGCGGCGGGGGCGGCTCCTTGAATCGGTTCACGGTGAATTGCGGAAGGTTTTCGGCATGGCTGGTCGCGTTATAGAATTCCCATCCGGCGGGAATGCCATAGCGGCTGCATTGCTCGCGACCGGCGTGGTAGGCGGCGACGCCGGTGGGATGCACCCAAAACCAGCAGACGTTCTTCGGGTTCGCGCGCAGCTTGACCAGAGTTTTTCGGAAGTTGGATTCCACGTCGTCCACTTGATCCGGCGTCTCGCCGGCGTCGGCGCGCGGGAAAATCTGCATGGTGACGCGGTCAGTCATGCTGTTGGTGTTGAGCGGGAACTTCAGCTCCACGAACTCGTCCGAGAACTTGCGCTCGTTGAGCCATGTCACGGTCTTGAGGTGGTCGAAGACCGGCGGCGCCTTTGCATCCGCCGGCTGTTTGGCGAAGAGGAGATCATACTTCGCCTTTTCCAAGTCCTTCCAGACGTTCAACCGCCATAGCTCGGGGCTGAGGATGTAAACCTTGTTGCTCATGCAGAGCACCCGATACTCGAACGCGCCCGGCGGGACGGCCTTGGCGACTGGCACGCGCACGTCCAAGGGGGGCGGGCCTTTGGGCATGGGCGTCTTGTCGAGCGCGGCCCGCAGATTATCTCGTTCGCCCAGCAAGGCTGACATCGCCGTTTTCTGTGTCGCCTCCATTGTGCGCTTGTTGATCAGGTCCTTCTGCAACTCCTCGAAGTCGCGGATCTTGATTCCCTTTTGCTCCAGCGTCGTCTCGAAGGCTCGCAGGTCGTCCTGCGTGGATTTGGCCTTTTGCGCGGCTGCCTCCTGGTTTGCGCCGGATTTCTCCGCAGTGGCCTTGGTCTGCGCCAACTGCTGTTTGGCCTGTTCCACCTGCTGAGGGGTCACGTTGGCAAGTTCCTCCTCGACCTGGTCGGCGGTGCTCTTGACGCCCATCTGGACGATGATGAGCACGAGCAGCAACGTCCCGACCACGTTGGTCATGTTGTCCATCATGGAATCCATGTTGATTCCCTCGTCGAGGTTTTGGGAGCGCTTGGCCATGGTTGTGAATGGTTTTACTTCATGAACTTCTCGAATTCGGTCAAGTCCACCTTCCCCTGGCCGGGGATGGGCATCTTGCTGGTGGCGAGCTTGTATTGCTGCTCGGCCCAGCCCGCGCCGCGCACGTAGCTGTTCCAGCCGTCCACGCGGACGAGGAAGAGGACGAGGTGGTTCTTGCTCTGCGCGACTTCGCCAAGGAAGGCGTTGTAATCCTTGTCCGCGCCGACGGTGGCGGCGGAGACGCGGAAGCGGTCCTCCTTGCTGCGATGGACCACGACTGAATCGCTGTTGGCCTCCACCACGAAGAGCTTTCTGCCCACCGCGAAGCCGCTGCCACCGCCCTGCACGCGCAGCGGGGCTTTCATCTCCGCCGGATTGATGCGCCGTTCGGCGAGGTCCTCCTTAAGTCGGGCGATTTCCTTTTGCAGGCGTGGTTGGTCGTTCTGCAAGTTGGCGATGACGGTCTGCAGGTTCTCGACCTCCTTCTGGATACGGGCACGTAACAGGTCGGTGGATTCGGCTCCCTCCGACAGGTCCCGCAGCATGATCAGCCGTTTCTCGATTGCTTCAGCAGTCGTGAGGTTGTCTGTGAACGACCGGAATTGGTTGAGTTGGTTTTGGATTTCCTTCATCTCGAGGGCGAGCGGGTTCGTCTTCGCTGCCGTCGTGCCCGAAGTCGTCACCTGCATGATGGTCAGCACGCAGATCATCACCACCAGCGCGCCCGACAGGCATGCGAGGATGCTCAGGAACGGGAAGAGCGAGACATTCGGAACGGCACTGACTCTGGCGCGGGCCATGGGTTAGTAGGATGAAGGTTGAAGGATGAAGGATGAAAGGTAGGCGCGCGCCAGCCATTCACTCACAACACACACAGGACGGCTACGAGGCGAGTGGCCGCGCACGATGGACATTGGGCATGCTTGGGTCATCGGAGTCTCTCATTTGCCCATGATACGGCCGAGAAAGCCGCCCTTCGCGGGGGCAGCCTGCTGGATGATGATTTGCTTGCCGCCCAATGCGGTGAGCGTTTCGTTCAGGGCGGCGATGCCTTGCTGGAGCGTGGCCAACTGCGTGTTGGCCGTCTGCATGGCCTCCGAGGACGCGCGGGCCACGTCCTGCTGGACGCGGCTCATGCTGGATTCCACCGAGCGGGCGACGGTGGCTTGCGCGTCGGCTGCGGCGCGGTCGAGGCCCCCGAGTTGGCCGGTGACGGCGCGGATGCTTTCGCTGAGGGCGCTCAACTGCTGGGCCACGGGACGCAGGTTGTCTTCGAGCGACTTGGTGGCGTCGCGCTGCATCTGGCGGGTCACCTCCAGCGAGTCCTTCTGCGCGGCGCTCTGCTGCTCACGGTTGGTGCGGTCGAGCTGGGACATCTGGCTGATGGCGTTCTTCATGGCTTCGCCCAAGGCAGCGAGCTGCTGGCCGGCGGGCCGCAGGGCTTCTTCCAAACCCCGCGCCGCGTCGCGCTGCAACTGGCTCGTGGCCTCGTGCATCGCGCGCTCGGCGGCGACCTGCTGGTCGCGGGCCTGCTTCTCCAGTCCGGCCATGTGACCAGCGGTGCCTTTGACGGCGTCGCCGAGCGAAGTCAGTTGCTGCACCGCCGGGCGGACGGTGTCTTCCAAAGACTTGGACAAGTCGCGCTGGAGCTTGGCGGTGGTGTCCATGAAGGAGGCTTGACCGGCGGCGAGTTGCTCGCGGGACTGCTTCTGCATCGCTGCGGCTTCGATGACGGCGTTCTTGGCGGTCTCGCCGATGCCGGCGAGCTGGGCGACGGCGGGCCGCATGACTTCTTCCATCGCCTTGGAGGATTGGGTTGCGGTGGTGCGGATGGATTCAGCGAGGCTGCGCGACGCATCCTCCTGCACGCGGGCGATGGATTCCTGCATTGCCCGCTGCATGGCGGCCTGCTGCTCGGCGGCGTTGCGTTCGAGCGCGGCGACGTGGCCGGCGGCGGTCTTCACGGAGTCGCCGAGCGAACCGAGCTGTTGGGCCGCGGGGCGAATGGCGTCTTCCAAGGCCTTGGCCAGGCTTTGCTGCAACTTCGCCGTGGTCTCGATGAAGGACTGCTGCCCGGCGGCGTGTTGCTCGCGCGACTGCTTTTGCAGTGAGGTCGCCTCGGCCACCGCGCTCTTGGCCGTCTCGCCGATACTGGCGAGATGGAGCATGGCGGGCTTGATGGACTCTTCGATGGCGCGTGAGGACTGGGCAGCGGAGGCCTTGATGGATTCTTCGAGCACTTTGCCGGCGTCCTTCTGGACGTTGGCAACGGCTTCCTGCATGGCTTTCTGGACGGAGCTTTGGTGTTCGCTGGCCTGCTTCTGCAAGGTGCCGACGTGCTGGGCGGTGGACTTGACCGCCTCCGTGAGTGCGTTGACCTGCTCGACGGCGGGCTTAAACGTGTTCTCGATGGCCTTGGAGGTTTCGGTGATGGAACTCTTCATGGCCTCGGCGATGACCTTGCTGGAGTCCTGCTGGAGCTTGGCGAGAGTTTCCTTCACGGAAGCATCGAGCTGCGCCTGCTGCGTGGAAGCGACCTTCTCGAGCGCGCCGACGTGCTCGGTGGCTTTCTTCAACGTGGTGCTCAAGCTCTCGATGCTCGTGCCGGCGGATTTGCCGAGGTCAGTCAATGTCTTGCTCGCGCTCTCGTTGAAGCTGCTAATGGCCTTGGTGAAGTTTTCCTGCACGAGCTTCTGATTTTCGTTGGCCCGTTTGTCCAAGCCTTCCGACTGCTCGCGCACCATCTTCGATGCGGCATCCAGCCCGGTGAGGAACTGCGTGTGCGCGCGGGTGAGGGAGGCGGTGAGCACATCGGCCAGCGCGCCCATGTCGCCACCGGCGGTGTTGGAGCCGTCGTTGAGCCGGGGCAGGAGAATCTCGTTACAGTAGGCGTCAATGTTGCTGAGGTTGTCCTCCTCGACTTTCTGGAGCGAGGACATCGGCAAGCTGAGCAGGATGGCGTAGATGAGCGCCAGCAACGTGGTGTCGAAGGCCGTGGCGAGACCGCCAGTGACGCCGCCCATGGACTTCATGAGCAGCGCCGGGTCCTTGACCGCTTCCGGGCTCATTACGCCTTTGAAGAAACCGATGGCGTCCGAGAGACCGATGACCGTGCCGATGAACCCCAGGATGGGAATGGCCCAGATGAAGACCTTCACCAGTGTGTAGCTGCCGCCGATGCGTGCGCCGTCAATGTTCGACTGGTTGGCCATCATGGTGGCGACTTCACCGTTGACCTGACGGGACTCAAAGAGTTCCAGCGCCTTGCGAATGCGGTTCACCATGAGGCTGTCGCGGAGCTTCACCGGCAAGGAATAGACGTGCTGGATGAAGACGTGGACGCTGTCCTTGGTGACTTCGCGGCCCAGCTCCACCGGCATCACATCCAGGCGCAGCGCCCGCTCCTGATGGCGGAGTTTGAGGAATTTGAGGACGAGGAACGCCACGCCCCAGCCGAAGAAGAAAGTCTCGGCGAACTGCACCCAGCCGCGCTCGTAGAGCAGGCCCCGGGTGTATTTGGTCGCCAGCGCCATAAGGTAAATCAGGGCGAAGATGCCGATGCCAATTCCCAGCGCGATCCAGATGTTCGGGTTGGTGGGGTCGGTCTCCTTCCACGCCTCACGGCCGGCCTTGGCTGCACCGA
The DNA here is from genome assembly GCA_943330855.2 of Klebsiella pneumoniae. GTDB lineage: Bacteria > Verrucomicrobiota > Verrucomicrobiia > Limisphaerales > SXTU01 > SXTU01. Next base: position 65,500 of record CALQJI020000007.1, read on the forward strand.
CGTCGCTGGCCGAACTCGCAGCGGGGACGGTGAGGCTGAGGCCGCAACTGGGGCAACTGACGTTCGAGCCGGCATACTCCGGCTCGACCATCAGCTTCATGGCACATTTGGAACAGTGGAATCTAATCATGGTAAGGCGCGTGTTGCGTTGGTGTCGTCCCTCAATTTGGCTGATGAATGTGGCAGAGGTCAATTCAAAGGTTGCTGCAACCCGGCTGCGGGAAATCTGCGCGTCCAGTTGGAAGAGGAGCGGGTGCAGGTGAGCGTCTGGTGAAGGGCGTCGGCGGGCGTGGGTTAAAATCCGTGTTCCATCCGTGTTCCATCCGTGGCTAAGTCTGCCCCTGTGATTTCGACCGCTTCACTTTCCCCGGAGACTTCCATGGCCGAGGTGCTCGCCGCCTTCCCCGGCGCGCGCCGCGCTCTCTTCCGCAAGTATCACCTCGGCGGCTGTTCCAGTTGCGGCTTCCAGCCCACCGAGACGCTCGGCCAGCTCTGCGAGCGCAACGGCCCGCTGCCGGTCGCGGAAGTCATCGCCCACATCCAGGCCAGCCACGAGCAGGACCGGCAGATTGAAATCACGCCCCGCGAACTCGCTGACCACCGTGCGCGCGGCGAGACGCTGCGCCTGCTGGACATCCGCACGCGCGAGGAATGGGAGGCCATCCACCTCGACGGCGCGGAGTTCGTGAACCAAGAGCTGGTGCAATCCCTCATGGGCGCGGCGCGCGACGCCCTGCTGGTCTTCTACGACCACGACGGCTCCGCGAGTCTCGACGCTGCCGCCTACTTCGCCGGCCACGGCTTCACCCGCGCCAAGTATCTGCGCGGCGGCATCGATGCGTGGGCGCAGGAGGTGGATGCGAAGGTGCCGAGATACAAGTTGGAGAACGGTTGATTGCAAGGGAGAGCAGCCAAGTCGCGCTAGCCTCGGCGCAACAATTGATTACCTTCTCACCATGCCAGCCACACTGACACTTCACGAAGCCGCCCACGGGCGCGTGGTCAGCGACCCCAGTATCCTCGGCGGCCAGCCGGTCTTTCGCGGCACGCGGCTGCCCGTCGGCACGCTGTTCGATTACCTCGCGGACGGGCTGACGCTGGATTACTTCCTCGAAAGCTTTCCCTCCATCACGCGCGAGCAAGCCACCGCCGTCCTTCGCTACGGCCAGGAACGCATCGAACAGGAACTGGCTGCGTGAGAGTGCTGCTCGACGAATGCGTGCCGGTGCAAGTGCGCCACGCGCTCCTCGACCACGAAGTCGCCAGCGTGCCGAAACTCGGCTGGGGCAGCATCAGCAACGGCGACCTGCTCGATGCCGCCGAGCAAGCGGGCTTCGCCCCCTTCATCATCGCGGACAAGAATCTTCGCTATCAGCAAAACCTTGCCCGTCGGCGCATTGCCCTTTTGGAACTTTGGACCAATCACCGCCCTACGTTGGAGCGCCACTTCGACCGCATCCGCTCTGCCGTGGAACGAATTGCTCCCGGAGACTACGCGGTGCTGGAGCCTTGAAGCGCAGTTTCCCTTCGCACCCGCCCGCTCGGTTCCGCTAGCCTCTTCGCACTTATGTCCGACGACTTCCAATCCCGTGTCACCGCCGCGATGGCCAATCCCGAGAACATGGGCGAACTGCCCAACGCCGACGCCATCGGCACCGTGGGCAACGCCGATTGCGGCGACATGCTGCGCGTGTGGGTGAAGTTCAAGGAGGAAGGCGGGCGCAAGGTCATTGACCGCGCCAGCTTCCAGTCCTTCGGCTGCGAGACCGCCATCGCCGCCGCCAGCCTCGCGATGGAACTCATCAAGGGCAAAACCGCCGCCGAGGCGCTCGCCATGCGCGGCGAGGAGTTTGCGAAAGACCTCGGCCCGCTGCCCCCGACCAAGGTGCATTGCACCTCGCTCGTCGAAGGCGCGCTCCGCGAAGCCCTCGCGCCGGTGGGCGCTGCGCCTGCGCCCGTGGCTCAACCCACTGCTGCCGCTCCGCCGCCGACCTTGATGGACGCGTTCAACAAGCCGGAGCAGAAGAAGAGCGGCGTGAAGGTGGTGTTTCTGAAGCCCGGCGATTAACCTAGGTTTTGCCCGCAGATGACACGGATGAACACCAGTGGCAGCAGTAGCATCGCTTGTTTTCTATCCGCGTTATCCGTGTCATCCGTGGGCAAACTTCCCCCGCCAGTCTTGAGTTTCCCTCGCCAATCCCCACACTGCGCCGACGTTTGTCCAAACAACTTATGAGCCGAGCCGCCCACGCCGAACTGCTGAAACGCCTGCTCACCGAGCGCATCGCCATCATTGACGGCGCAATGGGCACGACCATCCGCACCTACGGGATGCAGGAGGCGGACATGCGCGGCGAGCGCTTTGCCGACGCGAAGAAGGACCTGCTCAATAACGGCGACCTGTTTTCGCTCACGCAGCCGAAGATGATTTGCGACATTCACCGGCGCTTCCTCGAAGCCGGCGCGCACATCATCGAGACGAACACCTTTTCCGCCACGAGCATCGGCCAGAGCGAGTTCTTTGTGGAGGACCCGCGCGAGCACGGCGGGCGCAAAGACCCGGCGTTTTATCAAAAGGTCGTGGACGACAAATTCCTCGGCGACCTCGCGTGGGAAATCAACGAGACCTCCGCGCGCCAATGCCGCGAGTGGGCCGACCGCGTCTCGAATGCCGACGGCAAGCCGCGCTTCGTCGCCGGAGCCATCGGGCCGCTGACGGTCTCGCTCTCGAATTCGCCGGACGCGGACGACGCCGGCTTCCGCGTCTGCACGTTCGACCAGGTGAAGGCGGCTTACATCCAGCAGGTCCGCGCGCTCATCGCGGGCGGCTCGGACTTCCTGCTCGTCGAGACCATCTTCGATTCGCTCAACGCCAAGGCCGCGCTCGTGGCCATCCAGGAAGTGTTCGATGCGGACAAGATTCGCCTGCCCGTCTCCATCTCCGCCGCCGTCGGGCGCGGGGGCGAGACGATGATTTCCGCGCAGACGGTCGAGGCCCTGTGGAACGCGGTGAAGCATATCCAGCCCCTGTCCATCGGACTGAACTGCTCGCTCGGACCAGACTTGATGCGCCCGTTCCTCGCGGAACTCGCGGTGAAGTCCGGGGCCTACGTCTCGTGCTATCCGAACGCGGGCCTGCCGAATCCGCTCTCGCCGACGGGCTTTGACCTGAAGCCCGAAGACATGGGCCGTTTCCTCTGCGAGTTCGCCCAAAGCGGGCTCATCAACATCGCCGGCGGCTGTTGCGGCAACACGCCCGAGCACATCGCCGCCATCGCGCACGCGCTGGAAGGCCGGCATCCGCGCGACCTCGCACCGAGAGACGCCGGCACCGAACGGCTCGGTGGCCTCTCCGCGAGCGCAGCGGCTCCGGTTGCCCCGCTCCCGCTCCGCCTCTCCGGCTCCCAGCCTTTCACCCAGCAAATCGGGCAGTTCATGATGATTGGCGAGCGCACGAATGTCGCCGGGTCGCCCAAGTTCGCGAAGCTCATCAAGGAAGGGAAATACGACGAGGCCGTCGCCATCGCGCGCCAGCAGGTCGAGAACGGGGCCAACGTCATTGATGTCTGCATGGACGAAGGGATGATTGACGGCGTCGCGGCGATGTCGCGTTTCCTCCAGCTTCTCGGCAGCGAACCGGAGGTCGCCAAGGCTCCCTTCATGGTGGATTCCTCGAAGTGGGAAGTCATCGAGGCTGGCCTGAAATGCCTCCAGGGCAAGGGCATCGTGAACTCCATCTCGCTCAAGGGCGGTGAGGACTTGTTCCGCGAACACGCGCGCAAGGTGCTCAAATACGGCGCGGCGGTCGTGGTCATGGCCTTCGACGAGAACGGCCAAGCGGCGACCTTCGCCGAGAAAATCCGCATCTGCGAGCGCGCCTACCGCATCCTCGTGGACGAGGTCGGCCTCGCGCCCGAGGACATCATCTTCGACCCGAACATCCTCACCGTCGCCACCGGCATCGAGGAGCACAACAACTACGCCGTCGACTTCATTGAAGCCACGCGCTGGATTAAGGCGAACCTGCCGCACGCCAAGGTCAGCGGCGGCGTGTCGAACGTCTCATTCAGCTTTCGCGGCAACAACCCCGTGCGCGAGGCCATGCACAGCGCGTTCCTCTACCACGCCATCAAGGCCGGCATGGACATGGGCATCGTCAACGCCGGCATGCTCGAAGTGTATGAGGAGATTGAGCCGGAGCTGAAGGAGTTGGTGGAAGACGCGTTGCTCAATCGCCGTCCGGACGCCACCGAACGCCTCGTCAATCACGGCGAGAAGCTCAAGGCCGCCAGCGCCGGCACGACCGCGACCGACAAGAAGGTCGAAGAGGAATGGCGCAAGGGCACCGTCGAGGCACGTCTCGCGCACGCGCTCGTGAAGGGCATTGACCTGCACATTGATGCCGACACCGAGGAGGCGCGCGCCAAGCTCGGCAAGCCGTTGCTCGTCATCGAAGGGCCGCTCATGGCCGGCATGGGCGTCGTCGGCGACTTGTTCGGTGAGGGCAAGATGTTCCTCCCGCAAGTTGTGAAGTCCGCGCGCGTGATGAAGAAGGCCGTGGCCTACCTCACGCCGTTCATGGAGGCCGAGAAGGCTGAGATGGCGGCTCGCGGCGAGGCCGTGAAGGCGCAGGGCAAAATCGTCCTCGCGACCGTGAAGGGCGATGTCCACGACATCGGCAAGAACATCGTCGGCGTCGTGCTGGCCTGTAACAACTACGAGGTCATCGACATGGGCGTAATGGTGCCGTGCCAGAAGATTCTCGACCGCGCGGTGGCGGAGAAGGCGGACCTCATCGGCTTGAGCGGCCTCATCACGCCGTCGCTCGACGAGATGCAGCACGTCGCCCGCGAGATGGAACGGCTGGGCTTCAAGCTCCCGCTGCTGGTCGGCGGCGCGACCACGAGCAGGGCCCACACGGCCATCAAGATTGCGCCGTTCTACAGCCAGCCCGTCGTCCACGTCCTCGACGCCTCGCGTGCAGTGCCCGTGACGACGAGCCTCCTGAGTAAGGATGGCAAGGACGCCTTCGTGAAGGCACACCGCGAGGAATACGAGCTCGTCCGCACACAATACGCCGCCAGGCAGGTGAAGCTCCTCTCCCTCGCCGCTGCCCGCGCGAATGCGCCGAAGCTTAAGTTCGATGACCTGCCGAAGCCGGAGTTCACGGGTGTGCGCGTGGTGGAGCAACCGTCGTTGGAGGCCATCGCCCAGTTCATTGACTGGACCCCGTTCTTCCACACCTGGGAATTGCGCGGCGTCTATCCAGCCATCTTCAACCATGAGAAGCACGGCGAGGAAGCGCGCAAGCTCTTCGTCGATGCGCAGGAGATGCTGGCCAAGGTCATCCGCGAGAAACTGCTCACGCCGCGTTGCGTTTACGGACTCTTCCCCGCGAACCGGGTCGGCGATGACGTGGAGGTTTACACCGACGAGTCGCGCCAGACCGTTCGCACCACGTTCCACTTCCTCCGCCAGCAGGTGGAGAAGGGCGACGGCTCGCCGAACTGGTGCCTCGCCGACTTCATCGCGCCGAAAGGCCAGCCTGACTACCTCGGCGGCTTCGCCGTCACGGCAGGCGAGGAAACCAAAGCCCTCGCCGACGCCTACAAAGCCGCGCTCGACGACTACAACGCCATTCTGATCGAGGCCATCGCCGACCGGTTGGCCGAGGCGTTCGCCGAGTTCATGCACAAGCGCACGCGCGACGAGTGGGGCTTTGGCAGGAACGAAAACCTCACCACGCAGCAGCTCATTGACGAAGCCTATCGCGGTATCCGTCCCGCGCCGGGCTATCCCGCGTGCCCCGACCACCCGGAGAAGGGCCTTCTCTGGTCGCTGCTCGACGTGGAGAAAAACGCCGGCATCTCGCTCACGGAAAGTTTCGCCATGTGGCCCGGCGCGAGCGTGAGCGGCTTTTACTTTGGCCATCCCGACTCGAAATACTTCGCCGTCGGCAAGCTCGACCGCGACCAGATCGCCGACCTCGCCCAGCGCAAAGCGATGCCGCTCGCCGAGGCCGAACGCTGGCTCGGGCCGTGGCTCAACTACGACCCGGCAGCGAAGTAATGGAGCGCGGACGCCCACGTCCGCTTCAAATCAGACCATCGCGCCGCAGTTGCGGACGTAGGCCTGCGCGCCCTTATCAGTCCATGAATTTCTACTCCAACCATTTGTCCGGCATCCGGCGCGGTTGCCTTGGCCGTCCGCTTCGGCTAAAACCCTGCGCACGTGAAGAAACTCGCGGACAACATCCGGCGCGTCGGGCTGGTCGCCAACGTGGAGAAAAGCTCCTGCGTCGCTGTCGTGCAGCAAGCGGCCCGGCTCATTCGCGCCAGCGGCCGTGAACCCGTCGCGGACCTCGCGACCGCCCGGCTCGCGAAACTCAAAATCCCCACGGCCGCCGATGCCGCCGCTGTGGCCCGCGAGACGGACCTGCTGCTGATCTTCGGTGGCGATGGCACCATGCTGCGCGCCGCCCGCGACACAGCGGAGGCGGGCACTCCGTTGCTGGGCGTGAACCTCGGTGGCCTCGGGTTCCTCACCGCGATTTCCGCCGATCATTTTGCGAAGGACCTGCGCGCCGTCTGGCAGGGGAAGTTCACCATCGAGACGCGTCCGCTTATCGAGGTGAGCGCCGCGCTGGGCGGAAAACTTCTGTCCCGCCCCGCGCTCAACGACTTCGTGGTCAGCCGCGGCGCTGGCTCGCGGCTCATCGAACTCGAAGTCGCCGTGGACGGCGAGGAACTCACGCGCTACCGCTGCGACGGACTCATCGTCAGCTCGCCGACCGGCTCGACGGCTTACTCGCTCGCGGCGGGCGGGGCGATTGTCAGCCCGAGCGCGGAGGTCTTCACCATTACCCCGATTTGTCCGCACACCCTCTCGAATCGCTCCGTGGTCGTGAGCCTGCACTCCGCCATCGGCATCCGCGCGTTGAGCGCGAAGATGGAGACGCTGCTTTCTGCCGATGGCGAGGTGGTCGGGCCACTGGCGGCGGGGGAGACGGTGCTGATTCGCCGCAGTGAGCGCTCCGTGCGGCTGGTGCATCTGCCGGGCGATTCGTTCTTCCGCACGCTGCGCCAGAAGCTGAATTGGAGCGGGTCCAATGTGTGAAAAGAGTTTTCAGCGTTTCGGGTTCCGTGTTCAGTCAGCCCCGTGCGCTCGCCCAACTTCCACTCGCTGTTTGCTGGTGGCTGATCGCTGTTCCCAATGATTCGCCTCAAAGACATCGCCTACCGCGCCGGTTGCTCCGTGATGACCGTCTCGAAGGCGTTGCGCGATGCGAAGGACATCTCCGTGGCCACCAAGGCGCGCATCCAGCAGATGGCCGAGGAGATGGGTTACGTGCCCGATGCCGCCGCCGCCGGCCTCCGCACCCGTAGCTCGCGGATGCTGGGGCTGATAATCCCGACGCTGACCAACCCGATTTACGCGCGGCTGGTCATGGCCATTGAGGAGTGGGCTTACCAGCACGGTTACGCGTTGCTGTTGCTGCATTCGCACAACGACTCCGCTCGCGAGGAGCAGTGCATCCGTCGGCTGCTGTCGCGGCGGGTGGACGGGTTGTTCATCTCGCCAGCCCCGCGCATGGAGCCGAGTGCAAAGATTTACGATGAGATGCTCGCGAGCGGACAACCGGTAGTCATTCTCGGCGCGCGCGCGAAGTTCTGCGCGGGCTTCCCGTGCGTCGAGAGCGACGACACCACGGCCTCGGCAAACGTCACGCGGCACCTGCTGGAACTCGGCCATCGGCGCATCGCATTCTTCGCGGGGCCGCAGATGTCGCCGTGGGCACACGACCGTTTCGCCGGCTACAAGAAGGCGCTGCGGGATGCGAATGTAGAGTTCGACGACCGGCTTATTTTCCAAGCCGGATCGACCATTGAGGAAGGGGAGAAAACGGCCGTGCAGTTCCTCAGCGAGACGACCGAGGCCACCGCTATTCAAGCCGTCAACGACATGGTCGCTATTGGCGCGGGGACGCTCCTGTTGCAGCAGGGGTTGAAGATGCCGCAGGATTATTCGCTCGCGGGTTTTGGCAACGTGCTGGTCAGTGAACATTTCCGCGTGCCACTCACCACGGTGCGACAGCCGAAATTCAGGCTTGGCGTTGCCGCAATGGAGCTGATGCTTGCCAAGCTGCGCGGTGAGGCCGCCGAGTCCAAACGCCTGCCCGCCGACCTCGTCATCCGGCAGAGCACGGCAGCTCCGGTGAAGAAATAGGCTGGGCATTTTGGCTGCCTTGCAGTTTTTCGTTCGCTCAGGGCCGTCGGCTGCGAGCGGTTTTCCAAAAGCACCAAGCCCCCCCTGTTGCTGTCACGCGAACGTCACGCTCCTTTCACCCCCCCGCGGTTGTTTGCTCACGTCGGCTGCGGCATAAACACGGGCCTATGTCGCATCGCGTGCTGATTGTGGATGATGAATTGGATTTGCGGGAAGTGATGGATTACAGCCTTCGCATGGCCGGCTACGAGGTGGACCATGCCGAGAACGGCACCAGCGCTCTCGCCAGCGCCCAGCGATGCTTGCCCGATGCCATCGTGCTGGACATCAACCTCCCCGGCCTCGACGGATTGGCGGTGTGTGAGATGCTCCGGCTGCTGGCCTCCACGCGGGAGATCCCGATCCTCTTGCTCACCGCGTTGGCGTCGGAACAGACGCGCAAGCTTGGCCTCCAGCTCGGCGCGAACGACTACATGACCAAGCCCTTCAGTCCGCGCGAGCTTGTGGCACGCGTCGGCAAGCTGGTGGCGGGGAATCCCCGTGGCGGGACGGTGGCGGCGGCTTGAAGCCTTAGTGCGAACCGCCCCGACACTGAAGCTTCCCGCCGGCGCCCTCCGAGGTATCCGCAGCGCGCACGCTCGCGCAGCAGGCAGCAGCTCTATTGGGATGGTAGCGCCGCTCTGTGAATCAGCGCGCTGTGTTGGGCGATGAGGCGCGTGGGGAGCCGGTGTAAAGGCGAGGATTTTGAGTTTCGGGAACGTGTCCGCGCCGATCTTGAGCAGGCGGCTGGGGTCGGCCAGTTGGTGGACCTCGTCGAACACCACGATGGGCTTCTCGATGCCCCGGCAGAACAGCACTGGATCGCGCACCATGTCCTCCACGGCGGGTAGGTCGCAGTTGATGTTGTGCACCTGATCCTCGCCTAGGCTTTGGGCGAACGTCGTCTTACCGGAGCGCCGCACGCCGCTCAACCAGGCGATGGGAACCTCCTGCTAGGCCGTTGCAATCCGTTCGGGCCAAAAAGGGCGCTGAATCATGTTAACGTAGTGTGTAAATAGTCTGACTTAATGCCAATCATCGTTACACGCTCTTCACGCCAGTCCTCCACGAAGCTGCACTCCGTCGCCGCCGAGGGGAGGCGGCGGACATTGCGGAGCGCGGAGAAATCCGCCTCCTGACCTCGGCGGCTGCGCGGGTCGAGAAGTCCCCAGAACCACGCGTCGGGACTTGAAGTGGTCAACCAGAAAGCGGGACGCCTAACTAGGCGTTTCCCTTAGTGGTGCTAGTCCTTCACCCCCGCTTCGGTCTGGGGCTCACCCCAATTGTTGCCGCCACTCCTCGCCCCTAACTTGGCCGCGTGAAAGCAAGAACGGAACGCCAAGATAAGGTCGGCAGCACCGCAAAAAACGCGTGGCGGGTCGGTCCGCTCTGGCTGGCTCAACCCATCTGAGGCCACCTATGAACACCCACGAAGACAGCAACCACATCATCACCACCCTCGCCCACTCCCCGGTCTATCAGGACTACGAGCGCGCGTTCAATGAGACCACCGGCCTGCCCGTCAACCTCCGCCCCGTCGAGAGCTGGCAGCTCCCGCACCACGGGCGCCGGAACGAGAATCCCTTCTGCGCTCTCATGGCCCAGCGCAGCCGCACTTGCGCTGCGTGCCTTCAGGTGCAGCAACAGCTCGCCGACGCCGCCCAGTGCGCGCCCGCCACCGTCACTTGCCAGTTCGGCCTGTGCGACTCCGCCGTGCCCGTCCGCACCGGGGAAAAGACCATCGGCTATCTCCAGACCGGGCAAATCTTCCGGCGCAAACCCACGCAGGCGCAGTTTGAGCGCGTAGCCAAGCTGGCCCAGGATGGCGGCGTGACGGCCACCAAAGAGGAGATGCACGAGGCTTACTTCCACACGCCCGTCCTCCCGGCGAAGCGCCACGCGGCCGCCCTCAGCCTGCTCCACATCTTCGCCGACCATCTCGGCATGGTGAGCAACCAGATCATGGTGCGGAACGCCCACGCCGAGCCGCCGATGATCACGCGCGCCAAGCAGTTCATCGAGGAGCACCACACGGAAGACCTCTCCCTCGGGATGCTGGCCAAGGCGGTCAACACCAGCACCTTTTACTTCTGCAAGATGTTCAAGAAGGGCACGGGCATAAACTTCACCGACTACCTCTCCCGCGTCCGCATCGAGAAGGCAAAGAACCTCCTCCTCAACCCCAACCTGCGCGTCAGCGAAATCGCCTACGAAGTTGGCTTCCAGTCGCTTACGCACTTCAACCGCATCTTCAAGAAGCTCGCCGGCCAGTCGCCCACGGAATATCGCGGGCACCTACCGGCGGCCTAATCCACCGCAGCCAACAAGGAACAAGGAATGAACCAGCAAGGAAACAACATGAGCGCCAAAACCAAGAACGGTCGGACCCACCAGCGCACCGCCAACCCGCCGCGCCCGGAACCGACGCGCGACGACATCACGTTGTGGGCCGTGACCATCTGGGAGGAAGAAGGCCGCCCGCAAGGCCGTGAACTTGAACACTGGCTGCTGGCGGAGGCCCGACTCCGGCAAGGTTGGCAGACCGAGAGCGCGACTGGCGGTCAAGCCCGTCGTGCCGGGCGCACTGGGTCAAAGCGGAGCCAGCCGGACGCCGTCGCGCTTTAGCCGCCCCCCTGTTTATGAAGTCAGCGGCCTCCTTCTCAACGCAGAGACGCAGAGAACGCAAAGTTCCGCAGAGAAGAGCCGGCACAGACCCCCACTTCGAGAACGGGGCTGGGTCTGCCCCCCCTCTGCGTCTCTGCGTTAAAGCGAACGCCCGCTTTCAACCACCCCGTCCCGGTTTAGGCGTGCCCGACCGGCGTGAAACCCTATCCTGCGCCGCATGGCCGACCACGCACCGATGACCGCCGCCGTTCCACTCGCCCCCTCCGCCGACACCTTGAGGGAATTGGTGGAGCTCAAGGCCGCGCTCGACGCCCATTCCATCGTCGCCATCACGGACGCGCGCGGGCGGATCACCTACGTCAACGGCAAGTTCTGCGAGATTTCCCAATACAGTCGCGACGAACTGCTCGGCCAGGACCACCGCATCATTAACTCCGGCCATCACCCCAAGGAGTTTTTCCGCCACCTCTGGCAGACCATCCAGCGCGGCGAGGTCTGGCAGGGCGAACTCTGCAACCGCGCCAAGGACGGCAGCCTCTACTGGGTCGCCACCACCCTCTTCCCGTTCCTCGACGCGGCGGGGAAGCCGCAGCAATACATCGCCATCCGCACCGACATCACGGCGCGCAAGCGCGACGAGGCCCGGCTCGCCGAGTTGGCGCAATCCCTCGCGGAGAAGAACAAGGAGTTGGAAGCCATCGTGTATGTCGCCTCGCACGACCTCCGCTCCCCGCTGGTCAACATCCAGGGCTTCAGCAAGGAGCTCACCCGCGCTTGCGAAGGGCTGCGCACGAAACTCCTCGCGACCCCCGGCCCGGCCATTCCCAAGTCCGAACTCCACGCCGCGCTGACCGAGGACATCCCGGAATCCCTCGCGTTCATCCAGGCGGGCGTGGCGAAGATTGACGCGCTGCTGGCTGGCTTCCTCCGCTTCTCCCGGCTGGGCCGCGCTGCGCTGAACGTCGAACCGCTCCAGATGAACGCGATGCTCCAGCAGATTGCGCAAGCGATGGAATTCCAAATCCAGCAAGCCGGCGCGCAGTTCGACCTCAGCGACCTGCCCAACTGCCAAGGCGACGCCACGCAAATCAACCAGGTCTTCACCAACCTCCTCGACAACGCGGTCAAGTATCTCGCCCCGCATCGCCCCGGCCGCATCTCCGTCACGGGCTGCGTCGAGCACGGGCGCGCCCTCTACGCCGTCACCGACAACGGCATCGGCATCGCGCCGGAGCACCAGCCCAAGGTCTTCGAGATTTTTCACCGCCTCGACCCGGCGGAAGGCCACGGCGAGGGCCTGGGACTAACCATCGCACAGCGCATCTTGGAGCGGCAAAACGGGAAGATTTGGGTGGAGTCCGAGGCGGGCCGTGGCAGCAGTTTTTTCATCTCGCTGCCCGCTGCGCCGGCCAAGTAAGAACTGCCAGCCGCATCCCCACAACCACCGGCAAAGTCGGGTCGAACGACCACGCGAGTTTGGGCGCGCTCTTCCCTCCCCCCCCGACCGCTTGCGGGTCGGCAAGGGCGGCAAGTCCACCTTCGTGCTGCTTTCCCTCCAATCCGGTTGGTTAGGATTCGTTGTTCAACCGAGGCTGCTGCATATGAAAACGACCTCTCCAACTACCTCGCACAAGTTTGGGGCCAACCGCAACGAGCTGGCCGCCACCCCGCGCAAGCACGACCCGAACTTCCGGCAATCCCGCGATGTCCACACCAGAACGCCAGCGGCGCAGCGCAGTAAGCGTTTCCCTTAGTGCACTAGGCCAGACGGCTAGTGCGAATGAGGAAGGGGCCCAATGGTCAGCCGCGCGCCGCGCCAGCTAGGGTCTCCGCATGACCACTCAATGGAATGGCGCAACCCCTAACGGCTGCGGCCTGAACGTCGCCGAGCTGTTCAACGTGATCTTGGTCTATGAGGACCGGGCCAGTGCCGTGCGCGGGCTGGCGCTGTATCAACGGCTCGTGGCCGAGTTGGGCGGCGACGGTGACTTCAACCTGAATGTTTGGAAGTTCGCCGTGCTCGGCGTCCGGCGGCTGGCGGAACTCAGCGCCGGGCAGGCGGCGGAGGCGGACCTCATCATCGTCTGCACGCGGGATGAGACGGAGCCGGCGGAGCCGGTGCGGGCGTGGTTTGAGCGCTGGCTGGCCCTGAAGGGCCAGAACAATTGCGCCTTGGTGGTGGTCGGTGAGGCGGCCTCGGAACAGCCCGCACCGACCCGGCAGGGCGGATTCTACCACCGCCTCGCCCAACGTGCCGGGGTCACCTGCTTCCCCCCCGCCGCCCCCGCTGCGCGAACCGATGGGTGCGACTGGTTTCCTCGCCCACCTGCTGCGCCCGGGGCTGACGGCTCCTTTCCCAAGGTCGCTCGCCCCTCGCTAATCGTGCCTGGACCGATCTTTGCCTGGTAACAGTCAGGCCCTCCACACCATGACCCAATCCCCTATCCCGGCTCAGCTTCAACTCCGCCAAGTCCGTCGCGTCCCGACCCTCGGCCTCCTGCATCTGACCGCCGTGCAGCCCTCCGATCGCACGGAGCCGCGCATGGTGATCGAGGACAATGAGCTGCTCCTCTCTCTCATGGAAATTCCGCCCGACTATTCACGCTGTGGAATAAACGAGTAGCCCGTGGGGACCACCGGTCGGGGGGGATCGGTCGCTGATTTACCAGCGGCCGATTCCTGCTTTTGCGCACAGCTCCGGCATTGTCTCCTTGCCAAGCGCGCCGGCGGTTCAGGAATAATGCAGACACGAAACGCCCCGCCATGAATGCTCCCATAATGACCAAGGAAGTTATCATCCTCATCGCCGATGACGACGACGGCCACGCCCTGCTCATCCAGCGCAATCTCACGCGCATCGGCCTGCACAACCCCTTCCAGCGCTTCGCCAACGGCCAGGAGATACTCGACTTCCTCTTTCGGCGCGGCCCCGGCCCGCACCGCGAGCCGCACGCCGCGTATCTGTTATTGCTCGACATCCGCATGCCCAAGGTGGACGGCGTGGAAGTCCTCCGCCAGACCAAGGCCGACGCCAGCCTCCGCAAGCTGCCCATTATCATGCTCACCACCACCGAGGACCCGCGTGAGGTGGCCCGCTGCCACGAGTTGGGCTGCAACAACTACATCGTCAAGCCCGTGGACTACGACAAGTTCGCCGAGACCATCAAGGCGATGGGGATGTTTATCTCGCTGGTGCTAGTGCCGGAACTCAACGCCCAACCCTGACCATGCCCGCGCTGGCCCAACCCGTGACCGTCTTCGTGGTGGATGACGACCTCGGGCTGGTCCGCTTGGTCGAGCGCGCCCTCCAGCGCGCCGGTCACACCACCGCCTCCGCCACCTCCGGGCGGGACGCCATCCGCTGGCTGGGAACCCACCGGCCCACGCTGCTGTTGCTCGACCTGAAGCTCCGGGACCTCGAAGCCCCCGAACTCATCAGCCAGCTCGAAACCCTCGGGCGCACCGTCCCCTTCCTCGTCATCACCGGCCAGGGCGACGAGCGCGTGGCCGTGGACCTGATGAAGCGCGGCGCGTTGGACTACGTGGTGAAGGACACGCAGTTCCTCGACCGCCTCCCCGCCGTCGTCCAGCGCGCGCTCGCGCAAATCGAGCGCGAGCACCGGCTCGCCGCTGCGGAGCAAGCGTTGCGCTACAGCGAGGCGTTGCTCGCCACCGCCCAGCAAATCGCGCACCTCGGCGGCTACGAAATTGAACTGACCACGCCGCTCAAGGCCCGCTGGTCCAACGAGCTGTTCCGCATCCTCGGCGTGGAGCCGGGCGGGCTGGAGCCGTTGTCCGACGACTTCTTCAACCGCTACGTCCACCCCGATGACCGCGACCTCGTGCGGGCGACGATTGAGGCCGGCATCCGCGCCCCGCACGCGTGGCAGATCGAGTATCGCATCGTCCGTCCGGACGGCGAGGTGCGGCACCTCCAGAGCGCCAGCCAACTGGTCGTCCATGGCGGCGGGGCGCGCCGGATAGTCGGCACCATGCTCGACATCACCGAGCGCCGCCGGCTGGAGCAGGAGATTATCAACATCAGCGAACAGGAGCAGCGCCGCATCGGGCAGGACCTGCATGACGGCATCTGCCAGCAACTTGCTGGCATCGAGCTGATGAGCCAGGTGTTGGCGCAAGCCCTGGCTCCCAAGACTAAGAAACATTCAGCCCAGGCCGGGCAGATTGCCGCCCATGTGCGCGAGACCATCGCCCAGACGCGGATGCTCGCGCACGGTCTGTGCCCCGTGGTGTTGGAGTCCGAGGGCCTGATGTCCGCGCTCCAGGAGTTGGCGCATTCGACCACTCAGATATTCGGCGTGAACTGCACCTTCCACTGCGAGCATTCCGTGCCGGTCCACAACCCCTCGACGGCCACGCACCTCTACCGCATCGCGCAGGAGGCCGTGGCCAACGCCCTCAAGCACGGCCAGGCCACGCAGATCGAAATCGGTCTCGCCGCCCAGCCCAACCGCGTCTTCCTCGCCGTGAAGGACAACGGTTGCGGCATCCCCACCCTGCCGCCCCGCACGGGGGCGGGCCTGCGCATCATGCAATACCGCGCCGGGATGATCGGCGGCTCCGTCGTCATCCAACGCGGTGAGCCGGACGGCACGACCGTCGCCTGCTCCGTGCATCAATCCGCCCCGCCCGCCCAGCCAAAGGCCAGCCCATGAAAACCAAGCAGCCGACCAAGCCCGCCGCGCCCAAGCCCAAGCAAATCCTCATCGTGGACGACCACCCGATGATGCGCGACGGCCTCGCCACGCTCATCACCGCCCAGCCCGACCTCGCCGTCTGTGGCCAGGCCGCCGATGCCCGCGCGGCCATGCAGGCCATCGAGGCCCGCCGGCCCGACCTCGTGCTCCTGGACATTTCCCTCCCCGGCAAGAGCGGTCTTGAAGTCATCAAGGACATACAAGCGCTCGCCCCCGGCCTCCCGGTCCTCGTCCTCTCCATGCACGACGAAACCCTCTACGCCGAGCGCGTCCTGCGCGCCGGAGCCCGTGGCTACGTGATGAAACAGGAGGGCGGCAAACGCATCATGGAGGCCATCCGCGTTGTGCTGGCGGACAAGGTTGCGGTCAGCGAGAAGATGTCCGCGCGCATCATGGACACCTTCACCGGCCACCGCACCCAGAGCGACGCCAGTCCAGTCACCGGCCTCTCGGACCGTGAGTTCGAAGTCTTCCAACTGCTGGGCCGGGGCCGGAGCACCAAGGAGATTGCCGAGCAACTTCACCTCAGCGGCAAGACCGTCGAAGTCCACCGCGTGAACATCAAGGCCAAGCTCAAGCTCGCCACCAGCCCCGAGCTTGTCCACTACGCCGTCCGCTGGGTGGAGTCGGAAGCCGGGGCGGGCCGGTGACGTGCTGGCCGCTGAGGGCGGAGTCACCCACTCACGCCGTGAAGCCGAAGCGGAACTTCTCCTCCTCCGGCTTGAGGCCCAGCGACGCACAGAGGTGTTTCGCCGCCAGCATCTTCGCCGCCGTCTTCACGATGCGGTCGAACTCGTGGGCGGACAAATCCACGCCCTCGTGTTTGATGGCAAGGATGCCGGAGCCGCGCTCCAGCAACTCCTCGACGAACTCCTGACACGCGACCGGGTCATCCGTGGTGTAGTGGTTCGTGTGCGTGTGGCGGCGGAACTGCAGGGTGTATTCGACGGTGTATTTCGGGAGCATAACGAGCCTTTCTCTGGGTTGGTTTTTATGTGACCGCGTAAAACTAAACCGGGTGCAACTGCGGCGTGGCCGCCCGCACCTTGCGCACCCAACGATGGAAAATCTCCCGTGCCTCGGCATCACACTCATCAAAGGCACCGGCCTCCGTGACCGTCTCGTTCGCCGGTAGCCAGTCCGCACGAAAGTGGCGCTCCTTCACGAGCAGTCCAGCGGGGCGTAGGAATGAGGCCAGCTTAACCACCAGGCGACCGGCGGCTTCATCGTAGCTCGCGTCCGCCGAGGCGCAGACTTCGCAAGCTCCCTCCGGCACTGCCACCGTGCCCAGCACCACGCTCCGGTCGATGACGCGTTTCATATGCAGCGAGACGATGCTTTGCGCGACGCCGGGCGGCTCGCCGGGGCTTGGGAATGACTGGCCGAATCTTGTCCTCGCTACCGCCCCCAAGGGATAAACCGATTCACGCGTTGCTCGTAAGTGCGGTAATCAGGGTAGCGCGTGCGCAACCACTGTTCCTCCCGCGTGGCCTTGCCGTGGAGCAGGAGCGTGAGCGCGCTGGCCGCAACCAAGCCCGGGCCGCTCGCCCAGCCCAATGCCCAGCCGAACGAGACGAACATCAGGCTGCTGTAGAGCGGATGGCGCACCCGCGCGTAGATGCCGCTCTGGACCAACGCCGCCTCGGCCAGCGGCTGGGGATAGGGCGTGCGGTTCCGCCCGAGCGCCCGCACGCCGGCGAGGCCGAGCCAACCGCCGATGCCGAAGAGCACGATGCCAGCGGCAGTGATGCCTACGTTGTCCCACTGCCCCCGAAAGAGCGGGGCCAGCAGCAGTGCCCCGAATATGAGGCCGCTTTGTGCCACCAGCCACAGGCCGCCGCGTTGAATGAAGCCACGGTCACTCATGAAAGATTAGTTTCGGACACAGGTTTTAACCAAACGCCAGCCGCACTGCCACGCCGAACGCTCGTGCGCCGCGCGCAACGCCGATTGGCAAACTGTGGGTGCCCGAACAGGCAAGCAAGTGACGCACGCGATGCCAGGTTGACGCCCAAACAAATGCTGCTCACAAAGTGACAACTCACGGTGAGCCGCTTTCACGGTCGGTCACGAGCGTGTGCGCATGAAACTCGCCGCCTTGCTCGGTGTGAAATTCAAGCGCGAGCCGTGAGGCCAGTTTGCGCGCTCCAATCATCCCCTAGCGCATGAGTGATTCCACCCGCCTGCCGCCCCAGATGGGCGACCCGCCAGTGTCAGGACGCTGCCCACGCCGGGTTGGCAGAGTGGCGGGGGCTACCACGCAACCGGTTGGCCGCTGGATACGTCTCGCTGACCTCCCGCGCGAGCCGTTGCGGCTGTTCTTCCCCGCCGCCACGCTGGCGGGACTCATCGGCGTCGGGCTGTGGCCGGTCATGCTGCTGGGCTGGACGGAGAATTATCCCGGGCCCAGCCACGCGCGCCTCATGGTGCAAGGGTTCTTCGGCGGGTTCGTCATCGGCTTCATGGGCACCGCCATGCCGCGACTGGTGGAAGCCCCGCCGCTCTCGGCGCGCGCGGTCGGCTCACTGCTGGCGTTGTTTTTCGGCAACGTCATCGCAAACACCCTCGGGCTGAACCCGCTTGCGGACGGAATCTTCGCGGGCGAACTCGCGCTCCTGTTCAGCCTGCTCAAACGCCGCTGCCACTCCAGCCGCGCCCTGCCGCCGCCGAGCTTCGTGCTCGTGGGGCTTGCGTTCGCCAGCGCGCTGGCCGGCACCGCGCTGCACCTGGCAGGACGCTGCTGGCCGTTGAGTGAACCGCTGGAGTTGCTGGCCCGGCTGTTGAGTTACCACGCGTTCGTGCTGCTGTGTGTGCTCGGAGCCGGGGGATTCCTCCTGCCGCGCTTCCTGGGTCTGGGCGTGCGGCGCAAGTTCCCCGAGTCCGACGGCCCGTCGCCCGAGTGGAAGCGCGCCGCCCGTGTCGCCAAGGCTGCGGGCGCATTCATCCTTCTCACCTACGCGTGGGAGGCTGCCGGATGGAATCGCCTCGCCGGCACCGCGCGCGCCGCTGCGTGCATCGCCTATCTCGCCTGCGAAATGCCGGTGGAGCGGCTGCGCTGGAACTGGCGCGGCGTGCAATGGCAGCTCCTTGTGGGACTCGGGTGCATCCCGCTGGGCGTGTTCGCCGCCGGCTGGTTTCCCGCAACCCGCCTGTCGCTGTTGCATCTCGAACTCGTCGGCGGGTTAGCGCTCATCACCACGGGGATTGCGACGCAAGTGGTCTTCGGCCACACCGGCGCGCGCAGCCGGCTCGAACGCTTCCACCCGTGGCTGTCCGCTGCCGCCGTGCTGATGCTGCTCGGACTGGCTTCGCGTATCTCCGGCGACTTCCTCCCTGCGATCCAAACGACCCACTACCTCTACGGAGCGGCGTGCTGGATGGCTGGCTTGATCGTGTGGGCGGCGTGCGTCCTGCCGCGCGTGCTGCGGCCGGACCCCGAAGCTTGAAACGGACTTTCAGCCACGCTGCTGTTCCTCTGCCGCACCCCACGCGAGCAATAAACGGTGAGCCTTCATCAAGCGGCGTGGGGGCACCATCCCACAACCGCGGTCAGACTCACACATGAACGTGCTCAGCCATTCAATCTCAACCTCGACCTTGCCGCCAGCAGCGTGGCGCAGGGCGGTCAACGGCCTTTCGGCGGGGGTGGTGGTCGTGCTCACGGCGCTGCTGCCAGCAACTTTTCTGGCGGCGGCGGAACTAGGCGAAAAGCTGCGGCCCGCCGCAGGCACGGATTTGACGAGTTACAACTCCACCGCGGCCAGCGGCACCGTCGAGGCGTTACACGTCCGAATGGAACGGAACGAGGCTCGGCTCGAGTTCTCGCCGCCCCAAGGCTACCTGCCAGCGTTACTCCGCGAATTGAAAGTGCCGGCGACTTCCCAGTTGCTCGTCGCCTCGAAGACCTCGCCCAACAAGCATTACATCTCGCCGAAGAATCCTCGCGCGCTCTACTTCAACGACTCCGTCGCCCTGGCTTACGTGCCGGGCGCAGAGCTAATCGAAGTCGCCGCCGCCGACCCGAAGCTCGGCGTCGTCTTCTACACTCTCGAACAGAAGCCGGCGGCCCGTCCGCAGCTTCGGCGTGACGACCGGTGCCTCGAATGCCACGCGTCCTCCAAGACCCTGGACGCGCCCGGCTGGCTCGTGCGCTCCTTTCTCACGCACGCCGACGGGGACGTGGATATTCTCAGCGGCTTGATGGTGACGCATCGCACGCCCATCGCGGAGCGTTGGGGCGGTTACTACGTCACGGGCGACACCGGCGGGCAACGGCATCGGGGAAACTTGTTTGGTGCGGATGCTTTCGCGCGCTACGAGAAGGGCAGCCACGCCGCCGCGAGCCTGACGGACCTGAAGCCCTTCCTCGACACGGACAAATTTCCGGTGCCCTCCAGTGACGTCGTCGCGTTGCTCGTGCTCGAACATCAGGTTCACCTGCTGAATTTGTTGACGCGCCTGCGCCTCGACACCGAGGCGTTGGGAGAGACTGAGAGCTTGGAGCGAGCGCGTCCGTCGAGCGAAGCGGTGTTGAAGTATCTGCTCTTCATCGGCGAGGCCCCGCTCGCCGCGCCGGTGCGGGGTTCCTCCGACTTCGTGCGCCAGTTCGAGGCGCTCGGGCCGGCTGACTCCCAAGGTCGCTCGCTGCGGCAGTTTGATTTGCGGACACGGCTCTTCAAATACCCGTGCAGCTTCATGGTGTATTCGCCGAGCTTCGAAACGCTGCCGTTGCGCGCTCGGCGACAGCTCTATCGCCGACTGTGGGAGGTGCTCGCGGGCGAGGATGTGTCCGGCGAATACAAGTCCCTCACGGCGGAGACGCGCGCCACCATCCGCGCCATTCTGGTTCAGACCAAGACTGACCTCCCTGCCGTTTGGCGACTTTGAGTAACCCGAGGAGACCTTATGACAACGACCCTAGCCGGTATCCTGAGCCTGCTGTTCATTTCCTTGGCCAGCGCCGCAGCGGCGGACAGCGCGCCCGGAGTCGGGCCCAAGATTTTCCAATGGCGACCTTTCCTCGCGCCCTTTCACGCAGTGGTGCTGCACTTCCCCATCGGATTCCTGACGATGGCGGGGATTCTCGAAATCTACCGCGTGTTCCGTCCGAGCGCGGAGTTGCGGCGCGTAACCGTGTTGGTGCTGTGGCTTGGGTTGCTCACGGGAATGGTCGCCGTCTTTTTCGGCCTCATGCGCGCGGGCAGCGGCGGCTACGAACCAAAGGCACTGGAATTGCACCGGCTCTATGGCATCGCCGTGCCGATCGTCACGGCGGCGGCCCTCGCGCTGCAATGGCTCGCCTACCGTGATGAAGCGGCGCGCGGCTGGACGCGTGCTTATCGGGGGTTGCTCGCGGGCACCTTGGCGTTGGTGGGGGTGGCCGGACACCAAGGTGGCAACCTCACGCACGGCTCTAGGTATCTGGTCGAAAACGCGCCGGAGTTCGTGCGCGACCTGCTGGAGGACGAGCCTGCGGCTGCGGCTGCAGTCAACACTGCGGCAC
Source organism: Klebsiella pneumoniae (assembly GCA_943330855.2). Lineage (GTDB taxonomy): Bacteria > Verrucomicrobiota > Verrucomicrobiia > Limisphaerales > SXTU01 > SXTU01. The sequence goes on from CALQJI020000007.1 coordinate 86,611, forward strand.
TCGACGCGCACCAACGCAACTTCTTGGACAAGGTGCAGCCCTTGCTTAAAGCCAAGTGCCTCAAATGCCACGGCCCCGAGAAGCAGAAAGGCGGCTACCGGCTGGACACACCGGAACTTGCTCTCAAAGCGGGCGAAAGCGGCAAGCTGCCCATCAAGCCCGGCGACCCGCTCGGCAGCCACTTGGTGCGCCTCATTCTCCTGCCTCCGCAACACGACGACGTCATGCCGCCCGAAGGCAAAGAGCCGCTGGCCCTGGATGAAATCATGACGCTGCTGGACTGGATTCGGAACGGAGCGGTGGTGCCCTCCGGGGCAACGAATCGGAGCCCCGCAGTTCCTTGAGCACCGTCCGCGATGATAAGCCCCGAGAGTGCGTGCGGGACGTAGCACGGGACAAACGACGGGCACGTTCGGACAAGCAACGCGCAGCGCATGGAGAACGCGATTTCGCAGGCTGGTCCTGCGTTGAAGGCTGCCGCCACAAACGGGGGCCGCTCCTAACCGAAAACTAAACTGACTATGACCAAGCTCCTACTGACCTGTTTGCTCACCCTCACTCTCGGCGCGTTTGCAGCCGGGCCGGTCGCCCCGAAGGCCGCCGCCGCCGAGCCGGTTTGCGCGGTGGACGGCAAGCCGCTGAAGGCCGGCCTCACAACCAGCTATGAGGGACGGACGTATTCGTTTTGTCGCGAGGAGTGCCAGACGGCGTTCGTGACCAAGGTGAACGCGAGTATTTACCACCAGCTCGGCGGGCAGCCAGCGATGGATGCGGCCATCGAAATCTTCTACAAGAAGGTGCTGGCCGACGTGCGCATCAAACACTTCTTCGAGGACATCAACATGAACGCGCAACGGCGGAAGCAGAAGGCCTTCCTCTCGGCGGCGTTCGGTTCGCCCGTGAGGTGGGAGGGGCGGGATATGCGGACGGCACATGCGAATCTTCCCGGGCTGAACGACACGCATTTCAACGCGGTGGCGGAGAATCTGAAGGCCACGCTCGGCGAGCTGAAAGTGAAGCCTGCGTTGATTGACCAAATCATGACCCTCGCGGGGAGCTTGCGAAACGACGTGCTGAACCGGAAGCCAGTCGCGAAGTAGCTGACCTCCGCTCACCGGTTGAGGCCGCTGTAACGAGCCGTCTGCTTGCCGGTCTCGGGCCGGCGGTTGCCACCGACTTCAAAACACCTCCGCCCGCAGCCCGCTCCCCTCGCGCACGCGCTGGGCGATCTCGGAGAGCGTCCGCAGCGGGAGATGGCCGCACTCGGGATGCGCGGGCGGGCGCGTGGCGGAGTAAATCTGCACGAGCGGGATTTGCGCGCCGGCGGCCTTCAGTTCGCAGAACCGCTGCACGTAGGCTTCAATTTCCGGCGCGGACGGGCCTTGGCCGTGCATGGCCGGGAACAGGCTCTGGATGACGACCGGGCGCTGGCGGGCGAGCGCGAGAATGTTCGCCAGAATCTTGTCGAGTGGGCAGTCGGGGCGGTTGACCCGGTCCATGTAGTCCTGCGTGCCGGCGTCCAGCTTGGCCCACACTTCATCGCGCGGCGTCAACAGCTCCAGCGCCTTGGCGACTTCGGGCCGGTCGAGGCCGCTGGCGTTGGTGATCAGCACGAGCTTGAAGAACGGGAAGCGGCGGCGGGCGCGAAGATGGACGACGGCTTCGACGGCCTCGACGAAGTTCGGGCAGAGCGTCGGCTCGCCATCGCCGCTCAAGCTCACATGGCGCAACTCCAGCAACCCGGGCGGCACCCGCTGATAGCGCGGCCGGGCGCGGAGTTCGCCGGACTCAACCAAGGCCAGCGTCCGCTCCAGTTCCGCCAGCATCACCGGCACATCGAGCCTTGCGGCCCGCGCCGGGCCGGAGCGGTCCACCTCGCAATAGGCACAGTCGAAGTTGCACCGGTGGTCTGGGTTCAGGTTCACGCCCACGGACAGGCCGCGCGCACGGGGCGAGATGACGGTATAGACAAAGTGGTTGTCCAAAAAGTCGCGCGGACCGCCGAACACGGGGCCGCTAGCCGGGACGGAGCCGCCCCCCCCACGCGGCTCGGCTTTCGCAACCACGGGCGCGTTCACGCGGACGCCTCTGCGCGCCAGGCCTTCATGCAGCCAGGATTTCATGTTCACACTCCCGCACGACGAACACCGGGCAGGGCGCGCACTGCACGACGCCTTCCGTCACGCTGCCGAGAAAGACGTGCTTCAGCCCCGTCCGCCCGTGGGTCGAGATGACAATCAGGTCGGCGCGCAGGCTCCTGGCAGTCGCGATGATTTCCAAGGCTGGTGAACCCACTCGCACGAGCGGGTCCATCACGAGGTCACTCCGGCCTTCGTCCGCCACCAGCTTAGCGAGTTGCGTCTCGCCACTCGCTCGCATGGTTGCCTCCAGCTCCACGTAATTGAGTGCGCCAAACTCGGCCCCGCCGTAGGCCGGTGACACCACGTAGAGCAAGGTCAGTGCGGCCCGGTGCTCCTGCGCGAGCGGGAGCGCGTATTGCAGTGCCTTCTTCGAGCAGTCGGAGAAGTCTATCGGGACGAGAATTCGCTTTAGGTTGAGCGACGGCTTCACGGCCGTGCGCGTCGCGGCGTCCATTAGCGGTTCGTCGCGGCGGTTGAGTTCCAGGGTCACGACTCCGGATTTTTGGGTGGGTCGGGCTTTCATAACGTTCCTTTCCGTTAGGGGTTGGTTGACGTGTGGAGTTGGCTTTTCAGCGTTGGCGCACCACCAGCACCGGGCAGGGCGCGTGGCGCACGACGCGCTCTGTCGTGCTGCCGATCAGAACGTGCTTCAAGCCCGTGTAGCCGTGCGTGGAGATGATAATGAGGTCCACCTTGAGTGTGCGGGCGGCGGCGGCGATTTCGTGGAAGGCGCTGCCGGAGCGGACGAGCAGCTTCTCCACCGTTCCGGTCGGAATTTTGGCAGCCTTCACCATGCTGCCCAGCGCCTGTTTCGCCGCCGCTATCAGTTGGTCGTTCTCCAGCACGAGCGGCGACGAGGCGACGAAGTCCGGCATGGCCACCGGCTCGACGACGTGGAGCAAGGTCAGCTTGGCCTTATACCGACGCGCGAAGGCCACCGCCACATCCAGCGCTTGTCGAGCAGGCGGGGAGAAGTCCAGCGGCACCAGGATGGAGTGGATGTGGAGCGGCCAAGGCGCAGCCTTGACGGCCTTTGTTGATTTGGAGGTTTTGGTTTTCATAATGGTCTTTGTTGACCGTCACGCTGCCCCGGTGCTGCCGCTCTGCCTACGCGTGCGTTGGGGAACGCTGGCCGTTTCTTGGTGGCCTGATGCCTAGGCCCAGAACGGTGAGTGGCACTTGGCCCTCACACCGCTGGTAGCAAGACTTCCTCCACCGCCCGGCGAGGTGTGGGGTTCACGTTCGGGCCGTAGCCCAGGCGCAAAATTATTTGCGGCCAGCCGCCGCGCCCGCTGAGGGCCGCCACCTGCGGACGAAACGCGGGCGTCTCGATGGGCTGGTTCAGGAACGACGCCCAGACCCCGGAGGCCCGGGCGCGCAACAGCACGCGGGCGAGTGCCTGCCCGGCCGCCAACCACGCCGCCGGTCCATCCGCATCCGTGCCGAGCACCACCAAGCCCGGTGAGTAAACCGCAATGTCACGGTTCTTTGCCGCCTGCCCTTCGCCGAGGTCGAACGTGCGAATCACAATGGGGCCGGCCACGGAGAGGAGGTCGCCGGCGTTCTGCGCGGAGTTGGGGATGCCATCGCCGGCCTCGCTGTTGTTCGGGTGCAACCACGCGGCGAGTTCCAGCCGGAAGCGTTGGTTCGCCCATTGCACGCGGTCGCCCTCGGCGATGAGGTCGGCGAGGGCGTTGCGTTCCGTGCGGTCGTTCACGAAGTGTAACCACGCACCTTCGCGGTCCGCCGCCTTGACCAGTTCGTGTTTGAGCTCCTCCGGCAACGGGTCGTCGCGGAAGAGCTGGCGGTTGGTGCGGCGCTGCGGGATGGCCGCGAAGAGCGCGTCCTGCTGCGGGGTCGGCGCGTCTTCCTCGCCCACGCTCACGCGGGCCAGCAAGTCGGCGTTGCCCGGCGTGGGCAGCACATGCGTGCGGTCGAGATGGCCGAAGTGCCAGATGGCCAGGCGCAAGTGGAAGAGCGCGCAACCGCAACTGAGGAGGAGCTGGCGGTCGTCCGGGTCGGTGACGTGCAGCGACCGGGCGCGATTGGCGTAGAGTTCCACCGTGTTGCCGCGCACGCGGAACATCCACGGCTGGGTGTTGTGGTTGGAGGGCGCGAGCACGGCGTAGCGGAGCAGGAACTTGAGCTGGTCCGCCGCCGTCCCCAGACGCGGATACTCGGCCTCGGACACGGTCCACGCGTTGCGATTCAGGTTGGTAGTCATAACATTCTGCCCGCGGTTCAACTGGCAGTCCGAAATTGCCGTGCGGTTGCCAAGGCGGCTCGCCCCCACTTGTCCGAGGGTCTCCCTGCGTTGCCCCCGGCGTGAAGCCAAGGGCGACGAATCCGCGCAACCGTTGGCCAGCCTGCGCCAAGATTCGTGAATCCGTTCGCGCCGGGACGCGGTCTAGTTGAGCCATGTTCGCGCATTCCTTCGCCCGCACGGCACGACGGCTGACTGCCCTCGTGCTCGGCCTCCTGCCATGGTCGGCGATGACGCAATCAGATTTTCAGGGCGCGACCCACATGGTGCCGTTCGAGGAAGACACCATCAGCTATAACAAGACGCCTTCGACCGGTCTCATCGCGCGGCTCCAGTCCAGTCTCGACCGGGGTGAGGTGAAGCTGAAGTTCGACCCCGCGACCGGCTGGCGCTACTCACTGCTGGCCGCGCTGGGCATCTCGCCAAAATCCCAAACGCTGGTTTTCTCGAAGACCTCGCTCCAGCGCGAGCGCATCGCGCCACAGCACCCGCGCGCGCTCTACTTCAACGACGAGGTGTATGTCGGCTGGATTCCGGGCGCGCCGGTGATGGAGTTCAGCGAAGTAGACGCAAAGCTCGGCGGCGTCTTCTACACGCTGGACCAGACCGCGACGGACCAGCCCAAGTTCGTCCGCAACAACCAGTGCCTCGAATGCCACGCCTCCGCGAAGACAATGGGCGTGCCCGGCCATCTCATCCGCTCGTTCAAGACCGATGAGCAGGGCATCATTGACCTCATCACGGGCGTTTCCGAGGTGAACCACCGCACGTCGCTCGCAGACCGTTGGGGCGGCTGGTATGTCACCGGCACGCACGGCCAGGCGACGCATCGCGGCAACCTCTTCGGAAAGGCCGCCTTCCTCAAGGCCGAGGAAAGGCCCAACTACCTCGGCAACCTCACCGGCCTCAAGCAGCTCGTGGACCTCCCCGACTACGCCTCGCCGCACAGCGACATCGTTGCGTTGATGGTGCTGGAGCACGAGGCGCACATGCACAATTACCTCACGCGCCTGCACTACGAGACGCAGCTGGCGCTCTCCCGCTACCAGCACATCCGCTACCTGCGCAGCATTGCCGAGGGCTTCTTGAAATACCTCCTGTTCACCGAGGAAACGACACTCAAGTCGAAGGTCAGGGGCACCTCCGGCTACGCCGAGCATTTCGCTACGCTCGGCCCCAAGGATCGCAAGGGTCGCTCGTTCCGCCAGTTCAACTTGGAAACGCGCCTGTTCAAATACCCGTGCAGCTTCCTCATCTACTCCGAGGCCTTTGACCAACTGCCGAAGCCGATGCGTGAGCACGTGCTCCAGCGGTTGCACGACATTCTCACGGGCAAGGACACTTCGCCCGAGTTCGCGAACATTCCGACGGACAGGCGCCAGGCTATCCTGGAAATCCTCGTCGAAACCAAGCTCAACCTCCCCGGCTACTGGCGTGGGGAAAAGTAACGTGGCTCAGAGTCGCTGTGCAGCCGGCGGAGGCAAAATGACCGGCGGCGCCCGGTGACAAAAAACGAGCAGGGTCCGGCAAAAGTTGCGAAGCCAGCGCGCGGGGACAGGACTACTGATGACCACCGTTCAGTTCACGGTATGAACTGCGGACGGCGAGTTGCCGCCCGAGCGAAAGAAACCCAAATGATTAAGGTCTCCGAGTTCCTAATCGTCCTGTGCGCCGCCAGCCTGCCCGTCACCTACGTCCTCCTCATGCGGCATTACCTTCTCAAGAACGAGGCCGAGGACCTCGCCAACCTGGCCAAGGCCGGCCCGCTCGAAGCTCACGAGTGTTGCTGTGAAACCGCCGCCAAGAGCGAGGCGAAGGAAGCCATCGCTGCGTAGCGGGAATAATGCAGTCGGCCACTGCGCCCGTAGCTGCGACGCCCCGTCGCAGCTACGGTGGTCATTGGCCGCCTCTCCCAACTGCAGCGTTCCGGCTTAGGTGGGCAGCGAAGAGGGGCTACGTGGCAGTGAAGGCGGTTGGCGACCCTTCGAAAACCCGACGGGGCACTGTCTGTCGGTGCAGCAGTTGCTTGCCGGTCTGGTTTCGCAACGGACGGGTTGTCTTCACAGCAATCCCCGCGACGGCTCGCCAAGCACGAGCCGAATAAGCTGCCCGAAACTAAGCCCCGCTCATTTAGCGACGGGGCATCGCGGCGACGGCGTCGTCATCCTCATCGTGTCATCGTCATCGCGGTTATCGGCACCTTTCAGGAAGGCCGTGTCGAACGCTCAATGGAAGTGCTGCGTCGCTTGTCCGAGCTCAAGGCGCGCGCGCTGCGCGGGGGTCAGGAGGAGATCATCGAAGCGCATAACTTCCTGTCCGGCGACCTCGTGCTGTCGGCGAGGAGCTTCGCAAACTCTTCGCCGACGGCCGAACGAGAGCGGAGGCGATGGCATAAGAAGCTGCTCAAGGGCATGAACGAGCTCGTGCGTTCGCGGCTCCATGGGAGCAACGATCAAGGCCATCCGCACTGGCGCGGCGGCCATTTGATGGCCAGCAGTTGGCAACGGACGGTTGGCGCGGTTTCGCGTTCGTCGCGAAGCTGGCCCCGTGAAAAGCGAGAACGAAGAACCGGACACGCAAACGCAAGCGGACGGAACGCCGGACCGAGGGTGGGTGGCCTCGACGGTTCGGTGGTGGGCCTTGGCTGTCAGCGTGCTGGCTGCGGTGGGGTTTGTTTCGTGTGCCACGGTCACGCGCACGGTCGTTGTCCTGCCGTCCATCCCGGGCGCGGAGTTTGTCGGGAACCAGAACTGTGCGCAGTGTCACGCGGAGACGGTTCGTGATTTCAAGACCTCCAGCCACGCGCGACTTCAGGCCAAGGGCACGAACGCCGTCCAGCTCGGTTGCGAGGCGTGTCACGGACCCGGCAGCCTGCACGCCCAGGCGGGCGGTGGAAAACACAACATCCTCAATCCCCGGCGCGACTCGGAGACGTGCTTCGCGTGTCATCTCGACAAGCGCGGCGAGTTCAATCTCCCACATCATCACCCGGTGACCGAGGGCAAGATGAGCTGCGCGGACTGTCACCATCCTCACAAAGGTTCAGCCATCGCGGGGGGAGGCACGCACTTGGCGACGGAGAAGGAGACTTGCGGCAAGTGCCACACAGCGCAGGTCGGGCCGTTCGTGTTCGAGCACGAGGCGATTCGGGAGGGCTGCACCACCTGCCACAAGCCGCACGGTTCGGTGAACCGAAAGATGCTCACCGAGCGCAACGCGACGCTCTGCCTCAAGTGCCATTTCCAGCAGCAGGTGTCGGCTGGCGTGGTCCGCATCGGTGGCCGGGACCACGCGGCGTCATTGACCCGCGGGAGCTGCTTCAGCGGTGGCTGCCACGAGCAAGTGCATGGTTCCAACATCGGTTCTTCACTTCGGTTTTGAATGGAGGTCGCCATGAAGACAAAGAGACACCCCCCAAACAACGAGGCCGCCAGCCGCGCGCTTCCGGCCTTCTTGCTCGCACTCGGCGTGTGGGTGGGGCCGACCGCCGAAGCACAGACCGTTGCCACCAACGCAGTGGTGGAACCAAAGCAGGCAGAAGCCACGCCAACGGAGGAACTGGTCAACGGGATCACGCTCGGTGTCGGCGGTGTTTCCATCAGCGGCAACCGCGCGCAATTTCAGGAGCGTTGGGGCATGAAGCAGGGCGTGCTCGGCGGATTGCAGGGCTTCCATTACGAATTGATGTTCGGACAAAAGGGGACGTTGGAGCTGGATGGGCGTGCCATGTATGGCGGGGAGGATTACTCAGTGAAGCTTCAAGTGGTGGACCCGGACCGGGGCTTTTTCCGGGCGGGGTTTCGCCAGTTTAAGACTTGGTATGACGGCAGCGCCGGTTACGTTCCCGCTGCTGGCTTGGCTCTCTCTCTGGGTAGTGATGAGTTGAGCCTGAACCGGGGTGAAATCTGGATCGAAGGCGGACTGACCCCGCCGGACGGGCCGATGCTGACGCTGAAACTCTCCCGCGAATATCGCAAAGGCACGAAGGACTCGATCATCTGGGGCGACTCAATACGCGGCGGCGTCAACCGCGGGATGGTGCCGAGCTTCCGGGAGATTGATGAAATAAGGAACCGCGTTCTGGCTGACTTGAAGCACACGGTCGGCCGGTCGGACTTGGGCATCGGCCTGCGCCTGGACATGGCGGACACCGACAACAAGTTCAAGGAGCGGAGGACCCCCGAAGCCGCTGGTGTGGGCAACCGGTATGTCACGCAGCGCGACGTGTTCGAGTCGGACATGTTCAACATCCGTGCGTTCACGGAGACGCGCATCAATGAGCAGACCCTGTTGACCAGTGGCTACTCCTACACACGGATGGACACGGACATCGGCGGGAGCCGAATTTACGGGGCGAGCTTCGATGCGCCCTACTCGCCAGCCTACGTGGACAGCGGCTACACCAGTGTTTCCGGAGGATCGATCGTGGAGCAGTATGTGATGAATCTGTCCCTGCGCCTGGAACCGTGGCCGGACTTCGTGATCGTCCCGTCCTTGCGCGCCGAGAAGATCGACACTGGTGACAGCTCGGCATACTCCGTCGCGAACGTGCCCACGGGCATCACCGCTGTGCAAAGCGGCTTCCTGACCGTTTCCGAGGCGCTGGAAGCCCGCTTTACCGGCTTCACCAACTGGGTGCTCTACGTTCGAGGGGAATGGTCTGAAGGCGACGGTTACTTGCGCGAGCGGAGCATACCGGTCATCTCCCGAAGCACCGATTCGGAGCGCTTCACGCAGAAATACACTGTTGGAGCCAACTGGTATCCGCTGCGCCGACTGCACTTATCGGGGCAGGTCTATCACAAGGCGGCGGACAACGAATACACACACTTGGGTGACTCGACATCGAATGCCATCCTGCCGCTCCCCGGTGGCAGTGGGAATCGTTACCCCGCCTTCATTCGCGAGCACAGTTTCCAAACCGACGACCTGAACCTGCGCGCCACCTGGCGTCCGCTGCCGAACATCACGTCCGTGACGCGCTACGATTATCAAATCTCCACCATCAACACGCGCGGCGACAACTTGGGAAGCGTTGAAAGCGGCAAGACCACGGCGCACATCATCAGTCAGAACCTCACCTGGGCACCGTGGTCACGGCTGTTGCTGCAAGGCAGCTTTAGCTACGCACTGGATAGCACGACGACACCCGCCAGTTCGCTTACTGGTGCTGCCGCTGGTCTGGTAAGCGATGCGCGCAACGACTATTGGCAGACCACCGCGACGGTGACGTTCGTAGTGGATGACAAGACGGATTTGCAGGCGAACTACTTCTACTACCGAGCCAACAACTTCATCAACAACTCGGCCGTCAGCATGCCTTACGGCACCAGCGCCAACGACCACACGGTTAACATCGGACTCACCCGTAACTTCAGCAAAACCGTCCGCGGCTCTTTGAACTACGGCTATTTCCGCCACCGCGACGAGACCTCCGGCGGGCTCGACAACTACGACGCGCACCTTGTCTTCTCCACCATCACCTACCGCTTCTGACTCAACCCACCCATCCTATGAACCCTAAACAAACCATCCTGCTCACGACCACGGCCCTCCTGCTGGTCGGAACCCAAACTCTGCGCGCCGCCGATGTCGCGGAGAACTGGACCAAGCACTGCGGCTCCTGCCACGGCGTGGATGGTGCGGGCAAGACCAAGGCCGGCCGCATGGCTGGCGCGAAAGACCTCACCGATGGGGCCTATCAGAAGCAGTTCACCGACGAGCAACTCCTTCAGCGCCTCAAGGACGGCGTGACCGACAAGGGCAAGGAGAAGATGAAGCCCTTCAAGGCCGTGCTCGCCGACGAGGAGTTGAAGGCCCTCGTGCAGAGGGTCCGGACTTTCGCAAAGTAGCCGGCCAGTCGGGTGGGCGGGCTATGACCCTTCGACCGAATGAACGACCACCAGAAAACCTCGGCGGTGCTGACGGGCCTGACGGTTCTGTTCGCCGGGCTGGCGCTGGTCTTCTGGATGACGCCGCGCGCCGGCACTAGTGCGGTGCGTCGGGTTTCACCGCCCGGCCCGGTTTTCACGAACACCGCCACCGTGCGCCTCTCTGTGGGTGAACTCACGAAGGCTGGCGGCGATGTGTCCGGGCTGGATTGCTACGCCTGCCACAGCAAGGACAAGCCCGTCGCGCCGAAATTCGATGCGGCGGGCGTTCAGCTTCCCTCGGTCGCGCATCGCGATGTGGTTTTCTCGCGCATGAACTGCGCGGCCTGCCACGCGCCGGATGCGAAGGTGGAGCTGAAGTTCGATGCCGAGGGCAGAGTCCTCACGCCCGCTGCCCACACCAACGATGTCGCTCGCCACGGTCGCACCATCGGCAACGACCACTGTTTCAACTGCCACGACCCGATGAACCTCGCCGAGCTCCGCACCGTCGGCGGGAAGAAGCTCAAGCTCACCGAAAGCACGTTGCTCTGCGCGAGCTGCCACGGCCCGAGCTATCGCGACTGGCAGCAAGGCGTCCACGGCCGGAACAACGGCTTTTGGAACGCGAAGTTCGGCACCGCTGAGCGCAAGGACTGCACCTCGTGCCACGACCCGCACTCACCCGCGCTGCCGCTGCTGAGACCACTACCCGCTCCGTTCCGAGCGGCCTCGAAAGGACACTGATATGCCTGCCAACACTCATTTGCCGAACCTTGCAGCGCCCGCACCAGACGCGGGCAGCACGAGCCGCCGCAGCTTCCTCCGCACCTCCGCCGTGGCCACGTCCGCGCTGGCCGCGCTGGCCGCGAGCTTGGCTCCGTTACGCGAGTTGAGCGACTTCGGCTCCGTGGAGGAGTTCCTGCAAAGGCACTACAAGGAACTCACGCCCGTCGAACTAGAGCAGGCACTCGCCCGCATCCGCCGCGAGGTCGAGCAGCAATACGGCCTGCGTCCGCACCTGCGCGATCTCAAGCCGATGGACGGCGTCGAGTTCGTCTATTGTCTCAACCTCTCGTCCTGTATCGGCTGCCGGAAATGCGTCCACGCCTGTGTCGCGGAGAACAACCTGTCGCGCAGCCCGGAGCTGCAATACATCCGCGTGCTGAAGCTGCCCAACGGCACGTTCGACATGGAGAAGGGCGACCACCACTACGCGACGCCGACGGTGCCGGAGAAAGGCTTCTTCTACATGCCGGTGCAGTGCCACCAGTGCAAGAACCCCCCGTGTGTGAAGGTCTGTCCGGTGGACGCGACGTGGCAGGAGAGCGATGGCATCACGGTGATTGACTACGACTGGTGCATCGGTTGCCGCTACTGCGAGGCCGCGTGTCCCTACTTCGCGCGGCGCTTCAACTTCGCCGAGCCGAGCATCCCGAAGGAGCAGCTCAATCTCGACATGGCCTATCTCGGCAACCGTCCGCGCCACAAAGGCGTGATGGAGAAATGTCACTTCTGCATCCAGCGCACCCGCGCGGGCAAGTATCCAGCCTGCCTCGAAGTCTGCCCCACCGGGGCACGCAAGTTCGGCAACATCCTCGACCCGGCGAGTGAGGTGTCGCAAATCCTGCGGCACAAGCGCGTGTTCGTGCTGAAGGAGGAGGTCGGGACACTGCCGAGGTTCTTCTACTACTTCGACACATGACTCAGACGGCCAAAAACTTTCTGAGCTTCCTCGCCCGCTGCGGGCAGCTCGCCTGTCAGGGCGACTGGCGCTACTACGCTTGGACCGGCCTGCTCTTCGCCCTCTGCCTCGTGGGCCTCAACGCCTACGCGAAGCAGTTCGTCCACGGCCTTATCACCACGGACATGACGGACCAGGTCTCGTGGGGCGTTTACATCGCGAACTTCACCTTCCTCGTCGGCGTCGCGGCGGCGGCGGTCATGCTCGTCATCCCGGTTTACCTCTACAAAAACGAGGAGCTCGACGACCTCGTCATCTTCGGCGAGTTGCTGGCCATCGCGGCGATTCTGATGTGTCTGGCGTTCGTAATGGTGGACTTGGGTCGGCCCGACCGCTTCTGGCACATGATTCCGGGCATCGGGAAGTTCAACTTCCCGGCTTCGCTCCTGAGCTGGGATGTCATCGTGCTCAACGGCTACCTCGCCCTGAACATTTACGTCTGCGCCTACCTGCTCTACTGCCGCTATAAGAAGCAGCCGCCGCGCAAGTGGCTTTACCTGCCGCTCATCTTCGTCGGCATCGTGTGGGCCATTTCCATCCACACGGTCACGGCCTTCCTCTACGTCGGCCTCGGCGGGCGGCCGTTCTGGAACTCCGCCATCATCGGCCCGCGTTTCCTTGCGTCGGCGTTCACAGCGGGGCCGGCGCTCATCATCCTCGCGCTGCAAATCGTCCGGCGAGTCACCTCGCATACCGCCGAGGAGTCGTCCTCCGCGAGCGATACGAAGGGCCTGATGAAGCGCCCCGCTACAGCGGCAGACCTCGACCTGCTCGCGCGCTTCCTGCCGGAGCTGAGTTCCGCTTCCGCCGAGGCGCGGGAGCGCGTGCTCGCCAGCGCGGCATTTCTCGAAGTCCCGGCGACGCACCCCTTCCTGCGCCAAGGCGCCCGGGGTGACGACGCGTTTTTCGTGCTGCAAGGCCGCGTGGCCGTGAACCGCGCGGACAGCGGCCTCGTCCGCACCGTCCGCACGCTCGGACCCGGCGAGCAGTTCGGCGAAATCTCCTCCCTCGCCGGCACGCCACGCACCGCCACCGCTGTGGCCGAGGAGGCGACGCGCGTGTTGCGTGTGCCCGCCGAGACGCTGCGGCAGTTGATGAAAGCGCCGCCACTCGCGCGCCTCATCCGCGCCCGGATGCACGACCGGCTGATGATCAGCGACCGTGCGTTGCTCACGCTGCGGCACATTGTCCAAGTCTCAATGATCATCAACGTGTTCCTGCTCGGGAACGAAGTCTTCAAGGAGTTCTACACTGGCAACCTCCACGTCAGCGCGTCCCAATACCTCTACTTCGGCCTGCACGGTTACAACGCACTCGTCCCGTGGATTTGGACCGCCATCGCCTGCAACCTCACCGCGCTCGTGCTGCTCCTGCTGCCCATCAGCACCAGCCTCAAGTGGCTCGATGTCGCCTGCGTGCTCGCCATCGTCGGTATCTGGATTGAGAAGGGCATGGGCCTCGTCATCCCCGGCTTCGTGCCCAGCCCGCTCGGGGAGATCGTCGAATACTCGCCGACCTGGAACGAGACCCTCATTTGCCTTGGCATCTGGGCGTTTGGTCTGCTCATCTACACCCTGCTCCTGCGCGTCGCCGTGCCGATCCTCCAAGGACGCTTAACCCACACCACCGCACCCATCATGACATCTAACCCGGCCAGCGCGTCGCGGGTGCAATCGAACGTCCTCGTGGACGGGGCGCCGGGCTTGGGTCGCTAGGCGGTGCTACCCGGAGCCCAGTTTAATGCGAAAATCTGACAATCATTTTGTCCACCGCACGGGTTGGCTACGCGCCTCTGTCCTCGGTGCCAACGACGGCATTGTATCCACGGCCAGCTTGATTTTGGGTGTCGCCACCGCCCAGTCCAGCCACGGCAGCATTGTAGTCGCTGGGCTCGCCGGATTGATTGCCGGCGCGATGTCCATGGCCGCAGGCGAGTATGTTTCCGTGAGCTCGCAGGCAGATACCGAGCGCGCCGATCTCGACCGGGAGCGGGTCGAGTTGGCCAACAACCACGCCCTCGAACTCGCCGAGTTGGCCGCCATTTATGTCGCGCGCGGACTGGAGGCCGAGCTTGCGCACAGAGTCGCCAGCCAGCTGATGGCCCACGACGCGCTCGGGGCGCACGCCCGTGACGAGTTGGGCATTTCCCATACCCTGAGTGCCCGGCCCATTCAGGCCGCCCTGGCATCCGCTGGAGCATTTGCTGTGGGTGCAGCCCTGCCACTCCTGCTGGTTTTCATGGTGCCACGCTCCGCGCTGGTCTGGACGGTTTCGGGTGCTTCGCTCGGCTTGCTCGCGTCGCTGGGTGCTTTGGCGGCGCGCACCGGAGGAGCGCCGGTGGGGAGGGCCATGGTTCGGGTTGCTTTTTGGGGTGCTTTGGCGATGGCACTGACCGCCGCAGTAGGTGCTCTTTTCGGTGCGACTCCATGAGCTCGTTTTCCCCAATGGCCGCAACCCCTAACCCGGTGCTGCATCTAACCGCCGACGACGCCCGCCAGTCCCTCCGCGATCACGCCGCGGCGAAAGGCGATGAGGTTCGCGCCAAGTTCGGTCCGCGCCTGGGTTGGGCGGAACTCAACCGCCTGCTCGAAGACCGCACGCTCGTGCGCTACCCGTGCCGCATCGCCTTCGACTCCACGCCGCTTCAAGCCGGCGAGTTCGCCTACCCCGAGCCACTCGGCGAACGCCCCGACGCTGGCTTCCGCATTTGCGTCCACCCGCGCTTCGAGACGGACCTGGAGGCCGTGCCGGCGCTGGTGCTCTACCAATTGGTCGCTGTGAACTACGGCGACTTCGCCACGCCGGAGGACGCCGAGGCGTTCGGGGCGGCGGCACTGGGAGTGAGTCAGGAGGAGTATTACCAGCGGCTCTGCCAGTTCGCTGAGCAAGTCAGCGCGGGGATTCGCGCGGGGTCGCCTCCACCGGAAGCATGCCGTTGATTCGGGGAGCGCCCGCGCCCGTGTGCGGTCGTTGTGGGCCCGGCAATGAACTCGTCCTCGGACACGCCCCACACGCTGCGGATAGGTTGGTCCGCATAACCTTCCGCCAGTAGTTCGACTGGCAGGAACAGCCAAGCCGCTCCCGCCAACGGCAGGAGTTCACGGCCGGGAAGGGGAAGGAACAGCGTGGCTGACCTTCAAAGATTCATCCTTAACAAAGCAGTTGAGTAAGTTGCCCTTGGTGGCAAATGGCTGTTGGAATGGGGAACCCGGGCCAGCGCTGGGAAAGGATAGGGGCCAGAGTATTGCCCCGCTACTCACCTCGAGAGCCGCCTTGCCCGCTCCCAGCGGGGGACCCGAGGACCGCCGGCAGAAAGCACCGACCAAATCAGACCCAACGGCGTGACTCAAACGCGCCGCGCAGACGGAGCGCCTCTCCAACCCCCGTTTTTAGGTTCAGCTCACCTGTTTGAGGTGTAGCAGGTGAGTTCCTATAGCCTATTCTGAGATCGAATGGCCCCGCACAAAAGAATTTTGAGATAATTGTGACTCTCTATTACACCCCATTATGCGCCTAGAAATCGCATTTGGCGTGTCTCCAACCGCCGTTTTTAGGTTCATCTCACCCGTTTGCGGTATGGTCAGCGAACTCCTATGGCCTATGCTCAGAGCGATTGCACCCTACACATCAGCCCGTTGAGTCACTTGTGACTCTCCATTATGGCCCATAATAGACCTACAAACCGCAGTGAAAGTGTAGGAAGGGGTTTTGAGACGCCTAGCCGGTGAAGTTTTTGTTTTCCGTCATGAAATTGAACTC
>CALQJI020000008.1 GCA_943330855.2 Klebsiella pneumoniae
CGGAGCGAAGCCACGACCGACGCGCAGCGGTGAACCCGCCACCAACCCAGAGCGTCTCGGCATGCAATCAAACCCAACTCACACGCATTCCCTTAAAGGCTCTTCCATCCCTGCCTCGAACTTAGCCACGAAAATCCCCGAATATCCCAATAACATGAAGCAGATAGGCTTGGGCACGTTGGTCTACGCCACTGACTACGACGACACCTTGCCATTCGCGTTCGTGCTCACGCCAGCGGGGGAGAACTGGTCCTTTGATGACCTGCTCCACAAATACACCGGCGGCTCGAAGGATCTAGCGCAGTTGACTGGCGGCACTGTGCCGGTTGCCGAATCGCTCAAACCCTTTGTGTGCTCGGCGGACAATTTCCTCCGGATCAACAGCGCCAACGCCAAACGCAGCTACTCGATGCCGCGAAACGGTGGCGTGGGGGTGTTTCACAATCCGCTGGCTGCTGCGACTGCCGTCACGAAAATGCGCACCAGTATGGTTTCTGCTCCTGCAAACACGCTCATGATTACCGAGCGCTCGACCTCCGGCAATTTTCAGGGCGGTTCCAATTCCAGCGTCACAGACAGTCCCGACCAGCTCATTTACCTCCCAGGAACGGTTGCTTCAGGCCTGTTCACCTCCAATGGCTTCAGCCAGGACTATTATCACAACGGCAAATGGAACTGGACCTTCGTGGATGGCCACGCCGAGGTCCTTGCTTTGGAGAAAACAGTGAAGGCAGGCACAGCCTTCAACATCACTTCCGGTATGTGGACCATCATCACATCCGACGACTGAACGGCCTTTCCCACCTTTCAATGAAGCATCTGTTCCATAGCCTGCTCCTGCCGGTTGGCCTCTGTGTGCTCGTTCTCGTGGCCGGATGCAGGCGGAAGCCCAACCCCGCGCCTGCGCCTGCCGCGCCTGCCGAAGTCCCCAGCCCCGCTGTAGCCACGCCGCAGCCCGGCCAACCCCGCCCGCCGGTCGTGAGCACCATCGAATCCAAAGACACGGCCTACACGCAGGAGATGACCCAAACGCTCAACGACTTCCTCGGCGACTACATCAAGCAACACAAGCGCGTCCCGAGAGACATCGCCGAGATGGTCAACCTCAAGATCATCACGTCCGTCCCCGTCCTGCCTGGCGGCAAGAAGTGGGTCATCAATCAGCAGACCGGGAAAATCTCCGCTCAGTAGGACAGTGCGCCCGCCTGTCCTTCCATCTAACAATTTCCGCTTGAGCGGAATCCCCACGTCATACCAATTCCGAATGACATTCGGTGGAATGGCTTGGGAACCGCGCCGCGCTTTGACGCCCTCTCCCTTCATCGGATGAGACGAGAGGGCCGGGGTGAGCGGTTCCGGGCATCGGCGTGGGTGGCCGCACCCCTCATCCGGCCTGCGGCCACTTTCTTCCCTCCGCCGAGGAAGAAGGCGCGCTTCGTGGCGTCCGGTTGGCATTTAACCGAATGTCATTCAGAATTGGTATCAGAAGGTAGGCCGGACGCCCGGCCCTACTTTGCGCCCGCCAGGCTTTCGAGGTAATCCACGAGGGAGGCGAGGTCGGGGACGCTGATGCCGGCGGCGAGGCCGTCGGGCATGAGGGACTTCTCCAGCTTCGTGCGCTTGGCGATGTCGCCGGGCTTGAGGGTGATTTCCTGCGCGGTGACGAGGCGGGCGATGATTTTGTCCGCCGCCTCGTTGATGACGAAGCCTTCGTATTCGGTCTCGCCGTCCTTCATCACGAACCGGTTCGCGGCGAAGCCCTGCGCGATGCTCTTGCTCGGAATCAGGATGGCCTCGGCCAACTCGCGGCGTTTGTAGATGGTCGCGACCTGCGAGAGAATCGGGCCGCGCGCGGGTTCGCTGGCGCTGACGGTGTGGCAGTTCGCGCAGCCGAGTTGGGCGTAAACGTCCTTGCCGCGCGCGACGGTGCCCTTCGTGGTCAGCACGGTGGTGAGCACGTCCTCCACCTTCAACGTGCCAATGAGCGGGCCGGTGGACGGGGCGGTTTCCAACTTGAGGCGGTCAATGGCCTTCTTCGCGGCGGTGGCGACGGCTTTGTCCGGGTCCGTGGCGGCGACGAGAATCTTGTTCGCGAGGGTCTTCTTGTTCGCGGCCGCGCTGGCTTCAATCAACTGCGCGCGGCGCTTCGGCTCGGCCCAGCCGGCGTCGAAGGCGGCGGCGATTTCGGCTTTGCCCTTTTGCTTATCCTTCAAACGGTCGTGGATGCGGAGGAGCGCGGTGTCGGCCCAGAGGCTGGTGTCACCGGCGGTCTTCGCGGCCTCAGCGAACAGCGTGGCGCTTTGCTTCTCTACGAAGGTGGAGTTCAGGAATGATTCGGTCGCGGAGTCCACGAGCGTGCCGTCACCCTTGCTCTGCTTGAGTTTCGCGACGCCGGTGAGGAGGGCGCGCGTGGTTTCGGCGTTCAAGTCGGACTTCGCCAGAGCGGTGATGGCGGCGGCGCGCACGTCGGGCTTGGTGGCCTCGGCGGTGGCGTTGCGGGAGAGCATCGCGAGCGCGCCGGGCGGGACGGTCTGCGCGCGGGCGAGCTGCTGCACGAGGACGGGCTCGACGCTGGGGTCTTGCACGACGAGGGCGAGGAGCTTGTCAAGCGACGCGCCGCCTTCGAGGCGGTGGCGGTTGAGTTCGCCGGCGAGGAAGACGGCTTCCTTCGCGTCGGCCTTGGCCATGACAGCGGTGAGGGTGTCGGCAATGCGCTTAGACTCGCTCCATTCCTCGGGCTGGAAGTATGGCCCGCGCGTGTCGGGCCGCGTGCCCCACGAGGTGCCGGTCCACTTGCCTTCGAGGAAGTGCAGGCGGGCGAGGGCGGTGAGCAGGCCTTGGCGGCGGGTGAAGTCCGTCTCCTTCGCGAGGCGCGCGAGGAGGGCGTCCACGACGGCCGGCTCGTGCAAGAGGCGCAGGACGCGGAGGGCGGCTTCGCGCAGGCTCGGGGAATCGGTGCGGTCCACGGCAGCGAGGCAGGCATCGCTGGCGCGGAGGGCGATGATGGCGCGCATCGCGGTATGAGCGATGGTGGGGTCGGCGTCGGTCAGCAGAGGGAGCAGGGCAGAGGTATTGGGGGCAAAGGATTTTGAGCCGAGGCGGGCGGCGGCTACCAAGGCTTCCTTGCGCGTGCGGGCGTCGGGGGATTTGAGTGCGGCCAAGATCGGCGTCACGGTGGCGGCGTTGAGCGTGCGCTCGTCGTCAGTGAGTGCGCGCAAGGCCCACGGGGCGATGGTGGCATCGGCGGCGAGCGGGGTGATGCTGACTTGGGCTTTTGCGCCAAGGGATTGCTTGAGGGCAAAGAGGGCGGCGATGCGCGAAGGGAGCGGTTTGGTTTTGTCGGCGGCGAGATTGAGGACGGCGGTTGCAGTCGCGCTTTCAACCCTCACCCCGGCCCTCTCTCCTCCGAGGGGCGAGGGAGAAGAGGCGCGCCGAATCAGGGTGCGCTGGGCTTCGAGGCGGGTGCGGTGGCTGGGGCTTTCGAGCAGCTTCACCAACTCGGCGTCATTGGCCTTCGCGAAGTCAGGCAGCGCGGCGGCTTGGAAATTCTTCGGCGTGACGCGGACGATGTAGCCCACGTCCATGCCGGCCCAGTTGAAGGTCGCGCCCTTCCAGCTCGCGGCATACACGCGGCTCGAGGCGTCCACATCGAGGTCGGTGGGGCGCGTGAGCTTGAGGAACTCGGCGGGCTTCTCCGTCTCGGCGAAGGTCGCGCCCTTGGGCGTGACGGCGTGGCGGTAGATGACGCCGCGGCCCCAGTCGGCGGTGAACGGCGCATTCGCCCACGCGGCAGGGAAGCCCGGCTCGGCAATCCACGCCGCGCCGCAGCCCGAGCCGCCGCCGTAGTCCGCGAGCGGCGCGATGAGTTCGTCGGCGAAGTTTTTGTAGAGCGAGGGATAGCCGTGTTCTTCCAAGCCGCTAAAGTGATGGAAGCGCACGTCCCAGCCGCCGCCGTCGTTGGTGTTGTCGCGCGCGAAGCTGTCCAGCTCGGGGCTGACGGCGGCTTCGAGGATGTTCCGCGTGCCGCGCGCGAAGAGGTGCAGGCCCGTGCCGTCAGGGCGGAAGCGCACGATGCCGCCGGCGCGGAGCTGAAGTTTCCGCCCGTCCGTGCCTTCGGCTTCCATGAAACCGAAGTCGCCGATGGCCGCGTAAATCCAGCCGTCCGCGCCCAGCTCAATGCCGTTGCTCGTGTGGTCGGCGGGGCGATCCTTGAAGCCGAAGGCGATGTTCTTGATGAGCACCTTCGACTCGTCCGCGTGGCCGTCGCCATCGCGGTCGATGAACGCGGTGACGTGCGGCGGGTGCAGGCAGATGACGCGGTCGTGGTCCCAGAGCAGGCCGCGCGGCGAGTCCACGTTCGCGACGAAGACCTTCACCTCGTCGGCCTCGCCATCGCCGTTCGTGTCGCGCACGCGGAGGATGCGACCGAGGTTCGGGAGACGGCCGAGCGAGCCGTTGCCATCACTGGAAACGTAGAGCGTGCCATCCGGCGCGGCCGCGACGAAGACCGGGTAATTCACGGCGGGCGGCGTGGCGAAGACTTTCACCTCGAAGCCCTCGCCAGCTTTCACCTCGGCGAGGATGCCGGCGACTTTGTCGGCGTTGACGGGCTTCATCTTCTCGACCTCGGCGACGGACGGGAGCACGGGCGGCTCCTTCGCTTCGGCCTTCGCGGCTTGCTTGCCCTTGCCCTTCTTGCCAGCGGCGGGCGCGGCGGGCGCGGCGGGCGCGGGTTGCGTCGCGCCCTTCTCACCGAGCACGGCGAACTCCCAGAAGCTGCCCCAGCCGCCCGCACTGGAGCCAAGATACGTGATGCGGACGTGGCGAGCGTTGGTGGCGGCGAAGTCGTTTTGCGTCGCGCCGGATTTGTCGTTCTTCGCGGCGTCGGCGAGCGGCTGCCACGACTGGCCGTCGGCGGAGGTTTCGAGACGGTAGTGGTAAGTGTTGTTCTTCGACTCCCAGTTGATGTGAACGCCGGTGATTTTCTGTTCCTTGCCGAGGTCCACCTGGAACGTGTGACCGGGGCCGGCCCCCGCTGCGCACCAACGCGTGTCAGGGTCACCGTCAATGGCGTTGGGGGCGAAGTTCCCCTTGCCGGATTCCTCGCTCGACGCCTTCGCGGTGCCGGCGACGGCGAGGTTCGGGCGACCGTCAATCGGCGCGATAACAACGGGCTTGGCCGGCGCGTCCGGCTTCGGCGCGGGCGCGGGCGGCGTGAGCAACTTCGCCTTGGCCGAGGCGCTGGCGACTTGCTGCGCGGCCGTCGTGGCGGGCGCGGGCTTGAGGTAAGTCGCGTTCAGCTTGTCGCACGACCAGAGCAGGCCGCGCGTGACGAGGTCGAGGTAACGCGGGTCAGCGACGGTGTCGTTGTTGTGGCCGACGGTGCTGCTAAAGACGCGCGTGTTGCCATATTGGTTGACCCAGGTGACGACCGACTCGACGGCGCGCTCGGAGCCGTCCTTCTGCTTGATGACCTGCTTGCCGCGCATGAGGGGCGTGGCGGTGGGGAAGATTTTGATGTTGTTGTAAAGCTCCTCGCGGCCCGTGGTCCACTCGGGCAGGCCCTGCATGATGGGATGGTCCTTCGCGACGGTCGTGAGCTGGATGGGTTCCTGCGGGCCGTGGCCGGTGGATTGGAGGCCGAGGAGATCGAACCACAACGCGTCCGGCGAGCCGGGCACGACGGGTTGGCTGATGTTACCGACGCGGTAGCTGTGCATCGCGCAGTGGAGGTTCACGGCGGGGATGCCCGCGCGGTGCGCGGCGAGGATGTTGTTCACGTAGGCGACGTCCTTCACGTCGGCGCTGCACTCGTCGTGGACGATGACGTCGTAGCCCTTGGCCCAGTCGGGCTTCGCGTAGGGCGCGAAGGTGGCCTTCGTGCTGCGGTCGAAGGAATGAATCGCGTCCACCTCGACATGCGCGCGGGCTTCGAGGCCCTCCTTGAGGATGAGATGCTGCACGGCGTAGTCGTGGCAGCAGCCGCCGGCGAAGAGCAGCACGCGGAGCGGCTTGGGCGCGGCGGCGGGTGAAGTGAGGGCGAAGCCGGCCAACAGCGCGGCGAGGAGGAACTTGAGTTTCATGTGCAAAGCAATGAGGGCGAGATGGAAGCGGAGCGGGTTGCGGTGGTCAACGCGGGAGACGGGAGCGTCGGCAAGCTGACGACCTCACCGCGCGCTCGCATCGTGCTTGGTATCACGCGGCAACGGCGGCTGCGTGGCCGGCGGCGATGGAGCGGGAGAGAACGGATGTTTCATCAAGCCCCAGAAGGTGTGCTGCACCGGCTCCGCGATGCCGAAGTTGCCCGGCTTCCGGTCACGCGGGAGGTAGTGCGTGCCGAAGAGGATGTCCCACAGCGGGAGGAAGCTGGCGAAGTTTTTGTCCACCGCAGCCGGGTCTTTGGAGTGGTGCCAACGATGATAGACCGGCGACGTCATGACGTGGCGCAGTGGACCCCAATCCCAGTCCACGTCCGCATGGCCGAGCAGCGCGAAGAGGCCCAGCGCCGGCCCCGCCCCCGCCGCCGCGCCCGGCCCGAAGCCCAGCAGCAGGAACGGGAAGAACAGCAGCGCGTTGGCGACGATGTCGTTCACCGGATGGCCGCGCACACTGGCCAGCCAGTCCAGCCGCTCCGAACTGTGATGCACGGCGTGGAACCGCCACAGCTTGCCGCCGTGAAACGCGCGGTGAATCCAGTAGAGCAGGAAGTCACCGAGCAGAAAGGCCAGCAGGAATTGCCCCCAGCCCGGCAGCCGCGCTATTGGACCGAAGCCCTGGTATTGTCCAGCCTTCAGCGCCTCCCACGAGATGACGCCCAGCGGCACGAGAAAGAGCACAGCGACGACGCTGATGAGAACGAGGTTGATGGGCTTGGTCACCAGCGCATCGAACGCATAGAGCAGCGCGTCGGTGAGCATCTGCGGGCGTCGCCAGGGCCGCCCGCGCTTGTTGCCGCAGACGTGCTCGACCAGCCAGAACAGGCTGACTAGAAACGCCAAGGCGAAGAGCAGTTGACTCATAAGGGAGCCGGGGCAATTCGGCGGTGGCGATTGCAAATCGCCGGCACGGCGTCAGGCCATCGACGGCGGCGCGAAACCCTCGCGATACGTGCGCGACACGATTTCCTTGTTTGCCTGGTCGTGGTTGGTGAAGCGGAAGTTCACGGAGTCCCAGCGCAGTTCTTGGCCGGGGAAGCGCGTGGCCTTCGCGGCGAGCAGCGCGGGTTCGGTGATGCGCCAACCGATGGTCAGCGGCGTCCAGAGCGGCTTCTTCGCGCCGAGGCAGTTGTCGGCCCAGTCCTTCCAGTGGTTGCGCGGCTCGACGGTGGGCAGCGGCTCGTTCGCGACGACTTGGCCCTTGCGGAAGACGGTGATTTTACCGTCGGCCTGGAGCAGCAGCGTGCCTTCGGTGCAGACAACCATCGTGTGGTTCGCGCCAACTTTGAGCGGGGGCAGGTTCAGCGCGGCGAAGGACGGCTGCAACGCGTCGTCGTTGTAATGGACCACGAACTTCTCGCGCGCGAACTGGTTGCGGCCGGCGTAGGTGATGGTGCTTTGGTTGTGCGACGTGTGGCTGGTGTTCGAGGGCTTGGGCGTGTGCGTGAGGACGGCCTCGGGCGACGGGAGGTCGTAGGC
This sequence comes from Klebsiella pneumoniae, assembly GCA_943330855.2. Taxonomy (GTDB): domain Bacteria; phylum Verrucomicrobiota; class Verrucomicrobiia; order Limisphaerales; family SXTU01; genus SXTU01. The sequence continues at coordinate 7,635 of CALQJI020000008.1, forward strand.
GAAGTAGAGAAGGTCGAGCAAGTGGCAGCCCCAGTCCGCGAGCTGGCCGCCACCGGTTTCCCAGAACGAACGCCAGCGGCGCGGCGCGAGGTCGTCGCTGTAGGGAAGCGGCTTGGCGAGCGGGCCGTTCCAGAGATTCCAGTCGAGGTAATCGGGCACGGGCTTCGCCGCCGTGTATTCGGCCCACGGGTCGCCGAAGTAAGTGCCGCGCGAGACGCCGCCCGTCCAGACGAACGCCTCGACGGCTTTGCCGAGCTGGTTCTTGCGGAGCAGCTCAACGGCCTGCATGCGGCCGGTGTTGCAGGAGCGTTGGTTGCCCATCTGCGTGATGGAGCCGGGTCGCGCGGCGAGGGCGTCGCGCATCATGCGCAACTCGTCGAGTTGATGGACGAGGGGCTTCTGGCCGTAGAGATGTTTCTTGTGCTTGAGCGCCGTGACCATCATCGGCGCGTGATGGAAGTCGGGCGTCGCCACATTAACGGCATCGAAGTCACTGGCCCGGTTGGCGAACACCTCGCGGTAGTCTTTCACACTCCAGGCGTTGGGGAATTCCTTCTTCATCTTGTCCAGCTCGCGCTGGTCCACGTCGCTGAAGCCGGCCCACTCGATTTGCGGATGGCCCTTCAGTGCGTTGCGATCCGCGCCGCCCATGCCACCGACGCCGATTTGGTAGATGCGCAGCTTGCTGTTTAGGTTCGTCTGCGCGCGGGCGCGCGGCGAGAGCGCGGCCACGCTGGCGGTGAGCACCGCACCGGTGCGAAGGAACGTGCGGCGCGTGACGGGAGAGACGGGAGTGGGAGGTTGTTTGGCAGTCATGATGTGTTGGCCGAACCATAAACTGAAGCGCCGCCGCCTCAAGCAAACTCTGGCTTGGGTTAGCGCAGGTCCCGCAGCGGGCGCGGCACACGTTTCTTGCACCGCCCGTCAGCACCCGACTTCACAAGGGGTAGCTCCCATCGCGGCGTCTTCATATCAGCCCAGGGCAGAGCGTAAGGACGTTCTGGGCGTGAGGAAGCAACGCGATTCCTTTAATGGGCGACCCACACTACCGCAGCATGAGTGCAACGGAGGACATGTGGCAATATGCGGCGGAGCAAGGCCTCTCCGAAGAAGAGGCACTGAGAACGGGGATGGAAGTAAAGACGCGCCAGTTTTCTGCAAAAGGAAGCGAGATTTACGCGCAGGGGTGAGCGCCGAAGGCGAAAGCCGTTCAGGCTGACAACGCCGCCCGAGCATTCGACGTTATGGCCAAGACGGCCGGGTGGGTCAGCTTGCGTTCGGCACTGATAGCGTAGAATTGCTGGCGGCACTCTTCGGTGTGCCCAATGGCTTGGAAGTCGAAGTTGGCGACGGCCTCCGCCAGCACCAAAGTCGGCAGGGCGAAAAAGCCTAGGCCGTCCACCGCCGCCACTTTCATCAGAGCCGCGTCGTCGAACTCCGCCACCAGGCGCGGGCGAATCTGCTGGGCTTGAAACCATTTCTCCAGCGAGCGGCGCAGGGCGGTGTTGCCCGCCGGCAGCAGCACCGGCGCGTCGTTCAGGGATTGAGGAAATTTGCGCTTGAGCGTGGTGGCTAGTTTGCGCTCGGCGCAAAAGGTCACGCCACACTCGCCGAGCAGGTGGTTGAAGACCTTGATGGGCAGCGAACTGGGCGCGGGTTCGTCTGCCAGCACGATGTCCAACCGGTAGGCGGCCAGTTGACCGAGCAGGTCCGCCACTTTGCCCTCGCGGCAGACGGCCTGGATGGGTTGCGCCAGTTTGAAGATGGGCTTGATGATTTCGTAGCTCACCAGCTTGGGCAGCGAGTCGGTGATGCCGATGTGGACGCGCAGCGGGCGCACCGTCGGCTGCTGCCGGGCGGCGTCGAGGAGCTCCTGCCCGAGCGAGAAAATCTCCTCGGCGTAGCTCAATACGCGATGCCCCGCTTCGGTCAGCGCCAAGGCGCGACCACCGCGGCGAAAGAGCTTTTCGCCCAGCACACTCTCCAACGCGGCAAGCTGCGCGCTGATGGTGGGTTGGGAGACGTGCAGCTTGTCCGCCGCCTTGCGCAGGCCGCCTTCTTTGGCGACGACCCAGAAGTAACGCAGGTGGTGGTAGTTCAAGAATTCCATGCCGCCAGGCTATTCGGTTTAACCTAAGCGTCTATTCCAAAAGTAGTAATGGGCTAAGGGTTATGCCGTCCGTATTTTTGCCGCCATGAAAAGAGCAGTTTCGATTTCGGTTCCCAATGCCGCCGAGCCAGGCACCAAGGACTCGCAGGCGCAGCGACCCGCCCGGAGTGTGCGGCCCGTGGGGCTCGTGCCAGAAGGAATCCCTGAAATCTTGGGCAAGGAACTACGGCGGCCAGACGCCCCCGCGTTTAGCTCCGAGCCGGCCAACCGTCACTGGGGAATCAACGAGTGACTTGATGCCAAAGACGTCCGTCGCTTTACCGCGTGACTGCAACCGAACTGCGAGCAGCCAAGCAAGCAACCAACTCCCATCATGAACACCAAAATTGCCGGCTATCTAATTCTTTACGGAGTGTTCCTCTTCGTCATGGGGCTGCTCGGCTATTGGTCGAACCCGGAAAAGGCGAAGACGGCGCTGATGTCCGGAGGAACCTTCGGCGCGCTCTCGATTTTATGGGGCGTGCTCGGGGCGCGCGGCATCCGGTGGAGCCTGCTGGCGGCCTTTGTGACGACGGGTCTGCTGACGCTGGTCTTCGCGTGGCGGGCAAGCGTGGGCTGGATGGCGGTGCTGGATGGGAAGTCGGAGAAGCTTTTCGCAGCAGCTTTGATAACGGCGATGCTGACTGGTTCCGTGCTGATGCTGCTCGGACTGTCGCAGGCTCGCAAACCCGTGGAGGCCGAGAAACCGGCTGACCCCGCCGCCTGATGCTTGCGCCCAGACCGGATGCAACCCACTCCCGCCATCTGGCCCCGATGAAACAAATCAAGCGCAGCATCGTGGCGGTTATGGGTGGGACGGTGCTGGCCGTTGGGCTGGCCATGATTGTCTTGCCCGGCCCGGCCTTCATCGTGGTTCCAGCTGGCTTGGCGATTCTGGCGGTGGAATTTGCCTGGGCGAGACACTGGCTGCGGTCGGCGCGGGCGCTGTTGCCACGGCGTTCCCAAAACGAGGCTGTAGCGCGGAAGAAGGTGACCCTGAAATCCATTCGGCGGAGCACGGGCTTCCTGCTCCGGCAGGTGCGCCGGACGCTGCTGCCGAAAAGAAAGACTGCCTGACACTCGCCTCCCCTGACTCGACCATGAATATCCAATTCCGCTTTCGCGGCCTCAACGCCAACGCCAGCCTGGAAGTCTGCGCTACACCGGAAGGCGCGTAAGGTTTCACGCGGTCGCCACCACTTCATGATATGAACCAGCAACTCTGGCTTTGGATTGGATTCAGCGTCTTCGTCCTGGCGATGCTCGCCTTGGACCTCGGCGTATTTCACCGCAAGTCGCACACGGTCAGCATGAAGGAGGCGCTGACGTGGAGCGGGGTGTGGATGACGCTGGCCCTGCTCTTCGGCGCGGGCGTCTGGCACTGGCGCGGCGGCAATCAGGGGCTGGAGTTTCTTACCGGCTATCTAGTAGAACTTTCGTTGAGTGTGGACAACCTGTTCGTGTTCCTCCTTATCTTCGCCTACTTCAAGGTGCCCGCGCAGTATCAGCACAAGGTGCTATTCTGGGGCATCCTCGGCGCGCTGCTCATGCGGGCGGTGTTTATCGGCGCGGGCATTGCGCTGATTCAGAGATTTCACTGGGTCATCTACGTCTTCGGCGGAGTGCTCGTCATCAGCGGCATCAAGATGGCGCTGGAGAAGGACAAGGAGATGCATCCCGAGAAGAATCCCGTGCTCAAACTTATCCGCCGCTTCATGCCGGTCACGACAGAATATCACGAGGGGCACTTCTTCGTGAAGAAGGACCACCGGTGGCTCGCCACGCCGCTGTTCGTCGTGCTGCTGATGCTCGAGACAACCGACCTGGTCTTCGCCGTGGACTCCGTGCCTGCCGTGCTGGCCATCACCACCGACCCGTTCATTGTCTACACCTCGAACGTCTTCGCCATCCTCGGGCTGCGCTCGATGTTCTTCGCCGTGGCCGGCATCATGAAACTGTTCCACTACCTGCACTACGGGCTGGCGGCGGTGTTGGTGTTCGTCGGCACGAAAATGCTGGTGGCGGACTTCTACAAAATCCCGACGCTGGCCTCGCTGCTGGTCATCGTCGGGCTGCTGGCGGTGGCGGTGGTGGCCTCGCTGCTCCACGCCGCACGCCAACCAAAAGCAACCAACGCAGCCGCAACCGCTCCCCCCGATGCAACGACTCATTGAAGGCGTTCATCGTTTCCAGCGCGAGCAGTTCGGCCAACACCGCTCGCTGTTCCAAAAGCTTTCCCACCAGGGCCAAAGCCCGCACACGCTGTTCAACACCCGCTCGGATTCGCGCTTGCTGGACCCCGAATCGCGTGCGAAGAAGGTCAAAGAGAAAGCGGAACCCTTCGCCTGCGGGAATGCCTGACATGGACATCTTCGACGCCATCCGCGCCAATCTGCTCTCGCCTGCCGTGCTGTTTTTCGCGCTCGGCATCTTTGCCGCGCTGACGAAGAGCGATTTGAAATTCCCCGAGCCGCTGTATGCGGGACTGACGATCTACTTACTTGTCGCCATCGGTTTCAAAGGCGGCGTGGCCATCACCGAGGCCGGGTTGGGCCGGGTCTGGCTGCCGGGGACAGCCGCGATGGTGCTTGGCGCGCTGATACCGCTCTGGACGTATCCGCTGCTGCGGTTCGGAGGCAAATTCCCCGCTGTGGACGCCGCCGCCATCGCCGCGCATTACGGCTCAGTGAGTGCTGTGACATTCATCGCTGCGACTAATTATCTGAAGGCCGTCAACGAGCCATACGAAGGCTATGCCAGCGCGTTTCTCGCCGTGATGGAATCGCCCGCGATCCTCGTTGGCGTGGTGTTAGGAAAGCTGGCTGCGAAGAAAGGTGGCGAGCCTTCCGGCGCGTCGCTCCGGACCGCGGTGCATGAGGCTGCGTTCGGGCGGAGCGTCATTTTGCTCGTGGGCGCGCTGGTCGTGGGTGCGTTGTGCGGACCTCCGGGCATGGAGAAAGTGGAAGCGTTCTTCGTGGCCCCGTTCCAAGGCGTGCTCGCGCTGTTCCTGCTGGAAATGGGCATCGTGGCCGGCCGGCGTCTGGGGGATTTGAAAAAGGTCGGCCTCTTTCTCCTCGGCTTCGGCGTGCTTGCGCCACTGGTCAACGGTGCGCTCGGGGTATGGCTCGGCCAACTCACCGGTCTCGGACTCGGCGGGGCGACGCTGCTCGGAGTGCTGTCGGCGAGCGCCTCCTACATCGCCGCTCCGGCGGCCATCCGCATGTCGCTTCCGGATGCGAACCCAACGTTTTATCTCACGGCGTCGCTGGCGATCACGTTCCCGTTTAACATCACGGTGGGCATTCCGATCTATCTGGCGTTTGCGCGCTGGCTATATTCCTGAACCATGAACACGCATCCGATGAAGCTGGTCACGATTGTTTGCGAAGCCTACGCCAAGGAGGCCGTAAGGAAACTGCTTCGCGAAATCGGCGCGCACGGCTGCACAATTTTTGAGGTCGAGGGCGACGGTTCGCACGGCGAGCGCCCGGCGGACATCCGGGAATTTGCCAACATCCAGATTGAAGTCATCCTGCCGCCCGAGCGTGCGGAGGAGCTGCTGCAAAGGTTGGAGAAAGAATTTTTCGCGCGTTACGCCATGATTGCGTTTGAGTCAGACGTGCGCGTGTTGCGGGCAAATAAGTTCTGAGTGGCTCGGTGCCGCCATGGCCTGGGCGTGACCGCAGGCCGCAGCCGCGAGCGAAAGAACGGTGAACCGATTTGCAAATCGCCCGCCCGGCCAAACATTGCCTTGCCCTTGCCAGTAAAGGGTGAGCGCCGGGCGGCTCGGCTTCGTAACTGTCCTCAGCCGGAAGCCACTGTGCAAAAGACACCCTATGAAACTCCCACCCTCGACGACCCCGGGTGAAGCCCCGCACGCAGGCGCCGCAGGCAGCCCGGCGGCGGGCAGCCAGCTCAAAATCATTCTCGCCGCCACGGATTTCTCCGCTGAATCGCTCGCCGGGGTGCGCTACGGCGTGGAGCTGGCCGCCCAGTTCGGCGCTGCCCTCACGCTGCTCCATGTCGTCGAGCCGCCGTCGCGGCTGGCGGGGATAGAGGTGGTCGCCCTCGCGCGCACCGATGAGGAAGTCGCGGCGCTGGCCCGGGCCGAGCTGGCCACGCTCCCCGAGCGCGAAAGGGCCGCCGGCGGGCATCCGACGACGTGCGTGCGTATCGGCAAACCGTTCCATGAAATCGCCACGGCGGCCCGCGAGCAGGCGGCGGACTTGCTGGTCATCGCCACACACGGTCGCTCCAGCTGGCAACGCGTTCTGCTGGGCAGCACCGCCGAGCGGGTCGTCCGCAATGCGTGCTGTCCGGTGCTGACGGTGCGCGCATCCAACTGAAAGGCATTATGAGAATCATCTGTGGCACCGACTTCTCCCAACCCGCCCAGGGCGCCGCCGACACCGCCGCCGCCCTCGCGGTTCGTTTGTCCGACACGCTCCTGCTGGTTCACGCGCAGGAAACCGCCGGCCTGAGGGCCATCACGCCGCAAGTGCTGGCGGAGTGGTCCGCCGGTCTCACGACGCAACTGCTCGAAGAGGCGCACCTGCTGCGCCAGCTCGGAGCGGCTGTAAAGGAACAATTGCTCACCGGCCTGCCGGACGAAAAGCTGGTGGAAATTTCCCGCCGGCCCGGCACCCGGCTCGTAGTCGTTTCGTCACTGGGTCGCCGCGCACCCGCGCGCTGGCTGCTCGGCAGTGTCTCGGAGCGCACCGCTGAACGCGCCGCCGTGCCCACACTGGTCGTGCGCGACGCCGCGCCGCTGGTGGCCTGGGCGCGGGGCGAGCGGACGTTGAAAGTTTTTGTGGCCGCTGATTTCAGCGTCGCGACGGAGGCCGCGCTGCACTGGGTCAAGGAGTTGAAGCAACTGGGGCCGTGCGAGGTCGTGGTCGGGCACGTTGATTGGCCACCGGAGCAGCAAGCCCGGCTGGGCCTCGGCGGGCCGTTGCCACTCACGGAAAACCCGCCCGAGGCGCAACACATCCTCGAGCGTGACCTTATCGCCCGGACCAGTGAAATCCTCGGCGACGGCGCGGCCCGCGTGCGCGTCGTGCCCGGCTGGGGCCGCGCCGATGCCGCCCTAGTCGCGCTCGCTTGCGAGGAACAGGCCGACCTGCTCGTTGCCGGCACCCACCAGCATCACGGCCTGCAACGACTCGCCACCCCGTCGGTGTCTCGCGGCCTGCTGCACCACGCGCCCATGAGCGTCGTGCTGGTGCCCACGCCCAAGGAAGTCGCCCACGGTCTCGTTGCCGTGCCGCAGCTCCAGCGCGTCTTGGCCGCCACCGACTTCTCCGCCTTGGGGGACTGTGCCATTCCTTACGCCTACTCCGCACTCCCACCCGGCGGCGTGGTCAAACTCCTGCACGTTCTCCCGCCGTCGGCGTCGCCGCGCAAGTCCAGCCAGCGAGCCGCCACTCAACTTCAACTCCACCTCACCGAAGTCCGCCGGAAGCTCCAAGCACTCATCCCCGCCGGCACCGTAGCCCGTGGCATCCGCACGGAAGTTGAAGTCGTGGAAAGCGAGGACATCGCTGCGGCCATCAGCCAGGCGGCGGAACGCTTTGACGCGCACGTCATCTGCCTGGGCTCACATGGACGCAGCGGAGTTGCCAAGGCCGTGCTCGGCTCCGTGGCGCAGGCGGTGATGGTGCAATGTCATCGTCCGCTGCTCCTCGTGCGACCGCCCGCGCCATGAACCCGCCTGCCAAACCGCCCGCCGCAATCATTCATTGGCACAACCTGCCCGCAGGCGAAGCGTTGGCCCGCTTGAGCGTCAACCCGGCCCAGGGTCTCCCCCGCGACGAAGCCGCCCGCCGCCTCGCCGAGCACGGGCTGAACACCCTTCCCGAGGCCGCCCGCCGGCCGCTCTGGCGCGTGTTCGCGCGGCAGTTTGCCAGCCCGCTCATCTACATCCTGTTCGTCGCGGCGGTCATCGCGTTTGCGATGGGCCATCGCGGCGACGCGGCGGTCATCCTCGTCGTCGTCCTCGTCAATGCGGTCATCGGCACATTTCAGGAAGGCCGGGCGGAGCGCTCGATGGAAGCCCTGCGCCGCTTGTCCGCGCTCAAGGTCCGCGTGCGGCGCGGCGAGCAAGAGGAAAGCATCGCCGCGCATGACCTCGTGCCCGGAGACATCGTGCTACTCTCGGCGGGCGACGCCGTGGGCGCGGACGCGCGCCTGCTTGAAGCTGCCGCGCTGGAAGCCGCCGAAGCCGCGCTAACCGGCGAGTCCCTGCCCGTCGCCAAACACCCGGAGCCGTTGCCCGAAGACACCTCCCTCGCCGACCGCCGCAACCTGGTTTACTCCGGCACGCACATCGCCGCCGGGCGCGGTCTGGCGGTGGTGGTGGCGACCGGCTTGGCAACGGAAGTCGGCAAGATTGCCAGACTCACCGCCACGGCTGCGGACCCCAAGACGCCGCTGGAGCTGCGTATCGAGCAGTTCGGGCGCTACTTGGTCGGCGCGGCCCTGGGCATCTTCGCGTTGGTCGTCGTCGTCGGGCTGCTGCGCGGACTGCCGTTCTTGGAGATACTCATGGTCGCCATCAGCCAGATGGTTTCGCTGGTGCCTGAGGGATTGCCGGTCGCCATGACGGTGGCGCTGGCCGTCGGGATGCAGCGCATGGCCAAGCGCGGCGCGATTGTGCGCCGGTTGGCGGCGGTCGAAACGCTCGGCTCCACCAGCGTCATTTGCAGCGACAAGACCGGCACGCTGACGAAGAACGAGATGACGGTCACGGCGCTGTGGCTGCCGGGTGGGCGGCAAATCGAAGTCACCGGCGCGGGCTACTCACCTGAGGGCAAGCTCCTCGAGGCGGAGCGCGAACTCACCGCCTCCAGCGACACGGCCCTGCGTGCCCTGTTGGAAGCCGTCTCTCTCTGCAACGACGCCCAGCTCGTCCGCCCCGACGGCAGCGACCCGCGCTGGCGCACGTTGGGTGACCCAACCGAAGCCGCACTGCTCACACTGGCGCTCAAGGGTTGCGTGGAACTAGAACCGCTCCGGCAGCAACAGCCCCGTCGCGCCGAGATACCCTTCGACTCCGCCGCCAAGATGATGGCCACCCAGCACGGCCACGGACCACGGGGCCGAGTGTTCATCAAGGGGGCGCCGGAGATGGTGCTGGAGTTGTGCGCGCACGCTCAGGGAGAAGGCCAGCCTGAGCCGGTGGACGAATCGTTCCGCCGCACCGTGGAGGCCGTCGCGAGCGCGCTGGGTGCCCGCGCCTTGCGCCTGCTGGCGGTGGCTGAGTTGAACGAGGCGGCGTTGGAGGAAGCCGCTGGCTTCGCGCAGTTCAAGGGCCGCGCCACGTTCCTCGGACTCGTCGGGCAGATGGACCCGCCGCGTGACGAAGTGAAAGCCGCCGTGGCCGAGTGTCGCGCTGCCGGCATCCGCCCGGTCATGGTCACCGGCGACCACAAGCTCACCGGACTCGCCATCGCCCGCACCCTCGGCATCGCGCGCGACGGTGACCTGGCCGTGGATGGCCGCGAACTGGAGCAGATGCCGGAACAGGATTTGCGCGCGAGCCTCGACCGCATTTCCGTCTTCGCCCGCGTGCATCCCGCGCAAAAACTCCGCATAGTCGAGGCCTTCCAATCGCAGCGGCACGTCGTGGCGATGACCGGTGACGGCGTGAACGACGCGCCCGCCCTCGCCAGCGCCGACGTGGGCGTGGCGATGGGCATCACCGGCACGGAGGTCGCCAAGGGTGCGGCCAAAATCGTCATCACCGACGACAACTTCACGACCATCGTCAACGCCGTGGAGGAAGGCCGGCTCGTCTATCGCAACCTTAAGAAGGTGATTTTGTTCTTGTTCGCTACCTCGATTGACGAGGTCGTCGTCCTGCTGCTGGCGCTGTTCTGTGGCTACCCGTTGCCGCTGGCTGCCGTGCAGATTCTGTGGATCAACCTCGTCACCGAAGGCGCGCTCACGGTGAACCTCGTGCTCGAACCCGCCGAGGGCGATGAGATGCGCCGCCCGCCCATCCCCACCTCCGAGCCGCTGGTGGACCGCGCGATGTGGTTGCGGCTGCTGGTGATGGTCACCGCCTCCGTCGCCGCCGTGTTCGGGTTCTTCGTCTGGCGGCTTTCGACGGGCGCGCCCTTCGAGCTGGTGCGCAGCGAGACCTTCACCGTGCTGGCGGTCTCGCAGTGGTTCAACGTGCTCAACTGCCGGAGCGAACTGAAGTCGGCTTTCGACCGCAGCATCTTCAAAAACTACTGGCTGCTCGGCGGCCTGGTGCTCGGTAACGCGTTGCAAATCCTCGTCATCTACACCGAGCCGATGAACCGCATCTTCCACACCGTGCCCATCCCCTTGGCGGACTTCTTCCTCATCGGCGCGGTGGCCAGCGTGGTCTTGTGGGCGGAGGAGGCGCGGAAGTTCTTCGCGCGGCGGCGGGTTGGTGGCAATCTTCGGCGCGGCGAAGTGCCCGCCACAACCCGCGCCACCTGATGAATCCAAGCGAGACAATCACCACCCCGCCCGCCCCGCCGCGCGTGACCTTCTCGCAAGAACTGCGCGAGCTGGCCGCGCGGTTTGCGGAACGGCCGGTCCGCTTGGGCGAAATCCTGGAAGCCTCGCAGGGCCGGGGCTTCAACCTGTTGCTGCTCCTCATCGCGTTGCCCTTCCTCACCCCGATTCCGCTGCCGGGCTTTTCCCTCCCGTTTGGGTTGGTGGTCGCCGTCATCGGCGCTCGGCTGGCGCTCGGCCAGAAACCGTGGCTGCCGCAGAAACTCTTGACCCACGAACTGCCGCCGCGCTTGTTCTCCAAGCTGCTCAAAGCCGCCAGTCGCGTCGTGAAATGGCTGGAATTCTTCCTGCGCCCACGGCTGTTCTGGATGAACGACCACATCGTTTTCCGCCGGGTGGCGGGCGCGCTCATCGCGTTGTCGGGCCTATTCCTGCTCGCCCCGCTGCCGATTCCGTTCACCAACGCGCTGCCCGCCGCCACCGTCTTGCTGCTCGCCGCCGGCGCGTTGGAGCGGGATGGGTTGGCCTTCCTGGCGGGCTGCGGGATGTTCGTGGTCACGACGGCCTATTTCCTCTTGCTCGCGTTCGGAGGTGTGCAGGCGTTTGAGCACTTGCGCCGAATGTTCACGGGCGGCTGAAGCTTCCGTTGGCAGGTGGCCCGCCCGGTTGATGCCCCGTCCCGGCTACTTGCAGTCGCCGTGCTGCGCGGTGGCGGTAAATGCGCGGGCCGGATTTTCCCGGCCGACGCGACCCCAACGCGGAGATTTTAGCCGCTCACACAGGGTGGGTGGGAACCCAAGCTGACCTCCCCCGCGCCCAGCTCGTCGTCGCCGTGAAAGACCAGCAGGGCAAGCTCACCCGCATCGAGCGGTGCTTTTCGGTGGGCCGGTTTTCCGCCACTCACGCGACGCGACGCGTGTCGTGCCGGTCCGTGGGTTGAAACCCACGGCTACCATCAGGCCGTCGCTACGCGACTTGGTAGCGGAGCCCCTACTTCCCCAAGTAATACAGCGCGCGGTTGGAGCGGAGGAGCAGGCGGTTGCCGTCGAAGGCGGGGGTCGCGTTGAAGTAGCCCCGACGATTCTCCAGTGAGTTTTCCGCGAGTTGCTGGAATTTCGGTGAGGCCGCGAGCACCACCGCGAGGCCGGTGCGACCGAAGTAGTAGAGCTTGCCATCCGCGAGCACGGGCGAGGCGTAGATGCCTTGGAGGCTCTGGTTCAGGCGCTCCTCATAGACGATTTCGCCGGTCTTGGCGTTGGCGCAGTAGGCCACGGCGAGCGAGTCGCTGGCGAAGTAGAGATAGCCGTCGTGCAGCACGGGCGAGGGGACGTTCGAGCCCTTGTTGATTTTCCAGAGCACGTGGCTGCCGCTCACCTCGCCGCGTCCGCCGGCGCGGATGGCGAGGCCGTTCTGCGGGTTGCGCCCGCCGATGGCGTAGATGATGCCGTCCTTCGCGACGGGCGTGGGGCACATATACCAGCCGATGCCGGTCTGGCAGGTCCAGAGCGGCGCACCGCTGTCGGCATCGAAGGCGAACACCTGCTTGATGCAGGCGGCGACGACCTCGGATTTTCCGTCGGGCGCGGCGACGACGAGCGGCGCGTGCCACGACTCATTGATGCCGCGCGCGCGCCACTTCTCCGCGCCGGTCTTCTTGTCGAGGGCAACGAGCGACCCGCTTTCCACACTGGCATTCACGAGCACGAGGTCTTTGTGCAGCACGGGCGAGGTGGCGGAACCCCAGCCGTTCAACTGCGTGCCGACGCTGGCTTTCCAGAGCTGCTTGCCCGCGTGGTCGAAGGCGAGCACGCCGGACTTGCCCCAGAAGACATACACGCGCTCGGCATCGGCGACGGGCGTGCTGGTGGCGTAACCGTGGTCCTCACGGATGCCGGATTGCTCCGGGAGGTCGGCGGGGACGGCGGTGTTCCAGAGTTGTTTTCCGGTGGCGCGATCGAAGCAGAGCAGGTGGCGCTTCAAATCGTCGAGGCTCGTGCCGCGACCGGGGGCAACGCCGGTGTAGCAGGTGAGAAAGATTTTGTTGCCGAAGACAATCGGGCTGGACGTGCCAGGGCCGGGGAGGTCGGTCTTCCACACGATGCCGGTGGTGTCGCTCCAGTTGAGCGGCGTGCCTTTCGCGTCGCTGACGCCGGAGCCACCGGGCCCACGAAATTGAGACCAATCAGCGGCGAGACTCGGCAGGGAGAGGATCGCGAGGAGGACGGCGAGCGTGAAGTGGGGGCGCATGGTTGGGATTTCACCGCACGGGGATTTTGGCGCAAGGCCAAATTGTCCCGGCAGCGCTTCCGTCCATTCGTAGCCTTCCCCCGCTTGACGGTTTGGCTACAGTCGCGGCGTGCGCAGCCGCAGTCCCGAATCCTTCAGTGAGCGGCCCTTCTGGGCCGCGCTGCCGGGGGCTTGGCATCCGCTGTGTGGCAGCTTCGGCGGCATGGGCTGGAGCTTCGAGTGGCACGACTTCGAGTCGGCGACGCGCGTGGACTGGGGGAATAGTTTTCATCCGCAAGGGCTGGAGGTCTGCCTGAACTTGGCGGGCAAGGGCCGGCTCGTGACGAAGAAGGGGGAGCTGGACGTGCGCCCGGAATCAGCCGCGCTTTACCTGAGCGGCGACGTGCCGTTGAACGCGTGGCGCGAGGCGGGGCAGCGGCATCAATTCCTGACGGCGGAGTTCAGCGTGGACTTCCTGCGGCGCAACTTGCCGCGTGGCATCGGGCAGTTGCGGCCCTTCGTGCAGCGCATTCTCGACGCGAAGAAACCTGCGGCTGCCGTGGAGGCCAGCTTGCCGTTGACGCCGCGCCTGCGGCTGCTGGTGGCGGCGTTGCGGTCCCCACCAGTGAGCGGCGCGGCGCGGACGATGTGGTTCACGGCGAAGGTTTATGAGGTGGCGGCGGAACTGTTCTTCGACCACACGGCGGAGGAGTCGCTGTTCTGCACCCGGCAGACACACGTGGCGCAAGAGCGCGTGGAGAAGGCGGCGGCGGTCGTCCGTGCGAATCTGGCCGAGCCGCTGACGCTGGAGGAGCTGGGCCAGCGCGTCGGGTGCAGTCCGTTCTACTTGAGCCGCACGTTCTCCGAGCAGATGGGCATGACGCTGACGCAGTTTCTCCGGCAGGTGCGGCTGGAGCGTGCGGCAGAGCTGCTGCGCTCCGGCAAGTTCAACGTGACGCAGGCCGCGCTCGAAGTGGGCTATTCCAGCGTCGGGCATTTCAGCACGGCGTTTCACGAGACGTTCGGATGCTGTCCGGGGCTGTATCCGTTGCAGATGCCGGCGCAGCGGTCGGACAAGGAGTAATAGCAGGAGCGCGGCCTTCAGGCCGCAGAAAGGTTGGTTTCCGCGCACGCAACTTTCACCCGCGGCCTTCTGCGGCGTGAGCACCGCACTCCAAGCGGCGCAAGTCGGCGCAAACTTTCCGCAAGCCGACGGAAGCAGCGCGGCCAAGCGCGCCGCACATTGCCCCCGTCATGAACGAATCCATCTGTCGGCGCACGGCTCGCCACACCGCCGCACTCGCGCTCGCCAACACCATCCTCCTCGCCGGCTTCGCCTCCGCGCAGAGCACGAACACCCCGGTCAAGCTCCCCACCGTCGTCGTCACCGGCGAGAGCGAGGCGGACGCGAAGGTGCAGCCCGCCTTCCTCCCGGCGGTCGAGGGCACGCGCATTTACTCCGGCAAGAAGACCACCGTTCTGGACCTCGATGCGCTGCCGGCCATCGTGAACAACAACTACCGGCAGGCGCTCGCGCTCACGCCTGGGCTGCTGTTGAGCGAGGAGAGCACGCCGCTGGTGAGCATCGGCTATCGCGGCCTCTCGCCGCATCGCACGATGTTCATGCAGGTGCTCAAGGACGGCATCCCCATCCACGCCGACATGTTCGGCTACCCGGAGGCTTACTACACGCCGCCGCTCGACACGGTGGACCGCATGGAGTTCCTCCACGGCGGCGCGTCGCTGATGTATGGCCCGCAGCCCGGCGGCGCGCTGAACTACGTGACGCACCTGCCGCAGCGTGGGGCGAAGTTCACCGGCGGTTCGTCGCAAATCTTCGGCAGCGACGGCCTTTACTCGACCTTCAACTACGCCAGCGGCACCGAGGGCCGCGTGGGTTACTACGCCTATTACAATCACCGCCAGGCCGATGGCTTCCGCGCGGCGAACAGCGACGTGAATCTCCACACCGGCAGCGTGAAGCTCGTGCTCGACGCGGACACCGACAGCCGCTGGATTTTCGCCTTCGATGGTTATCAGGAGGAACACGGCGAACCGGGCGGCCTCTCGCTGACCGCCGGGCCGAACTACAATGTGGACCGCAGCGCGACGACGCGTTCCAACGACCGGTTCCGGCTGGAGCGCTTCTTCCCGTCGCTCACGTGGGAGAAGGATTTCAGCGAGGGCACCAAGCTCGAAGTGAAGGCCTGGGGCGGCTACTACTCGCGCTTCAGCAAGCGCCAGACCGGCGGCGGCTTCGGCACCGTCGCGGCTGGCGCGGGTAACGCCATCGAGTTCCAAGAGTTCTACACCGCCGCCGCCGAGGCGCGCCTCCGCCACGACTGGACGCTGGGCGACAACACCCACACCTTCGCGGGCGGCGTCATGCTCTACCACATGGATTCGCCGCGCGTGGACAAGACCGGCACGACACCCACCGCCGAGGACGGCACCATCGCGCGCCAATCTGATCGCGACATGCTTTACGCGCCGGTCTTCGTGGAGAACAAGTTCACCTTCGACAAGCTCTCCATCACGCCCGGCCTCCGCTTGGAAAACATCGTTCAAGGCGTGCGCGAGAAGATTAACACGGCCAAGGCACCGGGCACGTTGGGCGTGAAGGACGAGCATTCGTTCGTCCCGCTAGTCGGCCTCGGGTTGGAATACGAGCTGAAGCCCAAGGTCTCCGCCTACGCGAACGTCTCGCAGTCGTATCGCCCGGCGGTCTTCACCGAGGCGGTCCCGACGGCGGTTGGCACGACCGTGAACAACGACCTCGCGGAAGGCACCAGTTGGCAATACGAACTCGGCCTGCGCGGCCACCCGCAGCCGTGGCTGACGTGGGACACGAGCTTGTTCTACCTGGACTTCGACAACCAGACGGGCGTGTCCGGGACCACCTTTGCGAACCTGGGCCGCTCCATCCATCAGGGCTGGGAAAGCGCGCTGGAGCTGGACCTCGTCGGCCTTTACGACCAGCTGAACAAAACGGACGCTGCCGACCGCTGGGGTTCCTTGAGCCTATACGGCAACCTGATGCTGCTCGACGCCCAGTTCAAAGGCGGGCTCAACCCCGGCAACGCGCCGGAATACGCCCCGGAGTATGTGTTCCGCACCGGGGTCAATTACCGCTGGCGCGACCGCGCCAAGGTGTCGTTGCTCGGCACGTTCGTGGATGACCACTTCGCCAACAACGCGAACGCCGCCGCCTTCCAGGTGCCAGCCTACATGACCTGGGACCTCACGGCGGAGTTCAAGGTCTATAAGGAGAGCGTCAGCCTCCTCGCGGGCGTGAACAATCTCTTCGCCGAGGACTATTTCTCCCGCATCCGCAGCGACGGCATCGACCCGGCCTACGGGCGCAACTACTACGTCGGCGTGTCGGTGAAGTTCTGATTCGAAACGCCGCAGTTGAATTGGGGGGCGCGCCCGCCTCGGGGGCAGCGAACCACCGCACCATTTGGTTGGCACAGACGCGCCTTGGTTCGGCGCAAGGGCGGGTCGAAGCACAGCCGGGGCGGCTGCGCTCCCCACCCTTTCCAACTGCATCGTTCCGGCTTACGCGAGGTCGAAGCGGTCGAGGTTCATCACCTTCGTCCACGCGGCGACGAAGTCCTGAACGAACTTCTGCTCGCCATCGGCGCAGCCATAGACTTCCGCCAGCGCGCGAAGCAGTGAGTTGGAGCCGAAGACCAAGTCCACGCGGGTGCCGGTCCCCTTAGTTCTGCCCGTTACGCAATCGCGTCCTTCGAACACCTCGGCGTCCTTCGAGACCGGTTTCCACTCCGTGCCTGTGTCGAGCAGGTTCACGAAGAAGTCGTTGGTGAGCGATTCGGGACGCTGGGTGAAGACGCCGTGCGAGGTGCCGCCCGCGTTGGTTTTCAGCACACGCAGTCCGCCGACGAGCGCGGTCATCTCCGGAGCGGTGAGGGTGAGGAGCTGCGCTTTATCAATAAGCAGTGCTTCGGCGGGGACGGAGTATTTGCCTTTGAGGAAATTACGGAAGCCGTCGGCGATGGGTTCAAGCACGGAGAACGATTCCACATCGGTCTGCTCCTGCGAGGCGTCCATGCGGCCCGGTGTGAAGGGGACCGTGACGGTGTGCCCAGCGTTCTTCGCGGCCTGCTCGATGCCAGCGCAGCCGCCCAGCACGATGAGGTCGGCGAGCGAGACTTGCTTGCCACTCGCCGCGCCGTTGAACGCGCCTTGGATGCCTTCCAGCGCGGTGAGCACTTTGGAGAGCTGGGACGGGTTGTTGACCTGCCAGAACTTTTGCGGTGCGAGACGAATGCGTGCGCCGTTCGCGCCGCCGCGTTTGTCGGAGCCACGGAACGTGGAGGCTGACGCCCAAGCCGTGGAGACGACTTCCGAGACGGACAGGCCGGTGGCGAGAATCTTCGCCTTCAGCGAGGCGATATCCTGCGCGTCAATCAACGGGTGATTCACTGCGGGAATGGCGTCCTGCCAAATGAGGACTTCCGCCGGGACTTCCGCGCCGAGGTAGAGCGCGCGCGGGCCCATGTCGCGGTGGGTGAGCTTGAACCACGCGCGGGCGAAGGCGTCGGCAAACTGATCGGGATTCGCCAGGAATCGCCGGGAGATTTTTTCGTAGGCCGAGTCGAACCGCAGGGCGAGGTCCGTGGTCAGCATGGACGGCGCGATGCGTTTGGATGCGTCGTGCGCGTGCGGCACGGTGCCAGCGCCAGCGCCGCCCTTCGGCGTCCATTGATGTGCTCCGGCGGGGCTCTGGGTCAGTTCCCATTCGTAGCCGAAGAGGTTTTTGAAAAAGCCATTGCTCCACTGTGTCGGTGTGGTGGTCCAGGTGACTTCGAGTCCGCTGGTGATGGTGTCGCCGCCTTTGCCCGTGCCGAAGCTGTTTTTCCAGCCGAAGCCTTGTTCTTCGAGAGGTGCGGCTTCCGGCTCAGGCCCAACGTGGGTCGCGGGACCGGCGCCGTGGGTTTTGCCAAAAGTGTGACCGCCCGCGATGAGCGCGACGGTTTCTTCGTCGTTCATGGCCATGCGGGCGAAGGTCTCGCGGATGTCGCGCGCCGCCGCCACCGGATCGGGGTTTCCATTCGGCCCTTGGGGATTCACGTAGATGAGACCCATCTGCACCGCCGCGAGCGGGTTCTCGAGGTTGCGGTCGCCGGTGTAGCGGTTGTCGCCGCCGAGCCACGTCTTTTCAGTGCCCCAATAGACATCTTGGTCGGGCTCCCAAGTGTCCGCCCGTCCGCCAGCGAAGCCGAAGGTTTTGAACCCCATCGTTTCGAGGGCGACGTTGCCGGTGAGGATCATGAGGTCAGCCCAGGAAATTTTCCGGCCATACTTCTGTTTGATCGGCCACAGAAGCCGGCGCGCTTTGTCGAGGTTGCCGTTGTCCGGCCAGCTATTGAGCGGGGCGAAGCGTTGCTGGCCGCGCCCACCGCCGCCGCGTCCGTCACCGGTGCGGTAAGTGCCGGCGCTGTGCCAGGCCATGCGGATGAAGAGCGGCCCGTAATGGCCGAAGTCCGCCGGCCACCAGTCCTGCGAGTCGGTCATCAGCGCCGCGAGGTC
The DNA here is from genome assembly GCA_943330855.2 of Klebsiella pneumoniae. Taxonomy (GTDB): domain Bacteria; phylum Verrucomicrobiota; class Verrucomicrobiia; order Limisphaerales; family SXTU01; genus SXTU01. The sequence continues at coordinate 26,050 of CALQJI020000008.1, forward strand.
CTTCTTAAGTGCAGCGAGGTCGAGGCTTTTGAATTCCTTGGCGTAGTCGAAGCTCCCGCCCATCGGGTCGGACTTGGAGGAGTGCTGGTGGAGGAGTTCGACTTTCAAGTGGTTCGGCCACCAATCACGGTTCGTGGTCGGGAGGCTGGCACCGTGGTTGAAGGGACATTGGGCTTCGTTGGACATGAGTGTTTCTTTGGACAGTTGAATTGTTTCGTTCGTTACCTCCCATCACACCAGTCAGGCTCGGGCGCTTCAAATACTTGTTTCCTTGGCTCACCATAGGCAATACCTATAGCTGAACGCCGCAAGCCTTTTTCTCCCTGCCTAAATTATGGAACTGCACCAGCTCCGGTATGTCGTGGCCGTGGCGCGAACGGGCAACTTCTCCCGTGCCGCCGAGCAATGCCACGTCTCGCAGCCGTCACTCAGCCAGCAAATCCAAAAGCTAGAGGAAGAGCTCGGTGAAAAGCTCTTCGACCGGCTGCGCCAACGCGCGCAGCTCACGCCGGTGGGCGAGGCCTTCGTGCGCCGCGCCGGACGCATCCTCGACGAAGTGGAGTCCGCTGGGCGCGAAGCACGCGAGGCGCGCGAGTTGACCTGCGGCACGGTGTGCGTAGGCGCGCTGCCGACCATCGCGCCGTATTTGCTGCCGACGGTCATTGGGCGGTTCGCCACGCAGTTTCCTGGCGTGCAGATCGTCGTGCAGGAAGATACGACGGCGCGAATGCTGGCGATGCTCGCCAGCGCGGAGGTGGATTTCGCCATCGTCAGCCTGCCCATCAGCGACGCGCGGTTCGAGGTGGAGACGCTCTTCGAGGAGGAACTGCTGCTAGCCCTCCCCGCGCGTCACCGGCTGGCACGGCGCAAAGCCATCACCTTGGCGGACCTCGAGGGCGAGCGCTTCATCTTGATGAAGGAGGGCCATTGTCTCGGCGACCAGGTGCTGGACTTTTGCCACCGTCAGGACTTCCGCCCCACGGTCAGTTGCCGCAGCGCACAGATTGAAACCATCCAGGCGCTCGTGGCGGCGGGGTTGGGCATCTCGCTCGTGCCGCGCATGGCCTGCGCTTCAGGTCCGGTCAAGCACCCCGCCTACCGCGCGCTGCACGACGCCCGGCCCCGTCGCACGGTGGTCGTGCTGTGGCTGCGGCAACGGCCACCGGGGCGGGCGGCCCGAGAGTTCCTCAAGTGCCTGCGCGCGTCGGCCTGAACAGCGCGCAAGTCGCCGCAAACAAATCGCAAGCCGCCGGAGGCACCTCGACCAAGCCACGACCACACTCGTCAGGCTTGCGACTAATCGAATTCACACGTGCTGCCCCGACCGATATACCTGCCACTCTGTATTGATGACGGCCAACGCCACTAAACCGAAAGTGCCATCCGCGCCCAAGGATTTGCCAGCGCTGTCCTTGTCGGAAGAAGTGCGCAGTGAGACGACGGTTGCCTCGGTGTTCACCCTGGTTCTATGGCTGACCTGTCTGCTCGTGGGCTGGCTGGGCTTCGCGCTGCCCTACGCGCGTCCGCGCCTGCCCGCGCCCGCCGCACCTCTCGTGCACGCGGAACTCATCAAGGTGGAACTAACCCGCAGCCCCGCTCCGGCTCCCGCAAACAGCGCCGTGCCGCTGCCCAGTCCGACGCAACCTCCGCCGCTCTTCGCGCCGGCGACTCCACCGCAATCGCCACAGCTCATCGCCGTCGCGAGGCCGAGTCCGGCGGTTGCTTTCGCGCTACCCATCGAGGCGCCTGCGCGCATCGTGGAAGTGAACCAAGCCGCGTTTGTTCGTCCCGCTCCACAGCCGACAGCCGTCGCGCCCAGCACTGCGCCAAACGCGGGCACCGGCCAGCCCAGCACCGGCACCGCGCCCGCGCCCGCCGTGCAAACGCTCACTTTTGGCGAAGGCGAAGGCACGCAACCCGCGCCGCGCTATCCCGACACCGCGCGCCGCGCCGGACAGACAGGCACCGTGGTCATTCGCTTCAGCGTGGGCACGGATGGCCGTGTGCTGGCAGCGGAGCCGAGTGCCCCCTCGCCGTGGGGCGCGCTGAACCGCGAGGCACTGCGCGTCGTCCGTGAGCAATGGCGTTTCAAACCCGGCGCGGCGCGGCTCTGCGAAGTCGCGATACGTTTTGAACTGAAGAAGTGATTCCAGAATGAACCCAATGCTCGCCAACGTCGCCGTGGACCTTTTCCTCAAGGGCGGCCCCGTCATGTGGCCGATTCTCTTCTGCCTCATCGCCGCGCTCGTGGTCGTGACCGAGCGCGCGCTGTGGTGGTGGCAGCACAAGCGCCGCTGCCGCGAGGCTCAGTTGCGCGAGACCTTCGACGCCATCGCTGCCGGCAGTTTCGACCGCGCCGTCTGCCTCACCGAATCTTCGGGCGACCCGTTCCTGCTTACCATCCGCGACGGCCTCGCCCACGCTCACACCTCGCTGCTCGGCGCGATGCAACTCCGCGCCACCGATGAGCTGGAGCGCGCGGAGAAGCGTCTGTGGATGCTCGGCACGTTCATCACGCTCGCGCCGTTGCTGGGCCTGCTCGGCACCGTGACCGGCATCATGCACTCGTTCAGCTTTGTCGGAGATGAGCAACTCGCGCCCGCGAAGGTCAGCGGCGGCATCGCCGAGGCGCTCATCGCAACCGCCGGTGGGCTGGGCATCGCGATCCTTTGCCTGCTGCCTTACAACTGGTTTAACCGCCGCCTCGCGCACTACCGCGCGGGCTTGGAGCGCACCATCAACCACGTCGAGTTGCTCGTGGAATCCGCCAAACATCACGGCCACGACCTCGAAGAATTCGCCCGCCAACGCGCCCTCCGCGAACGCGCCCGCGCCTTCCGCCCAAAGGAAGAAAAGCCTCCCGCCCCCGCAGGCTGATGTTCCCTATTCCCCATTCCCAATCCCCTATTCCCTAAACGCCATGCCCGTTAAACTTGGCTCCAAGCTCCCGCCGGAAAGCGCCGAGGCGCGCATCGAGATCATCCCGCTGATCGACATCATGTTCTTCCTGCTCGCCGCGTTCATGCTGGTGAGCTTGAGCATGGTCAACGTCAAGAGCGTGAAGGTGAACCTGCCCACCGCCACCACCGCCACGGCGGACCCGCAGCGTGACCTCGTAAACATCTCCGTGGACAAGGCCGGCCTGACCTACCTCGACGCCAAGCCCGTCGGCCCCAACGAACTCGCGCTCGCACTCGCCGCGCTGGCGACAACCAACGCCGAAGTCCGGGTCTTCATCAGCGGCGACAAGGATGCCCGCCACGGCGACGTCATCCGCGTGCTGGACATCGTGCGCGGCACGGGCATCCAGAAGGTGGCCTTTGAGATCAGAACGCAGGAGAAGTGAGCCACAGATGAACACAGATGAAACACAGATAAGAGGGGAGGAGATTTATATTGGAGTCTTCCTTTCCCAATCTGTGTTTCATCTGTGTCCATCTGTGGCTCTGCCCGACTTCCGCGAATGAACCGCTTCCTCCAATGGTTCAACCTCGTCGGCGTGCTCGCGCTCGCCGTGCTCTGCGTCCTGCAATGGCGCACGAACCGGCAGCTCAACCTCGGCCTCAACGCGACGGAGCAGACGCGCCAGCAGCAGGCAGTGCGCTTGGACGAGCAGGCGAAGCGACTCACCGGCGGTGCGTCCGACCTCGACGGCTTCCGCGAGCAACTCACCCGCGCCACCACTTCGCTGAAGCAGGCCGAGACGAAACTCGCAGCGCTTGAGCAGCAGGTGAAGCAGCTCACGAACGAGCGCGACCAGCTAAAGAGCAGCGTCACCAACTGGGCCGCCGCCGTGTCCGCGCGGGACGCGCAGCTCAGACAAGCCGGCGCGGATTTGCAGAAGCTCGCCACCGACCGCAACGCCGCCGTGGTGAAGTTCAACGAGGTCGCTACGCAGCAGAACTCCCTGGTGAAGGAACTGGAGCGCCGCTCGAAGGAGCAGACCGCCTTCGTGGAGGAACTGAACAAGCGCACGCGCGAGTTCAACGCGCTGGTCGAGAAATACAACGCGCTGCCCAAGCCGGCCCCGGTCAAGCCGACACCTTAGCCGCGCTTCACCCAGTCGAAGAAACCGAGCTGCTCCAAGTCCGCCCGCAGCGTGGCCTGCTGCTCCGCGTTCAAACTCCCGTTCGGCAAACGCGCCGGGCCCACGTCCACGCCGAGCATCTTCATCGTCGCCTTCGCCGCGCCCATATAGCCGCGTGAGGCGAGCAGGGCGATGAGTTGCACCGATTGGTATTGCGCGTCGCGCGCGGCCGGCAAATCCCCACGCTCGAAGGCCGCGATGACGCGATGATAGACCGGCGCGGCGAAGTTGTAGCTGCTGCCCACCGCGCCCGTCGCGCCAAGCGCCAGCGCGGCCAGCAGGTATTCGTCGCAGCCCCACGGCACGCTGAACGCGCCGCCATCGAAGCGCAGCGTCTGCTGGAACATCATCAGGTCGGCGTTGGTGAACTTGATGCCGGCCAGGTTCGGAATGCGGTCGCGCGCCTGCGTGAGGAAGTCCGGCATCGGCAGCGTAAAACCCGTGAGCGCCGGGATGTCGTAGTAGAAGAACGGTAGCTCCGGGCAGCCACCGGCAATCTCCGCGCAGCAGTCCACGAGCGATGGAACGGTGCGCGGCTTGAAGTAGCTCGGCGCGAGCGCGGACACAGCGGCAGCTCCGAGCTGCTGGGCTTGCGCGGCCAACGCCCGCGCATCGGTGAGGCAGTTCGTGCCGACATGGACGATGACTTTCAGCGCCGCGCCGCGCGTGACTTCCAGCCAGCGCACCGCGAGCGCGCGGCGTTCCTCCAGCGTGAGCGAGTGGCTCTCCCCCGTGCTGCCGCAGATGAAGGCGAACTGCACGCCACTGGCGGCGAGGTGGGCGGCTTGGGCTTCGACGACGGCGAGGTTCAGCGAACCGTCCGCGTGGAAGGGCGAGTGCGTGGCGGCGACGAGGCCGGTGAGGGGATAGGTTTTCATTTTAAGTTAGCCACAAAGAGGCACAGAAGGCGCAAAGGTGGGAGACAACAGCACGCCTTCCCTCTTTGAGCTGCCTTGTGCTTTTTTGTGGCAAAAAATCATGTGGCCGGAGATTCAGCCTGCTCCAGCCGCTGCCAGCAATACCAGAGCATCCGCGGCAGGTGGAACGGGCCTTTGTAAATCGTGCCCTTCGCGCGCGAGGAGAGTCGGCCATCGCGGTGCAGGTAGCCGAACCATTCGCCGTGCTCGGGGTCGGGGAAGTGTTTAAAACTCCAGTCGTGAACCTGTGCGTGCATCGCGGCGAAGCGCGGTTCGCCGGTGAGCTGCCACGCCAGCAGCGTGGCGATGATGGCTTCGTTGTGCGGCCACCAGAACTTCATGTCGTGCCAATACTCCTGCACCGGTTTGCCGAAGAGGTCGGTGAAGTAGAGCAGGCCGCCGTGCTCGGTGTCCCAGCCGCGCGCCCACATCCAGTCGAGGATGGTGGTGCCGAGTTGGATGAGCCGCTTGTCCCCGCGCAGCGCGCCTTCGTGCATCACAAACCAAGCGCACTCCAAGGCATGGCCGGGGTTCAGCGTGCGCCCGTCGTGGTGGTCAATCACGCTGCCGTCCGGCGCGATGCACTCCAGCAGCGCGCGGTGCTCGGGCTTCAGGAAGTCTCGCTCAATCTCCGCGATGCTGCGGTCAATCCACTCCGTGCAGGTGCGTCCGCTCACGGTTACGTCGCCTAGATTCGCGCGCAGCTCCTGCGCCGTGGCGATGCCAATCATGTGCGGCCCGATGCCCTTGCTGGGCCGCGTCGCCTCGAACTTCGGCGGCATCACGCCGGGGGTGAAGCTATGGTGGAGGTAGGTGGCGAAGAGCTTCACCGCGTCCTCGGCGGCCCGGGCGTCGCCGCTGGCCTTCGCGTAAGCCGCGTTCGCAATCGCGGCGAACGACTCGCTGTAGACGTAGCGCCGCATCCGCAACGGCTGTCCTTCGCGTGTGACGGTGAAGTAGAGCTTCCCGTTCGGCGCAGCGCAGTGCTGGCGGAGGAACTCGATGCAGCTCTGCGCGGCGGACAGCCATTCAGCACGTGGTTCGAGGGTGTTGTGCAGCGTTGCAAACATCCACGCGGCGCGGCCTTGGAACCAAACGCTCTTGTCCGTGTCCACCACACGGCCGTCGCGGTCGAGGCAGGTGAGGATGCCGCCGTATTCGCGGTCCAGCCCGTGTCGGAGCCAGAAGGGCATCACGTCGCGCAGCAACGTGTCGCGGTAGAGCGCGGCTAGTTGTGTGCGCGAGGCGGGGGAGGTCAGGTCGGTGGTCATTGTCCGGCGAGCAGTTCCGCAAGCTTGGGTTCCATCGCGTCGGCCCAGAGGCTGTAGCCCTTCGCGCTGAGGTGAAGCAAGTCCGGCGCAAGCTCCTTAGGCAACGTGCCGTCGGCGGCGAGCAGCTTTGTGTTCACGTTCAGGAAGTGGACGCGCTGGCCGGCGGCGAGCGCGGGGAGCAGCGCGTTGACGGCTTCGCACTTGCGACGCATGGGGTCGGCGGCGTCGGGCCCACGCGGGAGGATGCCGAGCAGGAGCACCTTCGAGCGCGGGCATTTCTCCGCGAGCGCGTCGAGGATGGCGCGGATGCCGGCGGCGATTTGCTCGGGCGTGAAGTCGCCGTGGCGCGCGTTGTTCGTGCCGATGAGCAGCACGATGGCTTTCGGGGAGAGGCCGTCGAACTCGCCGTTTCGCACGCGCCAGAGAACGTGTTGCGTGGAGTCGCCGCCGAAGCCGTAGTTCGCGGCCTTGCGTCCGGCGTAGTGCTTTTCCCAAACCGCTTTGCCCGCTGTCTCCCAGCCTTGCGTGATGCTATCGCCGAGGAAGATAAGTTCGCCGCCGCCCGCCTTGGTCTCGGCGAGCTTCGCGGCGTGGCGCGCGGGCCACCAGCTGAACTTGCCAGTCGTCTCGGTGCGGGCCTCAGGCACAGTGGGCACGCTCGCGCCTTCCTGCACCCAATCGAGCGGGAAGCGCGCGAAAACCAGCCCCGCCACGTCGCCGCTCTCGTAGAGCATGCCGATGCGCCCATCGCGCAATACGGTCATGCTTGAATACATCGCCCCGCCCGGGTCGAGCAGGCGCCCCGCGCTCCAGGTTTTCCCAGCATCGGTGCTGGAGCGGATGGTGAGCGCGACGCGGCGCGACGTGTGGTTGGGGTTGGAGAGAATCAACTCGCCGTGCGGGTGGCGAAGGAGACTGGCCATGCAAGTCGGGTCCGGCACGGTGAGCCACGGTTCGCTCCACTTGCCTTGCAGCACGTTGCCCTGCCAATCCCACCGCGCCCACGCACGGACGCCGGCGCGCGACTCGTTGCGCATCGTGAGCAGCAGGGAGCCGTCGGCGAGTTCGGCGATGGCGCTCTCGCTCGTGGGGGGCGTGCCGGGGATGGCGGCGGGAGAGATTTTCCAAGTGACGCCTTGGTCCGTGCTCGCGATGAGGCACGAGTGCGGCACGTTGTCCGCGCCCTTGAACTGCGCGGGAAAAACAAGGGTGCCATCGCGGAGCTGGATGCCGTTGCCCGGGCCGTTGAAGCACAGTCGCCACGCGGGGTCTTTGACTTGCGTGGTGAGGTTGATAGGCGGCGACCACGTCACGCCGTCGTCGGTGCTTTTCACGAGGACGAACTGCCCGGTCTCCTCGGGCTTCAAGCCAGGGCCGCTGCCGTTCCACCCGCGCGGGCCTTGGGACCACAACGCGGTGACGAAGATGGTTCCGGTGCGCTGATCCACGAGCACTGCGGGATCGCCCACGCCGTTGCCCTGCGAGCCGGGGACAGACGCGTCGAAGTCCAGGATGCGGCTCACTTGGCTCCACGTCGCGCCGTCGTCGGTCGAGCGCATCGCGCCCACGTCAATGTCCGCGGGCAAATCACCGCCGTGTTTGTGGCGCAGGTCGAACACGGCGATGAGCGTGCCCTTCGGCGTCGTGGCGAGGCCGGGAATGCGATAGGTGTGGACGCCGCCGTCGCCCGCCTTGCGGAGCGTGGTGCGGAAGATGCGCGGGTCGTTCGGGAGCTGCGGAGCCTGCGGCGGCTGCGCCGCGGGCAACTCGGCGGGCGCGCCCCACTTCGCGTGCAAGTAACTCGTGACGGCGGCCAACTCGGCTGCGCTCAACGCGCGGGGATAGACGAGCACTTCAGCGACATCGCCCGCCAAGCCGTCTTGCGTCGCCACGTTCGCGCCGAGGATGAACCCGCCGAGCGGCGCGCCCGCCGAACCAAAAACAAAGGTGTGCGTCTGCCAGCCGGCGGCGGGCGCAGATGTCTTCGCGGCCGTCGCCCAAGTCCCGCCGCTCCATTTCACCGGCGCGCTGCCCACGCGCGTGCTGCCATCGAAGAGCACGCCCTGCGACTCCAGTTTGAAGCGGGCGAAGGCGACCACGGTGCGTTCACCGGCGAGCGTGCCCCAGGAACTCACCGCCTGCCACAGCGCGGCCGAGCCGTTGAAGCGCACGATAGTTCGCGGGCCCGCTGGCGTGCTCACCCGGACGGCTTGCGGACGGCCCACGACTCGCGTGAGCGTCTGCGCCGCACCGTTGGTGGCGGCATTTTCCCAAGCGGTGACGTTGGCTCCGTCCGCCTTCACGCCTGCGTCGTGATACCACGCGTGCGCAGGCCCGGCGGGCGGTTCGGCAGCGCCGACGCGATTGGCGACCAGCAGGGACAGCGCGGTGAAGATGAGGGCTCGTTTCATCGGTGGCTAAAAAATCTGTTCGCGTGGTGACGCTGGGGAGGGGAGTGAAACGGAAACGCCAAGCAGCTCCAAGCGACTTGTGCGTTCACTGGAAAGCCACACTGAACCGGCCGTCCGCCGGATTGATGACGAACTTCCGGCCGGGCGGTGGCGATTGAATCAGCTCCAAGAACCGCGCCTCCTGAAGTTCACCGACGGATTTCGGATAGCGCTTGTGCTGTTTGTGAAACTCGACGACGGCGCTCTGCACCATTTGGACCAGCGCCTGTTCTGCTTCGGCAGAGAGTGGCGGGCCAGCGGGCACAAGCGCGGCGGTCACTGGCTTGGTGGGAGGGAGCGGCTCGGCGGCACGCTTGCGGCAGCCGGTTGCCAGCGCGCACAACGCGAGCGCCAGCAGGCCGACGGCGAACCGAGGGACGCTCACAAGTCGCGGTTGCATGTGTAGTTGTTCGTCGCGTTGACCCCGATCGTGACGCGGATGAACTCGGCGTGGCCGTCTGCAAAGGTGACGTTGAAGCGGTTGTCCGTCGGCTTCGTGTGCCAGTAGAACTCGGCGGTCGCGTTGCGGTAGAGGATGGGCCAGATGGGATACCACACGCCCGCGTCGCCGCTGATGAGCATCCGCACCGGGCTGACGATTTCCGCCGTGCGGACGGAGTTGGCGTTCGCATCCTTGGTGATGAAATTGACGGCGGCGCTCACCGCCGACCCGGCGTTGATGGTGTAGGAGGAACCGAACGCGGTGTAATTGGCGACCACGGCCGTGCTGTTCGGCCGGTCGCGGTCATTCGGACACAGCGCGACCTGCATCTCCGAAGCGGCGTCGAACTTCCCGACGTAGCGGTTCACGTAGCGGCGGTCCGCGCCGATGGAAGCGTAACCCCCGGTGCCGGCTTTCCCATACCAAGCAAACTGAGTGTTCTGGAGCACGCCGAGCGAATTCAGAAGTCGCGTCGGCGGGAACAAGTCATCGTGGTCGTCCACGTAAAGGCGGGTGGCGAGGCCGAACTGTTTCATGTTGCTGAGACACTTCGTCTGCGTGGCCTTCTGCTTGGCCTTGCCCAACGCGGGCAACAGCATTCCGGCGAGAATGGCGATGATGGCGATGACGACGAGCAGTTCGATAAGCGTGAAGCCACGCGGGTGGCGGGAGCGGAGTCGAGTGGCGTTGTGCATCAAGGGCACCTTAGCCGAGGCCTCCTTGGGGGCCAGCGCAGGTGGCCTGTATTATTCTAAGCCAAGCGGCGCAGCGTCTCGCCCGGCGTGAAGTCCGGCATCAGCCGCACCGCGCGCGAACGTCCGGCTCCGCTGTCCGCCAAGTCGAGGGCCAGCCGCGACAGCTTACGGGCGAACAACTCCGAGTTCCGCGTGTAGCGCGCCACCTCCGGCACCAGATGGCTCAGGAACGGGTCGTCGTCGCGCGAGATGAGGCTCACGTCCGCCGGGACGCGCACGCGGCGTCGGCCCAGATGGCTCGCCACGGTAATGACATGGGCTGGCTTGGCGATGAGCAGGCCGTCCACCCGCTCCGTGTCGGTCAAGGCCGAGTCTACCGCCGCGCACACCCCTGCCACACTGCCGTCGTGGTGAATCACCCGCGTGCGCAACTTCGGCCCGGCCAGCCGCTGGCCCGCCTCGGTGAAGCCCCGCTCGGTCTCCCAGTTCCCGGCCTGCTCGCTGCGCGGCATGAGCAGCGCCAACTGTCGGCAACCGTGGGCCGCGAACATTCCCACGGCATGGCGTCCGACCGCCGCGTAGTCCACGTCAACGGCCGACAGCGAGACACCGGGATGCACCGAGCCGCTGACCACGCAGGGCAGCCCCTGCGCGGCAAACCACCGCTGCATCGCGGGGGTCGAGAGATAGAGCACCCACGCAGCGGGACGAAGCTCGTCCGCCAGCGCCTTGAGCGCGGCCTCCGGGTGCGCGGAGTAACACATCAGGTTCGTGTGTATGTCCAGCGGATGTGCATCCGCCGCGAGTTTCTCCCGCAGCGCGTCCACCCAGAACATCTCCGGTGCGGGCATGGCCTGCGCCGGCACGGGCGAGAGCAGCACCACGCGCGGGGTGGCAGCCGGGCGGCGCTTCTTGCCACCGCCGATGATTTCCCGGCGGCTGCCCTGTCGCGCTCGGACCAAACCCTCACTCGCCAGTTGCCGGAGCGCCGTTCGCAGCGTGACGCGGCTCACCTGAAGCCGCTCGCACAACTCCATTTCGCCGGGCAGGTGGCTGGTCCATTCGCCGGTAGCGATGCCCTCCCGCACCGACGTTGCCGTCTGGCTGACGAGCGAAGTGCGCTGTGGCAATTGTGGCATACGGAGCGTTTGACGGGTCACCGCCAGCAACCGGCCAGGCCGCAACGGCGAAGGCAGCTTTCCCCGTCTTTTAGCAACGCGTCGCGGTGGAACGCGGCGTGGTGCCCGCGCGCCGAGGCGGAGGTGAGATCCGCGGTCATTGACCAGTGGACCTGTGCCGCAAGCTTTGGCTCCATCACCGCAACGCAGGCGCGGAAGTGATTCATGAGTTGCTAGTGAACCGGAATAGTAACGCGACTCCAAGCCGCATGTGCTCTCAAGTCACCTTGGCCCCTTCCGTCGTTTACGGTCTTTCGCGGGTGAACTTCGAGATTCGTGTTGATTACTGGCGTGAGCAAAAACAGCGGAGCACTCGCAATTGGCAATTCCCCATCCGAGTAATAGCTTTAACGTTCCAATTCGGTAGTTGCTCAGAACATCGGCCCGAACCGAGGCAGCCAACGGGTAGTTTAGCCTATCTTCCACCCTTTCCGAGCGGAACACAGTGCCTTCTGAGCGACAAATACGGCATTCCAACAGGACAAATATGTGTTGGGACCAAATGCGTGTGCATTCTGAGCCATCAGTGGTAGATTATTCGTAGAAATAGCGAATCCGGACAAACGTTCACGATAGCGGGACAAAATGTATACTGTTTCAAAAAACAGAGTGCGTCGGTTAGTCAGCAGTCGTGCTGCACGCGATTCCCGAATCGCGACGACGTTGCGCGCTTGCGTTGATTTGCCGGGGCGCGTCTCTCTCGTCGCATCGCGGCGGGGAAGCCTGGCATGGACGCAGAGGAGAAGGTCTGGTAATGAAGCTGGCGTGAGGGTGCTGAAATGCATTCTTTGCGCGTCCATGCGCCTTTTTGAGACTATCAATGCCGTTGTGGTATGCCGTTCGTTTATCCCAAACACTACGATGTGATCATCGTCGGGGCCGGGCACGCCGGCGTGGAGGCCGCTCTGGCCGCCGCGCGCATGGGCGCTCAGACCCTCCTGCTCACCATCAATCTCGACACCATCGGACAGATGTCCTGCAACCCGGCGATCGGGGGACTGGCGAAGGGGCACCTAGCCCGAGAGATTGACGCACTGGGCGGCGAGATGGGCCGCGCGACGGACATGACCGGCCTACAATTCCGGATGCTCAACGCGTCGAAAGGCGCGAGCGTGCGCGCTCCCCGAGCACAGTGCGACAAGAAGGCTTACCAGTTCAGGCTCAAGTGGTTGTGCGAGAAACAGGCGAATCTGGATTGCAAACAAGGCCAGACGACCAAGCTCTTACACGAGGATGGGGTGGTGCTTGGTGTGGAGACCACATTGGAGGTGCAATACCTTGGCCGCACAGTAGTTATCACCACAGGCACATTCCTTCGTGGCCTGATGCACGTAGGTTCCAATCAACAATCCGGCGGAAGAGCCGGAGAGGCTGCGGCAATGGGGCTGTCGGGGTCGCTGAAGGAAATTGGCATCGAGCTAGGCCGCCTGAAGACGGGCACACCGCCGCGCCTGGTGCGGAGTTCGATAGACTTCACGAAGCTGGATGCCCAGCCAGGGGATGAGCCGGTTCCGTGGTTCACTTATTGGAAGGATGAGCTTTTCGAGGAAGGGCATAGAGAATCTAGCATAGGAGATAGGGGGAATGGGCAAGGCACTCGGCCGTTCCACGTGGAACAAACCCATGACGGCGGAACTAGACCCCATTCCCTCAGCACCTATCCTCCCGGCTCGATCCTCGCCCAAGCAGGCGGGCAGTTGCCTTGCCATATCACTTGGACGACCCCGCGCACGGCGGAGATTATCAGGGCCAATATCCACAAATCGCCAATGTATAGCGGGGTGATCGAGGGCGTCGGGCCAAGGTATTGCCCGAGTATTGAGGATAAGATCGTCAAGTTCCCCGAGAAGGAGCGGCAGCAGATCTTCCTAGAGCCGGAGGGCATCGCGACCGATGAGATTTACGTAAACGGGTTCTCGACGTGCCTGCCGTTCGAGGTGCAATACGAAATGGTCCGGAGCATCGTCGGCTGCGAACGTGCCGAAATCATGCGGCCTGCCTACGCCGTCGAGTATGACTTCGCATTCCCCACACAGTTGCACCCCAGCCTCGAAACGAAAGTGTGCCGCAACCTGTTCCTCGCCGGCCAAATCAACGGGACCTCCGGCTACGAGGAAGCGGGCGCGCAAGGTCTCATGGCGGGCATCAACGCCGTCCGCCGGGTGCAGAGCCGCGAACCAATCGTCTTGCGCCGTGACCAAGCGTATATCGGCGTGCTGATCGATGACCTCGTGACTAAGGGCACGGTGGAGCCGTATCGAATGTTTACGAGCCGGGCCGAGTATCGCCTGCTGCTGCGCCAGGACAACGCGGACCTGCGGTTGTCGGAAGTCGGCCGGGACGTGGGCTTGTTGCCTGAGCGTTTGTGGCAGAAGGTCGCGGCCAAGCGCGACGCCATCGCAACGGAACTGGACCGGCTGGCAAGGACGCACGTGGGGCCGGATTCCCAGGCGAGGATGTTGCGGCGGCCGGAGTTGAGCTACGCCGACTTGCCAAGCCGGAACACGGCACTTCACCCGGAGGTGGTCGAACAGGTGGAAATCGCTCTAAAATATGACGGCTACATCCAGCGCCAAGAGGGGGAAATCGCCAAGTTCCGCAGCATGGAGGACAAACGCATCCCAGACTGGCTGGACTTCAACGCACTCCGCAACCTCCGCCCGGAGGCGCGTCTCAAGCTGACGCAAATCCGCCCCGCCACCCTTGGCCAAGCCGCCCGCATCTCCGGTGTTAGCCCCGCTGACATCAGCGTTGTCATGGTGGCAATGAAGCGCCCCCCTCAAGAGGAGCCTTACGCCTGCGCCGCAGCTGAGCACCAAGACGAAATCCCAGGCCACGGTGGTTGCTGCGGAGATTTGTAACCACAAAGATGTGCAAGGAGGCGCAATGCGAAAGTTCCATGTGGAACAATCAGGTAAACTGGAGCTTGGGAGGACTCACGCAAAGAACGCGAAGGACGCAAAGAGGAATTGGGAAGTAGTCTTCTACCCCTTTGCGCTCTTCGCGCCTTATGCGTGAGTTCTCCCCTTCTTGCTCTTCTCTCCCCACCTTGTGGCAATCCTTGAACTTCCCTTTGACTCAACGGTCTTAGTCCTTACACTAATCGCAAGTGAAAACCCTTGTTGCCATCCTCCTCAGCCTCGCGCTGGTGCTCTCGCACTGGCCGGCGACGGCGGGGCAGGTCCGCCAGCTCTGTCAGAGCGCGGTGGCCTGTGATTGTGGCAACTCCGCCTGTTGCGTGCAGGAAGCTCCCAGTTCGGATTCCGCCCCCCTCAGCCAAGCCCCCGCAACTGCCCAGTCCCACGCTCAAATTCTCGCCGCTGTCCAAACCCTCGGCCAACTCCTTCTCCCCGTCCGTGCTGCTGCGGTCGTCTGCTCCATCCCTCACGTCCCCCCTGCCTCCGCTAGCGTTCCGCTCTTCCAGCGGGATTGTAGCTACCTCATCTGACCCACCTCCGGCCGGAGGTGTGCCCACGCGACGCCTTGAGCGCGGGGCGCTGTCGAACCGTTTCAACCCGTTTCCGACCAGGTCTGTATGAATGCAAATTTTTTCATCACTTTAATAATCTGCAGTTTAAGCATTTCTCCCGGCTGGGCTGCCCATGCCAATTCCGATTTGGGCACTAACGCCTTTGCCATCACCCCGGCGGCGTTGGAAACCCTCTTCCGCAGCGTGCGCACGAACAACACCGCCCTCCGCGCCGCCGAAGCCCGCTATCAGCAAGCCCGCTCCGGCATCGCCGCCGTGCGCGATTGGGAAGACCCGACCGTCTCGTTCAGCGGTGTGTTCGCCGGGCCAAAGCGCGGCGGGTTGAGCCAGGAGGGCGACCTCGTGTATGCGGTGGAACAAAAACTCCCGCTCTGGGACCGCCCTCGCCTGAGCCGCGCCATCGCCCTCGCCGAAACCTCCACGCAAGGCGCGACTGTTGCGCATCGTGAGCAAATCCTCCGTGCCGAGTTGACCAAAGCCCTCCTCCGTGTCGCCTTGGCCGGGCGGAACCTCCACTACCTCACCAACGACCTCGCGTGGCTCGACACCCACATCCTCCTGCAAGAAGAGCGCTTCCGCGCCTTGGGCGACGCGCACACGGACCTGCTCGCCCTCCAAAACGAGCGCAGCAAGCGCCGCGATGGCTTGGCGAGCGAACGCAACCGGTTGCGGACCGAGGAAGTGAGCTTGAACCGGCTGCTAAATTGGGATTTGGCGCTCACTTGGCCCGCGATGATGCTGCCGCGGTTAATGCCGCTGGTCACCAATTCCCCTGCCCTCACGAGCTACGCCGTCACGAACGAAGCCCGGGCCAAAACCCTGCGCCAAGAAATCGCCCAGGCCCGCGCGGTCATTCGCCTCACGGAAACCGACCGCTTGCCGACCGTGAGCCTGGGCGCGGGTGCTCGGCAGTTCAGTGGCGACGCGGGGATTCGCGAGGGCATGGTCTCCGTCAGCCTCAACCTGCCCTGGCTCAACGCCCCGAAATACCGCGCCGATGTCGCCCGCGACACCGCCAAGCTGCGCGTGGCCGAGGCCGACCTCGCGGACTACGAGTTGGCCGTGCGCGAGGAGGTGGTGCGCCTCACGCTCGCCGCCGAAGCCGCCAGCCGCTCCGCCGCCATCTACCGCGATGAGATTGGCCAACGCCTTCAGCAAGCGCTCGCCTCGCACCTCACCATGTGGGCGACGCGCCAAGGTCAGTTGCGCGACGTGCTCGACACCCGGCGGGCGGCTTTGGAAGCTCAATTCATGATTGAGCGCGGCACCGCCGAACAACACCTCGCCCTCGCCGACCTCGCCGCGTTGTGCGGCCTGCCCGACCACTTCCAACTCGACCGCCTCCTCCGCTCGCTCGGGTCAACCCCACCGCTCCATCACACGCCCGCCGCCAATCCGTAGAGCTATCAACAATCCGCCTACGTAATGTCTATGAATCATCGACTTTCACTCGCCCTCCTCGCCACCGCCGCGCTGGCTGCGGCCGGCGGTTGGTTCGCCGCGAACCATTTCGGCGGCGCGCACAACCACGCGCCCGCTGACAAGTCCGGTTCCTCCGCGCGCAAGGTGCTTTACTACCAAAGCTCCATGCACCCGTGGGTGAAGGCGGACAAGCCCGGCAAGTGCACCGTCTGCGGCATGGACCTCGTGCCCGTTTACGAGGGCCAGAAGGGCTACGAACTCGCTGCCGGCACGGTGAGCCTTGGCACAAATTCGATTCAGGCCATCCACGTGCAAACTGCCGAAGCGAGTAAGCGCCCGCTCATCCGCACGCTGCGCGTGGCCGGCTCGATTGACGACAACGACGCGAAGCACCGTCGCCTCTCCGCCTACGTCGAGGGCCGCATCGAGAAGTTGCACGTGAACTTCATCGGCGCGGAGGTGAAGGAAGGCGAACCGCTCGCGACCTTCTACAGCCCGATGCTCCTGAACGCCGAGCGAGAATTCACCCTGCTCTTCCGCCAGAGCCAAATGGCCCACAGCTACGCGCTCACGGCCGAGCACAAACGCTTGATGGCCGCCGCCGAGCAGCGCCTCGCCCGCTACGGACTCACCACCGCGCAAATAGCGAAGCTGCCGTTCAAGGCGGAGACGAATCACCTCAGCGAAATCCTCTCGCCCGTGAGCGGCACCGTTATCACGCGCGAGATTTACGAAGGTCAGTTCGTGAAGGAGGGCGACAAGCTTTTCGAACTCGCGGACTTCTTCACCATGTGGTTTCAGTTCGACCTCTACGAACGCGACTTCGCGTGGGTGCGCGTCGGGCAGGAGGTGGAAATCACCGTGCCGAGCGCGCCGGGCAAGAAGTTCGTCGCGGCCATCGCGTTCATTGACCCGAACCTCAACGACATGACCCGGAGCGCGCGGGTGCGCGTCGAGTTGCAGAATCCGCTCATCACGGTGCAAGGCCGCGCGCGCCGCGAGTTACTTCACAAGACTTACGCCGAGGCCATCGTCCAACTCGACACGCCGGAAGTTCTCACGCTGCCGCGCTCCGCTGTGCTGCACACCGGCGACCGCACGGTGGTCTATGTGGACAAGGGCGGTGGCGCCTATGAGCAGCGCCGCGTGAAGCTGGGCCGCGCCGGCGACGAGCATTGGGAAATTCTCGACGGCGTGAAACCCGGCGAGCGCATCGTGACCACAGGCAACCTGCTGATTGACGGCCAGGCCCAGCTCAACTCACAGGCCGGCGAAGCCACCACCGCTGCGCCAACGACACCTGCGCACACGGAGACGTTGCCGCCCGGCGTGAAGCCCTACCCGCTGGCCGTGTGCATCGTCGGCGGGGAGAAACTCGGTTCTATGGGCGTGCCCGCGACGCTGATTTACCAAGGCCAACAGGTGAAGTTCTGTTGCTCTGGTTGCCAGCCCGAGTTCGAGGCGAACCCGGCGAAGTTCCTCCAGAAACTTTCGGCGCTCCCAAAGAGCGCCGCACCACAAAACATAAACACAAACACCCAGAAACAATGAAAGCCACAGCCGCAATCCTAGTCACCGCACTCGCCGCCGCTGCTCTCATCGGCTGCGACAAGAAAGAAACCGCCGCACCGAAAGCCGACGCGCCCAAGACCGGAGCCCCGAAGGCGGGTGCCGACGTCAAGACAGCCGCGAAGCCATACCCGCTCGACGTGTGCATCGTCTCCGGCGAAAAGCTCGGCTCGATGGGAGCACCCGTCGTGTATGTCCACGAAGGTCAGGAAGTGAAGCTCTGCTGCAAGAGCTGCCTGCCGGACTTCAAGAAGGAGCCGGCGAAGTTCCTCGCCAAGCTCGCTGCAAAGAAGTGATGACCGCCCGCGCCGCGCACCCCAAGAAGTGATTCCGCATGATTAACCGCCTCATCGAATGGTCCCTGCGAAACCGCTTCCTCGTGGTGTGCGGCGTGTTCGTCCTCATCGCGTTCGGCACGCGCGCGGTGCTCCGCACGCCGGTGGACGCGATTCCGGACCTGTCCGAAAACCAAGTCATCGTGTTCGCGGACTGGGCGGGGCGCTCGCCGCAGGAGGTCGAGGACCAAGTCACGTATCCGCTGTCCGTCGGGCTGCAAGGCTTGGCCGGCGTGAAGACCGTGCGCGCGAACTCGATGTTCGGCTTCTCAATGTTGACCCTCATCTTCGAGGAGAAGGTGGACAACTACTTCGCCCGCACGCGCGTGCTGGAGCGGCTGAACCTCCTCGCTGCGCAACTACCCACCGGCGTCCTCCCCCAGCTCGGCCCGGACGCCACCGGTCTAGGCTGGGTTTATCAATATTACCTCCACGTTGACCCCGCGCACGCTCGCGCCAGCACACACACGAATTCAGCCTCTCAACTCTCAACTCTCAACTCTCAACCTTCCTACGACCTTGGCCAGCTCCGCGCCCTCCAAGACTGGTTCATCCGCTATCAGCTCAACGCGGTGCAAGGCGTCGCGGAAGTCGCGAGCATCGGCGGCTTCGTGCGGCAGTATCAGATTGAAGTCAGCTCGCTCAAAATGCGCGCGCGCAAGGTCACGCTGAAGGACGTGATGGACGCCGTCGGCGCGAGCAACCTCAACGTCGGCGGCAAGGTCATCGAGGAGAACGGCATGGAGTTTGTCGTGCGCGGGCTGGGTCTTGTGAAGTCGCTGGAGGACTTGGAGAACATCGTGTTGATGGAGCGCGGCGGCATTCCCATTTACCTCAAAGACATCGCCACCGTGCAAATCGGCGGCGACTTCCGGCGCGGCACGCTCGACGTGGACGGGCGCGAAGTGGTCGGCGGCATCGTCGTGATGCGCAACGGTGAGAACGCGCTCGCGACCATCAACCGCGTGAAGGAGAAAATTCGCCAAATCCAGCCGAGCCTCCCGCCCGGCGTGACCATCAAGTCCTTCTACGACCGCGCCGACCTCATCGAGCGGACGATCGACACACTCAAGCACGCGCTCGCCGAGGAAATCCTCCTCGTCACGCTCGCGCACATCATCTTCCTCTGGCACTTCCGCAGCATCCTCATCGTCACCGTCCCGCTGCCGCTCTCGATTCTGGTGTCGTTCATCCTCATGGAGAAGTTCGGCATCAGCTCGAACATCATGTCCCTCTCCGGCATCGCCATCGCCATCGGCGTGCTCGTGGACGCGGGGATTGTGATGACGGAGAATGTGATTCGACACTGTGAGAGAGCGGAGGAGGAGAAAGTGAGAAAGTGGGAAAGCGAGAAAGCGAGAGAAGCCGCTGCCGCTGGCACCCTCTCACTCTCTCACTCTCCCACTCTCTCACCTGCCCCGTCCCCTCGCCTCACCGCCGAGGAAACCCTCGCCGTCGTCCTCACCTCCGCGCAGCAAGTCGGCCGCCCCATTTTCTTCGCGATGGTCATCATCATTTTGGCATTCCTCCCGGTGTTCGCGCTGTCGGGACAGGAGGGCAAGCTGTTCCATCCGCTCGCGTTCACGAAGACGTTCGCGATGATTGGCTCGACCATTCTCGCCGTGACCATCGTGCCGGCGCTGTGCTCTCTCCTTGTGCGCGGGCCATTCCACTCCGAGGACCGCAACTGGGTCATGCGCGTGTTGCTCGCCATCTACGACCCGGTGCTCGATTGGGCGCTTCGCTGGCGGAAGACCGTAATGGCCAGCGCCGCGCTCTTGCTCACCGTCGCGCTCGCGATGGCCTTCGGCGCTCCGCGTGAGTGGGTGCAACGCATTGAAAAAGCCGGCCACCCAAAGCTCGCGCACGCCTTCGCCGGCTTTGGCAAGGACTTCATGCCCACGCTCAATGAAGGTTCGCTCCTCTTCATGCCCGTGCTGCTGCCGAGCACTTCACTCACCGAGGTGAAGCGTGTCATGGCGTGGCAGGACCGCGTCATCCGCAGCCTGCCGGAGGTCGAGAGCGTCGGCGGCAAACTCGGGCGCGCCGAGACCGCCACCGACCCCGCGCCCGTCGAGATGATTGAGACCACCATCATGCTCAAGCCCGAGTGGCTGCCCACGAACCGCACTTACCTCGGCTTCATCAGAATTCCCACCGTCTATCGCAACCCCGCGTGGCGACCTGACTCGACGAAGGAAACGCTCATCGCCGAACTCACCGAGAAACTCTCCAACGTCCCCGGTTACGTGCCCGGTTTCCTGCAACCCATCGAGAACCGCATCCTCATGCTCGCCACCGGCATCCGCGCGCAGCTCGGCGTAAAGATTCTCGGTGGCTCGCTCGACGACTTGCAGCGGAAGGCCTTCGAGGTCGAGCGCATCGTGCGCGAAGTGCCCGGCGCGGTGGGCGTCGCGCCGAGCCGCGTGCAGGGCAAGCCGTATCTCGAAGTCGAAGTGAACCGCGTGGCGATGGCGCGCTTTGGTTTGCGTGCGCAAGACGTGCTCGACGCCGTCGAGACCGGCATCGGCGGCAAGGTGCTTTCCACCACGTATCAGGCCGCCGAGCGTATGGACCCGCGCGAGCGCACCGGCATCCAAGTGCGTTTGCAACGCGCCGAACGCGACGACCTCGAACGCCTCGGCGACGTGCTCGTCGCCACGCCCAGCGGCAAGCAGATGCCGCTCGGCCAGCTCGCGAGCATCCGTCGCACGACCGGCCCGAGCGAAATCGCCAGCGAGAACGGCCGCTTGCGCGTCTTCGTGCAGGCGAACGTGCAGGAGCGCGACCTCACCAGCTTCGTCGAGGACGTGAAGCGCCGCGTGGAGAAGGAAATTGCCCCCACGCTCCCGCCCGGCATGACCATCGAATACAGCGGCGAGTATGAGAACCTCGTGCGCGCGCAACAGACGCTCTTTTACATCTTCCCGGCCACGCTGCTCATCATCTTCCTGCTGCTCTACATGGTCTATCACTCGGCCAAGGAGGCGGCGCACGTCATCCTCGCCGTGCCGTTCGCGCTGACCGGCGGCGTCTTCCTGCAATACGCGCTGGGCTACAACTTCAGCGTGAGCGTGTGGGTGGGCTACATCGCGCTCTTCGGCACCGCCATCCAGACCGGCGTGGTGATGGTAGTTTACCTCGAAGAAATGGTGGCGAAGAAACAAGCCGAGCGCGCCGCCGCCGGCCAACCCTTCACGCGCGACGACCTCATCCAAGCCATCAAGGACGGCGCGCGCCTGCGCCTGCGCCCGAAGGTGATGACCGTGGCGACCATCGTGGCGAGCCTCCTGCCCATCATGTGGAGCCACCGCCCCGGCAGCGAAGTGATGCAACCACTCGCGACCCCCGTCATCGGCGGCATGGTGAGCAGCCTCCTGCACATCCTGGTGGTCACGCCCGTCATCTTCGCGATCCTGCGGGAGCGGGAGCTGAAGTCGCAGACGGCGGCAAAGTGAGCAGCGAGTTGCATCAAACAACTTGTTTCCGCAGTGGTCATTCTCTGCCAGCTTGCTCCCGAGCAATTCAACCGCTCGCATCGTCATGCAACGAAACTTCACGCCACGCCGCCGGGGCGCGTTCACCTTGATCGAACTGCTCGTCGTCATCGCCATCATAGCGATCCTGGCGGGAATGCTCTTGCCGGCGTTGGGCAAGGCCAAGGCCAAGGCGCTCGGCATCAAGTGCGTGAGCAACACGAAGCAAATCCTGCTCGGAGCAAAAATTTATGCAGACGACAACGGCGACCAGCTGCCGCCCAGTCACACGCCGAGCACCACCGGCTTGAGCTGGGCGGACGTCATGCTGACCTACGTTGGATCGAACACGAACCTGTTCGTCTGCCCCAGCGCGCCCAATCGCGGCACGGAGCGACTTTGGGTCAACGCGAAGGTGAAAAATCACTACATGGCGAACATTGACCTCGGCGCGCGCCAGCTTGGCTTCGGGGACACAGGCGTGGCCAAGCCGGCATCCACGGTCTATCTCTGCGACGGCGGCACGTTGGCGGTGGACTCACCCAATGGCAACGTGGCGGTGACGCCCACTTCAACCTACAAGCCGGGCTGCTGGATTCTGATCCGGCCTGCCGGCAGCGAGGCATTTGGGACGTTACAAGCCACGACGACGACTTCGCCCAACTCGCCCGATTGGGGCGGCCCGCACCTGCGGCACAACAAGCGCAGCAACGTTGGCTTTGTGGACGGCCACGTGGAGACCATGGAATCCTCCGTCTGGTATTTCTCGAACACCCCGTAGACGGACCCAGCCATCGGCGGTCAGTGACGGGTCAGTTGCTCTCAGCGCAAACGGGCTGGAAGTGGAGCGGGTGAAGGGAATCGAAACCGCTCGAATCAGTCCGCCGTTTTCGTGAAAAAACGGCCAAAACCAACATATTCAGGACGATAACGAGGTTTTTGAAAAACGCCAGACCGAAGTTGGATACAGTATTCCCGAAGCGAAGTTGTCGGGAATTGTCGGGAAAATGGAGCCTGAAAACCACGTGGACATACGCTCGCCAACTTCGTCACCAGGGTCTCAGCACACCACCGGTGGAACACACGACACTTTAGATTCCGGCGAGGAATCTAAAGCGCAGTTCACCAGCAGTCGTTCGGCTGCCCACAGCATCCGTCGCTGCGGAGTAGGGCGGCAAGGGCGGTTGCGCGGCTGGACACGATGCTCAGCAGACGACAAGTGGAGTCTTTGCTGGATGGCCACGCTCCGGTTGACTGAGCTTCAGCAGGCTGCGTGAAGCACCTTGAGCGCAGCAAGAAATAGGCGGCGGTCGCCGCCCGCACCGTTTCACCGGAATCACGGGTTTCAGCCGCTGCTGAAAGCGTCGCCCTAGCTGAAATCGGGCTTGCTGGACTTTCAGTAGAATAGTAGCTTTCAGCACTTGTTGAAAACGGCCATCACAATGAAACAGACCGAGCTGCTTGACCGGGCGAAGGAGGCCTTGCTGAAGTGCCTCCAGGAGGTGCCGTTCGTGAGAGTGGAGGTGATGCGGGAGTCGAAGCGGCTGGCCACCGGGCCGGATCTGCTCTTCCAAGTGAGGACCCGCGCCAGCAAGCGCACACTGATGGTGGACGTGAAGTCGGTAGGGCAGCCCCGCGTGGTGCGTGAGGCGACGAACCAGTTGGCACGATTCAAGGAACAGCGGCCTGATGCCTACGGCGTGGTCATGGCTCCCTACATTTCACCGGAGGCGGCGGCAATCTGCCGCATGGAGGGTTTAGGCTTCGCCGACCTCGCAGGGAATTGCGTCCTCGCCTTCGACCAGGTGTTCATCTCGAAGGAGGGCAAGGAGAACCCATTCGCCCGCAAGCGGGATCTGCGGTCGCTCTTTTCGCCCAAGGCCGAGCGCGTGCTGCGCGTGCTGCTGACCACACCGGGACGCTGGTGGAAGGCGCAGTCGCTGGCCCAAGAGGCGGACGTGAGCCTCGGCCAGGGTTTCAACGTGAAGAAGCTGCTGGTGGACCGTGAGTGGGTGCAGGCAGGCGACGAAGGATTCCGCCTCACCGCGCCCGCCGAGTTGCTGGCCGAGTGGGAAGGGAACTACGATTTCCGCCGCAGCACCGTCCGGGAGTTCTACACGCTCCGGCCCATTGCGGACGTGGAGCGGCTGCTGGCGGAAACCTGCGAGAAGGAAAAGTCACCCTACGCGCTGGCGGGATTTTCCAGCGCCGCCCGGTATGCGCCAATGGTGCGTTACCAGCGGGCGATGGCCTACGTGTCGGGCAATCTCGACCGCGTGGCCGAACGGCTGGAACTGAAGCCGGTGACGAGCGGGGCCAACGTGAATTTGATCATCCCTTATGACGAGGGTGTGCTTTACGGCGTGGAGACGAAGGGCGGGGCTAGCGTCACGTCGCCGGTGCAAACCTACCTCGACCTCCGGCAAATCAAGGGTCGCGGTGAAGAGGCAGCGGACTTCCTGAAACAACAAGTCATCAAAAACACATGGCCGGAGAACGAATAGACTATACCGCCGCCGCTGTGGACGCGGCCAAGTCGGTGCTCATCGAGCTGATGCACATTCTCGGCGAGTATCGTGACGACATGGTGCTGGTCGGCGGCTGGATTCCCGACCTGCTGATCCCGACGAGCTTGGAGCGGCACGTTGGCAGCATTGATGTGGACGTGGCGTTGAACCACAAGGAACTCACCGAGGCGGGCTACCGGATGATCGGTGAGATTCTGCGCCAGCACGGCTACATCCAGGACCAGCAACAGCCGTTCATTTTCCGCAAGGACGTGCGTGGGCAGGTGGTGCAGGTGGATTTTCTGGCTGGCGAGTATGGCGGCACCGGCAAGGGCCGTCGCACGCAGAAGGCCCTCGACATGCAGCCACGCAAGGCGCGGGGCTGCGACCTGGCCTTCCAGATTCCGCCCACGCAGGTCGCGGTGAAGGGGAAGCTGCCGGACGGTGCGCTGGACGAGGTGAACGTGCAGGTTGCTTCCGTGGTGCCCTTCCTGGCGATGAAGGGAATGGCGCTGGAGGATCGCCGGAAGGCGAAGGACGCCTACGACATCTACTTCGTGCTGCAAAATTATCCGGGCGGAGTTGACGAAGTGGTGGAGGCGTTCCGTCCGCACCTGAAGCTGGGGCTGGTGCAGGAGGGTTTGAAGAAGATGGCAGGCAAGTTTGCCACTCTCGATCACGTCGGGCCGAGAGACGTGGCCGGATTCGAGGAGACGCTGGATGAGGAAGAGCGCGCCATCCGGCAGCGGGACGCCTTCGAGAAAGTGCGCTATATGCTGAAACAACTGGGCATCGTAAGAGCCTGAGCCTCAAAGCGGCCTTCAAAGGCAGCTTCACAGCCATGTGTTAAAGTCGCTCCACTTGCTAATAAATGGCGAGGTTTCTACACAGTGCGGTGAACATGCACGAGGCGTGTGACGGCAGTAGGCGACTATCCCGCGTTGTGGACGAGCGACAGGACTCGTGTTGTTGACAAGTGCTGTCCTTCGTCGCGTGCTGCCGAGCCGTAACCAAAGGGCATGAGTTCGGCTCAAATGGCGTCACCCAGTGCTTGAGTTGTGACCCCTTGGGTGTGCTAGTGCGTGTGGGCGTCACAGGCAGCCGAATCCGATTGTGCGGAGCCACAAATCTGCTACAAGACACAGCCAGCATTGCAAGCCCACCGAACCTCCGCCCGGCTCAGGCCATCCTCAGCCAGAACCTGCAAGGTTTCCTTCCCCCGCCTCGTCACCGACCGCCACCTCAGTCATGGCAACCTCATTGTCCAAACCACCCGCAGCCAGCGTTAAGAAGCCCGTCGCCCGTGTGCTCGTGGTTGAAGACCACCAGGACATTGGCGACCTGATGCGGCTCGCCCTGAGCCGCTCCCTCATTGACGCCACCCTTTGCCGCACCGGCGAGGAGGCCCTGACTCTGCTGACCACGGAAACATACGACCTCCTGCTGCTGGACATCGAACTGCCCGGCATGAGCGGACTGGAGCTGTGCCGCCATTTGAAGGCCGCACCGGCGCTTCAGGACATCCCGGTGATTTTCGTCAGCGGCCAGAACAGCCCAGACAACAAGCAGCAGGCGGAACGGCTCGGTGCCGTGGAGTTCATCGAGAAGCCCATCACCCTGCTGCGCTTTCTGTCACGGGTGATGGGCCACCTGAAGCTCAAGGCGAACAGCGACCGGGAGGTCCGGGAGTTGTTGCCGGTCGTAACGACCTGACCGTCGCGGGCGTCAATCACTCGCAACGGTCACACAGTTTTTTGGTTCGGGCGGTCGCACGTTGACTTCCGTGGGGTGCTCCACCCCCAACCTTGGGGTTCCCATTCCCCGTTCCAAGGCGTGCGCCGCCCGAATCGCTTCGCCCCGGCCCTGCACCGCACCGGGCTGCGTCACGGCTTGGCCTTCGTCAGCTCACCGACCTTCTCAGCCAACTTCTCGAACGACATCCGGTCGCCGTTGTTCTTTCCGACGTGGCGGAAGACTTCCTTGCCCGCTGGATTGAGCAGCACGGTCGCCGGGTAGTGGACGACCTGGCCGTGGAACTTGTAGCCGTCGGGGATGCTGAACGCCTTGGCCAACTTTGCGTCCGGGTCGCGGTAAATCGGGTTCCTCGCCAGCTCGTCGGCAGGCAGCTTGGCCGCCCATGACTTGATTTCCGCCTCGGTGTCGGGCTTCACGAAGACGTGGATGACGTTCGGCAGCGTGGCGGCCCTGGAGAAGTAGTCCCGCGTGTGGCGCAGGCAGTAGGGGCACTCGGTCTTGAGCAGGAAGTGCAGCGCAACAAACTTGCCCTTGGCGTCGGCCAGCTTAAACGTCGTCTTGCTGGTGGCGGACTGGACGGTGAAGTCATCCGGGTTGGCGCGGGCCGGTTGCACGGCGGCGAACAAGGTGGTGACGAGCAGGGTGAGGAGCAGGCGTGGTTTCATGTGATGTGTTTGGGAGTGAGTCGGACCAGCGGCGCTTTCCTTACAACTGTCTCGTGCTCACTGAGCATCCCTTCCCGACAAGGCCCGCTTCATGCGCTGCTTGGCGTCAGCGGAGAGGCATTTTCCCGACGCGTGCTCAACGTGCTCCACGTAGCCGGGCGCGGCGTCATGCACGAGTTTCACTTGTTCGAGGTAGCGCTGGCACCACACACAAATCGTTGTGTGCAGTCGGATGCGCAGGCGCGTCATGAGCGGCAGCGGGCCGTCCAACCGCTGCGAGGCGAGCCGGGTGATTTCCTTGCAGGTCGGCGTGTGGTTCCAGACCCAGGTGATGAACCACAGCTTGATGGGACCGGGCTGGCTCATGATTTCCCCTCCTGCGGTGCAAACCAGTTCGCCTCCAGGCACGCCCGCAGCGCTAGGCGGGCGCGGTGCAGCATCACCCAGAGATGGTTCGGGCTGATGTCCAGCAGCGCGCAAATCTCCTCCGTGGACACGTCGTCCACTTCGCGCAGCAGGAACACGCGGGCCACCTTGCGCGGCAGCTTCCCGGAGCACTCGTGGAAGGTCTTCCAGAACGCCTCGCTATCCAGACCCGCGCCGGGAGTCGGTGCCCATTCCAGCGGGCCAAGCTCATGAATCCACCCGTCTTTGAACAGGCCGTCCGGAATGAAGCGCTCGCTCTGCTCGTCCGCCATGAACTCCAGGTCGGTGAAGGAGGTCTCCCGGATCGCCTTGCGGTAGTGGTCCACGATTTTGTTCTTCAAGATGCCGATCAGCCAACTCTTCGGAGCCGACCGGCCCGCGAAGGCCGCGTCGCTCTTGAGCGCAGCCAGAAACGTCTCCTGCACCATGTCTTCGGCCAGGGACTCGTCCCGCAGCCGTGCCAGCGCGTAACGGAACAGGTAGTCGCCATACGCGTCCACCCACGCTTCCGGGTCGGCCAGACGCGCAGCGGGCGGGTCGGAGGGCTGGCTTTGCACGCGGGTTCAATAGCGGGTCAGGCCGCCGCCAGCAACTTACGAGTCCCGGCCCGCAGTCGCCGCACGCGCTCGACGAAAGGTGTCCACCAGAGCAGCGCATGGAAGCGGAGCCGACGGCCCAAGCTGGACGACGAGTTGGGTCTGGCGCGGACGGGCGCGGACGCCGCGCCGGGCGGACGATAGACCCGTGTCCTGATTGTGCCGATGTCCTCATACTCCTCAACGCCCTCGGACAATTCCATGTGCGCGGGCAACTCCACATCGGCGCGGGCCGCCTCAGTGAGCATGATGTAGTGTTTGTGAGGGACGGAATTCTTCAGCAGCCGGTGGGCAAGAATCACATCCACGCCGGAGAGCTTGCGGAAGCCCGCCAGCTCGTAGAAGAGCGCCTCGCCGCTGTGGACGAGCACCTTTAGCTGGAGCTGCGGCAGATGGGTGCAGGCTTGGCAGGTGCAGTGGTTGCCTCGGCTCAACTCCTTCACCTTGGCCGCGAACAGGTCGAGGAACCGGGCCAGCCGCGTGCCAATGACCCGCCGGGCCTCATCCGTCGGCAACGGACAGAATTGCTTGCGGCCATACAGGAACACCGCGTCGCCCTCGCCCTCGGCCACGGCGAGTGGCAGCTCCACTTCGCTCAGAATGGCATTGAACAGCTCCGTGATGATGAGTTGGCTGTGGGCCAGGGAGGTGGCGTTGGCCGTCATGTAGCGCGTGTAGCCGCTGATGTCGGCGAGAATGAGGATGACCGGCTCCGGCGCGGGCCGGGCCAGCGGCGCGGCGGGGTGGGCGAGCGGATCAGCGGTTTGCATGGTGGCGGCGTTCATGTTCTCAACTCAGCGCCGCAACGTGCGGCAGGGGTGAGTCGAGGTGGAGGCGGAGTCCTTACAGGAATTGTTGGGCCGCTTTGTTACAGGTGTGCCGAACGGGGTTTCAGTTTGACAGGCCCAGAGGCAGGCGTAAGAAGGACAGCAAGCTCTGCGGTCACTTGGCGAACTGCGCCGTGCCCTGCGCTCCGGTGGATTTAAGATTCGGGTGGCAGCACGTTTCTTCAGAGGGATTCCCCATCCCCACCTCCTTGGCGTCTGCCGCCCGGATCGCTCCCCCAGTGGATTCTCAACGCAGGCCAGAGCGTAGGTTACGGAGCGCACCAGGCTTCACGGCCTTGCCCTTGCACGAGAAGCTCGTGCGGCCTGGAAATCCGGCCTCGTGGACGAACGCCGCGATGATGAGCTTACCGCTGACGCTGACCGCGACCCCGTCGGATTCCACCCAAAGGCCAACCTCTCGCAGTGCCCGGCGCACGTGCTTGCGCACGGCCTTGATGCTGTCGGCATCCACGGCGGTGCCCGCGAACATACGAACTGACCATACGGGATGAATCGAATCCCGTTCAATCCACCGCACGAGGAACCCGCAGGCACGCAGCCGGTCAGCGAGTTGCAGGTGCACGCGAATGGAGTGTGCTCCCAGCAGAAAACCATTTTCGACGAGACACCGGTCAAGCGCCGACGGCTGCGTCTGTGGATGCGCAGCAGCAGGCAGGTCAGGAAGGTCAATCTGACCCTCGTTTGCCGGAATCTCTGGTGGTTTCCACCGTGGTTTCATTCAGGGGATCCTCATGGCTGAACGGGCGGAGCCTCCGGCTGGCCTTCCCGTGTGAGCGCAAATGCCGCGTCGTTCCAGATGAGCTGCTTGCCCAGCTGCTTGGAATTGTCCTCAAGCCAGTCACGCTGGGCACGCGTCAGGCTCTCGAACGGAGCCTGACGGCGGCTAAGCAGCTTCTCCCCGTAGAGCTTCTCCGGGGTGCTCACCACCCGCACCCAGCCCGCGTTCCACATGAGGCAGTAGAGGTCCAAGTCCGTCGTGGCATCCTGGGCAGCGTCACCCAATATGGTGCGCGCCATGTCCGTGTGGTCGCGCTCGTCGCCGGTCAGCATCCTAGCGACCCCGTCTTCGCTCAAATAAATGCGCTGCATATCGCTCAAAGTCTGGCCCGGCGTCCGCACCTGCGCCGCTTGCGCGGCGTTGCTTTGCCGTTCGCGGGTACTCTCGAACACTTTGGCATTCCAAACGAACTCCTTGCCTGCCCGCACAGAATTCTCTTCGAGCCACTCCCGCTGGACAGGTGGTAGGTCGGCGAAGGCCACCGGCTTACCGTCTCGCCATTGCTCGGCGACGAGAGTGTCCGGAGAGTCCACGACGCGCACCCATCCCGCGTTCCACATGGCGGCGTAAGTGTCTTCCACGTCTTCGCGCCAGTCAGGCCCCAAGATAGTCCGCCCCATGTCGAGGTGGCCATGCTCGCCGGGGCCAGGAGCGCGGACCGTCCCGTCTTGGCTCAGATAAAGTCGCTTCATAGGTTCAGCAGATCGAGAGGTTTGTGTAATTGTCGTTCTACGGTTTGGGCAGCGGTGGCAACTGCGGGTGCTCTGCGCAGAACCACTCTTGGAACGCCACCCCGCGCTTCCCTGCACCATCGCGCCGCAGCAGCCAGAGGTAGGCCCGAAATTCTTCCATCGAACAATCCCGCATCGTGCGCCACGTCCGATACTCTGGCGGCAGCAAGTCCGTCAGCTTCTCGAACAGTGCCGCCAGCCTGGCATCGTCCTTGATGGCGCTCCAGGTGAAGAACTGGGCCACCAGCTCCACCCAGTCCTGACGAGTCCACGGGGGCGGCGCGGCTGGATTCAGCAGGCCGTCCGTGTCAGCGCGTCCCAGGTGGATGACGTGCGCGAACTCGTGCAGGAATACCATCTGACCGAGTTCGTGAACCTGCGCACGCTGCCCCAACTGCTCCGCCGCCTGCGCGATGGTGTGCATGAAGAGCACGATGTGCGGACTGTCCGGCCCGGCGTGGAGGCACGCACCCAGCGGGTCAACGACGTTGTCGGAGCTTGCCGCCCAAAACTGTCGGGCATCTTGCCGAAAATCCATGGTCAGCATTACGCAGTGCATCCGCGTGCTGCCCAGCATTTGATTGATCGGACCGGCGCGCTCCATCCAGCGGGGGAAGACCAGATGGCTGAGCTTGCCCACAGTGGCACCCAGCACCTTGAGCATCCACGGCGAGTAGAATTCTCCGAGAGGGACAAACCGCTCGTGGAACCACGGCGTCTCCCGTTTTCCCTCTGCAACATAGTTGAAATCGAAATCACGGGTCAGGGCCGCCGTCACGCGCTCCCGCAGTTCGGCGGAGAGGCGTTGGTTGTAGGCCGTGATGATGGCTTCACCAGCGGCCTCGAAGTCCATGATGTCGTAACGGCTCCGGTAGCGCAGCGAGTCGAAGAATTCGCCAATCAACGGCCAGTGGGTCTCGGCCCGCCGGTGGCCCGCCGCCAGGGCTACCAGGCGTTGCATCCGCTCGCTGCGGGGCATGCTATCCAACCCTGCCTGCTCGTAGATCTCCGGGCAGGCCACGAGCATGCGGTCGAGCAGTTCGTCGTAGTTCAACGTGGCCAGCTTGCCAGCGTAGTCGCCGACGGTGCCCTCCGGGCCGGTCTCCGTGCCGGTGAGCTGCTTGCGATAGGCGTGGACTAGCGCGGCGATCTGCGGCTCGTTGTGGAATGGAAGTTCGCGCATGGCAGTGGTTCTGATTTTTAGCTCTTCGAGGATTGCTTCGTGGTTGGGCGCTCGACGGCTGCGCCCAGTGACTCTCCCAGCACGCACTCAAAATCTTTTATCATCCGGGTGCGGGCGGCCTTGGTAGGAAAGGGTATGCGGTTGATCAAGCGTAGGGCAGCCTGACTGCGGCGATTGGCTAGCTCCATGCGCTCCTGAGCTTCGCGGATACCCTGTTGGTGAGCCGCCAATGAGATCGCGGAAGCTGGAGTGGATATATCCATCCCATCGGTCAAACGGCGCTCCCATTCGTCCGCCCCTAGACGATATACGTCCGCTTCCATTTCGCGGTTCCAGACCGGGCCATCGTAGTAATTGCGGAGCCACTCCACGAGCGGTTTGATCTCCTTGTCCGGCAGGGCCAGTATGCCCTTCTTGATCGCTTTGAGTTTCATAATTCAGAGTGCGCAATGGTAATTCGCGCACGGGAGTAGTGGTGATGATTGTGGGCTTAGTTGTTCGTGGATTTACCCCGAGTCCCGCGCTTACCCGCTTCACTTAGCGGCTCTGCCAGCAGGCATTCCACATCGCGTAGCACCTGATCGCGGTCGGCCTCGGTGCTGCATTTCATGCTGTTGAGCAGGCGCAAGGCAGCCTGGTCGCGCTGCGGGGCCTTCTCCATGGCCTGCGTCAGAGCTTCCTTCCATTTGTCGATGCCGAGCAGCTGTATGTCCGCCGTCATCTCACGCGGCCAAACCTCGCAGTCGCGGTATTGCGTCAGCCACTCCAACAGCGGGTTGATCTGCGCGTCCGGCAAGGTCTTGATGTGCTTCTTGATGGTGGCAAGTTTCATATTTCAGCGTGTGGGTTAGCGGTGAAAACCCATGGTCGGCTCCGCTGGCACTGGGTCGGCGGAATCTGCCC
Organism: Klebsiella pneumoniae; assembly: GCA_943330855.2. Taxonomy (GTDB): domain Bacteria; phylum Verrucomicrobiota; class Verrucomicrobiia; order Limisphaerales; family SXTU01; genus SXTU01. Next base: position 57,774 of record CALQJI020000008.1, read on the forward strand.
CACGATAAATGTCGGCGAGGCTGAACTCATCACCGTCCCCCAGTGTGAGGTTCTTCGCCGTGCTTAGGCGCAACGCCTCGGTGCGCGTGAGACGGCGGAACTGGCGGTAGCCCAGCATGCGGCCACGGCGCGTGATGGCGGGATCGAGTTTGTCCAGCGTGGCGTTCACGGTGGCAACAACCTGCACCTTCATCGAGTCACCGAGCAGGCCATCAGCCATGTTCAGGAGGTTGCTCACTTGGTCGTCGTTGCTCCCGCGACGCTTTCCCAGCAGGGCCTCGGCGTCCTCCAAGATGAGCAGGTTGTTCAGGTTGGAGCGGTAGTTCTGGCCCGCCCAGAACACCGGCATCTCCGGGCTAGCAAGCATGTTGAAATGGGAAGTCGGCACGAGGAACGCACGGTGCGTTTTGGCCAGCCGCGCCATCAGGTGGCGGAGGAACGTGGTCTTGCCCACGCCGGGGTCGCCGCGCAGCACCACCAATCCGTTGGACTGCTTCTGCAAACGCTGGATGAGGTCCGCCTCCCACGGAACAAAGTCACCGCCGTAGTGCAGGGCGAGGTCATCAGGCGAGTGAAGGCTCGCCCGTGTCAGGGACACCGGGTGACGTTGCACCCCGTCGCGCCCGTAGCTGAGGAGATGGTAGTTTGGCAGCCCTGCCTTCGGCGGCTTGGTGAAGCGGTGGTTCAAATCCGTGAGCACCTGGGCGGCCACGTCGGGGCACGCCGCATGGACGTGGGCGGTGTATTCATCGAGGTGGACAAACACGTCGCCGGGCAGATGGAAGAGCAGCTCACGCTGGCGCACCGAGGGCGGCACATCCTCGTCCCAGCAGTGCCCCGCCTTGCTGCGGATCAACTGCGACTTGAGTTCCGCAACGAGGAGCGGCTTGTTCCAGCGCACGGTCGCGGAGTGCACATGGTAGGTCTTGTCCGCGAAATGCCGCAGCACGGGCGTGAGAAAGTAGACCGACTCGTCAGCGGGCAGGTTTTCTAAATAAGGCGGTAAGGCTTCCACGGAAAAAGTAAGTTCAAGGTTCAATCACGGGCGGCTCACGGCACTCGACAGTCGGTGCGGATCACGCAGAGCAGCAGCGTCAACGTGAGGTCTATTAAAGCACGGGTTCTGCACTTAGTCACGAACTACTTGCATTATTCTGCGAAGGCACCTAAGCTCCGGCCATGAGCAAAACCGCCCGCCCTGACTCCGAACCCGATCCCGTGGACTACGTCGCCAGCGTCTTTCGGGTGCGCCAACGCATGCTCCCGCCGTTGCGGCAGATTGCGCTGGCGGACTGCGGTGTGCCACTCGAACAGGCCGACATCCTGGTGGAGTTGCATGGTGTCCGGGAGCTGGGCTGGCCGGAGCCGGAGGCCGACCCGGATGGCTACGTTACCTACCGGGCGCTGCGGGACGCGCTGGTGCACGGCGACACGCTGCTCTCCCGCCGCATCTCCCGGCTGGAGGAGGCCGGGTTGGTGGAGACGCGCAAGGCCTCCCGGCGCAAAGGCGTCCGGACGCCGGGCCTGCATGGCAATGCGCTGGTGGTGCGTGTCACGGCGGCTGGCAGTCGCAAGATTGCACCAGTCTGGCTCCGCTACCGAGAACTCGTGAACCGGCTGCTGGCGGGCGTTTCAGCAGCGGAACTCAGGGCAGGGATGGCGCTGAACCAGCTCATCGAGTCGCGGCTGAAGAGTTCATGGCTGACCTTGCCGGACGAGCTGAGATGACGACGGTGCCCAGTGACGCACCGCGTCGAACCACGAAGATACGAAAGACCACGACCATGGCTGATTTTGACCTCGATAAGGCGCTGTCCACGCCACCGGACTGGTGGGACGCCCTCCGGCTTGCCGAGCAGAAGGCATCTACTACGTGCTTCTGTCCCGGAGGTGGCGGCGACTGGGAGCCGCTGGTGAAGCTCTGCCATTTGACCGACACGTTCGTGTTCGCGGACCTGTGCGCCGATGGCCATGAATCAGCCACCTCCCTGCGCGTTTTCTTTGAACGCATCGCGGGCCAGCTTCGTGGAGAGCTGCGCTTCGTGGAGGCGCGGGAACTATCCTTGGGCACCGAGCTGTGCGACTGGGAGCAATTCATGGGGCGGTTCCTAGATGAGCACTGCCCCGCCAGCGCTGCTGCTTACCGCGCAGCCGTCCAGCCGCTGGCGGAGCAGGAGCGCTGGGGAGTCGAGGCCCTGCTTCGGCATGGGGTCAATGAGGAAGGGCGGGACATCCGCGTGCTCTTCCTCCAAGGCGAGGCGCTGGCCTGCTATCAGGGCCTGTATGCCATCCGGAAACTTGCGCCGCACGCGATGGTGCTCCCGCCTCAAGGCGGACGCCGCACCGTGCGCTCACAGCAACTGACGCTGGCCGGGCCGCTGGGAGCGGTGCTGCGCGCCGAGCCGCGCCCGACGCTGGTGTTGGCGGGGCAGGAGGACATGCGGACGCTGGCGGGAACGCCGTGGCCTCACTTGTGGCGCGAACTGGGAGAATGGAACCGCGCTGTCTTCACGGCGTGGCGGCTCCCAGCGCACTGGTGGTTCGATGCTCGCCAAGTGTGGGTGTAAAATTGGCGGGCCGTGTGAGGATAAGCGAAAGGGCGGACTCCCGTGCCGGTTTTCAATAATCGTTGATTTTTCCGTGCATGACGCCGACGGCAAGATTCGGTGCGGAAAGTTCAAGTTGAATGGTCCCGTCTGAACACTCGTAATACCAATACGCCTGCTCGCCGACGGTTTGCGTCTTGGTCGGCTCCCCCATGACGCCCTTGAACTGGGCGGGTTGCAGGTTGTTGATGATGCCAAGCTGCGCGACCTGGCCATAACTGCCAGCGAGCTTGGCCCGCCACTCCGCTTTGGTAGGTTTCGGTGCCGTCGGTGAGCCACCGCCACATCCTGACAGAAGACCAGTCCATCCAATGGCAAAGAAGAGGAGGAATATCATCACGCAGTTCGTCGTGACGTTCGGCGCGTTTGCTGGTTCGTTTGTTGTTTTCATAAACCAAGAAGTTCCTTCGATTTCCGGCTGAAATCCGCCTCAGAAATCACACCATCGTCTTTCAACTTTGAGAGTGTGCGCAGCTGTGATCCTTGGAGTTGCGTGCGTGATTACCGCTTGGCCGGGACTTCCTTGAGGGCTGAAATGATCTCCGTATTCTTGGTGAGACCAAGCGCGGACTTGCCTTGGCGGTTGACTTTGGAAACATCAGCACCCTTCTCAATGAGGCATTTGACCACTGGCAAATGTCCGCGCTGGACGGCGAGCATGAGCGCAGTGTTGCCGATGGCGTCGGCAGTCTCGATTTCCGCACCACGTTCGAGGCATTTTCTCAAGCTGTTCGCAAGTCCTTGTCGGGCGCAATTTAGGAGCGCCAGATTCAGATCGGGAGTCTTGTTCGACCCTGGGTCGTTCTGGAGCAACAACTCAATGAACCGGTCCATCGCCTGTTCTGCTGCGGATGGCTCGGACGTGATTGGGGCAACGGAAGCGTTGAGCTTCGCTGCCCCGGCTGGTTGCCGTTTTGATGCCGCCTCGCCAGGGTTTCCACTGGCAGTGCGGGCCACTGATGGCTTGGTTGTTCCACTAGTCCCAGCCTTTTCGATGAGGCTGGCAATTTCTGGGTTTATCTCCCGCAGACGGAAATCGCTCGCAAGTGCTGTTCCCCACTTGTCCTCGATGGTCGTATCCGCACCATGCTCAAGCAGAAGCAGCACTGCGGGCTTGTTCCCGTTGTTGGCGGCGACCGCCAGGGGAGTCCTAAGTTCCGCGTTTTGCGCGTTGACCAGCGCTCCCTTATCGAGAAGGAGCTTTGCAATGGAAGTTTTGGTTTTGTAAGCCGCAATGTGCAGAGCGGTGTTGCCGAGCTTGTTGGTCGCCTCAAGTTTTGCACCATGACCGAGCAGCAACGCCGTTATCTCCGGGTGCTCCCTGTCCACGGCGATCATCAATGGCGTGAAGCCATTTAGCGAATGTCGTCCATTTACGTCGGCACCAGCGACAAGCGCAGCTTTCGCACTGCCTACAACGCCGCGTTCGCTTGCCTCGAAAAGTTCCTCAAAAACCGACGGTCTCGTCGTGGGTTTCAGGAGTGCTTGGTCTGCCTCCTTGGTTTTGTTGGGCATCGGACGATTCGTCTGCTGCGGCACGACGTTCCCGCCTTGTGGTTTCGCGCCATCGGCCTTTAGCACCGCCACGACCTCCTGCTGCTTGAGGGCGGTGGCAAGGGCGAGCGGTGTCAACCCGTTGCCCGCTTTGGCATTCCTCTCTGCTCCTTTCGTGAGTAGTAATTGAGCGACCTCTTCATGTCCGTTCAGGGCGGCAAAGTGAAGCGCGGTGAATCCGTCGGTGTTGGCTGCTTTGCCGGTGACCGTCTGGTTCAGACTTGCGCCTGCGTCACAGAGCGCTTCAACAATGCTCGTTTTCCCGGTCATGGCGGCGAGAATGAGTGGGCTAAGTCCAACTTCGCTTTTTCCGTTCACGTCCGCACCAGCTGCAAGAGCGTCTTTCACCCCACGGATTTGTCCCTCTTGGATGGCTCCCATCAATTTCCCAAAAGCCATTGTTTGCTGGGCATTATTGGGAGCCGGGCCAGTCGACTTGGATTTGTTGGGAGGCGGGCTATTCGGCGGCTGCCCCTTGGGGATTCCCACTGCCTCTTTCGCCCCGGCGGCCTTCAGGATCGCTGCCATTTCCAGATCCTTCTTCTCAATCACCCTGTCCAACGGCGTAAAACCCTGCTCATCTTTAGCGTCCTTGTCGGCTCCCTTTTCGATCAGCAGTTGAACCGACTCCACCCAGCCATTTACAGCAGCGAGGTGGAGAGCAGTCCACCCCTCCAGTGTTTTCCGGGGCTTAATCGCCCCTTTCGCCGTGACCGTTTGGTTGAGGTTCGCACCCGCTTCAGAAAGCACCTCAACAAGTTCTTTTTTCCCGGTGCCAGCGGCGTAGTGCAGCGGGGTAAGGCCATGCACTTCGTGCCGTCCATTAACGTCAGCACCAGCCGCAAGAGCAGCTTTCGCGCTACGAACCGAACCTTCTTCAATCGCATCAAACAGCTCTTCAAAGGCCAACACCTTACGCGCTTTCCTGAAAGCTAGGTCAGCCTCCTCGACTTTGAGAAACGCAAAAAACTCATCAACAGTTCTCTGCTCGTTTGCAGAGCGTGTGGTTAAAAAAGTCTGCGCGATGTGGTTCAGCGTCCGCTGCACTTCTTGCACACCGACAGCGCGAACATAGAACTTGTCGTCCGGACCGAACGCAGCGAAGTCAGATTCAATTTTATCTCCGATGAAAATTCCGACGGTTTTAGCTCCGCCCGGCAGCCTCAGCATTTTGAAGGCGAAGTCACCTACGTCAGCCTTGAATGATTTGAGCTTCGCCTGTTTCTGATCCCACGAAATGGCCTTTGCCTTCTGTTGATCGACCGGACTGTCCGCCGCCTCCGCCATCTTTGGGAACGAAGTGACCGCGCCGATTACTAACAGCAAGGCCATCAGGTATGGGCGCGGGAACGCGCACGCCCAGCGCAGTCTGATTAAATCTTGAGAGGTAAGGTGAGCACCGCCGCCAAGAAGTGACGGGTTCTGCGCGCTCCCAGAAGAGTAGTGCGCAGTCACTCCGAATGTGTTCGTTTTTTCCATAAGTCATGCCGGTTACGACCGTGCTTGACGGTCTTCAAGATGCTCCGAATTCGGAGCTAGTCACAACCACCTCCGCACTACGGTCAAGCTCCAAAATCGGAGCATGGCCAACGTGCAAAACATCGTCGGGCCGCAGGTGCGGAAGCTGCGCTACCAGCAGGACATGACGCAGGCGGTGCTTGCTGCCCGCTGCGAGGTGCTCGGCCTGGACATGAGCCGGGCCACCCTCTCCAAGATCGAGGCCCAGCTCCGCTGCGTGACCGACAGCGAACTCCAGACCCTGGCCAAGGCGCTCAAGGTTCCCTTGCAGAAGCTCTATCCGCCGGAGAAGTAGCGGACGACCGTCAGCTCTCCCTTGGTCTCCCCGCCCGATGCACGCGCAGGGAAAACCCACGCCCGTTCTCGAACGGCTCCACGGTCGCAGTCACTTCCAGCACGGGGTAGCGCACGGTGGCTAGGCCGTAGCTTCGATACGTGTCGGCGAACAGCTCCGTCTCCACCATGCCCGTCCGGTCCGCCAGCGTCAGAAACTTCATCGGCTCGCCCGTGACCTGGTGATGCGTGCGCTGCTCGATAATGAGGCCGCACATGACGACCTGCTGGCCGATGTGCTTGCCGAGTTGATTCACCGGGCAGTAGGTGTCCCACGCGACGTGGTCGTGGAGTTCGAGCGGATGGCCGCTGGCCGTGGAGTCGAGCAGCTCTGCCTCCCACTCAAGCCGCTGGCGGCGCGTCGGCTCCTGCAACGGCACCGCAGGCAGCCGGTCGGTCGCGGGCGGTGGCAGGAGCCAACCTTGCCCCGGCGCGGTGGTGCCACTGTCACCAAACGCGTGGTGCAGATGGCGAGACTCCCAGAACTGCGCGGTGCGCGTCTTGCCAAAAACGTCGAACGCACCGACCCGGATCATCGCCTCCAGCTCGTCGGGTGTCGGCAGCACGCGCCGGTAAAAGTCGGACATGGATGTGAACGCGCCCCGGCCATGCTCACCCAAGATGCGGGTGGTCGTGCGCTCGGTCAGTCCCTTCACGCGGGTCAGTGGCACACGGATGGACTGGGCCTCGACCGAGAACTGCGGGCCGGGGCTGGTCACGCACGGCGGCAGCAGCTTGATGCCGAGCCGGTGGCATTCCAGCACATAGACCAGCGGGTGGTAGAAGCCCTTCCCGTTGGTCAGCACCCCCGCCATGAACTCGACCGGGTGGTAGCGCTTGAGCCACGCGCTCTGATACGCCTCGACCCCGTAGGCCGTGCTGTGCGCCTTGCAGAAAGAATATCCGCTGAAGCCCGTCACGAGCCGCCAGACCTCAACCGTCTTCTCGTCGTCGTGGCCGCGTGCCTTGGCACAGGCAAAGAACTCATGGCGGATGGTCTCGATGGTTGGTGCCTTGTATTTGGACAGCGCCCGGCGCAGCACGTCCGCCCGGCCCGGTGGCAGCCCGGCGAACGCCTCGCACAGTTGCAGGATGTGTTCCTCATACACGACCAGGCCGAAGGTGCTCTTGAGGCACGCCTCCAGCGACGGGTGCGGATATGTGACGGGTTCGAGTCCCTGATAACGCCGGGCGAAGGACTGCTTCTTGCCCTCGTTGGCCGCGCCGGGCCGGATGACGCTGACGATGGCCACGAGGCCGTCGATGTCGCGCACGTTGCACTGGCGGCACAGCCCAATCATCGCCGGTGACTCGATGTGATGCACCGCCCGGCCTCCGCCAGAGGCCAGCATCTCCCACACGTTCGGGTCCTGCCACGGTTCGAGTCCGGCGAGATCAACCTCGATGCCACGACGGGCGAGCGACGCCTTGGCGTCCCGCATCGCGGCCAGACCGCCCTGCGCCAGCACGTCAATCTTCACCAGGCCGATGGCCTCGACCGCGTCCATGTCGAAGTGCGTGGTCGGGCGGCCCTTGTTCGAGGTGAAGGTCGGCGTCAGCTCCGTCATCGGCTGGCAGGAGAGCACCACGCCGCACGGGTGCATCTTCGGATAGCGCGGCATCCCATCGAGGAACTCGGCCATGAGCAGCGCCGTGCGGTAAGGCTCCTCATCGAAGGGCAAGTCGCGGTTCTCCGGGCTGGCCTTGAGCATCTCTACCAAGCCCGTGCCCCCGCTGGGCGCTGGCTCGTTGGGCACCCAGCCCCCGCCAAAGCTCCAGGGGAAATGGTCGGTGAACTTGCGCACCTCCCGCTCCCCGACACCGAGCACCTTGGCGATTTCCGCAAAGGCACTGCGGGCCTGAAAGGTCGAGAAGCCGCCCACGACCGCCGCGTGCGTCGCGCCATACTTGGCGAAGATGAGGTCCACCACGTCGTCCTTCCGGTCGTGCGCGAAATCAATGTCTATGTCCGGGAGCTTGTTCAGCGCCATGCGCTCCTTGTTCAAGAACCGGCGGAAGTAGAGGTCGAAGCGGATGGGGCACACGTCCGAGATACCCAGGCAGTAGCACACGAGCGAGTCCGCCGCGCTGCCACGGGTAATCCACTCGACGCCGTGCCGCCGACACGCTTGCAGGATGTCCCAGACGACGAGGAAGTAGGCCTCGTAGCCGACCTCGGCGATGATGCCCAGCTCCTCGTCCACCTGCGCGTGCATGGCATCCGCCCGGTCGCGGTAACGGCGGCGCAGCCCACCCAGCACGAGCTTCCGCAGGTAGGCACGGGGCGTGGAGCCGTCTTCTGGCTTGAACGCCGGGAACTGTGGCGCACCCAGCGGCAACTCGAACGGGCAGCGCTCGGCCAGCTCCAGCGTATTGGAGACGACTTCGGGGAAGTCACGGAACAGGCTCGTCATCTCCGCCGGGGTCCGCAGGTGGAAGTCACCATCGAGTAGTTTTCCCGGATGCGTCTGCCGCAGCAGCGTGCGCGTGCGGATGCTCTGGACGATGTTCCACTGCCAGCGGTCGTCACGCTCGGCGTAGTGGACAGGCAGCACAGCCACGCAGCGCGCACCACTGGCCGCCTTCGCCTCCTCCAAGCTGGAGATGGCACGATAAAGCCGGTCGTCGAACACCGAGGCCAACCTTGTGTCCGCGCTGACGGCGAGCAGCCCGGCGTTGAGGCCAGCAAGCTGTGACAGCCGAAGGTGAACCTGGCGCGGCTCGGTGGGGTCGTCCTCGGACTCCGCGTGCGAGGTGGTCGTGGTGAGCAGGCGGCAGAGGTTGTGATAGCCCGTCGTGGTCTGGACGTAGAGCCGGGCGGGCTGGCCTTCCACCAGCACCGTCGCGCCGAGAATGGGCTTGATGCCTGCCTGCTTGGCCGCCTGCGTGAACTCCACCGCGCCGTGCAGGTTCCCGGTGTCCGTGAGCGCGATGGCGGACAGGCCGCGTCGCTTCGCCAGTGCCACGATGGCGTCCACCTTCAGCGTCGAGTTCAGAAACGAGTAGGCGCTGTGCACGCTCAACGGCACATAGCTGGTTGGCGTCGCCCGGCGCACCGGCACGCGCACGACCACACGCGGCGCGCTCTGCTGCTCCAGGAACTTGGCCGTGTCCATCGGAGCATCGCGCAGCCGGAAGTCGTGGCCGCGCAACACCACGTCACGACCGCGTGCGCGGCGCAGTTCATCCACGATGCCCGCCAAGCGCCGCCGCGCCTCGTGCTGCTCCGCTGACCGTTCCAGCGCCAGCTCCGCACGGAAGAGGCCGTCATACACATTGGACAGCTTCAGGGAGACCAGGCGCAGGCTGACGCGGCGCTTCCATGCCTGCCGGAAGAGCGTGTGGAGGCGACCATACAAATCCGTTTCAAGGTCGGTCGGTTCCAGCAGGCTCTCGCCGCATTGGTCTTCACCCATGTCGTTGTAGCGCACCTTCACTGTGAGCGTGCGGATGCTTTTGCCGTCCGACCGCACCTTGGCCATCAGGTCGTCGGCCATGCGCCGCAGCACGGCCTCGGCAAACTCCTCGTCCGTGAGGTCCACCTCGAAGGTCTGCTGCTGGCTGTAGGACTTGGCCGGAGCACTCATCGGCAGCACCGGGCGCTCGTCAATGCCATCCGCGTGCGCCTTGAGCGCCGGGGCCATGTTGCCCACGAGCAGGTGGAGCATGTCGGTGGGCGTGGCCGCGACGTGGCGGATGCAGGCCAGCCCGGCGGCATCAAGCCGCTGTGCGGTCGCGGGGCCGACACCGGGCAGCCACTTGTTGGGGAGCGGATGAAGGAACCGGACTTCCAACCCGGCGGGCACCTCCCGGAACGCGGCAGGCTTGGACAGCTTGGAGGCAATCTGGCTGACGAGCTTGTTGCTGGCGATGCCCTCGCTGACGACAATCTTGAGCGACTGGCGGATGGCCGTGCGGATGGTCTCGGCCACGTTCAGCGGCGGCTTACGAACCCCGCTCAGGTCGAAGTAGCCCTCGTCAATGCTGGCAATCTCCACGTCCGGCGTGAAGTCCTGTGCGTAGGAGAACATCCAGCGGGAGAAGTGCTCATACTTGTCGAAGTCACCGGGCAGGACGATGAGCTGGGGACAGAGCTTGCGCGCCCGCACGGTGGGCATGGGCGTGAAGACGCCGAACTTCCGGGCCTCGTAGCTGGCCGAGGCGATGATGCCGCGCTTCTCACCCCCGACCGCGACCGGCTTGCCACGCAGGCGCGTGTCCGACGCCTGTTCCACCGAGGCGAAGAACGCATCGGCATCGAGATGAACGATCACGCGGGGCACTGGGAGTCATTTCCGTTTGCGGATGAGCGCCACCATCACGCCCTGGATGACCAGCTCCTGCGCCGGGATGAGGTCGGGGAACTTGGGGTTCTCGGCGCGGAGGAAGGGCTTGCCCCGGTTCAACTGAAACGTCTTGAGCGTGCTCTCGTTGTCGATGAGCGCGGCCACCACGTCACCGCTGCGAGGCGTCATGCCGTGTTCCAGCACCACGAGGTCGCCATCCATGATGCACTTGCCAATCATGGACTCACCCCGGACTTCGAGCGCGAAGGTGCGCGGCGTCGGCTTGATGCCCAGCGTCTCGATGTCAATGGAGACGCAGCCCTTGGCCTCCTGCTTCCGGTCGTCGGCAAACCCGGCGGGGATGGAGCCATAGACCGGGATGTCCATGACGCGCTGGCGGAACCGTTGCAGCGGGGAGACGAGCTTCAACGCCCGCGCCCTGCCGTCGCTGGCGGCGAGGAAGCCCTTCTGGCGGATAAGCCGCAGGTGGTCGGCCACGGTGGTCAGGCAGCGGAAGCCGAAGTGGCTGGCAATCTCGGCGAGGGTGGGCGCGACACCGCCCTGCTCCTGCTCCCGGCGAATGAAATCGAGAACCTGCTGCTGGCGGCGGGTGAGTGGTGGCATACCGTATGGTTTGACGGTATTCTGCACCGAGCCGTCGTCAATAAAAAGTTGCCCACGTGCCAAACTTCCTGTTTCAGCTTTGATTCCGACCGGCCAATGGCATACTCGCCTCCGTAAGAAGCGGAACCGAATTCACAATGTGGCACTGTCCACCGATGTTTGGTGCACCGTTGGGGCAGCGTTCGCAGCCAACTTCGTAAAGCGTATGTGCCTCCACAATCTCCTAGCCGTCCCCGCCAACGAACAGGCGTTCACGAACTACGTCCGGCAAAAGTTCGGATACGGTCACTGGAGCGCCCCCTATTGGTTTATCGGCCCAGAAGAACGCGGTGGTGACAGTTGTCTGGATATTACAACACGGGTGATTCAGTGGGCAGGCACGTCTCCAGAGGACGCGTTCGATCTAAAGGACCTTCGCCACTATTGCGAGCGCATTGGCGTCCATCAGTTCCACGATTTTCACAACGCTGCACCTGCGGCGCAAAGGACTTGGTCCGCGCTTCTCCGATTGTTGGGCACTCCGGCCACGCTTGGAAATGATCCTCCGGAATGGTTTCCTGCACCAATCCCGAACGACCCGCTTGGAGCACCGCACCTTTGGCGGCGACGTTTCCAGCGTGATTATCTGGCCAGACAAGCTGGGGGCGGGATCGTGGACCATGAAGTTGCTCTGCTGGAGATTTCTCCGCTTCCGAATCCAAGCGAGAAGGCTTGGGTTTGGGCCGAACTTGCGGACACCCCAATCAATAACGCGGCCATGTTCGCAAGTCGGCCTGCATTTCTAGCACACGATCAAAATCCCAATTTCGTTGCTGGTCGTTTGCAAGTGATCGTCCAGCAACTGCACCAGCAGCGGCCTCGGTTGGTTGTTTTTTACGGAAGCATTAACGACCACCTTGCAGATCCCATAAGTGGCTGTTTCCCCGGCTTCGATGGTGCGCCCAATCAGGAAGAGCGAGTGCGGCACCACACTATGGTCCACGAGGATAATCAGGTCACGCACCTGCTCTGGATTTTTCATCCAAGCTATTGGCGTCGGATTGGAGGCAATGCCTACCTCGACCAAGTGTTTCAATTGATGCAGGCTTAGATCTTATCTGGCAGACCTGACCGGCGTGTGGCCTGAATCAACAAAGTGCCATCATCAGTGTGAAGTTTCACACCTGACACCTTGCTCCTGGCACGTGTGGACGGACGCCATCACTCTACCTTGTCCGGAATCTCCCCCGGAACGCGACGACCTCAATCATCTGGTCGAGCAGGTCGAGCCACCAGCGGCGGCGTGTTTCACACTTGGAATGGTGGCGCAGGACGAGCGGGAAGGTCGTGGTCACGTCTCGAACAACAGTTCACGAATCTTCAAGTCCCGCTGCACGGTTCGGGCAGGCAGTTCCTCTGGCACATCATCCTGCGGCCATTTCGGCATCCTCATCTGGAAGGCGACGACCTCGACCACGGTGTTGGTGACCCAAAGCCGCCAATGGCGGTAGTGGGGAGCTTGGTCGGGGTCCAACTGCCGGAGGCGGTTGAGTTCACGGGAGTTTTCGATTTCGTAGCAGAACCCGTTGAACCGCTCTCCCCAAAACTCACGAAGTCGGCCATCGAAGCCCGCCGGGTGCTGTCCCAGATCGTTGCGTGCGAACGCGAAGTCGTGGAGCGCCACCGAGCAATCCCAGTGGCGCACACCGAGGAAGCTGATGGAAACCGCGCACAGCTCGGTGAGTCGCCGGGCCTCGTCGTCCGGCAGCGGCTGCACGCGGTCCGCCTCATAGGTGACCACAAGGTCTTCCATGCTGCGCACGGCGAACCGCACCTCGGACAGCTCCGAGGGTGGCAACGGAATGTGGACGGGCACGGAAAACTCCTCGCCCTTGAGGGCGGCCAAAGCGCGCTCGTGTTGCAGGAGCATGGTGATCAGCATCCATTGCCGGAGCATGGCCGGGCGTCCTTCCCGTTTCTGAATGCGGTCGAGCTTGCGCTGGTATTTGCCGATGATGCGTTGGTGAAACTGTTCCTGAGTCATGGTCAATCGGGTTGAAGTCGGCGGTCGTTGCGCCTTCGTTTAGCACGGCATGGTGTCCATGCGGAGCAGCTCGTTGTCACGGAGCGTGACCACATCTTCGGCAATCATCTCGAACCTCATGCGCTCGATGTAGAAGACCCAGTGCGTCAGCTTCCCCTCTCTTGAGCTAGAGAGCGCCTTCAGTGTGCGGGAGTTGCGGACCTCATAGAAGGCCCGGCTGTGGACGTAGCCCATCCGCCTAAATCGCCGCCGATGCCAGTGCTGAATCTCTTCGTGGACGGAAGCACTGGCCACCTTGTAAAAGGCCAGCCGGTGCGTTGCGATGCCAGCCTCATGCGGCTCCCCAACGCGCACATGGTCGTGTGCGAGGAAGGAAATCACAGCGTCCCGGTTGTCATCCATCTGAACGAGTTTCGGATGGCCATTGACCATCGGCTCGCACAGGAGAGGCACGGGGCTGAGGTGCTCCAGCCCCCGCAGACCCGCCGCCCGCGCTTCCAGCACGGCTTGGGCACCTTCCATCCGCGAACGCCTGACGCGGTCAGCGGGGGAGCGCAATCTCAATTCGCCCGTGCGGCGACGAAGACGCCTGAGACAGGTGCGCAACCTGCGGAGTTGGAGTTGGCGCGGTGTCAGGGTAGCGCGGTCTGTCAGTGAAGTGGATGGTTGTTCAGGGTTCATTCTCAATGTGGAGTAGGGATGCAATCACGCCGCCGGTCCGATCAACGCCCGCGCTGCAATGCACGAGCCACGGTGGCGGCAGTGTGCGGAGCACTTCGTGGACTTGGCGAAATTCATCGTCAGTCACGTGCGGCTCCTCGTGGTCGGGCACGGGGACACGCCCAACCCGGAAGCCTGCCTCGGTGTAGCAGCGGAGAAGGTCAACACCTTCGCGGGTGTAGTATCGCTCCAGTTCGTCGTCCGTGAGCAGGCAGAGGATGGAGCGAATGCCCATCTGCTGTGCGCGGGCAATCCAAGCGTGGACGACCGCGTTCAGTTCGCCTTCAGTCCACCGTCCCGGACGGCAGGCGCGGGCCAACCGGCCCGCGATAACCCAACGGATGGTCTCATTCATGGCTTGGTAAGGTGGTGGCGTCGCACATCGGTGCGGTCGCGTCGGGGGACAATTCGCCCCCTACTACATAGTAGGGGGAGAGGGCAAAGTGTAAACCGATGACGCGAAGATTTTTGCCAAAAGCAGCAGATTTCTTCTCTTTGGTCGCTTGGCCGGGAGCCTCCGGTCACTTTCCGCCCTCCATCACGCGCTGGTGCTTGGCGCGGATGCACGGCCAGGCCGCCAGCTCGGAGGCGGCATAGGCGGAGCGGTCCAGCCCGGAGCTGCAATGAAACAGCCACGGCACGGGGAGCTTGCACAGCTTGTGGCGGATTTCGGGGAAGACGCTCTCTGGCACCGGCGGCACGCGCTGGTCCGGCACAGAGATATGCGCGACCTGAAAGCCGCCTTCGCGGTAGCGGCGCAGCAGGCCGACGCGATGGTCGCCGTAGCTGGTCGCCAGCTCACGCCCGGACAGGAGGCAGATGATGGAGGCAATGCCCTCGGCCCGGACATGATTGAGCCATGCGATGACCAGCGCCTCCGGCACGCGCTCGTGCGGGTAGCCGGGCTGGCACGCGTAGGCCAGCATCCGGGGCAACCGCCAGACGACCGGCGAGATGGCATCGAAGAGTGCGAGGTTGGGGTTGTCCTTCATAGGCTGAAGCAGCGCTGGATGCCCGGAGCGCCGTATTCTGCTCCGCCAGTGTGGACGACGAGGTTCGGAAGGATGCGGGCCACGCCGGGACTGTGCGTGTGACCGCACAGCAAAATGAACCGGTGGCGCGGATGCTTCTTCGCCACGGCACGCAGGACTTCCCCGGCGGCGGTGTTGCAGAAGTGCGGGAGGTATTCCGCGTCCGACATCTGCCCCATGTGCCACGTCGCCTCTGGAAACGGCGGGACGTGCGTGAGGACGAAGACGCGCCGGTAGCGCGGCACCGCCAAGTCCAGCGCCACGCGAAGATTCTTGGCAGAAGCGTCACCCAGCGCGGCCAGTCGACGAAACCGCTCGACCCGGCTGCAACCGGTCAGCTCGGCGATGAGGCGGTAGTCATTGAGTTCCACCTGCGACTGCGCGCCCGCCCCGGCACGACCGTCTGCCCAGCCACGATGCCCGATGAGGGCCGTGGTCGGGGTGAGCGGCAGCGCCTCGTGGCCGTCGAGGTGTTGCAGCCGGGGATGGTCAGCGCACGTTAGGGTCACCGCCGCGTCCACGCGGGCGAAGCTGGACCCGTAAAAGTCGTGGTTGCCCAACACGAACGCCACCGGGCAATCGAGTTCAGCAACCAGCCATTGGAGGTCTTCAGGCAGTTGCCGTCCGGTCGAGATGTCGCCGGAGACGACGAGCGTGCCGGGCAGCTCAGCTCTGATGGATTCGAGCAGACGTTGCCGCGCCGGAGTGTCGGCGTGGTCGAGGTGCCAGTCAGTCGCCCAGATGAGTTTGCCACCGGTTGGCGGTGCCGGTTGAAGAGCCAGAGTTCCCATTCTGGCGGTAGTAAATACCATGACGGGTGGGACAATGACAGTCCTACCCAACTGGAAAGTTCCGGCGAAACACGTTGTCTGCTGCTCCCATCATCGCCAAAACGCAACTCAAGCCGCGTCAGGCCTCCGCCTCCTCCACCATCGCGGCGATGGTCTCCAGCGCATTCCCCTCCAGCCGATTGTTGACGTAGATCAGCGTCTTGCGCGCCGGGCCAGCCGCCGCACCGTCCGCGATGAGCCTAGCCCCGGCGGCGCGGGCCTCCGGGTTCGGCTCCTGCACGCGGTTGTAAGGGCTGAACAGGTCCACGGCCTCCTGATATTTGCGACCGGGCTTCAGCAGGAAGCGCGCACCGACGAGCTGCTGATTGGTCACGCTGCCGGGCAGCGCCATCTGTTCGGACACCACCGGCATGTCGGCCCAGGAGTTGAAGACGTGCGCGACGCCGTGGCTGGCCAGCATGGCGAAGTAGTCAGGGTGCAGGAAATGGCGGTTGCGCAGCTCGACGCCGTAGGGCCAGCCCGGTGGCAGCTCGGACAGGAACTGGTCGAGCGCCGCCACGAAGTCGCGCCCGCGCTCGAAGTCGCTTGGGTAAAAGTGGGAGAACTCGAACATCAGCAGGCCGACGTTGGCCTTGAACGCCGCGCACGGCCCCAGAAAGGCGGAGGTGAACAAGTCGGCGTTGAGGAAATTCGCGTTGGACTGGCCTGCCCTGACGCCATGGCGCGGGAGGTTGGGGAAGTGCTTCAGCGTGATGGTGTCCGTCACCTTGAAGGCGAACTGGAAATCCGGTGGCACTTGGGCTACGAGGCCCTCCAGGTAACGCTGGTCGGGAAACTTGTAGTAGGCCGCGTCGACGCAGACGGTCTTGAACACCTCCGCGTATTCGGTGAGGCAGTTCTTCTCAAATCGGCTCTCGGCAATTTTGCCGCGATACACGTAGCGCGCCTCATCGTAGAGCAGACCCCGCCAGCCAGGGTATTTCCAGGACGATGTGCCAATGAAGATGTTCCGTGCCGCCAGCGCGGCAAGGCGCTGCTTGAGGGCGTCCCGGTCGAAGGACATGGCAACAGTTTGACCGGACGCGCCATCCCCGTCACCGGGGAATTCAGGGGACAGTCCCGCTCTACGCAATGAAGCCCCGACTTCCGGTGCCGAATCAGCGGGGGAGCAGCGTGGCCAGCGCGGCGGTGGCCCACGCGGTGGCGGCGGTGGAGAGGAACTGGTGCTCGCCGTGCGGGTCGCCGTTCTCGAAATACGGCTGCGCCTTGACCTTCACCCGTGACTCGACCCGCCAGGAGCCGTCCGCGTGCTGCGAGCGCAGCAGGTAGTCGCGGGCGAGCACCACAGCAGGGTCGTCCGGAGGTGAACCCGTTTGCCGTAGCACGAACAAGGTCTGGCCGGTGGCGAACGCGTCGCTTAGCTGGCCGTCCGCTGGTGCCCAGCCGCCATCCTTGAGCTGGGTGGCCATGATGCCCTGGCGCACGCTGGCCTGCGCTGCCGCGTCGCCCTTCAGCCGGTGCAGGCCCCACAGCCGCCAGATGCGGTCCTCCTGCGTGGTGAGCGGGGCCTGCGCCAGCCACCTTTCCGCCGCCGCCCGCGCCTTCGCCAGTTGCGGACGCTGGGCGGCGGTCGCATACCGCACCATGCCGATGAGCGCCAGCACGGTGTCGGCTACGTCAGAGCCTTGCAGCGGCGGTCGGCGGCACGAGGTGGTCCAGCGACCGTTGGGCAGGCGAGACAAGTCACTGGGCGCACGCCCTTGCAGCCGGGCGACGCCCTGAATCTTCAGCAGGTAGTTGACGATGGAAGCAGTGGTCTGGTCGGGGGGCCGGTCGGCCAGGCTCAACGCCCACAGGCCGTAGCCCGCCGTGGTCGAGCCTCCGGGGACGTGGTTGCCCTCGTCCAAGTCCTCCGTGCGGTCCGCGAAATACTTGTGCGTGGTCTGGGCCTGCGACTTGAGCCACGCCGCGTCGAGTGGAAGCCCCATGCGTTCAGCCGTGACCGCCGTGAGCATGGGCAACGTCTGGTGGTGGCACGAGAAACAGGTCTTGTGCTGCTGCCAGTTGCTCGCTGCACGGGTCACCAGCATCAGCCCCCTGCGCGTGGCGGACTCGACGGTGTTGGTGGCCTCGACGGCGCTGGTGACGAGCGAGGGCAGGCAGCAAAACGCGATGCACAGGGGCAGCAGCAGGCGTCTCATGGCGGGGAGTGTCGCATGGTTTCAAACGGCTGTCACGGGAGCGGCGCATCCACGGCAGCAAAACCACAAACTGCTTCTCCGTTTCGGAATTTCTTCCCCGCGTGCGCGATGACCGTTAGCCTCACGCTCAGTTTTTCACCACGGGAATGTTGCCAGCGCCAAAATTTGAGCCAACGCGAAACCCCATGACAGTCCGTCCCCCCGCCCCCCTTACCGACACCTTGGCCTGCCCCGGCTGACCCATGGCCCTCAAGAAATCCGAACTCTACTCCTCCCTCTGGTCCGGCTGCGACGAGCTGCGCGGCGGCATGGACGCCAGCCAATACAAGGACTACGTCCTCGTGCTGCTGTTCGTGAAATACGTCAGCGACAAATACGCGGGGCAGCCCTTCGCTCCCATCACCATCCCCGCCGGGGCCAGCTTCGCGGACATGGTCGCGCTCAAGGGCAAGCCCACCATCGGCGACGACATCAACAAGCGGATTCTCGGCCCGCTGGCCAATGCCAACAAGCTGTCCGACATGCCGGACTTCAACGACGCCACCAAGCTCGGCAGTGGCAAGGAAATGGTGGAACGCCTCACCAACCTCATCGCCATCTTCGAGAACCCCGCCCTCGACTTCTCGCAGAACCGCGCCGACGGCGACGACATCCTCGGTGACGCCTACGAGTATCTCATGCGGCACTTCGCCACCGAGAGCGGCAAGAGCAAGGGCCAGTTCTACACCCCCGCCGAGGTCAGCCGCGTCATGGCGCAAATCCTCGGCATCCGCCACGCCAAGACCAACAGCAGCACCACGGTCTACGACCCGACGTGCGGCTCCGGCTCCCTGCTCCTGAAGGTCGGGGATGCGGCGACGGCCAAAGTCACGCTCTACGGGCAGGAAAAGGACGCCTCCACTTCTGGCCTCGCCCGCATGAACATGATTCTGCACGACTACGCCACCGCGCTCGTCGTGCGTGAAAACACCCTTTCCACCCCGCTCTTCAAGGACGGCGACGCCCTCAAGACCTTCGACTACGTCGTCGCCAATCCACCCTTCAGTGACAAGCGCTGGAGCACCGGCCTTGACCCGGACAATGACCCCTTCGAGCGCTTCCGGCACTTCGGTGTGCCGCCCGCCAAGCAGGGCGACTACGCCTACCTGCTGCACATCCTCCGCTCGCTCAAGAGCACCGGCAAAGGCGCGTGCATTCTCCCGCACGGCGTCCTGTTTCGCGGCAACGCCGAGGCCGCCATCCGCAAGAACCTCATCCAGCGCGGCTTCATCAAGGCCATCATCGGCCTCCCGGCGAACCTCTTTTACGGCACCGGCATCCCGGCGTGCATCATCGTGCTGGACAAGGCCGAGGCCGCTGCGCGCAAGGGCATCTTCATGCTGGATGCCTCCAAGGGCTTCATCAAAGACGGCCCGAAGAACCGCCTCCGCGACCAGGACATCCACAAAATCGTGGACACCTTCACGCGCCAGGCCGCGCTGCCCCGCTACTCCCGCATGGTCTCGGTGGCGGAAATCAGCGACCCCAAGAACGACTTCAATCTCAACCTCCCACGCTACATTGACAGCACCGAGCCGGAGGACTTGCAGGACATTGACGCCCACCTGCGCGGCGGCATCCCCGACCGCGACGTGGACGACCTCCAGCGCTACTGGGAGGTCTTTCCGGCTGTGCGCGCCACGCTGTTCAAGAAGGCCGACCGGCCCGGCTACACGCAGCTCAAGGTGCCCATCGGCGAGGTGAAGGCCGCCATCTTCAGCCACGCGGAGTTCACCACGTTCAATCAGTCCGTGACGAAGCTGTTCACCAAGTGGAAGTCGGCCAACACGCCGCGCCTGAAAGGTCTGGCCCAGGGCGGCAAGCCCAAGGCGCTCATCGAGACCATCGCCGAGGACTTGCTCGCCACCTTCGAGAAAGCCCCGCTGCTCGACGCCTACGACGTGTATCAGCACCTCATGGACTACTGGGCGGCGACCATGCAGGACGACGTGTATCTCATCGTCGGCGACGGCTGGCGCGACGCCGCCAAGCCCCGGCTCATCATCGAGGAAAAGGGCAGCAAGGCCAAGGAGCGGCCCGACTTCAACGTGGGCAAGCTCAAGTATCGCGCCGAGCTGGTGCCGACCACGCTGGTCATTGCCCGGTGGTTTGCCACCGAGCAGGCGGCCATCGAGAAGCTGGAGGCCGAGGCCGCCGCCGTCGCGCAGGCGATGGAGGAGCTGGCCGAGGAGCACGGCGGCGAGGACGGTGCCTTCTCCGAGTGCGAGAAGCTCAACCGGGCCGAGGTCAGCCGCCGCTTGAAGGAAGTGCTGGAGACGGAACCGGCGGGAGACGGCCAGACCCTCAAGGCGGCGGAGCAGCCGGTGCCCTACGCGTCCGGTGAAAAGACCGAGTCCGCCGTCCTGCTCGAATGGCTGAACCTGGACCACCGTGAGACCGAGCTGAACCGGAAGCTCAAGGCCGCGCAGGCCGCGCTCATGGAAAAGGTGGCGGCCAAGTATGCCAGGCTCACCGAGGACGAAATCAAGACGCTCGTGGTGGACGACAAGTGGCTGGCCACGATTGCCGCCGCCGTGCAAGGCGAGCTGGACCGCGTGTCCCAGACGCTCACCGGGCGCATCCGCCAACTGGCCGAGCGCTACGCCGCGCCGCTGCCGCAGCTCACCGGCGAGGTGGCGACGCTCGCCACCAGCGTGGACGGCCACTTGAAGAAGATGGGATACAAGCCATGACACCAAAACAAAGACAACAGGGCGTGTTTCACGCGCCATTGAAGCCGAAGGACACCGCTACGCAGACCGAGGGCTGTCGCCACACCAATCCTGACATCTGTGCGAGCCATTCGCTGCCGAAAGTCTGCGCGTTCGTGCGCGCTGATGGGATGTGCCTGAAGCCGCCCGCTTCGTGGCCAAAGCAGTTCAAGCGTCTCCAAGACTCTGCTTAGGAGACGATGTGCTTATGGATGTTCAACCCGGCTACAAACTGACGAAGGTCGGCGTGCTCCCCGATGAGTGGGAGGTCGTTCCAATGTCAGCCTTGTTGGCGAGGCCTATTCAGAACGGCGTGTTCAACAAACCATCCAGAAAGGGCAGAGGCTACAAACTGATCAATGTGATTGACCTCTACGGGCGCTTTCCAATCGACACCACGGACCTTGAGCGCTTTGACGCGGATCATGACGAGTTGTGTCGTTTCGGAGTAAAACACGGTGACTTGTTCTTTACGCGCTCGTCGCTGACGCCGGACGGAATCGCGCACTGCAATGTGTATCGAAGTGTAAAGGAAGATTCGGTTGTATTTGACTGCCACATCATCCGCGTTTGTGCGAGCAGCGCAAAAGCAGATCCATTCTATCTGGCTCGATACTGCACCTCTCGCCCGGCAAGGCGCTATTTGGTGGCCAATGCGAAAACCACGACGATGACCACCATCGATCAGGCGGTCATCGCGGCCCTGCCAGTTGCATTACCGCCGCTTCCTGAACAGTGGGCCATTGCGGAGGCGTTGAGCGATGTGGATGCGCTGCTGGGCGGGCTGGACCGGCTCATCGCCAAAAGGCGCGACCTCAAACAGGCCGCCATGCAGCAGCTCCTCACCGGCCAAACCCGTCTCCCCGGCTTCCACGGCGAGTGGGAGGTGAAGCGGCTAGGGGACTTGTTTGAGATAACGTCGAGCAAGCGCGTCTTCCAGAGCGAGTGGAAGTCCGAAGGAATTCCGTTTTACCGCGCAAGAGAGCTGGCCGTCCTGGGCGAAACGGGTCGAGTGGACAACGAACTGTTCGTCACCAAATCCTTGTATGACTCATTCAGAACAGCTCACGGGGTTCCAGCAGTGGGCGACATGCTGGTCACTGGCGTTGGAACACTGGGCAAAGTTTACGTCGTCCCGGACGAGGAAGAGTTTTACTTCAAGGATGGAAACATCATCTGGTTCAAGATTCGCGGAGCAGTCTCCGCAGGGTTCCTTCGGCAGTTGTATTTGACCAAGGTGGTGATGAAACAGATTACCGATGGGTCGGCTGGCACAACCGTCGGCACTTACACGATTTCAGGTGCAAAAAAGACAGAGATTCCATTCCCACCTCTCCCCGAACAAACCGCCATCGCCGCCGTGCTGACGGACATGGACGCGGAGCTGGCGGCGTTGGAGCAGCGCCGCGCCAAGACCCGCGCCCTCAAGCAGGGCATGATGCAGGAGCTGCTCACCGGCAGGACGCGGTTGCTGCAAGCTGCCGGATGAGGTTAGAGTCAGCCAAGAAAGGCCAGCCATGCCCGACCAAGAAACTGAAATCCAAAAGCTCGAAAGCGAGTTCCCGCCGGTGTCCGGCCAGGCGTTTGCCGCAGCGCGGGAGCGGGTGCTGGCCTCTGGGCAGAGCGTGCTCCAATCCGAGGGCGGGTTCATCTACCGGGTCTTCCCTGACGGTCGGAAGGAGCTGGTGAAGGCGATTGAGCCGCGCACGCCCGTGACGCCGGGCAGCATCATCACCATCCGGTGAGCACGAGCACGCCGAGGCTGCGGATGTTTGCCGGGCCGAACGGCTCCGGCAAAAGCGTGCTGAAATCGTATCTGCCGCCGGAGCTGCTGGGCGTGTATCTGAACCCGGACGAAATCGAGGCGGGCATCCGGCGCGACGGCGGGCTGGAGCTGCGGTCGTTCGGCGTGGAGACGACGGAGGCGGAGGTGCTGCCGGTGTTCACCGGGTCGGAGTTCTTGCAGGCCGAAGGGCTGGCGGCGGCGGCGCAAGGCCTGCGTTGGGCCGGTGGCAGGCTGGATTTCACGGGCGTGATGGTGAACGCCTACTTCGCGTCGGTGGCGGTGGATTTCATCCGGCAGAAGCTGCTGGAGCAACGGATGACGTTCACGTTCGAGACGGTGATGTCGCACCCCGGCAAGGTGGCGCTGCTGGGCGAAGCCCAGCGCATGGGCTATCGGACCTATCTCTACTACGTGGCGACGGACGACCCGGAGATTAACGTCTCCCGCGTGCGCAACCGGGTGGGACTGGGCGGGCATCCGGTGCCGGAGGACAAAGTGGTGAGCCGCTACCACCGTTCGCTGGCGCTGCTGCGGGAGGCAATCCGACACACGAACCGCGCCTACATTTTCGACAACTCCACGGACAACGCCGACCGGGAGCAGACTTGGCTGGCGGAAATCACCGAGGGGCGGACGTTGGAGCTGAAGACGGACCGGATACCTGCGTGGTTCCGGCGGGCGGTATTGGAGAAGATTGCATGAGCACCGTCGGCCAACCAGAACGCGCCACGCAGAACCGGGTCATCGCCCTGTTCCGCGACGAACTCGACTACCGCTACCTCGGCGACTGGACCGACAGGCTGAACAACAGCAACATCGAGGAGGACCACCTCACGGCCTACCTGACGAAGTGCGGCTACAGCCCGGCGCACATTGACAAAGCACTCTACGAGCTGCGCACCGAGGCCACCAATCCCAACCGCAGTCTTTACGACAACAACCGGAAGGTTTACAGCCTGCTCCGCTACGGCGTGCCGGTGAAGATTGAGGCGGGCAAGGTCACGGAGACGGTGAAGCTCATCAACTGGGACCAGCCGGAGGAAAATGATTTTGCGATTGCGGAGGAGGTCACGCTGCGCGGCAACCACGAGCGTCGGCCCGACATGGTGCTTTACGTCAACGGCCTCGGCCTGGGCGTGGTCGAGTTGAAGAACAGCCGCGTCTCCATCGGCGATGGCATCCGGCAGAACCTCTCGAACCAGCAGCCGGAGTTCAACGCGTGGTTTTTCAGCACAGTGCAGTTCATCTTCGCGGGCAACGACTCGGAGGGGCTGCAATACGGCACGGTCGGCACCGGGGAGAAGTTCTTCATGAAGTGGAAGGAGGGCGAGGCTGACGACAGCCGCTTCAAGCTCGACAAGTATCTGCTCAAGATGTGCCGCAAGGACCGGCTCATCGAGCTGATGCACGACTTCGTGCTCTTCGACGGCGGCGTGAAGAAGTTGCCCCGCGTCCACCAGTATTTTGGCATCAAGGCGGCGCAGCAGCACGTCAACGCCTACAAGGGCGGCATCATCTGGCACACGCAGGGCAGCGGCAAAAGCATCGTGATGGTGCTGCTGGCCCTGTGGATTCTGGAGAACAAGCCCAACGCCCGCGTGGTCATCGTCACCGACCGGGACGAGCTGGATAAACAGATTGAGCGCGTCTTCACCGACGCGGGCGAAACCATCAAGCGCACCAGCAGCGGACGTGACCTGATGGCGCAACTCGGCCAGGCCAAGCCACGCCTGCTCTGCTCGCTGGTGCACAAGTTCGGGCGCAAGGGCGTGGAGGACTTCGATGCGTTCATCAAGGAACTGGAGGCCCAGCCCTGCCAGACTGTGGGCGAGCTGTTCGTTTTTGTAGACGAGTGCCATCGCAGCCAGAGCGGCAAGCTGCATCGGACGATGAAGGCGCTGATGCCCAGCGCGGTGTTCATCGGCTTCACCGGCACGCCGCTGCTAAAGCAGGACAAGCAGACGAGCCTCGAAGTGTTCGGCGGCTACATCCACACCTACAAGTTCAGCGAAGGTGTCGAGGATGGCGTGGTGCTGGACCTCGTGTATGAGGCGCGGGACATCGAGCAGCGGCTGGGGTCGCAGGACAAGATTGACGCGTGGTTTGACGCGAAAACGAAGGGGCTGAATGACTGGCAGCGCGCCGCTCTGCGCGAACAGTGGGGCACGATGCAGAACGTGCTGAGTTCCCGCTCACGCATGGAGCGCGTGGTGCAGGACATCTTCTTTGACTTCGGGGTCAAGCCGCGCCTCTCGAACCAACGGGGCAACGCCATCCTCGTGGCGTCGAGCATCTATGAGGCGTGCAAATACTTTGAGCTGTTCCAGAAGACTGCGTTCAAGGGCAAATGCGCGGTGGTGACCTCCTACAATCCGCAGGCACAGGACGTGACGCTGGAGGAAACCGGCGCAAACACGGAGACGGACAAGCAGTTCCTTTACAACACCTACACCGCGCTGCTCCAAGGCGTGGCAGCACAGCCGGGCAAGACCAAGACCGAGACTTACGAGGACAACGCCAAGAAGCTGTTCAAGGAGCAGCCCGCCAGCATGAAGCTGCTCGTGGTTGTAGACAAACTGCTCACCGGCTTCGATGCGCCGAGCTGCACGTATCTCTACATCGACAAGTCCATGCAAGACCACGGACTCTTCCAGGCCATCTGCCGAACCAACCGGCTCGACGGTGAGGACAAGGAGTTTGGCTACATCGTGGACTACAAGGACCTGTTCACGAAGGTCGAGAACGCCATCGCTGTCTACACCTCCGAGCTGGACAGCAGCGCGGACGAAGTCAGTTCGGAGATTCTGCTGCAAGACCGGTTGACCAAGGGCCGTGAGCGTCTGGACACCGCGCTGGAGGCCATCACGCTGCTCTGCGAACCGGTGCAGCCGCCCAAGGGTGAGCTGGAGCACATCCATCACTTCTGTGGCAACACTGAGGTGCCTGACGACCTGAAGGCGCATGAGCCGCAGCGCGTGGCGCTCTACAAGGCCGCCGCCGGGCTGGTGCGCGCCTACGCCAGCATCGCGGACGAACTGGTCGCTGCGGGCTACAGCGAGGCGGACATCGCGGGCATCAAGCGCGACCTCGACCGTCATCTCAAGCTGCGGGAGATCATCCGCAAGGCGAGCGGCGAGACGATTGACCTCAAGGCCTACGAGGCCGACATGCGGCACCTCATCGACACCTACATCGAGGCTGGTGCGCCGAGACGAATTTCTGACTTCGACAACATGGGTTTGCTGGAGCTGATCGTGAAAAGCGGCATCGCCGCCGCCATCAATAGCCTGCCGGACGGCATCAAGAGCAGCCAGGGTGCGGTGGCGGAGACCATTGCCAACAACGTCCGCAGCAAGATTCTCAAGGAGCACCTCAACGACCCGGCCTACTACGACAAGATGTCGGCGCTGCTGGACGAAATCATCGCCGACCTGCGCGCCAGGCGGATCGACTACGCCGAGTATCTCAAGCGCGTCGCCGAGCTGGCGAAGAGAGTCCAGGTCGGCATGGCGGATGACACGCCGGAACTGCTCAAGCAGAGTCCGGCCCTGCGCGCCCTCTACCACAATCTTGGTCAGAACGAGGCCCTGGCCATCCAGCTCGACGCGGCGGTGAAGCAGGCCCGACCCGACGGGTGGCGGGGCGTGCAGGCCCGCGAAAATGTCATCAAGGCGGCGCTGCATGAAGTCCTGAAGGACGAGGCGGAGGTGGAGCGGATTTTCCTCATCATCAAGCAGCAGGGAGAATACTGATGGGCACGCAGATCGAGCTGGGCGGGGTCGTGCTGGAGGTCATCAAGAAGGACATCAAGCACGTTCACCTGAGCGTCCATCCGCCCTCCGGCAGGGTGCGGATCGCCGCGCCGCTGCGCATGAATCCGGAAAGCATCCGGGTGTTCGCGGTGTCCAAGCTCGGCTGGATTCGCCAGCAGCAGCGCAAACTGAAGGACCAAGAGCGGGAAGCGCCCCGTGAGTATCTTGACCGCGAAAGCCACTACGTCTGGGGCAAGCGCTACCTGCTCAAAGTCATCCAAGCCGACGCAGCGCCGGAGGTTCAGCTCAAGCACAGCACGCTCCGCCTGAGCGTCCGCCCCGGCACCAACGCGAAGCGGAAGCAGGCGGTGCTGGAGGAGTGGTATCGAGAGCAGCTCAAGGCCGCCGTCCCGGCGCTAGTCAAAAAATGGGAACCGCTGATGGGCGTGAAGGTGGGGCGCTTCTTTGTGCAGCGCATGAAAACGAAGTGGGGCAGTTGCAGTCCCGGCACCCGCAGCCTCCGGCTCAACGCGGAGCTGGCCAAGAAGCCGCGTGAGTGCCTGGAATACATCGTGGTGCACGAGATGGTTCACCTGCTGGAACCCACGCACAACGAGCGCTTCGTCGCCCTGCTGGACCAGTTCATGCCCAAGTGGCAGTTCCAACGGGAGCTGCTCAACCGCCTGCCCGTGCGGCACGAGAAGTGGGGATATTGAACGGCACGCAGGAAGGCTTGGCCTGATCACATGGTGGCGGCCCCGGCGCTGGCGCGGAGAATCGAACTGTCGTTCGACGCGATGTTCCACGTGCAACAGCGAGGCCACGAAGGCTGACTGTGCAAGCCGATGGACAACCGCAAGCGACATGGCATAGCCACCACCAGCAGCAACGCTCCGGTGGCATGAATCCAGAGAGCACAATAGGTTTTCGTCCACCACCAAGGCCAAGGCACCATCCATGGCTGCGCTCGAATGCGACGCCAGAACTGACCGGCGGTCGTGGCATGCCATGGGCGTCGCATCGTGAGCCACCACCACGGAGTCTGCCCATCTGGCTCGCCGCATGGATTGTCACCGGTCGGTTCAAAAGGGATGGATGATGGCAGGACATGAAGCCACCAACGCATTCACCAAAGGCTGGAATTGCGGCTTGGTATTGATGCCTTGGCGGCGGCCAGAAGTGGCAGTTTCTGAGGCTCGGAGGTGGGAAATGGTCAAAATTCGTGGACTGAGAGTGCGCTCTCCGCAGCCGTTATCGGCTTTCAACCGGCCAAAAGTGCTCGCCGGACGTGACAAGCTTTTGGCGTGAAGGGGGCAGATCCAGTTGCAGGTTTCCTACCGAATTCTCCTGCGCGCTTCGCCACAAGTGCGGGCCGCGCTGAAGGTTATGCCTCGATGAGTGGAGTTCATCGGTGGGGCCAGAGAGGATTTTTCCGGGGCGCTGGCCGTCGGGAGCAGGTTGCCCGTAACAGGGGGGGTGCTCGTAGCGCACAATTTCGTTGAGAGTGCGGAGCTATGCCCCCACGTCGGGATCCACCAAAACCCACTGGGGATGACGAACAGTGGTGAGCATGCCATTGAAGTTGAGCTACTGGATCGAGGACGCTCAAGCCCACCCAGCAGCTTCAGTGACCGTAATCGAGATTTGGCTCAGGCAGGATGGCAGGGCCGACTGACTTGAAGACAAGCGGCGGATCGTGGATGAGCAACTTCACGATCCGGCGGCGGACGTAAGCCACGATACCCGCCCGGCGCAAAACGGTTATGCGGTGAATGATGTCCCGCTTCACCATTTCCCGGTCGGCCCGGCACCTCGGATTGCATCCTTTCAACGTAGCCCTGACCAGACATGACCAAGGGAACTCAAGCCCCGGTTGGCGGCGCAGGGTGGTCACCAATGCGCGATCCCAGTCATCCGCCATGGCCACCAAGCCAACTGGCTGCTGGGCTTTTTTCTGCCGCCGCAGGATGGCCTTGTGCTCACGCAGGGCTTTTTTGATGCGGGCATTCGCAGCACGAGATTCGGCGCTCATACGGTGATAACTACGGGCTAAGTCCCAATTTCGGTGATCGGCACTCAACCCGCCGGTTGCCAACCGAAGACGCCGCAGCGGATCGAGGCGGGTGGACGTGCAGTATCACGGGCAATCCTCACCCACTCCTCCTTCCACCCAGGCAACTTGATCTCAGGCCCCGGCACGGTCGGGATGCTCCCGGTGGCGCATGGCTGCGGGGCTGGCGTGGTGGAGGTCGCAGGCAGGATGGCGTCCACCACGTCTGCTGCGACCATCGGTATGGCGGTCTGCACTGGCGGCTGGTCGGTCGCTGGTGCCGGGGCGGGCACTTGGGCGGCCCGTATCTTGGCGAGCCGGGCATCCACCACAGATTGGACATGCTTGCCGGTGACCTTGCCCGCTTGAGCCGTCCGCACGGATTCTGCCCAAACGTCGGCCCAGTCCTCACGCGGCAACTTTCGCAGCGGGCGAAGTTGCCTTTCGTTGTCAGCCGAAGGATGGGTGCCAGACTTTATAGTCCCCGCCAGTAGCTCGGCGAAACCGAGCAACTGGTGGACGCGGCTCTTCTTCAGGCGCAGCCGCTGGTCGCAGTAGGCCTGAAAGGTCAGGCCATGGAGCCGTGTCAGCCCTTGAGCTTTGATGGTGGCCAGGGCAACGGCTTTTGAAGACATCGGCGTTTTCCCACTACTGAGCTGCCGTTCCAGCCGCGCAAGAAGACCGACGGAATCGGTGTCGAGCAGGGGGAACTTCATGTGCGGCGCTGGCTCAGATTCGACTGGCACCAGAGAGGGAATGGTGGATCGCGGTTCGTTCATGACGATAACTACCAGTGACCTTTTTTGGTGGAGGCTCATCCATCCGATGCCACCCGCAATGGCAACGCACAGCACTCGGCAGGTGACTCCTGATGGCGGTCTGAACACTGACCACGTCCGTCAGTCCATGGCGACCACCGCTCTCGCTCTTCTGGCCAACGGCTCCGCTGACAGCAGCATTCTTGGTGGACAGCATCTCCCATGGAATCGCGGCTCGCCGATAGGCGTGGTGCATCACATAGCGAGGTGGCATGGCTCACTCAAGCCACCTGTCAGTCGCACTCGCCTCCCCAGCCTGCTTTAGGATGAGCTGCCGCAACGGTTCCATATCGGGTTCCGTCCTTACCAGCGCCTGCAACGCCTTCCCACCGCCTTGGTGGCCAGCCATTCCAAGCCACCAATCACCTTCACCCATGTCGCCACGTTGGAATGCGTAGCAAGCCAAGGTGAATGAGACGAGCCAGTCGATGGGGTGCTCCAGCGCGGCAAGAAGCAGCGTCAGGTAGCCTTGAAATAGTCCACCATTTGCCGCGTGCCGCGCCGCATGTGCGGTGGCGAGCCAGAACTCGACGCGGTCAGGCACGAGGTTGATCAAGACCAAGCCAATGTGCCAGGCATGGTCCCACTCCCCAGCCCTCTGGTAGATCTGGAGCCGCGCCTCCATTATGTCGGGGTGGACGAGCAGCAGGGGATCGATCTGGTCCAACTCCTTCAGCGCCTCACTCCAGCTGCCCAAATCTAACCAGCCCCATGCGAACTCCAGTTGCCGAGCATCGGACGGATTGAGCGACATCGCGCAGACCTTGCGGGCCTGTTTCTCCCGCATGGCACACAGCCGAGCCGCCGGGGACTTCCTCCCCCTGCCGATGACAGTGGCCCTCGGTTGATGTGCCCCCTGCTCGGCTGGGGTGTCAGTCTGTGGCGCACTGCGCGTCGGAGGTGATCCCTCAACGGTTCCAGCCTGCGGGTGGTTGGCCGGGGCCGCGTCACTCGTTGCGCGACGTAGGTTTCTGCGCCACATGGCCTCCTCAAGCAGGAGCGCCAACCCCAACGGGGGCAGCGCTAACTCATCAACGACTGCGCCTGCGAAGTCGCTCACCCTCACCCGGAGCTGCCTCAACTCAATGCTGGCGAGCAGGGCATCGCCCGCCTCCTCTGCGGTCAGGTCTGAGCGATTGAGAGCGGCCTCGCTACGCGCTAGCACGCCTCGTTCCGCTGTCGTCAGGGTGTGCGGGGGGACGATGGACGGCTCATAGTTGTGCGCCTGGTTGAAGTAGGACTCACTCTTCAGCAAATCCGGGATGTCATGTGGGGATTTTCTGCGTCGACGTGGGCCTGACTTGCGTGGCTTCTTCATAGATTGTGTTGGTTGATCGATAGCTATGTTCCGTCACGGTCGCCGTCAGCGAGAACGCGTGGCGTTGCTCAGATAGAACGAGGCTTTTTTGTAGACACTCCCCTGTGCAGGCATCTCACTCACGCGCTTGAGTCGGGCGCTCACTCGCCGCGACTGTCAGTCTATGCCGTCGCCCGGCCCGCGCTCGCTGACCACTGCTCCGCTGACAGCCACCATTCTGGTGGACAGCATTGCCTATGGGATTTCGGCTCCACGCGACGATATGCCAGTGACCCAGAGGATGACTGGGTTCAGAATCCCGCTTGGGCAAGTCACGCCCTCACCGACGCTGCCCAAGAGTTTGTAGACAAAAGCCGAACAGCAGCGCGGTTTTGATCGGTGCGCGTGCGACTCAGGAACAACTTGTCTACAAAGTCAGGCACTGGCACTCTTGCGCCATGCCCAAGCCAGCATGTTCCAACCTAGTGCAGCCCGCATCAAAGCCTGAGCAGGCTGATCACGTTGTTAGTTTTAGGCTGCCCAAGGCGTTGGTTGCTGCCGTTGAGGGATGGTTACAGTCCACTGGGCATGCGGATGACTTTTCCGCGAACAAGTATTTTCGGCGAGAGCTGCTCAACGCTTTGGGGCCAAGGTCGCGCAGTGCCGTGTTTGTGGATTCGCTGGTGCCGAGCGTCCCCGCGTGGGATGTGGTCGAAGGTGATGCCCTCGACACCTTGAAGCAAATGAAGTCAGCCAGCGTAGACACTTGTGTCACCTCGCCGCCTTACTATCGCCAGAAGGACTACACGCACGCACGGCAGCTCGGCCAGGAGAAGACCTCGGAGGAGTTTGTAGACAAACTACGAGCCGTCTTCCGTGAAGTGAAGCGAGTGCTGAAGCCCGATGGAACTCTTTGGATCAACATCGACGACACCTACAAGGACAAGCAGCTCCTCGGCATCCCGTGGATGCTGGCCCTGGCCATGAAGCAGGACGGCTGGATTCTCCGCTCGGAAATCATCTGGGGCAAGCGGGGCACCTGCCCGGAGCCGGTGCGCGACCGGCCCACCCGCAACCACGAACCCATCTTCTTGTTTACCAAGTCCAAGAAATACTTCTTCGACATGGACGCGGTGCGCGAACCCCACGACAACCCGTGGGCCATCGACTGCATCAAGAAAGCTCAGGAGACCGGCGCGGTCAGGCCGGAGAACTACAACGCCTTCGACCGGGAGCAACGGCTGGCCAAGGGCCAGAAAGGCATCACCCGCGCCCAGTATGGCGCGATGATGAATCCCCTCGGAAAGCCCCCGAGAACTGTGTGGACAATTACTACGCAGAAACGCAAGGAGGCCCACTTTGCTACTTTCCCCGACGAGCTGGCCCGTAGGTGCATCCTGGCAGGGTGCCAAGAAGGAGGGCTGGTGCTCGACCCATTTTCTGGTCGCGGGACTACTGGCGTTGTAGCATTGCAACAGCGGCGAAAGTTCTTGGGCATCGAGCTGGTCGGGGCCAGCGCCGCCATGGCCCTGCGCAGCCTACAACAGGAGCAGGAGGCGATGATCGTCACGGGCTGATAGTTGCCGCGTATCAACCGGCCCGTGGTCTTTCCTCAGCAGGGACGAGATCCGGGTGCTGTTCCACGAAGGAGGTCAGCTTGGCCCAATAGCCCCGAAGCTTGTCAGGAGGACAGCGCCGGAAAAGCTTGTGCAGCGATGCCTCAATGGGTTGCCACTCGATTTCGAGGTTGAACACAGGAGAGCCGTCAGGTGCTGGAGCTTCATCGTGTGAAGGTTCTGGCTGGCTTGGTGCCGCCTCGGTCGGAGCTAATGCGGGCGGCGGGTTATCGGACGTGTCACCCGCTCCAGTCATCACCGCCTCGGTAGGCGACTTAGGCAGGTCGGCGATCTCAGTTCCGGGCGGAGGGCAAGGCGTGTCCGCTTCACTTTGTTTGCCAGCGCTCTTCACGACTGGACGGGGACAATGAGCGCGAACAAAGGTCTGGGCCTGCTTGGCAGTCAAGGCTGGGTTGATCTTTCCATCCTTAATGCCTGTCTCGATGACCTCGACCGAGCCTTCTGCAAGCACGCGAAGTGTCGTCAAGCTGGGTGGCAAATTCACAAGGTGTTGCGAATTTGAAAGTGCGGCATGCTCAGCTACGCGCATGAGCATTGTGGCAGTGCTTTGGCTCATCTTAATTCGGCCTGACTTGAACATCTCGTTCCAGCGCCCGTGACCCACAGCCTTTTTTGCTGCGAGGAGATCAGCGCCCACGTTGATAAACCTTCTGATGCCCTCACCCATGCCCTCGTTAATTCGTGAGGCCCAGTCATCCTCTGTCAGATCAGCGGGCAACATGGGCGGTATGGAGATTAGCTTGCCGACAGGCACTGCGGCAGGGCCGGTTTCCGGTAGCGAGGCGGTGCCTGCACCAGCCGGTGGTTCGACCGGCTCAGCACTGGCGCGGGCAGGCTCTGCCGGGCCGGGCTGTGTCGTTTCGACTGGTGGCAGTGCGAGGTCTTGATCAGGTTCCCCAGCTTGTGGTGCGACGGCCTCCGCCACCTTTGACTTTGTGGTAGCAAAGCGCTCTTTCTCCGGAGCCGCGATTGGGGCCGGAGCTGCGCTACTCCCAGATGTGTCCGCTGCCGCCGGAGAACCGGCAGGCGGCTGCTTGCGGGCACTGGACTCGGATGGACGAACGTCCGCACTACGGGCAGGAGTGCCGCCGCCTTGCCCGGCGAGGTGCTGCTCAGCAACCTCAACCAACCGGCGAACTTCGAGGCGGTCTAGGCCGAGCAGTTGCTCGCAGTTCACGATGTTACCGCCGCGCATGGGCAGGCGGTTGTTCCGTTTAATGTCCAGCAGGGCCGAACCCAAATTTAGCTCCGGACAATCCCGCTGCGACTTCATCTTTCTGAACCGCTTCGCCACCTCGTGTTGCTCGTCGGTCAAATCATCTGACGGGGTGGCTGGCTTGCCGTCGCCTTCCCGAGCTTGGCTGCCATCGGAGGATGGTCCCGATTCGTCGCCCGACCCGACAGTCGCGGGAGCGGTATCAGCGGCGGCGGCGGCGGCGGCGAGCGGAGCGGACATCAGCGAGTCTTCATGCTGTGTCCTTGGGCTGTCTCCACCATCGTCCGCAATGCGGTGGTCGATGGCTGGCTGTTGAGGTTGTTTCCCGACGGTTTTTGACTTCATGTTTGTGTTCACGTTCGTGTTGTTTCTTCGGGCAGCTCATCTGGCTTTCGGACAAGAACGTGTAAGCGTCCGAGACCCATCTCCCCGGTATCGTGGAAGATTCTGAGGTGGGGATTGCCCGAAGTATTGCGAGCCGGGTTATGATGAAAAAGGCCAGTATAATAAGGGCGTGGGCCACTTCTTGTTCCTGGCCACAACACCGAGGCCGGAGCACCGAAGCGTTTCAGTAGACAAGCACGCATGGGAACCTGATCGGCACCGGAGAGGCTTGAGCTAGATGCCAACGGCAATACGGGCGAACAAGGCGAGTGTCGCTCGATGCGCTGGCTGCACTGGAGCCTGCTGGATCTCATCGTGGCCGTGGCATCAGCACTGCCTGGCGCACATGCTCGATCAGGCCGGGGTCATCTGGGTGCACACGGAGCAGGAGGAAACCCCGGCGTGCAGCGACCTGTTCGCGCCGGAGGCGGTTTCCCTTCTGTCGGTCAGAACCTGGGACGGGGTCTCTTTCCACGTCAATCAGCAGTCGGCTTGCAGGCAGGTAAAAATCGTATAGCTGTCCTTCAAACTGCGCTAACGGCACGTGCCGGTGGGGAAGCTCAACCAGCCAGCGCCGGAGCAGAGCCTTACCAGGGCAGCCGCGACTGCAATCAGGGCGACCCTGAGCGATGCACTCGTGACACCACCAGTGCAGGCCCTTGCCAATGGGAATGAACTCGCCCTTACCAGGCGGTCGATCCCGCCCGTCGTGGGTGAGATTTTTGCACGCACAGCAGCGCTGGTGGCACTTGCGTAGGCTTTGGTTCTTCGTGGGAGGCAGCCGAAAGGGGCGCGGCCAGTAAGGGTAGCGGAAACGCCGTGGTATTTTTAGTAGGTCCATAGTGGCGGGAGTTTCTCGGTGCCTAGACTGAAGGTGGGCGCGTGCTTAGGCTTGCCGTCCACCGGTTTTGGCGTGAGTGATTGAGGCGTGCGGTGTGGAAACAACCCTTTCCCCGTCCCAACAATCCAAGGGTGCTCATGTGATCGAGTCGGCGATAGTGGCCGGGCTGTCGAGCTTCAGCTCTTGTGAGTAATTCCCGGAGTTCAGTCTTCATATCTGGGATTTCGTGTCCGACCAGATTTTCTGGCCTGCCAAGAAGAACTGGATTGAGCTGTTTCCGATCAGCGGCACGCGTAAGTCTGGGATCTCAGAGAGGAGTCCAGGCCGGGGTTCGGTCAGATTAGCCCCGTCCAGCAAGGGTTTTGGCTGCGTTTGAAGTTAGTGCACCATTTGCAAATGAACCGCTGGGCCGTTCAGTAGACAGTGAGGGCAACCGGACTCGCCTGCTCCTGATGGCAAGCCGGGGAGGGGCAAACTGGAATGCTCTGACAAGGGGGCCTGGGCAGGCAGCGAGATCCTGCTGGAAGGACACGTGCTGGTGCCTCGTCATCGCCTGCCCTGATGGCTGGAAGGTCTGGGCCACCCTCGTCCCGGCTCAACAAGGCGTCACGGAGGCACGCCTCCGTGCGCAGGCGCAGCGCTGCCCGCGCCTCCCGGCGCGTCCACCTTGCCCTGCGCCCGTCGTTGCGTGCCTCCGCTCCTCCTTCCTGAGCCAGCGACGGCTGGCCCCACCAAGCTGGGGCAGATGACTGGCTGGCCTTTGGAATTCGGAATGGAGTGGTTGGATAGCGCACTCCTCCCGCCTCGCCGTGCATCTGCCTGACGGCTAGGCTCACGACCAGGCGCACTTCACTGGGCTGAGGTTGCCTGCCTCACTCTGGACAACTACCACAGCCACGCTGTCCGGCCAGACACCAGGGTCATGGCTAGCGAGTTGGTCATGGTCTGAAGAGCCAGAAGGTGGCTGGCCAGAGGCTGGTGAAGTCTGGACTCCCTCCGTCACTACTGACGCGCACGGCTCCTTCTGGTTCCCATCATGGCTTTGGTGATGGCGTTCCAACCGCTCGTTGTCCTCCCAGACTTGATGATGGTGGGAGCTATCCAGTGAAGGCTCTTCTGGCTGATGCACCCATGCGCCTCCGGGTCGTGTGGTTGCTGGAGGGCTGGCGTGGTTCAGATGCCTTGAGGGCCTGGGCTATGGAGTGACCCTGCTTGCTGGAGAGGAAGTCCTGGAGCATTGAAGGCAGACCCACGCATGACGCCGGTTGCTGTAGTTGGGCGAGTGTCTGGTGGGGCAGTGGCAGGCGCTGGGTCTTGAGCATCTGCTTGAGCCTCTCGTCCGGGTTGAGGTCGTGGCTGAAGGCGATCAGGTGGTGCATGGTGTCGTCGGCTCACCTCTGCTCCACGCAGTGCTCCAGCCGTCTCTTGAGAGTCCTGTATGGGCCTTCTGCCAGTGCCTCGCCCTCCGGAAGCCGCAGACTCTTCAGCAACGCTTTGGCCTCCGGGGGTGTAATTGTCGTTGTCGTCCGCCATCTCACCCACAGCCTCATGGTGCGGACGCGCAGCCTGCTGCCATGGCGTGACTCGATGGGCCGCGCCACCGCCCAGCATGCCCATCGCTCGATGAGCGCTTCACCGGGGTCGCCGGTGGTCGGGGACGTGCCTGTGGGTCGAACGCTCCCGATTCTTGGTCTGCCCGTGCCTTTCTAAACCTGCGCCAGGTGGTGACTGCCTCACCTGATGGAGATGGGTTGGTGCCGCCAGGGTGGCCTTCCTGCTCGCCAGAGCGCCTCATGGTTCGAGCGTCACTTCTGGAACGGAAGCGGTGGGTCTCATCCGGCATCTCGACGCCAAAATCCCCCTGCGCCTGCTTGTTCATCTCGGTCCTCAAGGGCGACCTGCGCAGCTGCCACGGCCTGCTCGCCTCGCCCGCCTTACGCCGCTCCTTTTGTTCCCGGCGCGCAGCCTGCCGGTTAGACACGCGCAATCGGTCTCCAAGGTATTCGTCTGCCTTGACCGCTCTGAACTTCAGATTCCCATACCGGCACGGTGAATTGGCAGAAGCGAGGATTTCCCTGCCGCGCTTGAACACTTGGTCGCGCATGAACTCGTTCAGGTCGTGCAGGGACGCGCCAGCCGCGATGGCCCGCCGGTATTCCGTGACGAACTTGTGCGTCTTCGCGGAGTAGTAAATCCAACGGCGGACTGCCTTGGCCTCCGGCAGCCGGACGACATGCAGGGCTGGATAGACCTGGCCTGAGACTGCTAGCGAACGGTAGGCATCCGCAGCGGTCTGATGTCGCTTGAACTTGGGCTTGGACATCCACTTCATGCAACTCGCCTGGACGAACATGTTGAAGCCCGCGATGGCCTTCTCAAAGGTCAGCTCCTCACCACGATTGGTGTAAGCGTGCGTGTGCGGGGTAACACGCGGGTCGAACTTCCCACGCTTCATGAAACGCCAGGCAACCTCGTGAGTCACCACCGCCCCGGCAAAGAGCTTGGCACCGACCATGGCTTTCATCCCAGAGAAGCAGGCCCTGAAGCACCGGGGCACTGTCCCTTGCTTGCCGTCCAGTTCACCTTCATCGACCTTTAAGCCCGCGCCCTTGGGCGACTTTTCAAACGGGTTGTAGCGCTCGTATTCCTCCGTCCACTTACCGTTGACCTCGCTCCTGTTGGTGACGAACCAGACTCCGGCACGCTTGGGAGAGGCGGTGAACGTGAGCGTCACCCCGTAGTGGCAGTTGGCCTTGTCATAGACTTGGGCATAGTCGAGGACAAGAGGCTTGGCCTTGTAGCGATGGCGGCACAGGGGACACTCCACAGTGTCATGGCACAGCCATTTGCCGTTGGTGCACAGCGGCGTCTTCACACCCAGCTTCCCTCCAAAGGCTAGAATCAACGCCATGCGGCAGGCCAGTTCATGGTCATCCACGCTTTGGAGCCAGCTCCGGTCCTTGAGCTGCTTCAGAAAGGCACGACCAGCACGGTGCTGGTCCTCTGGCAAGTTTGCGTTCCGCAGGACGGTGTCGAGATTGGAACAGTCCATGTCAAGGAGGGGAGTGCGGTCGTCAGGGACGCGCACCCGACATTCTTTAATGACCGCAGAGGCAGTCCTGAACACCTTCAGGTTGCTGTAGCGCGCCTCATCCTCAAAGAACTGGGGCAGGGACTCAGGATCAACCATGCCACGGTATTGTCTGGGCCTGCCTTGCTCTGGAAGAGCGTCGGCAAGCCTGACACCAGAGCTAACCTTGGATGTGATGGGTCTCCCTCCCGATGGAGTTGGAGTCGCCTTGTCTGGCTGAGGGGAGGGCCTGCTGTTGGAGGGAGGTTCAGCGGCCCTGCCAGAGGCGGAGCCTGGTCGAGATGTCGCTGTTGAGGTGGCTGAACTGGAGGGTGGATGGAAGGTGGAGCTGGCTGCCGGTCGGTCGGCTTCAGGGAAAGTTTTATGCTCATCCTTCCTCTCTGAAGAGCGAGTGGTGGTTTGTGCAGGACTTGTCGGTGCCGGGCGCTTGTTTAGTAGCCCAGCAGCCATCGCCTTCTTGAGAGCGGCAGTGAGCTGGGCAGGCTGAGGATTTAGCTTCTTCATCGGGTGGGGAGGTCGCCAGCGGGGAGGATCTGCTGGCGGCACAAAAAAGACCGCGCCCCCGTGCGTTGCGAATGGGACAAGCCCACTCCCCTTGGAAGGGGCGCAGCGGAGGCGCGGTCGAATTGAGGTTCCGGGATCATGTTCGCAAAACACGTCAGCCCGATACTTACGTGCCGACATGGTGCAGAACGCCGAATCCACATTTGAGGCGCACGCGGTGAGGTCGAAACCCGCGACGAGCCTTTGGTGGTCGAGGCGTGGTAAGGTCAGATTGGCCCAGCAGCGGGAGCGCGCTGCACGAGGTGCCTGTGAAGGAGATGCCCGCTTTTACAGGGCAATTCTCACTCTAAGGCGGGAGAAACAGGCATGAGGACGAGTGCAGCGAGAGGTTGGACGCGCCGTAAGTGAGCGGCGATTTACGAGGTCTTGGAGTGTAGACGATGGCCACCACTGGCAGCGAAGTCAGGCGGACGAGCTAGTGGATTGTAGACAATGCACCGAGCACCGCACTCGGAAGTGCTGGCTGGTGAACCAGGTTCTTATGGGCGTGCAAGAACACGATCTGCCTATCCAACGGAACCACACGAATCCTGATGACCACAGTCCATCACCAGAGGCCAAGGCACCTCAGCAGCAAGTCAACCTCGGTGGCATGCCAGCAGAGCACAGGCTTCTGACAACGGCTGAAGCCGCTGCGTGGTTCCAGGTCACAGAGCGAACCGTGGAGGCTTGGCGTGCGAAGCGGATCCTGCCGTTCAGAAAGATTGGCCGAACGATCCGGTTCAAACAGTCCGATCTGCTGCAAGCTCTCGACGAACGATTTCTCGTCAAGCGCAGGCAGTCGTAGGCGATGACGAGGCGTTCGATGGTTGCGCTGTGCTCATGCTGCCGTTGAGCGGGACGATGGCGAACCACGCGTCCGCCTCGGTCTTGTCCACAAACTCCAGATAGTTTGTGAAAATAATTCGGGCAGAGTTACCAGCCTCCAACGCAACTTGAGGCACGTCTTTCGATTGAGCGACCCGATACGAAATGAAGCTATGGCGGAGGCCATTGCGCTTCCACTTGACCTCCGCGTGCTTGGCGAGCTTGAGGTAGGCGTTTCCCAAATTCGCGTAGTTCACCACCTTCCCAGACGGCTTCGCATACGGCAGGAGCCACTGGCGCAGGTTGTCAGTGATCGGAACGCGGCGGCGGATTTTGAGTTTGGAGATGGCGGCGCTGATCTCGATGAAGCCCCGGTCGAATTTGAAATCCTCCCATTTGAGCCGCTTGATCTCGGCGGCGCGGACACCGGCGAAGCCAGCAATGGCGAGCGCTGGCACCAGTTCCGGCTTGGCCGCCTTGAGCAATTTCTCCATCTCCGCAGGCGTGAAGACCTCCGGCTTGGTCTGGCCCTTGAAGCACCGGGTTGCCCGTCCGAGGATAGGATGGCCCGCTGGCAGGTATCCTTGGTCCACGGCAAAATTTAACATCGTGCCGATTGTCGTGCGGTGATTATGGATAGTCCGTGGTGTCCCGTTGAGCGAGTTGAGGTGGGCTTCAATGTCCGGGCGCGTGAGCGACGCGATGGGACATTGGAAGGCCGTGGCGAGGCGTCCCAACCGGATACGGAGGTCACGGATATACAGCTCGGACGCGCCGCCCTTCTGACGGTTTGCCCGCAGTTC
>CALQJI020000009.1 GCA_943330855.2 Klebsiella pneumoniae
CCGGTCAGCCTACGCTACGCTCCGGCCTCCCTGCGTCCCGCACCCCCAGCCGTGGAAGACGAAGAACAAACAACAAAGGGGACATTCTCTCGTGAGTTAAACAGGGGACATTTCTAAAGAGTTTTGACACGGACGTTGCGTCGGCCCTTCGGAGCCCCTCCACACAACTGGCAAAACGCATTCCGCCCATTTCCGAGCGTGGTAAGCCGGCTTGGAAGCCAGCGCTCCGACGGCCTAACGCAGATTACGCTCCGAACTTGTCGAACATCTTCGCGTTCGCCTGCATGAGGCGCATCAGATACTTCGCCTCGATGATGCCGAGCGAACCCGAGTTCGAGCCGGTCTCGGTGAAGCGGTCGAGCTTGTCCGAACCGCTGCACGCGCTGTGCAGCAACACCGGCTGTGGGTGCCAGGAGTGGCCCTTCATCACGCAGGGCGTCGAGTGGTCGCCGGTGATGACGAGCACATCGGGCTTCTTGCCGAGCAGGATGGGCAGCGCGGCGTCGAAATCCTCAATGGCCTGCTTCTTCGCCTCGAAGTTGCCGTCCTCGCCGTATTTGTCCGTGTATTTGTAGTGGAGGAAGAAGAAGTCGTAGTTGTCGTATTCGGCGACGTAGCGCTGGCACTGCTCGGCGATGGTCTGGGGGCCTTCGACCTTCGTCATGCCCACGAGTTGCGCCAGGCCCTTATACATGGGATAGACCGCGAGCGCGGCGGGCTTAAGCTGGTAGCGCTGCTCGAAGGTGGGAATCTCCGGCTGGTGCGCGATGCCACGCATGAGGAAGCCGTTGGCCTTCGGGTGGCTGGCCAGGACGGGCAGCGCCTTCTTGTAGAACTCGGCGATGAGCTTCGCCGTCTTCTTCTGCTTAACGTTCTTCGGGTCTTCGGGCTTTGCCTCCACGAGCTTCAAGCCCTCGCGGTTCGGGTCCGTGGAAGTCACCGGCCCTTCGAGGCCTTTGCCACGGAAGATGACAACGAAGCGGTGTTCCTTGCCGGCTTTGATGATGACCTGTGTGTCGCCAATCTTCTTAATCTTCTTTTCCAGCAGCGCGCACAGCTCCTCGCAAACCTCCGTCGCGATGCGACCCGCGCGGCGGTCGGTGACGACGCCCTTCTTGTCCAGCGTGCAGAAATTCGCGCGCGCGGCGACGTCGCCAGCCTTCAACTCCATGCCCAGGCCGAGCGCCTCGATGACGCCGCGGCCCACTTCAAACTCCAGCGGGTCGTAGCCGAACAGCCCGAGGTGCCCCGGCCCGCTGCCGGGCGTGATGCCGGGTGCGACGGGAATCAGCCGGCCCTGCGCGCAACCCGACTGCACGAGCGCGTCGAGGTTCGGGGTGGAGGCGGCTTCGAGCGGCGTCATGTTGCCGGTGGCGGCGGTGGCGATGTCGCCGAGGCCGTCGAGCACGATGAGCGCGAGCTTCGCGCCCGTCTTGATGGTGAGAGAGGAATAGAGTTCGTCGAGTTTCATGGCGAGGTCAGTTCAAATACGGTTCAGGTGGAGCTTCGGCGAGAGCGTGGGCATTGGATTCCCAAGCCGAAACGCCCTGCGGAATATGCTGGCAACGGAAATGGTGCGTCAAGCGAGGAGGGAACAGCGGTCAGCGATCAGGCGTCAGCCCCCAAGGCTTCCTTCTACCTGCCTCGGCTCAAAGCTGAATGCTGACCGCTGACCGCTGACCGCTATCCCCCGTAAACTCGCTTGCCAAACTTCTGTCCGATGCGGATGGTCTTCACGCAGTAATCAACCTCGTTATGTCACTCGCGACCTTCTCTCACCGAAACCGGCCCGCTGGACGCGCCGGCTTCACCCTCATCGAACTGCTCGTCGTCATCGCCATCATCGCGATTCTGGCGGGAATGCTCCTGCCCGCGTTGGCGAAGGCCAAGGCGAAGGCCACACAAGCCTCCTGCACGAATAGCATGAAGCAGATCGCGACCACGCTGAACCTCTACACAGGCGACTACGACGACCAATTGCCCGGCGGACAGCCCACCGGCGCTGGCGCCGTCGGACAGTTCGGCCTCTGGTCCGGCCAGACCGCCCGATACAGCACGGGCGACTACGGTGAAATGAGCTACTACCTCCACCGGTATCTCGGAGGGGCACCTGCCATCGGGGCGTTTCAGACCCTGAAGGTGTTTGAGTGCGCCGGCTACCGTCGCTTGAATCAGTGGGCGGTTGTTGCGGCCGCCGGCACGCCGGTGAGCTACCAAATCACCGGAAACTTCACGAATGGGTCAGCCATTCTGACCACGGCCATGAACAGGGCTCCGTTTGGTTATCCTGCTGGACAAGCGAATGCCGCAAACCCGTTACGCATCACGCAGGTTGAACAAATTGGACCACTATCCGCCGTTTACACGTTGATCGACTCAGACCAAGTGGCGGTCACCAGCACCGCGAACACATGGCGTTCCCAGTTGCCGATTTTCCCCGTGCACGGAAGCGTCCGCAACGCGGCGTTCTTCGACTCCCATGTCGAAGCGCGCAAGGTCGGTCCCGCCGGCACGCTGTTCTAACAGCCCCACCGCTCTCCAAAAACCCCTCCGCATCCGGCCCGCGTCCTCCACGCGGGCCGTTTTTTTGGCCTCCACGTCTTGAAAGCCGGCTCATCGGTCGGCCCCTCCTTGGGCTACGTCGCAGTCCGGGTTTTGAAGCCGTTTCCAACCCCGGTTTTCCGGCTCAAGCCCGCCACTTCAGCTCGGTCTTCTGGCCGTGCGCGGGGTGCTGCTGGTTGTGCGCACGAAGTTCCAGCGTGGCCCCGCCGGACTTGAGGTGGCAGTCCACCCAGCCCGTCGGCTGGTCCTTCGCGAAGGCGTAGGCGACGGCCGGGAGGTTCACGAGATGCAGGCCGTCCTTCTCTTTCAGCTCCCACCTGTGCGAGTGGCCGAAGAAGAGGGCCTTCACCTGCTTGCGCGGAAGGAGCACGTCGAACAGCTCCGCTGTGTCGAGCAACGCGCCGTTGGGCTTGGTCGGGTCGAGGTGCGGATTGTGATGCACCATGACGAGCGCGGGCTTGTCCTTGTTTTCATCGAGGGCCTTCGCCAGCCAGTCGCGCTGGGCTGGCTCCAGCTTGCCGGGCGGCTTGTCCACCACGTCGAGGGAGTCGAGGAGGAACCAGTTCGCGTGCGCGGCCTTGATGACAGAGATGTGCTTGCGCTGCACGGGGCGCGCGGCGTCGGCGGCGACGTTGAGTGCGGCCCAAAAGTTCGCGCGGTCGTCGTGGTTGCCGAGGGTCATGTGGACGGGCAGGCGCGCCTCGATGAGCGGTTTGAGCAGCGGGGTGAAGGTGGCGTATTCGTCTGCGAAACCGGCCTTCAACGCGCAGTCGCCATTGATGAACACGGCCACGGGCGCGGCCTTCAACGCGGTGACTTCCTTCACCACGGCGCGGAGGTGGTCGGCCAGGTTGATCTCGCGCGCGAGGGTGTCGGGCTTTGACCCGATGTGCGTGTCGGAGAGGAGCGCCCAGCGGGAGGACTCAGCGGCCTCGGCGGCGCGCAGCCCACGCGAGGGGAACAAGCCCGCGCCAGCGAGCGCCGCGCGGAGGAGGAAGGAGCGGCGGGGAGTGAGGTGGAAGGGCATGGAGGAAGCGCTTAGTGCTTAGTCCGACCGTCCACGGCGATGTGTGCCGCGTTCACGCGCGCAGGCCGAGGCCGAGGACTTCCTTGCAATACTTGATGCTGCGCTCGACTTCGCCGCGCTGGTAGTCCTGGTCGGCCTTCGTTTTATCCACGCCCGCCGGGGCTTTGAACGGCTCGATGCGTTTGCCGCGCTTGGCCAGCGCGATGAAGCGCGCGAGGTCGCTGGCCTTGGCCTTCGGAAAGGTTTTCCAAATGTCCTGCTTCCAAATCGGGAACTCCCGCGCGAAGCCGGAGATGGTCTCGATGTGGACGGCCACGCCGGGGCAACGCTTCTCGAAGACATCGAAGAAGGCGGGCAGGTCCAGGCAGCCCTCGCCCATCGCGGTCCACTGCACGGTGACGCCGTTGGCGGACTCCCAAACCATGTCATCGCGCAGGCTGGTGGTGAGGATGTAGGGCGCGAGGGTTTCGAGGCTGGCGTGCGGGTCTTCGAGCGTCCAAGCGGCGTTGCCGGAGTCGAAGTTCACCCCGACATAGTCCTTACCGGCGGCCTCAACGAGCTGTTGCAACTCCCACGCCTGCATATCGCCGGCGTGGTTCTCGACGGCGACCTTCACGCCCGCGTCCATCGCACGGCTGCGCTGGGACTTGAGCACCTGCACGGTGTCGGCCATGCGCGCTTCGATGCCGCCCTCGGTGCTGCGGTCTTGCTGATTGCCGAGGGTCACGCGGAAGGCGCGCGAGCCGATCGCCTTGCTCATGCGCAGGCCGAGCGCGAGGTGTTCCTCGGCCGTGCCCCAATCTTTTTTGAAGGACTTCGAGGTCGGGCAAATGCTCCAGGAGCCCAGCTCAATCGTGATGCCTTTGGCGGCGGCGTATTTACGGACCTCGCCAAGCGAGGCGTCGTCGTGCTTGCCCTCGAACGGACCGAAGTCGGTGATGAAAAGCGAGTCGCAGCCGAGCTTCTCCGAGTAGTCAATGAGCTGGCGGGCGTTCCACTTCATGCCGCGCACGGCGAAGTTGTCGAAGCCGAGCTTGTGGTTGCGCTGGCGCGGCGCGGCGGCGGAAGCGGGCAGCGCGGCCAGCGCGGCGACAGCGGCGGCGGTGCGGAGGAAGTCGCGGCGGGACGAAGATTGAGTGTTCATGGGCCGGAGCTTGGCAAAGGTTTCCCCGTGTGCCAAGCGCGGCGAGGGAAGCGTGCAGGAGAAAGTCTTCCGTGTTCAGTCCACCCCTACTCCGGCCCCAACACCGTCTCCGCCATCTGCACGATGAGCTGCCGACCAAAGGCCAGCCGGTCCGCCACCGTCGGCAAGCGCCCGAGCTTTGCGCTCGGGCCGACGCGTTGCTCCATGAGGGCGATGGGCACGCGGCGCTCCTTCCACAACACGTT
Organism: Klebsiella pneumoniae; assembly: GCA_943330855.2. Lineage (GTDB taxonomy): Bacteria > Verrucomicrobiota > Verrucomicrobiia > Limisphaerales > SXTU01 > SXTU01. The sequence continues at coordinate 4,979 of CALQJI020000009.1, forward strand.
CGTCGTGTTGCCCGGCGCGGTGACGATGCCGAGCTTGCGCGATGGGTCGAAGCTGGTCTCCGCCACGAGCCGCGTGAAGAGCCGCTGGAGCTTCGCCTGCCCCGCCTCGTCATCCACCATCGTGTCGAGATACTCGGCGGTCTCGGTGTTGTGCATGTTCACCAGCAGGTCAATCGGCTGGCTCGCGTGCGCGGCGAGGATGGCTTTCTTCACATACCAAATCTCCGGCATCAGTTTCAGCCAGCGCGGGTCGCGCAAATCTACCTTGTCCCAATGCCGGTTCACGTCCCAGCCGTGCGCGTTGAAACGCACCTTGCCCAGTGCGCAGCCGTCCGGGTCCATCATCGGCGTGAACTTGAAAACCACCTTGTCCCGCAACGCACGCGCCGCTGGCTCGTCCGACGTGACGAAGCGCAGCGCGCCCTCCATGACGTGCGAAGTCCCCGCCTCCCACGCGTGCTGACGCGCTTGCAGCCAGACCACTTTCTTCGCCGCATCGGGCCGCTCGAAGTTCGTGACGGAGACGAGGTGCAGGTCGCGCCCCAGCGCCGTCTTGCCGATGACTTCGGTGCGCGCGTGCGACGAGTGGTCCAACTCGCCGAGCAGTTTCAACAGCTTCGAGTGCGGATACGGCGGGATGTGCGCGAGCCAAACCGTGCCGCGCTCGGGCCGGAATTTCAGCGTGGACTCCTTCTTCACGTCATCCCACACGACGGGCTCGCAGTGCTGCCACGTCTCGCCGTCGTAGCTGAACACGGGCCGCAGCGTCGGTCCCATCGGGCACGCGCCGGGCTTGTCGTTGTATTCGCCCACCCAGTCCGTGAACGTCAGCGTCAGTTCGCGCCCGGCGACGTTGTCCATGCGGAAGTAAAACCAAGTCGTCTGCCGGTTGCGCCCGCGCTCGTCGGATTGTCCCTCGACGTGCAGGCGAAACGCGGCGTCACCGAGCTTCTCAATCTTGCCCAGCGACGCGCCCTCGAAAGCCTTGTTGAACGTGACGGGCGGAAGTTCCTGCGCGTGTGCGCGCGTAACGGCTAGGAGCAAAACGGACGCGATGCTGAGGGCGCACAGAAGGTTCCGAATGACAGGCATGGCCGAGAATGGGTCCCGACGTGGTGAATGAAAACTGGAAATCACCGCCGCCGTGAGCGCGGCTTAGTCGGAGGGCGGCTTCCAAGCCGGCTTACCGCGTTCGAAAACGGGCGGGCTGCGTTTTACCAGCGCGGTGCGTCGCAACGTGTGGCCCGCCGCCGCCTCGCAACCAAAGCCGGCTTGGAAGCCAGCCTTCCGTCAATTCCATCGTTCCGGCTCAGGCTGGTGCGTGCGCCTGGAGAAGGTAGCTGCGGAAGTGCTCGTAGTCCGCGTCCATGCGGTCGTAGTCCTCGGTGGCACCCAACCCGGCGGTCATCGCAGCGGGGACATCGGGTGCCCAGCCGACGACTTTTTCCACTTCCTCGGGGAACTTCGCGGGGTTCGCGGTCTCGACGATGACGGCGGGGGTGGAGCCGATGGATTCGGCGGCGCACCAGTCGAGGAAGCCCTGCCAGGCGACGACGCCGTGCGGTTCGAGCAGGATTTGATACTTGTTCCAAAAGTCCCGCAGCGAGGTGCGCGTGCGGTCGTCGGTGATGGAGGTGGAGAAGACATCGCGGCGCATGGCGGCGAGGTCGGGCGGTTTATGAAGCTTGCCGGTCTCGTCCATCTGGCCGCCGTAAACGGCGACGAGGCGAGCGAGGTTGCTCGGGTGGCCCACGTTCATCGCGTTGGAGACGGAGTTGCGCGAGGGGGAAATCTTTTCGTAGACGCCGCTGTGGAGGTAGCGCGGGAAGGAGTCGTTGTCGTTGACGGAGGCGATGATTTTACGCACGGGCAAACCCATCTCGCGGGCGACGACGGCGCCCATCATGTCGCCGAAGTTGCCGCTGGGGATGCTGAAGACGATGGGCTCGCCGGGCCGGGCTAGGCGGGAGGCGGCGTAGAAGTAGTAAACGCTCTGCGGGAGGAGGCGGCCGATGTTGATGGAGTTGGCGGAGGAGAGGTGGATGTGCGCGAGCGCGGGGTCGGTGAAGGCGCGTTTCACCATGGCTTGGCAGTCGTCGAACTTGCCGTCCACGGCCACGGTGCGGACATTTTCCTTCAGCGTGGTCATGAGCTTGCGCTGGCTCTCGCTGACCTCGGCGATGGGGAAAAGGACGATGACGCGGACGCCGGGAATCTCATGGAAGGCGTGCGCGACGGCCGCGCCGGTGTCGCCGCTGGTGGCGGTGAGGATGGTGACGTGCCCGCCGTCTTCTTGCAGGAAGCGCCCGATCATCTGCGCCATCATCTGCGCGGCGAAGTCCTTAAAGGACGCGGTCGGGCCTTGGTCCAGCCGCATGAGATACACGCCGCGCTGGATCACTTCGAGCGGGACGCCGAAGTCGTAGGCTTTGTTGCACATCGCGGCGAGGGCATCGTCGGGGATGACGCCCTCGGTGAACTTGCGGAGGACGCGGAAGGCGACTTCGCGATACGGCAGTTCGGCGAACTCGGCGATTTCCGCCGGCTCCAGGCGGGGGAAGCGCTCGGGCAGGTAGAGGCCGCGGTCGGGAGCCTGGCCGGCGAGGAAAGCGTCGCGGAGGTTGACGGCGGGGGATTGGCCGTTGGTGGAGCGGAAAAGGAGTTGGCTCATCTTACTCAAAGCTTTCTACCCGAATCATCACCGGCGCGGACTTCACCACGGGCAGCTTGGCGACTGCCGCCAGCGCCTCCCGCATCACTGCGTTCGGGGCGTCGTGAATCATCAGGATGACCGGCACCGTGACGCCATCGTGGCCCTCGGGCTGGATGATGGAGGAGATGCCAATCTTCGCCTTCGCCAGGATGCCGGCAATTTTCGCGAACACCCCGGGGCGGTCCTCCACCGTCAGCCGCACGTAGTAGCGGGAGACCACGGCGTCCATCGACAGCACCGCGCCGTCGCGCTCGTGGGGGATGAAGGGCGGGATGCGGTTCTTGGTGCCGCACTTGAGGTCGAGCGCGGCATCGGCCAAGTCGCTCAAGACCGCGCTGGCCGTGGCGTCCTGGCCCGCACCGCGGCCGTAGTAAAGCGTGTCGCCCACCACGTCGCCGCGCACATAGACGGCGTTAAAGACGCCGTTGACGTTGGCGAGGACGTGGGAGTTCGGGACGAGGGCGGGATAGACGGAGACTTGGATTGCCGATTTCTTACTACGGACTCCGCTGGCCACTTTCACGCAGCCGAGCAGACGGATGGTGTAGCCCAACTTCGCCGCGAACTCGATGTCCTGGCGCGTGATGGTGCGGATGCCTTCGGTGTAAATCTGCTTGGGGTTCACCCAGAAACCGTGTGCGAGGCTGGCGAGGATGCCGGTCTTGTGCGCGGCGTCGTGACCGTCAATGTCGAGGTCCGGCGGCGTCTCCGCATAGCCGAGGCGCTGGGCCTCCGCGAGCACGGCGGCGAAGTCCGCGCCCTCGTCCTTCATGCGGGTGAGGATGTAGTTGCAGGTGCCGTTGACGATGCCGAAGAGCCGCGTGATGCGGTTCCCGATGAGGCCCTCGCGCAGCACCTTGATGATGGGAATGCCGCCGGCGACGCTGGCTTCGTAGTAGAGATTCGTCCCGTGTTTCTGGGCGGCGGCGAACAGCTCTTCGCCGTGCGCGGAGAGCAGGGCTTTGTTCGCCGTGACGACGGGTTTGCCGAGCTTGAGTGCCGCGAGCACGACCTGGCGCGCGGTGGTGGTGCCGCCCATCAGCTCGACGATGAGGTTCACCTCCGGATCGGCCACGACGCTCTGCCAGTCGGTGGTGAGCAGGCTGGCGGGGAGGTTGACGGCGCGGGCCTTCTTCAAGTCGCGCACCGCGACGCGACGGATGGACAGCGACACGCCGAGGCGCGACGCCATCAACGCGCCGTTGCGTTGGATGGCCTGATAGACGCCCCCGCCGACGGTGCCCCCGCCAATAATGCCTAGATTCACCTGCCGCATAGAGGCGCGGACACTACGCGAAGGCACTTCGCAGACAATTTCTTTTTGGTCTGCCTTGGCCCATCGCACGGGGCCAAGCTCGTCGCACACCACCGCCCGCCCCTTCGTCAACCCGTCAACGAACCGAATTCTTTACCTCCACCCGCCGCCCGCTATCCTCCGCGTCATGTTCAGCCTGCGTCACCCCTTCCTCCACTGGGCGTTCCTTTTGAGCGCCGCCTTCCTCGCCACTGCCGCCACTGCGGCCCCTTTATTTCAACTCACTCTGCAAAAACGCGTGGAAACCAAGCCCGCCAGCGGCGAGTTTCGCGTTACAACCACTGCCGAGACGTGGCAGCCGAAGCAGACCGCCATCATCGTTTGCGATATGTGGGACCTGCACCACTGCAAGAACGCCGTCACACGCGAAGTCGAGCTGGCCCCGCGCATGAACGCGCTGCTGGAGAAGGCGCGTGCGCAAGGCGTCTTCATCATCCACGCACCCAGCAGTTGCATGAAGTTCTACGAGACCCACCCCGCTCGCGAGCGCGCCAAGGTCGCGCCCAAGGCTGCGAACCTGCCCTCCGACATCGGTGTGTGGTGCAAACAAATCCCCGCCGAGGAACAGGGCAAATATCCAATCGACCAGACCGACGGCGGCGAGGACGACGACGCTAAGGAACACGCGGCCTGGGCTGAGGAACTCAAGGCGAAGGGCCTCAATCCCCGCGCTCCGTGGACGCGGCAGATTGACGTGCTGAAGATTTACGACCACGACGCCATCAGCGATTCCGGCGTGGAGATTTGGAATTTACTGGAGCAGCGCGGCATCACGAACGTCATCCTCATGGGCGTCCACGTGAATATGTGCGTGGCCGGCCGGCCCTTCGGCCTGCGGCAGATGGCCAAGAACGGCAAGCACGTCGTCCTCATGCGTGACTTCACCGACTCGATGTATAACCCCGCGCGCTGGCCTTTCGTGGACCACTTCCGCGGCACGGCGCTGTTCATCGAGCACTTGGAGAAGTTCGTCTGCCCGACCATCACCTCAGACCAAATGCTGGGCGGGAAGCCGTTCACCTTCAGCGGTGCGCCGCAGGGGAGAAACTGAAGTAAACCCCGCTGCGGCAGGTCCGCTAGGGTGTTCTTGCCTCAACGAGGAGTTGTTGCGGCTCTGCGGACTTCACCAACGGGTTCCGAAAAAATAAAAGACCCCGAGGAACGCGACGACCCCGAGGAACACGAGGAACCATGTCCCCATGCCGGTTCGCTCCCTCTCTTCTGGGTCTTCGTAAGGCAGGTTAGGCATAGCTAAGGTGAGTTTTAACGGACTTGATTTCGCAATGCCCGGATAGACCGGGCATGGTTGGCACAATGCCCATGGAGCGGTTGGCTAACAAGCCTGAATTCACCCAAAAGAACACCCCCGGACCGCGTCGGCAGACTACACCCAAAATGATGTATTCAAAGCCCCGGCGGGGAGCTCACAAACCACGGACTTTGCGTATGTGCTGCGAGCCGGATGTCCTCGCCCCCGTAGCTGAGCCGCCGCCGGCGCAGAAGGGTGGACGCAGCGGCCCGCCGCGCGTTGGTCAGGCCCACCGTTCCAGCTCAAGGCTGGTCGTATTGGCGCAAGCTGCGCAGCCAGATGTTGCGGAAGCGCATCGGGTTGTTGTGGTCCTGCAACTGGATGAAGACCTCGGGCGCGTGCGGCTTGTTGTAGTTGCCGTTGTTTTGGTGCGGCGTGTTGCCCTGGTATTCCTTGCGATGGTGCACGACCACGCCGTTGTGGATGACGGTCACGGCCGCCTTCTTGGCGATCTTGCCATCGGCATCCCAGCGCGGGGATTCCCAGATGATGTCGTAGCTTTGCCATTCACCGGGTTTCTTGCTGGCGTTGGCGAGCGGCGGGGACTGGCCATAGAGCGCGGCGCACTGGCCATCGGGATAGGTCGGGTTCTCGTAGGAGTCGAGGACCTGCACTTCGTAGATGCCGTTGAAGAGCACGCCGCTGTTGCCGCGACCCTGGCTGTTGCCGTCCACCTTCGCAGGCGTGGCAAACTCCAGGTGCAACTGGAAATCAGCGAACGAGTCCTTGGTGCGGATGCTGCCGCTCTTGGGCGCGACTTCCATGAAGCCGTCCTCGATCTTCCAACCAGCCTCGCCTTTCGGGCCGGCCCATTTGGACAAGTCCTTGCCGTCGAAGAGCACCGTGGCATCCGACGGCGGCGGCGCGAGATGGCTGAAGGTCGCGGCGGGCGTGACGACCGGCGGGGCGGGGCGGGTGCCGTCATGGACGTGCCACTTGGTGCCAGGGATGAGCGGGGAGGTGGCCTCGTAGCCGAGGCTCTTCTTGGCCGCGTCAGCAGCGGTCAGCGCAGCGGCGGCACCGATGATGAGGGCGGGGACAATGAACTTGGGGGCAAGGAGATGCTTGAGCATGGCCCGAATGATTTCGACAGGATGCGAAAAGGGCAAGCCCGTTCCCGGGGGACTTCGGGGGCGCAACCTTCAGGTTGCGCAGTAGCAGGAAAAACACGTGCCGACTGAAGCCTGCGCCCTACGGCGAGACCGCCAGTCGCTCCTCTGTGGGGGCATGGCCCATCAGCACGCCCTGCTCCTTGTAGGTCTTGAGCATGAAGTGCGTGGAGGTGGAGACGACGCCCTGCACGGTGGCGAGCTTCTCGGCGACGAAGGTGGCGAGCGAGCGGAGGTTGTTGCCCTCCAGCACCACGAGTAGGTCATAGCCACCGCTCATGAGGTAGCAGGTCTTCACCTCGTCATACTTCGCGATGCGCTCGGCGAGTCGGTCGAAGCCACCGCCGCGCTCCGGCGTGAGCTTCACCTCGATGACGGCCCGCACGGTATCGCCGCCCACGCGCTCCTCGTTCAGCACGGTCCGGTAGCCCAGGATGGTGCCGTCCGCCTCGAGCGACTTGATTTTCGCGGCCACCTCCGCTTCGGAGAGACTCAACATGGCGGCGAGCTGCGAATGCTTCAGGGAGGCATCGTCGCGGAGCAGTTTCAGCAAAGTATCCATGTGCAAGGTGTAGCGGGAAGCGGCGTGGCTGCGAAGACTTTTTCAGCCGAAAGGTTCGGCCACGGCTGGCCACGCCTGCTCAATCAGGGCGCTGGCTGACCAGCAGGCAGCGGCGCTGGGATTGACTTGGCGAACAGTCTCAACAGAGCGGCGGCGAGCCGTCCCTCCATCTGCTGAACGCCCAAATCGTTCAAGTGATACTCCGTGTCAAACGCGTAGGTCTTCCCGTGAAGCGTGTTCCCGCCGGGGCCGAGCAGCGCGATGGCGCCGCGCTCGGTGGCGAATTCCACCCAGCGGCGCTCGAACTCCTCGACCAGCCCGTAATCCTGCTCCGACTCCGTGATCCGGATGGCGGGCATGATGACCAGTCGAGCGTGCAGGCGTTCGCAAAGTGCGCGTAGATGCGCGAACCCTTCCGCGCCCACGCTGGTTTGGAAATTGAGCTGCTTCGCTGCGTCGGGCACCGAGCGCGTGATGGATGCGGCTGGGTCGGGGCGTGGGTGGATCATTTCGCCATCCGGCCCGAAAGCAGCTGTTTCGTAAGGGCCTGAGGACTTCCCGGACCTCCCGGACGGCCCGTTGGAAAAACCTTCCGTCGGAATAGACAGCCACGCGGGCACCCGCGCGCATTTCTGGCGGGCACGCTCGCGGGACCAAGGGCTGCGCCACCAAGGAAAAGGTGTGGTGGGCTCCTGCATTTCCAGCCAGGCCGTGCGCCAACTGTTGGTCGGGAACTCGTAGAAGTGCCCATACTCGGGCGCGATCACCACCCAGTCCCCCGGTTGGATGATTTCGCCCGCGCGCTGGGCAATCAAATCCAGCCCGAGCGGCCCGATCAAACCATAGTTGACCACGGGGCGACCGATTCGTTCGCCCAGCGCGCTGGCCTTCACGCCGAAGATCAGGTTACTCCCGCCCACGAACACCACCTTGGGTTTCGTGATTTGCTCGGCGCGCGCCCGGACCCGCCGCTCGAAGCTGAACACCCAATTGTCGGTCGGCGGTGCGCTGGCGGGATCTCCCGGCAGACGGATGCCCAGAAGCAACGGCGCCAGCAACCCGATCAGGGCCAGCCCCATGCTGCGGCGCGCCGCCTGCGAAGTTGGGTCAGAAGTTGAAATAAAGGAACTCCGGCTGTTGCTGATTGGCGAGGATGAGCACAACCGCGATGAAAAGCAGCGCCCCGGTGGCGAGCGTCCAACGGGCGGTTGACCGATGCAGCTCCGCAAGCCGCTTCGCGTTCGGACAAGCCAGCGCCAAGATAATTCCCAGAGCGAGAAACACACCGCCCTGCTCGACCCGCAGCGCCATGTCAGCGGAGCCTTGCGTCGCTGCTTCGCCGCCGAGCCGCCCGTAGATCAACCACACTTGCGTGAGATCGCTCGCACGGAAGAGCACCCAGCCAGGGATGACCAGCCCCATCGTCAACCCCCACCCGAGCAGCCGGGGCAGCGGGGCAAACCGTGTCCGCCACAAATGATTTATCACCAGCCCGACGCCGTGCAACAGGCCCCACAAAACGAACGTCCACCCCGCCCCGTGCCACAGGCCGGCCAGCCCCATCGTGAGGAGCAGGTTGAAGGCGTGGCGGGCGACGCCGCAGTGCGACCCGCCCAACGGGATATACACGTAGTCTTTGAAGAAATTCGACAGCGTCATGTGCCAGCGCCGCCAGAACTCGGCCAGACTCGTGCAGCGATACGGCGAGTCAAAATTCCACGGCATCTCCACCCCGCACATCTTGCCCAGCCCCACCGCCATGTCCGAGTAGCCGGAGAAGTCGAAGTAGAGTTGCACTGCATAACCCACGCATGCGCCGGCTCCATGCTCGCCGCATGGCTGAAACCGAAATCCACCATCCGCCCGACCGGGTCCGCAATGCCCACCTTCTTTGCCAGCCCGACGGCAAAGAGGAACAACCCCGTCGAGCCGCTCCCCCAGTTAAAAGCCAGCCGCTCGAACTGCGGCATGATCAGCCGGTGATGCAGCACCGGTCCGGCGATCAGGTGCGGGAAGAACGAGACGAAGAGCAGATACCGCAGAAAGCTCGGCGGCGCGGCCTCGCCCCGCGATCGGTCCACCAGATACGCAATCTGGGTGAAGGTGAAAAACGAAATCCCCAGCGGCAACGTCTCCTGCAAGATCGCCTCCTCCAGCAAGCCCAGCTTCAGCAGCAACGGGGAGGCGAACGCCCCGTATTTGAAATACAACAACACCCCCAAGTTCAGCGCCAACCCCGCGCAATACCACCCTCGCGACCGGCGGTCTGGCCCGTTGATAAGGCGGGCGACCCCGTAGTTCGCCGTCACCGATCCCAGAAACAGAACGAGCCCCTCCGGTCGCCACCATCCGTAAAACACCACCGACGCCAACGCCAACGCACCGAGCGCCATCCGCAACTCCAGCCAGCGGCTCGCCACATAGAACGCCAGCCACGTCAGCGGCAGGAAGACGAAGATGAATTCGAGCGAGGAGAAGAGCACGCGAGTAGCAGAAGCTTCATTGTTCCATAGGGCCAGACCTGTCCTCGGAGTGGTAAATGCCGTGAACGCAGGAAAGAGTCAGCGCGAACATCGCGGCGCACAATTCAAAAACTGCACCCTCGTCAGGAAGCGAGCCTCACGCCGGGTGGCGCTTCACCGGCGTAGCATTCCAGTGCCCGGGGGGCTGTTTGTGGTGACGGACAACCGTGATCCGGATGCAGTCCGCCTTCTGGCGGAAAAGAAAGTGGTAGGGAAATCTCCGCAAGTTGACTCGCCGCCGCCCTGAATCCACAGGATTGGAGCGTTCAGGATGCAGCGCAGCCCTTTCAATGCAGCCCATGAGCCCGACCAAAACTCGTCGCCCAACCGGCTGGCGATGCCGTCATAGTAGCGGAGAATGGCGGACACGTCCCGCTGCACAGCCGGGTGATAGACCACCCTCATCGTCCGCGCTCACGCTCGACACGGCGGACAAATTCAGCCTGCGAAATCGGCCTTCAAGCCGTTGCCGACGACGATGGCCTTGGCCTTCTCGACGAGCTTCACGGCGAACGCGTCCGCCACGCTGCGCTCGACGATGACGCGGCTGGTCGCGGTGCAAGCCTGGCCGGTGAGACCGAAGCCCGCGATGGCCACGAGGCGCGCGGCAAGGTCTGCGTCGGCGAGGACGATGGTGCGGAACATGAAGGCGATGACCTCTGCGACGCTGCCTGAGGTCATCCGCATGGCTAGCCTCACGCCGGCGGAGCGTGCCGGAGTTTCCCGCGAAGCCGGAAGTCTCGCGCCCGGCAAACGCGCGGATGTGCTGGTGCTGAACCGACGGTTGAAGGTGAAACAAGTCTTCCTCGCGGGTGCTGCATTCAAGCTCTGAGCCAGCCTTGGCTCAGCTCAGAATCTCCCGGATGACGTGGCCGTGGTCGATCTCCAGCCGCTTGCGGCCGGGCACTTCGAGGCGGCGCAAGTCCAGCCCGAGCAAGTGGCCGACAGTCGCGTGCAGGTCGGTGACGTAGTGGCCCTCGCCTTGCGCATGGTAGCCCAGCTCGTCCGTCTCGCCGTGAACCACGCCGCGCTGGATGCCCGCACCCGCCATCCAAATCGTGAAGCCATGCGGGTGATGGTCGCGCCCGTCCTTGTTGCCACCGCGCTGTTCCATGCCCGGCGTGCGGCCAAACTCCGTGCAGAAGACCACGAGCGTTTCGTCGAGCAAGCCACGTTGCTTCAAATCGTGCAGCAGCCCGGCCACCGGCTTGTCCACGCTCGCGCAGAGCCGCGTGTGGTTGTCCTTCAGCTTCGCGTGTGAGTCCCAGGTGCCGTAGCCGCTGGGATAGACCTGCACAAAACGCACGCCACGCTCCACCAACCGCCGCGCCGAGAGCATCCGCTGGCCGGCGACCTTCGTTGCATCGGCGTCGAGGCCGTAAAGCCTCCGCGTCGCCTCGGTCTCCGGCGCGAAGTCCAGCACCTCGGGCACGGCCATTTGCATGCGGAAGGCGAGTTCGTAAGCCTTGATGCGCGCGCGCAACGCGTCGTCCTGCGGATACTCCACGGCCGCGAGGCGGTTCAGCTTGCCGATGAGTTCATACTCCGCGCGCTGCTCGTCGGAGGACTGCCTCGAGTCGCGCTGGCCGAACGGCAGCGGGTTCTTCGGGTCGAGCGCGAGCGGCACGCCCCCGTGTTCTGGGCCGAGGTAAAGCGAGTTGATGCTCCAGTGCGTCGTCGAGTTCGTCGGGCCGCCAAGCGCGACAAACTTGGGCAGGTTCTCGTTGAGCGAGCCGAGGCCGTAATGAACCCATGCGCCGAGGCTGGGCTGCTGCTCGTCGAGCCGGTGGCGACCCGTGTGGATTTGGTTCTCGGCGAAGTGGTCGTTATCCGTCGTCCACATGTTGCGCACGAACGCGAGGTCGTCCGCGCACGACGCGAGGTGCGGCCACCAGTCGGTCATCTCCACGCCGCACTGGCCGCGCGGTGCGAAGCCCACCTGCATCGGGTAGATGCTCGGATACACGTCGCGCACGTTGACCTCCTGCGCGGGCACGGAGCGGAAGCGCTTGTGGTGCTTGTCGGACGTGAGCGGGTTCGCCAGCGGCGTCTTGTCGAAGGTCAGCCCGGCGTATTTGGTCAGCGCCGGCTTCGGGTCAAACGTCTCGACGTGGCTGTAGCCGCCGCTGAGGAAAATCCAGATGACCGACTTGGCCTTGGGCGTGAAGTGCGGCTTACCATCGGTCGGGGAAAACTTCGGCAGGGCCAGTGAAGCCGCCTTCGCCACGCCATCGTTGAACAACGTCGCGCCCAGCGCCAGGCCCGTGAATCCAAGGCCCAAGTCCGCGAGGAATTGGCGCCGGGGCGTTTGGAGGGCGGCGCCGTTCGGGGCATTCGGGTTCATGGCTGGGTTATCGGACGGTCACGAAATCGTTCTGGTTCAGCAATGCTCGGACAAGGCTTTCACGGGCGCGGGCTTCGCCGTCCTTCGGAACTGCTGTGCTCTGCTGCTGGAGGAACGCCTTGCACTCGGCGAGTTCCGCGCGGGTGGGCGGGCGGGTGAGGATTTGCTCGAAGGCGGCGGTGATGAAGGCGGCCTTGTCCGAAGTCGGCGCTCCGAGGCGCTTGGCGATGGCGGGCGTGTGGTCGTGGACGAGCTTGCTGTTGGTGAGCGCGAGGGCTTGCTGCGGGATGACGCTACGGGTGCGGCGGTAGCACTCGTTCGGGTCGGGCGCGTCGAAGAGCGCGCTGAACTCGCTGCGGCCGTCGGACTCGGGGTTGAAGCTGTAGTAGAGGCTGCGGCGCGTGGTGGTGAGCGCGTCCTTGTTCTCCAGCTCCTGCCCGCCCATGCGCGGGTCCAGCGCGCCCGCGAGGTGCAGGATGCTGTCGCGCACGACCTCGGCTTCCATGCGGCCGGGATTCATGCGGGAGAGCCATCTGTTCTCTGGGTCGGCGGCGAGGGCAGGTGTGAGGGTGCGAGAGTGTGAGAGTGTGAGAGGCTTTACTTCCCGTCCCTCAGACCCTCGCACGCTCACACTCTCATGCGACGAAGCCCGCTTATAGGCCGCACTCGTCACAATCAACCGGTGCAAATGCTTCATGCTCCACCCCGACTCCATGAACTCGGCGGCGAGCCAGTCGAGCAGCTCGGGGTGCGTGGGCGGCTTGCCGCTGCGGCCGAAGTCGAAGACGGACGCGACGAGCGGTTCGTGGAAGTGGCGCGCCCAGATGTGGTTCACGGCTACGCGCGCAGTGAGCGGGTTTTCGCGTGACCCAATCCACTCGGCAAGCGCCTTGCGCCGGCCCGTGCTCTCGCGCGGATAGACGGGGCTGAAGGCGGGGTAGTCCGCGCTGTCCTTGGCGAGCGCGGCCTCGGCGTCGGTGACGGCTTTCTTCGCGGCGATCAGCGCGGTTTCGGCTTTGGTGAGAGCGGTCTTGGTGTCGGCTTTCGCCTTGTCGGCTTTGGCGGCGGCAGAGTTTTGCTTCGCGCTCTCCATGTCGGCTTCGGCTTTCGCCAGGGTTTCTTTCGAAGCCAAGAGCTTGAACTGGCGCTCGGCTTGGCTCGCGGCGCGGACGAGGCCGTTGGTGTCACCGGCCCCACCGAAGCGCGCTTCGTCCGCCGCCAGACGGGCCAGGACGGACGCGCGCTCGGCTTCGGCGGTGGCGAGGCGGGCTTCGACCAGCGCGGTTTTGTTGGTCGCCAGCGTTTGCTTCGCAGCGGTGGTGGCTTCGTCCACGCGTTTCATTTCGGCCTCGCGGATGAAGGACTTACTGCCGGGATACGACACGGTGGCCGGGAGCGACACCGGCGTGACTTGCAGCGACTTGCCACCGAGGAATGCCGGCATCGTGGGCAGCACGGGTGGGTGGTTCGTGAGGCGATTGCGCTCGTCGCCGCCGGTGTAGAACCAAGTCTTCGCCGCCGCGTCTTTGTCGAAGACGCGCACGGAGCCGAGGCGCACGACCTTTCGGTTCTTGCTGTAGTCGTAGTCTTGGAACGGGCCGGGGTCGGCCTCGCCGGGCCAGCGGTCCTGACGCACGTAGAGCGGCTCGAAGAAGGCGCGGAAGCTGAAGTAGTCGGCCTGCGTGATGGGGTCGTATTTGTGGTCGTGGCAGTGCGCGCAGTTGAAGGTGAGGCCGAGGAAGGCCTTGCCGGTGTGCTCGACGTTCGCGCGCATCCACTCGTTGGGGTTGAGCGCATACCAGTTGCGGACGAGGTAGCCGGTGGCGACGGCGGTCTCGTCGTCGAGCGGCGCAAGTTCGTCGGCGGCGAGCATCTCCTTCACCATGCGGTCGTAGCCCTTGTCGGTGTTGAGCGACTTCACGATCCAGTCGCGCCAGCGCCAGATTTGCGGAGCGGAGTTCCAGACGTCGGGCACCATGCGGCGACCGAACCAATCGCTGTAACGCCACACGTCCATCCAGTGCCGCGCCCAGCGCTCGCCGTGTTGCGGGGAATTCAACAGGCGGTCCACGACGCGCTCGTAGGCATCGGGCGAAGTGTCGGCGAGGAAGGCGTGCAGTTCCTCGCGCGTCGGCGGCAGGCCGGTGAGGCCGAGGTAAACGCGGCGGAGGAGGACGCGCTTCTCGGCAGGCGGGAGCGGGGTGAGCTTGGTGGCGGCGAGGCGAGAGTTGATGAAGGCGTCGATGGGATTGCTGGTGGCCGATGGCCGATGGCCGATTTTGGGAACCGGCGGCCGCACGACCGGCCTGAACGCCCAGTGGTCACTCGGACTCGGCTCCGGCTTCTCGTCCTTCGGTGCGGGTGCGCCAGCGGCGATCCAGCGACGGAGTAGTTCGATTTGCTCCGGCTTGAGCGCGTCGCCTTCGGGCGGCATGCGCTCGGAGAGGTCGGTGGCGGAGACTTTGATGAGGAGCAAACTCAACTCCGGCTTGCGCGCGACGAGGGCGGAGCCGTGCTTGCCGCCGCGCTTCATCAAGTCCGCCGTGTCGAGACGCAAGCCGTTGTTCTGCTTGAGCGCACCGTGGCAGGCGTAACAACGCTCGCGGAGGAGCGGTTTGATTTCCTTCGCGTAGTCCACCGCCGGTGCCGCGCCGCGAACTGACACCGTGCCCAAGAGGGCAAGGCCTAGCGCGAGGGCGGCGGTGCGGTTCATGCGGAGTAGTCGAGATAGACTGTTTTCACGCGGGAATAAAAGTCAACCGCGCCGGCACCCTGCTCCTTGAAAGAATCGGTGCTGCTCTTCTTCACGCCGCCGAAGGGGGCTTGGAGCGCGAGGCCGGTGGAGATCTGATTCACCTTCACCACACCGGCTTGGATGCGCTCGGTGTAAAGCATCGCCTTCTTCAAGTCGCGCGTGACGAGGCTGGCGCTGAGGCCCACGTCCACGCTGTTCGCGACGGCGAGGGCTTCGTCGAAGCCGTCCACCGGGATGATGCCGACGACGGGGCCGAAGACTTCCTCGCACGCGATGCGCGCAGTGGGGGCGACGTTGCCCAGCACGGTGGGCTGCATGAAGTAACCGTGCTCAAGATCGCCGTCGGTGAGGCGCGCGCCGCCGCAGAGGAGCGTCGCGCCTTCCTGCTGGGCGATGGCGACGTAGTTCAAGTTGCCTTCAAGCTGCGCCTTGCTCACGGCGGGGCCCATCGTGACGCCGGCCTTCAAGCCGTTGCCGACGATGATGGCCTTCGCTTTCTCCACGAGTTTTGCTGCGAACGCGTCCGCCACGCTGCGCTCGACGATGACGCGGCTGGTCGCGGTGCAAGCCTGGCCGGTGAGGCCGAAGCCAGCGATGGCCACGAGGCGCGCGGCGAGGTCGAGGTCGGCGTCGGCGAGGACGATGGTGGGGTTCTTGCCGCCCATCTCCATCTGCGCGCGGGCCATGCGGGGGGCGAGCTGCTGGTAGATTTGCGAGCCAACGGAGAGCGAGCCGGTGAAGGAGAGCGCGACGACGGCGGAATTGGTCGCGAGTTCGCCGCCGACTTCCTTGCCACTGCCGGTGACGACATTGAGCACGCCTTTGGGAAGGCCGGCTTCGGCGAGAATCTTCGCCAGCTCGCAGGTCATCGCAGGGGCTTGCGAGGCGGGCTTGATGATGACGGCGTTGCCGCTGACGAGGGCCGGGGCCATTTTCCAAGCCGGGATGGCGATGGGGAAATTCCACGGCGTGATGAGGGCGACGACGCCGAGCGGCTCGCGGCGGGTGTAGAGCAACTGGCTCGGCAAATCGTGCGGGATCGTTTGACCGCCGAGCACATAGCTCAGGCCACCGAAGAAGCGGAAGATGTCGGCCGTGCGCTGCACCTCGCCGGTGGCCTCGGCAAGGGTCTTGCCTTCTTCACGCGTGAGGAGTTCGGCCAGCTCGGGCTTGCGCGCCTCAATGAGCTGCGACGCCTTGCTCAGGACGCGACCGCGCGCAACAGACGTTTGCGCGGCCCAGCCGGGCGCAGCGGCTTGCGCGGCGGCGATGGCAGCAAGCGCATCCGCCCGCCCGCCCTGCGGATACTGCGCGACGGCCTCGCGGGTGTCGGCGGGGTTGAGATTGGTGAAGGTCTGGCCGGACTGAGCGGGAACCCAGTCGCCGCCGATGAAGTTTTGGTAGCTGCGCATGGCCGAGTTTTAACACGGGTGCGAAGGCGCGGGAAGCACTTCGGTAATTGAAGCAAGTCGACGCTGTGCTGAAACGCCCGACAAGTCGGGGGCGCGACACGCTCGGAACCATCATTGCCAACTCCCGCGCCCTCCTGCTAGAAACCCCGGCCTTCGACATGGCTCTCATTGTCCAAAAATACGGCGGCACCTCGGTCGGCAACCCCGAGCGCATTAAGAACGTCGCCCGACGCATCGCCGAGCATCGCAATCGCGGCGACCAAGTCGTCGTCGTCGTGTCTGCCATGAGCGGCGTGACGGACAACCTCATCAAGCTCGCCAAGGAAATCACCCCGCTGCCCAGCGAGCGCGAGATGGACATGCTTCTGGCCACCGGCGAGCAGCAGACCATCGCCCTCACCGCCATCGCCCTCCAGCAGCTTGGCATCCCGGCCACTTCGCTCACCGGCGCGCAGGCGGGCATCGTCACCGACGGCGTCCACACGAAGGCGAAGATCAAGAACATCACGCCCAAACAAGTCCACGCGCAGCTCGACGCGGGCAATGTCGTCATTGTCGCCGGCTTTCAGGGCGAGACGGCGGAAGGCCAGATCACCACGCTGGGCCGCGGCGGCTCGGACCTGACCGCCATCGCGCTGGCCGCCGCCGTGAAGGCCGACCTCTGCCAGATTTACACCGACGTGGACGGCGTTTACACCGCCGACCCCCGCATCGTGCCCGGCGCGCGGAAGTTGCCGGAGATCGCCTACGACGAGATGCTCGAACTCGCCGGCGCGGGCGCGAAGGTCATGCAGCTCCGCTCGGTCGAGTTCGCCAAAAAGTTTGGCGTCGTGTTTGAAGTCCGCTCCAGCCTGAACGACAACCCCGGAACCATTGTGAAAGAAGAAACGCAAAGCATGGAAGGCATCGTCGTGCGCGGCGTCGCGCTCGACAAAAACCAGGCCAAAGTCACCGTCGTCGGCGTGCCCGACCGCCCCGGCGTGGCCGCCCGCATCTTCAAGGCGCTGGCCGAGGGCACCATCGGCGTGGACATGATCGTGCAGAACATCAGCCACGGCTCGAAGTCCCCCACCACCGACATCTCCTTCACGCTGGACAAGCCCGACCTCGCCAAAGCCCGCAAGGTCATGGACAGCCTCAAGGCCGAAATTGGTTTCGCAGACCTCGCCGTGAGCGAGACCATCGGCAAGCTCTCCATCGTGGGCGTGGGCATGAGGAGCCACAGCGGCGTGGCGGCGAAGATGTTCGAGACGCTGGCCAAGGAGAGCGTGAACATCGACATGATCTCCACCAGCGAAATCAAAATCTCCGTGGTGATTGACCTGGCGAAGGGCGACGCCGCGATGCGCGCGGTGCACAAGGCGTTCCTCGGGACTTGAGCCGGTAGCCGCCGAGGGCACGAGGCGGAAACTCACGCCCACCAGAACTCCGCCTCCTCACCTCGACGGCTACGGAGCGATCTGGTTATTTCTGGGCCTGCTCCCGCACGAACTCGCCTGCCGCTTTCAGAGTGCCCTGCAAGTCTTTCTCGACCACAAAGGCCTTTTGGAATGGTTGCCCCTTGTGCCGCCCAATCACACGCACCTCGCCTGCCGAGCGGTCGTAGATGATTTTGGCCACCGTGCCCTTCGCATCCTGCGGCCAAGTCTTCTCCCAATCCTCCAGCTTGGTAGCTTGGGAGAAGTTCTCGAATGGAGCGTCCTGCCAGGCCTGCCGGAGCAACGCTACTTCGTTCGTATCCGCGCCGCGCGACGTGCCGGCCAAGTCCAGCATGGCGACCTGAACCGACACGCGTGGTTTTGGCAGCAGGGACGGCAGGACAACCAACGCGAGCACCGCCGTCGCCGTAGCCAGACCGAGCAGCCAGCGCCAGCTCCCAAACGCCTCCTTCGTTTCCTCCTTCTCTGCTTTCCGGGCCACCCCGTAAGTCTCCCGCACCTTCGTTTGCAGGCGTCCCTTCGCGTAACCGGGCAGCTCCCCCGCCGTCGCCTCCGTCGCGCTCACCAGCGGCAGCGCCTCCTTTGCCAACCGCGCCGCGCTGCGCAACTGCTCCAGTTCCGACCGCAGCTCGGGCCGGCTGGCCAGCAGCCCGTCCAGTTCCGCTTGCTCGGCGGCGGTGGCTTGTTGCGCGACGGCTTTCATCGCGAGGTCAAAGAAGCGGTCGTCATTCATGGGGTTCATCGCAAAAACGCCTCCAGTTCTTTCAACTTTTCCGGGTGCCGCTCGCTCACCCGTCGCAACGCCTCCAGCCCGCGCTTCAGATAGACGCCGACGCTGCCCATCGCCAGGCCGTGCTTGGCCGCGAGTTGCTCGTAACTCAGGCCATGCAGGAAAAAGTCGGCCAGCAGCGCACGCTGCTCCGGCTTCAACTCCGCCTGAAGTTCCGTCAGCAAGGCCGCCAGTTCGCTCCGGCCCACGTCCGCCAATGGCGAATCCCCGCCCGCCAGTTCCGCCGCACCTTCCTGCTCCTGCCGTGCCTCCAAGCTCTCCGTCTGCCCGCCGCCCCGCTTCTGCGCGAAGTGCTCCCGCAGCCGGCTCACCGCCCGGTTGTGCGCGACGCTCGCCGCCAGCGGCTTGAGTTCTTCGGCGCGTTTCACGGTCTGCGCTGCCTCCACCATTTCCTCCAGCGACTCGATGGCCACGTCCTCCACATCCGCCGGCAGGAACGGCCCCAGCCGCCCCTGCGCCACGGCGAAGACCACCGGCCACAGCCAGCGAAACGCCGCATCCCACGCGTCGGGGTCGCCGCGCTGCAAGGCGGAGAGGTCGGGTGCTTCCACGCGGGCAGCTTGGCGAAAGCGCCCGATGGCGGCAAAAGAAAGTTGTAAGACGCCGTTTGCGCCCTGCGATGTAGCAGGTGAAGACGGTCGCGGTGAATGAACCAAATCGGACGGCGAACGCCGCCGACACCAGCGACCGGCTCCAACAAAACAACAACATGAAAAAGCTCCTCACCCTCGCCGCCCTCGTCCTCGTCACCACCGCTTCTGCCCAGGCTGACTCCGTCAGCGGCTACTTCCGCAGCAACGGCACCTACGTCGCCCCGCACTACCGCACGCCCGCCAACGGCACGCCCTACGACAATCTCAGCTATCGCGGCTACCCCTCGCAGCAGCCGGGCTACGTCTCCCCGCGCTCCTTCGACACCGGCTACACCGCGCCCGTCCGCCAACCCCGGTTCGACGGCTACGACACGACCCCGCGCACGATGCCCTACACCGGCCAGAGCCAGCGCACGCGCACCTTCGGCTTCTGAACCGCTTTGCGCACCTCCCGCCCGCCAACTCTGAAACCTGAAACACTCATGAAAATCCTCTCCACTCTCGCGCTTGCCGCTGTCCTGGTTGCCACCGCCTTCAACGCCGAGGCCCGCAGTGGCGGCTCGCGTTCCGGCTACAGTTCCTCCGGGAGCGGTTCGCGCTCCGGCTACGTCTCTCGCAACCCCTACGCCGCCCACCCGTCCGTGCGCGTGCGCGACTACACGCGGAGCAGCGGGACGTATGTGGAGCGGCACGTCCGCACGCCCGCCAACGACACGATCAAGGACAACCTGAGCTATAGCGGCTACGGGACCGTCCGCGTGCCGCGTGACTGAGCGGGCACGCTTCTCCGAGCGTTGCTTTCGTGTGCGCAGAATGGTTCGCTCTTGGCGTGTCGAACTTCCCGTCATGGTTTCGACTGGTTGCGTTCCAGTCTCTTTGGATGCTCGCCCTGCTGTTGGCAGGCCTCGTGGAGGTCTCCGTGCAAAGCCAGACGCTGCCTGTGAATCCGAAAAGCGAGACTGAGCGGTTGTTCAAGCAGGCGAACGAGCACTTTGCGAAGCGGGAATTCGACAAAACATTCCCCCTGCTTCAGCAGGCGCTTGCCATCAACGAGAAAGCCTACGGTTCCAACCATGTTCAGGTTGCGAAAGTCCTGTTCATTGTAGGCGGAATCTATCGGGAGAAAGGTGATTTCACCAACGCATTGTCAATGCTCCAGCGCAGCCTCGCCATTCTCGAACGGAACTTTGGCAAGCAGGACACGAACCTGGCAGAAACGCTTGTTGTCCTCGGATTGACGTGCCGCGCTCAGGGAGACGCTGCGCAAGCTATTGGATATTTTGAAAGATGTCTGTCGGTCCTTGATGGGCAGCCTCGCGGTCATGAGGCAAAGGTCGTCTCCATGTTGGTCGCCTTGGCGGGACTCCACGAGACGAAGGCACCAGACAAGGCGATACGGTTGTATGAACGAGGATTGAGTTTGATGGAGAAGTTGCGCGGCATGGACCATCCCGATGTGGCTGAGGTCGTGAGCCGACTAGCCGCGACCTACAGCGCTGTCGGAAGTTTTGAGAGAGCAGTGCCTTTGCTGGAACGGGGAGAGGAAATCTATGAAAAGCACTTTGGAGCCGATACGAATTCAATCACAACCCTTGAGAAACTAGGCCGCTACTACGAGAGGCGCGGTGACTACACGAAGGCATTAAGCCTCTACGAACGGTGTTTCGCGCTGTGTCAAAAGTTGCTGGATAAGAATTCCGACCAGACCGCAACTTCTCTGGTTGACGTGGCGAACATGCTGACGGCCACTGCCAAGTATGGGCAGGCGCTAACCCTGTATGACCAAGCGCTGAAGATTCGCGGCGCTCAGGATGGTGGTGAGAATCTGAGCGTCGCTGAAATTCTCAATAACGTCGGGGTTCTTCACCAGACCAAAGGCGACCTGCTGAAGGCACTCAACTGCTACGAACGCAGCCTCGCAATCCGCGAGAAATCGTTAGGACCAAACCACCACGAAGTCGCGAAGAGCCTAAGCCGGATTGGAAGTGCTCATCATGACCTTGGGCAGTTCGAGAAGGCGCTTACCTACTATCGTCGCGCCTTGCTACTCCGTGAAACGGCCATCGGCCGCGAAGACCGCGAAGCTGCCGACCGCGACTTGGCGAATAGCCTGAACAACATTGCTGTCGTTCTTCAAGCTCAAGGAGGCTTGGGGCAAGCGATGCGATTCTACGAACGGAGCCTCGCGCTTCTTGAAAATCGGTTTGGCAGGAGCCACCCGGATGTGGCTTCGGTTCAGAACAACATCGGCCTTCTGTGCCAGATGAACGGCGATTACGTGCGGGCCAGCGAAGCCTTCGGTAGCAGCCTGCGAATCAACGAGCGGGTGTTTGGCACAAATCATCCGTCATTGGCTCCCTGCCTCAACAACTTGGCGCTCCTGCGTCGGGCGCAAGGAGCAGTGTCTGAATCAGCAGCCCTGCTTGAAAGAAGCCTTGGTATTGTCGAGGCAGCGTTCGGTGAAGACCACATAGGGGCGAGCGGAATCCTCCAAAATCTAGCGGACCTCAACGCCGCGAAGGGAGCATGGGCAATCGCACGCCGCCAGTATGAGCGGAGCCTTGCAATCTCAAGGGCCAAGTCTGGTCCGCTTCATCCCGATGTCGCGGTGACTTTGAACAACATGGGGCTGCTCTTTCAGATGCAAGGCGAGCTGGGGCAGGCCTTGACTGCTTGGAAAGCTAGCTTGGCCGTCACCGAGACACTGGGGCCGGACAGTAACCCGGAGATTGCCAACAGCTTGAAC
Source organism: Klebsiella pneumoniae (assembly GCA_943330855.2). Classification (GTDB taxonomy): domain Bacteria; phylum Verrucomicrobiota; class Verrucomicrobiia; order Limisphaerales; family SXTU01; genus SXTU01. The sequence goes on from CALQJI020000009.1 coordinate 26,588, forward strand.
AACATGGCGTTTGTTTATCTTGAACAGGAAAATTATTCGGAGTCTCTTCCAACACTTCAAAAGATGGCTCAAAGCCAAAGGGCTTACCTTGCTGGCGAGCTTAGTTCTTCCAGCGACAAGAACGCCTTTAGGCTCTTGGAGAAATACCTCCATCGAATTGACCTCGTTCACACAGCTTCCGCGAGCGGGACTTCGGCTGGGCTTGCTTCCGCAAAGTTATTGGGGCCCGAGCATCTGTTGCTAAACAAGTCACTGCTTGAAGAGATTCAAATCACGCAGGCAAAACTCGGACATGGAGCAAACGCCGCTGTCCGGGAGTTGCACGGGCAGTATCAAGCTGCCGAATTCCAGTTGGCACGACTGGCGGACAGCAAACAGGAGCCGGCGCAGCGCGACGCTCGGCGGCGGGAGTTGCAGGCGGAGTTGAGCCAGCTTGAGGCCAAACTGGCCGAGCGCGTCGGCCTCGTGGCGCAGACCGTCCGCGAGCGCAACCTCTCGCTGGCGGACATCGCGCGTAGCCTGCCGCCGCAGTCCGCGCTGGTGGATTTCGTCCACTACCGCCGTTACGACTTCACCGCGAAGACGAACCTGTGGCAGGAGGCGCGCTACGCCGCCTACGTCACCTTCCCGCCCGCCGCCGGCACCACCAACTTCGCGGTGGAGCGCGTGGACTTAGGCGAGGCTGCGCCCATCAATGCCGCCGTGGCGGAGCTGCACCAGTTGTTCGCCGAGCGGCGCATCGCACCCCAGCGGCTGGAGCCGGTGTTGCAGCGGCTGAGCGCGCTCCTTCACACGCCGCTGGCCCGCCACCTCACCAACGTCGCGCACCTCATCGTCTGCCCGGACGGCCAGTTGGGCCGCCTGCCCTTCGAGCTGCTGCCGGTGGATGCCAAGGGCCGCCGTCTCGTCGAGGACAAGCTCATCACCTACGTCAGCAGCGGCCGGGAAGTCGCCCGCCTCGCCCAGCCCCGCGCCGCCGTCGCCACCACCGCCCCGCTCGTGATGGGCAACCCGGATTTCGACTTCATCCTCCCCGGTAGCAGCCGACGTGAGGAGGCTCCAACTGCCCAATCGGCAATCGGCAATCGCAAATCCGAAGTTGATTTGAGCCTCCTCACGTCGGCTGCTACTTCGCGACAACGGTTCCTCAGCCGTTCGTTTCGCGACTTCAAGTTCACCCCGCTGCCGGATTCGGAGCACGAGGCGCGGAAGGCGGCGGCGATGCTCGGCACGAACTGCGTCCTCCGGCTGGGCGCGTCGGCGCGGGAAGCGGATTTGAAGGCCGTCAGCTCACCCCGCGTGCTGCATCTCGCCACGCACGGCTTCTTCCTGACGGACCAGGAATTCAAGCGCACCAACGGCCTCGCCGAGAACTTCCTGCTGGCCGGCAATCTCCCTTCCGGCGGAGGTTTCCAGACCCGTCAGAGCTTCGCCCCACCCGGACAGGATTGGGAGAATCCACTCATCCGCTGCGGCATCGCGCTGGCCGGTGCGAACCGCGCCACCGGCATCACCAACGCGCAGGCCGAGGACGGCATCCTCACCGGCCTCGAAGCCGCGCTGCTCAACCTGCAAGGCACCGAACTGGTCATCCTCAGCGCGTGCGACAGCGGCTCCGGAGACGTGAAAATCGGCGAGGGCGTGATGTCGTTGCGCCGCGCCTTCACCATCGCCGGTGCCGAGACGGTGCTGGCGAGCCACTGGAAGGTGAACGACGCGGCGACGAGCACCCTGATGACGGAGTTCATGCGCCGCTGGCAGGCCGGCACCCCACGCGGGCAGGCGTGGCGCGAGGCGCAGTTGTCCCTGCTGCGGTCGAAGGAGTTTTCCAACCCCTACTTCTGGGCCGCCTTCACGCTGACCGGCCAGTGGCGGTGATGGCGCCGCCGCGATGCGCGCAGTGCACAAGGCGTTCCTCGGGACTTGAGCCGGTAGCCGCCGAGGTCACGAGGCGGAATCTCACGCCCACCGGAACCCCGCCTCCTCGGCTCGGCGGCATCGAGCAATCTGGTTCAATGGCCGAGGCTTCCACGGAGTCTTCAGTGGGCCGCCATCGCATGAGCACACACGCCGATCCTCTCTCCAGACCCAGCCGGGCGCTGTTGGACCGCCGCCGGTTCCTCGCGAGCAGCTCCACGGCGCTTGGCTCCATCGCGCTGACCAGCTTGCTGAGTCGCGATGGCCTGCTAGCCGCACCGGGAACACTCCTTGATCCCGCGCGGCCCTACGCAGCGAGGCCGCCCCACTTTCCCGCGAAGGCGAAGAACGTCATCGTCATCTTCTGCGCTGGAGCGGTGAGCCAGCTCGAGACGTGGGATTTCAAACCGGAGTTAATCAAGTGGGACAACCAGCCGCTGCCCGGCGGTCCCGCCGTCACGTTCCAAGGTCCGGCGGGAAATCTCGCGCGCCCGCAATACGCCTTCCGCCAGCACGGGCGAACTGGGAAGTGGGTCAGCGACTTGATTCCGCACCTCGCGGGACTCACGGACGAAATCGCCTTCGTCCACTCCCTCACCAGCACGACCAACACGCACGGCCCCGCCGAGAACTTCCTCTCCACCGGCTTCGCGCTCGATGGCTTTCCCAGCCTCGGCTCGTGGGTGAGCTACGCGCTGGGCAGCGAGAACCAAGACCTGCCCGCCTACGTCGCCATCCCCGACCCGCGCGGCGTGCCGCAGGCCGGCTCGAACAACTGGGGCCCCGGCTTCCTGCCCGCTGCGTTTCAGGGCACGACCTTCAGCTTGAAGGAACCCGTGCGCCACCTCACCGCGCCCGGCGTTTCCCCCGCCGCCGACCAAGCCGCACGCACGCTCCTCCAGCGGATGAACGCACGCCACTTGGAGCAAAACGCCGGCGACGCCAAGCTCGCCGCCCGCATCGCCAGCTACGAACTCGCTGCCCGGATGCAGCTCTCCGTGCCGGAAATCAGCGACCTCAGCACCGAGCCCGCGCACGTTCTGAAACAATACGGAGCCGATGACACGGCAAACCCCGACAAAGCCGCGTTCGCCAAGAACTGCATCCTCGCGCGCCGGCTCATCGAGCGCGGCGTCCGCTTCGTGCAACTCTTCAACGGCGCTTACGCCAGCGGCGGCAAGTTGAACTGGGATGGCCACAGCGCGTTGAAGGAGCAATACGACATCCACGCCAACATCCTCGACCAACCCGCCGCCGCGCTCATCCGCGACCTGCGGCAACGCGGCCTGCTGGAGGACACGCTCGTGGTCTGGTGCACGGAGTTTGGCCGGATGCCCTTCTTCCAAAAGGGCGCGCAAGGCCGCGACCACAACCCCGACGGCTTCACCTGCTGGCTCACGGGCGCGGGCGTGAAGCCCGGCGTCAGCCACGGCGTGACCGACGACCTCGGCCAACGCGCGGTGCAGGACATCCACCCGCTCTACGACTTCAACGCCACCATCCTCCATCTCCTCGGCCTCGACCACGAGCGGCTCACCTTCGAGCACAACGGCGTGCAGCGGCGGCTGACGAATGTGGAAGGCCACGTCATCCGCGAGCTGCTGGCCTAGCCCCGTGCCGGCGACTTGCAGTCGCCGCGTGGCGGGTTGGGTTCACCCAGCGTCCCCGTCTGGGCGTGAACCACGGAAGGCGACTGCAAGTCGCCGTCACCCGCCGTCACCCTCCGAGCTTTGCGTGATTTCCTCCCGGCTCACGTCCATGCTTCCCAGCAACCAGCCATGACTCTGCTCTCTCGCACCCCCAGCCCGCTGCTCGCCATAGTCCTCCTCGCGGTCAGCGCCGCCGCCGAGGACTGGCCGACGTTCATGCACGACCGCGCGCGCAGCGGCGTGTCAGGCGAAGCGCTGAAGTTCCCGCTGAACCAACTGTGGGCCTACACCCCGCCCGCCGAGCCGGTGCGCGCGTGGCCGAGTCCGCAGGCGGGCTACAACGAATTGCCCAAGCTCGCCTTCGACGACGCCACGCACGTGGCGATGGCCGGCGACACCGTCTTCTTCGGTTCCTCGGTGGACAATGGCATCCATGCGGTGGACGCGCGGACCGGCGCGAAGCGTTGGACGTTCTTCACCGAAGGCCCAGTGCGCCTCGCGCCGACGGTGTCGGAAGGTCGAGTGTTCGCCGGCTCAGATGACGGGCTGGTCTATTGCCTCGACGCGAAGGACGGTCGCCTCGTCTGGAGCGCGCGGCCCGGACCAGGCAGCACGCGCATCCTCGGCGCGGGACGGATGAGTTCCTTGTGGCCCATCCGCACCGGCGTGCTGGTGGATGGCGGTGTCGCCTACTGCGGAGCCGGAATTTTTCCTGCGCGCGAGACGCTGGTCGCCGCGTTCGACGCCGCCACGGGCAAGCGGCTGTGGCAGACGAGCACCACACCCAAGTCCGGCGAGGCCTACGTCGCGCTCGCGCCGCAAGGCTACCTGCTCGCCACCGCCGACCAGCTCTACGTGCCCTGCGGCCGCACCGCGCCGCTCGCCTACGCCCGCGCCGACGGCGCATCGCGCGGCTCGATGGTGAAGACCTACCTCATCGTGCCCAGCAAGGGCGTCGTCAGCGGCGACTACGGCGTGCTTGTGGACGACCTCTACTACCTCGGCTCGCAGAATGAACTCCACACTTACACGCCCGACGGCAAGCACGTCTCCACCTTGAAGGAAGCGGCGCAAGTGGTCGCCACCCGCAGCCACTACTTCCGGCTCACCGGGCCGCCGGTGCCACAGTATGGCCGACTGCCTGCCCCGAAGCCCACTGTCATCACCGCCTTCGACCGCGCTGCCGCCGACGCGGCACCGAAGCGGGGAAGTTTGCCGAAAGAAACGGTGCGCTGGACTTTGGCCGCGCCGCACTTGCAGCTCGTCATCGCCACCGGAGCGCACGTCATCGCGGGTGGCTCGAACTCCGTCGTCGCCGTGGACATCGCGTCGGGCAAGACCGTGTGGACCGGCAAGGTGGATGGCATCGCGAAGGGCCTCGCGGTCGCGAAGGGCCAGCTCGTCGTGAGCACAGAGAACGGTCGGCTCTTCTGCTTCGGTCCGGGAACGGCCGCACCGGTCTTGGCCGCAAAACCCACGACGGCCAGCGACGCGCGCGCGGTGGCGCAGGCAGAAGCCATCGTGAAGGAGTCAGGCGTGACGCGTGGCTTTGCGCTGCTCATCGGCGTCAACGCCACCGCGCTTGCCACGGAGCTCGCGAAGCGAACGGAGTTGCGGATTCACGTCGCGGAGAGCGACCCCGCCCGAGCGACCGTCACGCGCAATACGCTCGCCGCCGCCGGCCTTTACGGTGCGCGAGTGGAAGTGGATGTCATTCCCACCGGTGCGACCAACGGACTGCCTTATCCGCCCTACTTCGCAAACCTCGTCGTGGTGGACACTGCGGAGCTCGGCCAAGGCGCGTTGACCGCCCGCGCGTTGCTCCGCGTGCTGAAACCCCACGGTGGCGTGCTTTTGGCCAGCACTGCCGCGACCGAGGCTGCTTGGACTTCCGCCGGAGTGGTGAGCCCCGCCCAGCTCGGCGGCGCGGGCCCGTGGACAAAGTTGGTTCGCGGCGCGCTGCCCGGCGCGCGGGACTGGACGCATCAATACGCCGACGCCGGCAACTCCGGCTCCTCGGACGACGAGCGTGTGCGCGGCCGGCCCGAGGTGTTGTGGTATGGCGAGCCCGGCGCAGACAAGATGCACGACCGCCACCGCCGCAGCGAAGCGCCGCTGCAACTCGCCGGCCGGATGTTCGTCGAGGGCACGCGCCAGCTCACCAAGACGCCGCTGCTGTTGAGCTTCGATGCCTACAACGGCCTGCCTTACTGGGAGCGCGAGCTCACGGGAGCCGAGCGCCTCGACATCACGCAGGACTGCGGCAACCTCGCCGCATCGCCCTACGGCCTCTTCGTCGCGGCGGACAAGGATTGCCACCAACTCGACCTCCTCACGGGCGCGACGCGCCGAACCTTCCCAGTGCCGGCGGACAAGGACGGTCGCACCGGCGCGTGGGCTTACGTGGCGGCGGAGGGCGACTTGCTGATCGGCAGCGTGTCGGCGGGCTTTCAGTTCAGCCACACGCTCTTCGCGTATGACGTGCGGACGGGTGCGTTGAAGTGGCGCTACGACAGCGCGGCCATGCGCAACAGCACCTTCGCGGTGCAGGGCGGCAAGGTGTTTCTCGTCGAGCATCGCGGCCAGACCAACGCGCCGAAAGTTTTGACGCTGATGGAAGCGCACAAGGAGCTCGGCAAACCCAAGCCCGCCAAGCCCGAAGGCCCGCCGCCGCCCTACCTCCGCACCGTCGTCGCGCTCGACCTCGCCACCGGCAAGCCGCTGTGGGCGCGCGACCACGACCTGACAAAGTGCGGCAACTGGACCGGCAGCCTCTGCCTCACGGCGAAGAACGGCGTCGTGCTGCTCTCCGGCGTTTACTCCGCCTACGGTGCGGCGAAGGGCGACGAGGGCGAACGTCGCGCGCTCGCCTTGTCTGCGACCGACGGCACGCCGCTGTGGAACGAAGCCATCGGCAACTACGTGCGCCCGGTGCTCGTGGGCGAGCGCGTCATTGGCCGGCCCAAGGCTTACGACCTCCGCTCTGGTGCCGTCGTGACGAAGCCCGGGCCGAAGGGGATGATTCCTTGGTCGGTCCCACGCAGCGGCGCGTGCGGCCAGATGTCGGCCTCGGCGGGAATGCTCTTCTACCGCGACGGCTACACGATGATGCGCGACGCAGGCACGGGCGCGACGCTCATGGCCTTCACCGGGATGCGGCCCGGCTGCCTCATCAACATCATTCCGGCCGGCGGCGTGATCGTGCAAGTCGAGGCCAGCTCGGGCTGCACGTGCTACCACGCGATTCAATCCACCGTGGTCTTCGTGCCGCCGGGAGCGGAGTGAGCGGCCCCGTGCCGACGCTTGTCAGGGCCTACCCGCGACGGCACGATTGCGACATGAGCACCGCGTTCCCAGCACGCCCCTCCCGGCGTCAGTTCCTCGCCGCCCTCACCGCGACCGCCGCAGGAGCCGCGATCCCAACCCGCGCCGCGAGCCCGCCGCTCACCAGTTTCTTCGTCATCGGCGACACGCATTTCCTCGCGGACAAAACGCAGCCGGACCAGCTTGACGCCACTTCCGCCGCCTACACCGCGCGGCTCGTGGACACCATGAACCGCCTGCCGGGCACGGAGTTTTCCGAGGCCGTGGGCGGTGGAAAAGTCCCTGCGCCCAGCGGCGTGCTTCATGTCGGTGACATCATTGATACCGGCGACAAGAACGGGCCGACCCAGCTCGCCATGCAGCGCACGGAGTGGGCGGGCTACGTCGCGCAGTTCGGCCTGACGGGCGTGGAGGGGCGGCTCAAGTTCCCGGTGTTCGAGGTGCCGGGCAACCACGACTCGCCCCACGGCGCGGGCCACGCGATTGACCAGATGGCCGCGCGGCAGCGGTCGCGCAAGAACTTGAAGGGCCTGAGCAAGAACGGCCTGCACGCCTCGTGGGAATGGGGCGGCGTTCACTTCATCTCGCTCGGCCTCATCGTTGGCACGGATCGCAGTGTGGACCGCAAGCGTCGTTACGCCGCGATGGACAGCCTCGCGTTTCTGTTGGAAGACCTCGCCAACACGCCGAAGGACCAACCGCTCGTGCTCATGCATCACGTGGACATGGCCCGCTACACCGTCGCCAAGCCCGACGTGGACTACACGAAATGGGAGTGGGACCCGGCGGACGTGGCGGCGTTCTACGCGGCCATCAAGGGCTGGCGCGCGGCCATCTTCTACGGCCACACCCACGTGCGGAACGTCTTCCGCTGGGACGGCAGCTCGACCAAGGCGGCCGACGGCGTCGCGGTCTTCAACGTGGACAACGCGTCGCACTTCAGCGGCCCGGCGCAGGCGTTCTTCCACGTCGAGGTGCGCAGCGACGGGTTGACCGTGCGCGAGTTCGAGACGCGCGACGGCTGGCAGACCGGCTCGTGGACGCCGCAGATTTGGAAAGCCTCGGTGTAATCAACCCCGCCGCCCAGCGCGGCCCAGTCCATCCTAACCTATGTTGAATCGTCGCAACCTCCTCACCGCCCTCGCCCCCGCCGCTGCCGCTGCCGCCAGCATCGCCTTGCCGCGGACCCTCGCCGCTGCGGACGCCGTGGTGGCCAGCGTCGCGGACCGCACGAGTTCCATCCGCATCACCAAGCTCACCGCCACGCCGATGCAGCGGAAGGTCTATCTCAAGATCGAGACCAACCACGGCGTCACCGGCTGGGGCGAGATTGACCAACTGGAGCCTTACGTGGCCGCGCTGCTGGCGAGGTCGCTCTTCGAGCTGCTCAACGGCGAGAACCCCACGCGCATCGAGTATCTCTGGCAGAAGATTTACCGCTCGCACCGCGATATGCGCGGCGGGCCGTTCATGACGCACACGCTGGCGGGCATTGACATGGCGCTGTGGGACATCGCTGGGAAACTCTGGGGCGTGCCCATGTATCGGCTGCTCGGCGGCCCCACGCGCGACAAGGTCCGCGTGTATCCATCCGCGACGGCGACGAAGGTGGGCGCGGGGCCGGAGGAGTTCTCCGGCACACCCGCCGACATGGAGCGGCACGTCCGAAACATCGCGAATGCCCGCAAGCAAGTCGGCCCCGCGGGCATGGTGATGTTCGACGCGCACTGCGCGCTGCCACCGCCCTTCCTCATCCAGCTCGCCGGTGCGATTCAGCCTTATGACGTGACCTACATCGAGGAGCCCGCCGTGCCGGGGAACATCGAGGTCTTCAAGCGCATCAAGCAGCACGTCAAAATCCCGCTGGCCATCGGCGAGCAGGCGCGGACGATTTGGGACGTGATTCCTTACTTGCAGGAACGCATTGGCGACTTCCTCCAAGTGGACATGGCGCACACGGGCGGCCCCTCACAGCTCCTGAAGATCGCGATGCTCGGCGAGGCTTACCACGTCCCCATCGCGCCGCACTCCGTCACAACGGACTTGGGGATGTCCGCCAGCTTGCACGTCTCCGCGTCCGTGCCGCTCTTCCTCATCCACGAGTATTACCCGAGCATCACGCCGAAGGATTTGATTCGGAAAACCTGGGAGGTCGACAAGGACGGCTACGCCTCGCTGCCCACCGGCGTCGGGTTGGGCTGTGAAGTGAACGAGGCGCGGCTCGACGAACTCTCGAAGCAGCCCTCGAAGCCGGAGTGGCCCACGCGCGGCCGGCTCAAGGACGGCTCCATCGCGGACTACTGAGCTGAACGGCCTTGCCTGGCGGGCATTGCGCGCTCAAGTCTAGCCCGCTCTTGCCGACTCCATGTCCGTGCCGCCGGAGGAAATCAGGTCACCCGATTCCATCGGCCGGAGGAAATGCTGAAAGTCAAAGATACGTTGCGCTCCACTGTGAACCTGACCTTCGATGGTCGGGTCATTAAGGAGTTCCATGACCCCAATGCCACGGCGCGCTTCACCAACGAGGTGCGCGTGCTGCGTCACCTCGAGTCGCGCGGCTGCAAGTTGGTGCCCCGACTGCTGGCGGCCGACTCGCAGACCCTGCGGCTCGTCATCACCAGTTTCGGCTGCGTGGTGGAACATCTGGATACGGAACGGATGGACACCTTGTTCGCGGAGCTGGAGGACTATCCCGACAAGCGCAACGTGATTGACCGCGCAGCGGACGGGCGGTTCTGCGCGATCGATTTTGAGCTAGCCACCCTCCTCCCGGGTTTTGAACACTCCCAACGTCATGCATCACCCACCACGGGACACCCCTATCGCCGGGCAACTGAACTGGTCCGGGCACACGGACCGCGGCAAAGTGCGGCCCAACAATGAGGATGCCTTTCTGGCTCTGCGCTTCGGTGGGCGGGAGATTCATCATCTTGGAAAATATGGGTCCGATGCGACGCACACGACGGACTTTGCCTTTGCGGTGAGCGATGGCATGGGCGGGGCCAACGCGGGCGAATTCGCCAGTCGCATCGCGGTGGATAAAATCGCGAAGCTGCTCCCGCGTTCGTTCCAGCAATCCGCCGCCGGGCTGGGCTCGGGGTTTGGAGATGTGCTTCCCGAGCTGTTCGCTCAAGTCCACCGCGCGCTGGTCTACCAGGGCGAGAGCTACGACGAATGCCGGGGGATGGAAGCGACGTTGAGCCTGTGCTGGTTCACCCCGGGCTGGATGTATTTTGGCCACATCGGCGACAGCCGGATTTACTACCTGCCCGCACGCGGCGGCGCTCTCCGGCAACTCAGTGAGGACGACACGCACGTGGGCTGGCTCTTCCGCAACGGCCAGATCAACGAACGCGAAGCTCGCAACCATCCACGGCGAAACGTGCTCCAAAAAGCATTGGGCGGCGGTAACCAATTTGTGGACCCGCAGGTGGGCGCAGTAGCCTACGCGCCGGGGGACATTTTCCTCCTCTGCACCGATGGACTGACCGAGGGGCTTTACCCGCACCACCTCGTCGACCTATTGCGCCCGCCCGTGTGCGCCACCGTGGGCATCGACACGGCGCGTGGCTTGGTGGACGCGGCCTTGGCAAACGACGGTCGCGACAACACAACGGCACTGGTGATTCAGGCGGCCTAAACAAGGCAGGACCGGGAACGGCCACACCCGCCGGGAGTTGGCCGCCAATCGACATGCGCTTCAACGGCACCGCCCTCCGCTACGATTGACCATCCGCCACCGTCGCTGCACTCTCTCGCCCATGAAACACCCGCTGACACAGCTCCTCGCCCGCTTCACCTGCGCCGCCATCTTGTCCGCCGCGCTGCTCGCGCCGGCGGCCGACGCACCGCTCAAGCCCGATGACAAAGGCTTCATCCGCGATTGGCTCCTGCTCGCCCCCATCCCGCTGGCCGGTGAGAACACGGGGGGTGATGAAATCGACAAGCAGCAGGTGCCCAACGAAGCCGCCCTCAAACCCAAAGCCGGCGACGCCGTGACCGCCGGCGGCAAGGCGCTCAAATGGCGTGCGGTGAAGGCCAAGGACTACTTCTTCGATGTGAACGAGCTCGTCGGCGGCATGAACGAAAACGTCACCGCCTACGCCGTCGCCTACGTCGTCGCGGCCAAGGAAGTCACCGGCGCGCAGTTACTCATGGGCAGCAACGACCAGGGCAAGGTCTATCTCAACGGCAAGGAAGTCGTGAAGTTCGCCGAGACCCGCACGCTCGACCCCGACACGGAGAAGGCCACCGGCCTCACCCTCAAGGCCGGCGCGAACGTCATCGTCTTCAAGGTCATCAACGAGAACAACAACTGGCAGGGCTGCCTGCGCTTCACCGACGCCGCCGGCAAGACCCTCCCCGGCCTGACCGTCCGCCTCGCTCCCTGAGCCGGAGCGCCCGCTTCCAAGCCAACTTTGATGGCGAAGCCGGGAGCCTGGTGGCAGGCTGGACGTTCGGGCTGAAGTGGCATCGCGCTAGCGGTGTCTCTCCGGCGCCACCACCCTTGAACTGACTCTTGAGCCCTGACCGCAAACGCAACTGAACCATTCCATCATGAGTGTTAAAACAGCCGGCTATCTCATCCTCTACGGGGGCTTCCTCATCGTGTGCGGGGCGCTGGGATATGGGTCGAACCCGGAGAAGGCCAAGACCGCGCTGATGTCAGGCGGCACTTTTGGCGCGCTCTCGATTTTGTGGGGCGTGCTGGGCGCCCGGGGCCTTGGTTGGAGTTTGGGGGCGGCGAAAGTGACCACCGGGCTGCTCACTCTGGTGTTTGCTTGGCGGGCAAGCGTCGGTTGGAAGGCGGTCATCGCCGGCAACTCGGACAAGCTCTTCGCCGCGAGTTTGATCACGGCGATGCTCGTGGGATCCGGGGTGATGCTGGTGCTGCTTCAGCTAGGCCGTGAGACGCCGGACGACAAACCGCCGGGTGACCCATCGGCCTGAATCTATTTCGGCGTTCGGGCGTAAAATCCGTCTCCTGACCTCGGCGTCGACGCGGCTCAGAGCAAGCTGGCTTGGCGTCCGGTGTTCGGCTTCAACCCCAGTTTCTTGTAGCTCAACTCAGTCGCCACGCGGCCCTGCGGCGTGCGCTGGAGGTAGCCTTCCATGATGAGGTAAGGCTCATAGACTTCCTCAATCGTGTCCGACTCCTCGCCCACAGCGACGGCGAGGGAACTCACGCCCACCGGCCCGCCGCCGAACTTCACGATGACCGCCTCGAGGATGCGCTTGTCCATTTCATCGAGGCCGTTCTGGTCGATCTCCAGCATGGCGAGGGCCTTGTCCGCGACGAGTTCGGTGATGCGGCCGTCGTGGCGGACTTGGGCGTAGTCGCGCACGCGGCGGAGGAGATTGTTCGCGATGCGGGGCGTGCCGCGGCTGCGCCGGGCGATTTCGTGCGCGCCCGTCTCGTCAATCTCCACGTTCAACAAGCGCGCGGAACGGACGACGATCTTCTGAATCTGCGCGACCTCGTAGTAATCCAGCCGCTCGCGCATGCCGAAGCGCGTGAGCAGCGGCGCGGAGAGCAGGCCGCTGCGGGTGGTCGCGCCGATGAGCGTGAAGCGCGGGAGGTTCAGCCGCACGCTGCGCGCGTTCGGCCCCTGGTCGATGATGATGTCCAACTTGAAATCCTCCATCGCCGGGTAGAGATACTCCTCGATGGTCTTTTGCAGCCGGTGGATTTCATCAATGAAGAGCACGTCACCCTCCTCGAGATTCGTGAGCAGGCCGGCGAGGTCGGCGGCCTTCTCGATGGTCGGGCCGCTGGTGGCCTTGACGTTCGCGCCCATCGCCTTCGCTAGGATGTTTGCGATGGTCGTTTTGCCGAGACCGGGCGGGCCGCTGAGGAGGATGTGGTCGAGCGCTTCGCCGCGTTGGCGGGCAGCTTGCACGGAGATTTCGAGTCGCTCCTTGACCTTCGCCTGCCCGGTGAAGTCCGCGAACACGGACGGGCGCAGCGTCGTTTCCAGCGCCGACTCGGGATTGTTGAGGGTGGCAAGCGGTCGGTCGGTCATCGTGAAAAGGATGCGAGAGCGCACGCGGGAGCGGCAAGGGGAAAGGCGGATTGAGGAGGCAAAGCGCACGTAGGCCGCGTTCATGCCAAACGAGTCCAGACTTCCCTGTAGTGTGTTCTCCCAGCTACCCAACAAAGCCACGCTGCGGTAAATACATTGCCATGACAGCAGCCACTGCCTGCTCCCGCCTCAGAAGCCTCCTGCGCCTCGCGCTTTTGGTGTGCGCCTCGTTGGTTGCCGCGGAAGTTCAGGCCGCCACCCCGCCCGCAACTTGGACCACCGGTCACAAGAAGGTGCTCATCATCCCGGTGCGCTTCACGGACCAGAACGGGCCGTCGGATGTGCCGAACGCGCAGGGCTACCGTTCCGGCTGGGGGGAGATGACGAACGGCACCACGGCCGCCGCGCTCAATGCCTTCTTCCAGCGCTCATCCTACGGGAAGCTTTCGATGGAGTTCACCGTGCTGCCGGAAATCAATCTGGGCGTCAGCTACACGGTTTACAACGCGACCTACGGAACCAGCGGCTTTTCCAAGTTCGCCGCGTGGGAAGAACCCGGATCCTTCGCCGACGACGTGCGGTCGAAGGCTCGGCAGGTGGGCATCGCCGCCGGGCAGGCCGCGCTTTACGACTCGGACAACTACGACCTCGACTTCCTCTTCTGCGGTTTCATCCCCGGCCAAGGCACGCTCGCGTCGGGCCGCGCGCACGGCAAAGGCGTCTTCGGCACGACGAGCCTCGCGCTGGCGCATGAGTTCGGCCACAACTTCGGCCTCGCGCACGCGAACGGCATTTCGCGCAGCACGTTCCACTCGCAGCTCAAGAGCGGGACGTTCTTCACGGACCCTTACGGCGATGTCTTCGACCTGATGGGCTGGAAGAACACGGCGCCCGTCCCGCTCGTGCCCGACCGCGATGTGAACCCGTTTTGGAAGTGGCAGATGGGCTGGCTGCCCGACGCAAACATCGCCACGCCCGCCGTGTCGGGCACGTATCGCATCCACGCGTTCGACCAACCCGCGCTCGAAGCCGGCAAGAACTACGCCCTCCGCGTCGTGCGCGACCCGAGCCGCGTTTACTGGTTCAGCTATCGCGCGAGCATCACAAACGAGGAGAGCCTCTGGTCGAACAACGGCCTCGAAGTCCGCATCGGCGGCGAGTCGGTCCCGGCCACGGGCGGCCACACCACATTGTTCGACATGACGCCCGGCAGCCGTGGCCTCGCGAACATCCCGAGCGTGACGAACAATCCTTACGCGACGCTCTACGACGCCCCGCTCGCCATCGGCCGCACTTACTCCGATAACGAAGCGAACCTCCACGTCACGCCGGTCAAGAAAGCCGGCACCGCGCCGGAGTCGCTCGATGTCGTGCTGAACTACGGCCCGTTCCCCGGCAACAGCGCGCCTACCGCGTCCATCTCGCCCGCCACACTCACGCTCGCGGCGGGCGTCGCGCAGACCTTCACCGCGACCGCTTCCGACGCGAACGGCGACACGCTCGCCTACTACTGGGAGTTCGATGACCCCGACGCGCTGGGCGGCACCGCGGCGGGCAACACGAATCCCGACGCGCGCCTCTCCACGCAAGGCAGTCACACCTGGACGCGCAGCGGAACTTTCCTCGCCCGCTGCACCGTGACCGACATGAAGGGCGGCAAAACCATCGCCTCCGCCACCCTGACCATCACGGGCGGGATGACTGCGCTGCGCACCATCACCGGCGTGGTGAAAGACGAGAACGGCAACCCACTCGCTGGGGCAGTCGTGAATAATTACAAGGGCAGCAACCCCAACTTCGTGCGCTACGGCGCCACTAACTTTGTCGGTGCCAGTGAAACGGCGGCGGACGGAAAATACGTTGTGCACGTCCCCGCCGGCATCACTGGCACCTTCTACTTGAACGTCCTGCACCAAGGCTTCGTGTTCACCTGCACCCCTGCGGGTGGTGCGGTAGGCGTTTACTCGGCCAGCGTGGCGAACGTGGACTTCACCCGCGTCCGCACCAACCGCACCGTTTCCGGCGGCATCTATATCGCCGGGCGCGGCTACAACCCCGCCACCGACGGCACTCTCACGGTCAACGTCAACGGCCAGAACATCGCGACGGCCGGCGGCGGCTGGAGCACGACCGTCGCCGACGGCACGCCGCTCAACATCACGGCCACGGCCGGCACGGCGGGCAACTCCGTCTTCGGGATGTTTCCGAATCCCTACGTCGCCGTGGATGACTTCAACCTGCTGCATCTGTTCCTCAACGTCGCCGGGCAGATGCCGCAAGTCGGGTTCACGTCGAGCGGCGCGACCAGCGACGACAGCGTCGGCACGGTCAACATCCCCGTGACGCTCACGCTGCCGCCCGGGTCGAACTCATGGCCGGCGAATCAGTTCCTTGTTTACTGGTTGGACCCGAGCGGCACGGCGGAATACGGCGTGGACTACAAAGCGGCTGGCGGCAGCATCAACTTCACTGGCGGCCAGGTCCCGACGCCCTACTTGATTCCGCTCAAGCTTCTCCCCACCGGCGAACCGAAGAACAAAACCGTCGTCATCAAGCTGGGACCGGCCAGTTCCATCGTGAACATGGGGCCAATCACCACCTTCACCTACACCATCACGAATGCGCCCGCGCTGCCGCCCAACGCCGGCGTCATCCAGTTCGCGCAAGCCAGCTACTCCGTAGCCGAGTCCGCTGGCACCGTGACGCTGGTCGCCACGCGCACCGGCAGCAGCAGCGGCTCCGCCTCGGGCTACTACCGCACCGCCAACGGCACCGCCACGGCTGGGCAAGACTACACGCCCACCACCAACTTCGTGACCTGGCTCGATGGTGACACGGCGAACAAGAACGTGGTCCTCACCATCCTGAACGACGCAGTGGTGGAGTCCGCCGAGACGTTCACTGTGATGTTCTTCACGAACACCATCGGGGCCACCCTCGGCGCACAGTTCACCGCCACCGTGACCCTTCTCGACGATGATGCTCCCCCCGTGTCCACGGTTCCGAACCGCCGCCCGCAAGCGCAGCCGCAATGCCTGCTCGTCGTGTTGAACACCGCCACACCCATCAGCCTCGCCGGCCGTGATGGCGACGGCGACCCGCTGACCTACCGCATCACCGTCGCGCCGACGCGCGGCGGGCTGTCCGGCACCGCGCCCAATCTGACCTACACGCCGAACACCAACGTCTCCGGACCGGACTACTTCTGCTTCGTAGCGAACGACGGGAAGACTGATTCGCAGCCGGCGGTGGTGACGCTCGCCATCAACTCCAGCGCGAATACACCGCCCGTTGTGACGCTGCTCACGCCGGCGACCAACTCCTGGTTCGTCCGCCCCACGAACCTCGTGCTCACCGCGACCGCATCGGACACCGATGGCATTTACGCCGTGGAGTTTTACGAAGGCACCAACGCGCTCGCGCAGTTGTTCACTCCGCCCTTCACCTTCACTTGGACCAACCCTCCGCCCGGCACCTACACGCTCCTCGCGAAAGCCTACGACGCGGGCGGCCGACGTGGCCTGTCCGCGCCCGCCACCATCCGCGTGCTCGGCGCGATGCCGCTGGTGAACGTGCGTCCGACGGGAGAGATGTTCCAAGTCGCCTGGCCGCTCGGCGTCAGCGGCGCGGTGCTGGAAGAATCGACGAACCTCCGGCAGTGGTCGCTCGTCACCAACGCCGTGGTAGACACCGCCACCGAGCGCACGCACAGCTTCACGCCGGGCCCCGGCCGCTACTTCCGCTTCTCGGTATGGTGAGGGCGGAGGGAGAGGCCGCTGCGGACGTGGACGTCCGCACTCCACAGCGGCAGGTTCACGGGCAAGGGGGATGCCGCTTGGGCTGTTCCAACGGGATTGATTCGCGGTCGAAACGTGGGCCGAACACCGACGCCCGGAGCCGGTTGTCGCTCGGAGCTTTCCGGGATTTATCCGTGACCAGAAATGAGCCGCCAACGCCCGCGGGGGCGGGCGGCGCGCTATTTCACCGCCGTGACTTCACCGGGGTAAATCGTCAGGTCCACGATCTCGCCAGCGTAGAGGTTCAGCTCAGCGGGAATCTTCTCGATGATGATGGGCAGGCCCAGCTCCACGCGCGTCTGGCCAGGGGGCAGGAGCGCGCCGCGAATGGGCGCGAGCTGCGGGCTGACCTTGTCGATCGTCGCCTCGTAGGTCTTGCGGCTGCGCGCGCGCGGGCGGATGAGCACCTTCATGCCGGGCTTGGGATCAAAAGTAAGCGGCTGCCGCAGAAACGCGATGAGCCGGTCGGGGCGCGGCGCGGTGATCGTCATGATCGGCTCGCCCGCAGCGACGACGGCGTTGGTGTCACCAGGGTAGCGGTGAATCTTCGTGATGATGCCCTCGATGGGTGCGGTGAGGGGGATGGGGTTCTTCGGGTCCGCGCCGACGACGCGCGTGACGATCTGGCCGCTGGCGACCTTGGAGAAGATGCGGATGTCCTTGCTGGCCTCGGCGAGCACGCCGGGCTGCGGGCTGGACACGATGGCGTCAATCGTCTCCGCCTCGGCGAGCAGCGTGGTGGGGCCGAGGCGCTTGGTCCACAGCACCACCGCGACGATGGCGACGATGACAAACGCCACGATGGGCGTGTAGGTGTAGTTCAACTCGCGCAGGAGCACGGGTGACGGCGTCGGAATCTTCGGCTGCTCATCCATAAATTGTGTTTTGCCCACAGTTCAAACCCTCAGCGGCCTGTCTGGGACGAGCGGAGTGTAGGGGGTCATTCGAGTGAATCAAGCCTTGTGGTGCAGAGGATTCCCGTCGGCCGTATTCGGGCACTGCCCCGGAGCGCGACACTCCGAACCGCAGCGGGTGATTCGCGCGAGAGGCGGAGTTCACAGCCCCAAGCTTCTCGCCGTTACTGCGGGTGGGACGCCCGCGCTCCGGGGCGTGGGCGGCGGATTGGAGCCACCGCGCGATGGCTCTGTGTGCGCCTGCCCGCCCGCACCGGCTAATCCTCGGCACGGCGCGCATGGACTTCCCGCGCACCGCTCCTTAACCTCTGCAGATGGCTGACGTCTCCTCCTCCAACCCGCCGCGCCTCCGACTGCGCGTGAGCGCTGCCGCTGAGTCGGCGGTGCGCGGGGGACATCCGTGGGTCTTCGACGCCAGCATCCGCGATCAAAACCGCGCCGGTCAGGCGGGTGAACTCGCCGTGCTCTTCGATCGCCACGACAAGTTCCTCGCACTCGGCCTCTACGACCCGCTCTCGCCCATCCGCGTCCGCTTGCTGCACTGCGGCAAGCCCGTGACCGCCGACGACAACTGGTGGCGCGCGCGGCTGCGAGCCACGCTAGCCCGCCGCGACGGGTTGTTCGACTCGCAGACGACCGGCCACCGCTGCATCAGCGGCGAGAGCGATGCCTGGCCTGGCCTCGTGCTCGACCGCTACGACACGACCTTTGTGCTCAAGCTTTACTCCGCCGCGTGGCTCCCGCGCCTGGGCGAAGTCGTGCGCTGGCTCGGTGCTGCGCTGCCAAACTTTGTAAGAGGAGACTCGATGGAACAGCGCTCCATCACGCTGGTCCTTCGCCTGAGCCGCAACATCCAGACGCTCGCCGAAAAGGAATTCAATCTGCGTGACGGCCTAGTGCTCCTCGGTGACACGCCGGCTGGCCCGGTCGTCTTTTTGGAAACCGGCATCCGCTTCGAAGCCGAGGTCATTCGCGGACAGAAGACCGGGTTCTTCCTCGACCAACGCGACAACCGCCGCCGCGTCGAAGCGCACGCAGCCGGGCGCGATGTGTTGAACGCCTTCAGCTTCTCCGGCGGTTTCTCCCTCTACGCGGCCCGCGGCGGGGCCCGCAGCACGACCGACCTCGACATTAGCCCGCACGCGCTGGACTCGGCACGGCGCAACTTCGCTCTAAACGCGGCCGATCCGCACATCGCTGCGTGTCGGCACGAGTGCGCGCAGGCGGACACGTTTGACTGGCTGGCCGCCAGCTCACGCGCGGACTTTGACCTCGTCATCCTCGACCCACCCTCTCTCGCCAAGCGCGAGACCGAGCGGGCCGGTGCGATCCAAGCCTATCGGCGGTTGTCCCTGCTCGGACTCCCGCGCCTGCGACCCGGAGGGATCCTCGTGGCGGCCTCCTGCTCCGCGCACGTCTCCGCGCCGGAGTTTTACGAAGCGGTGCTGGACGCGTTGCGGACCTCACGCCGAAAGTTTGTGGAACTAAACCGAACCACTCACGCCCCCGACCACCCGGCGACGTTTCCTGAGGCACAGTATCTCAAGTGCGTCTTCGCACGGTTGGAGTCGTAGCTGCGGAAGTGGGGCGGTTGCTCCACTCGCGGGCTTTCACTGAAGAATCCGCCTCCTTACCTCGGTGGCTACTGCGCTGCGGCCAATGCCGGAGAGCCCGCTTTCACTCCACGACGCGGGTGCAGTTCTCGCCGCCGAAGGGGTTGGGTTTACGCACCTTGCACTTGGGGTCGTCGGTCCACTGGCCGTCCACGATGAAACGGTATTCGTGCTGGCCGGGCGGGACGGCGATCGTGGCTTTCCACGAGCCGTTGCGCTGGCGCGTCATCTCGCGCGCCTCCTCTTCCCAGCCGGTGAAGTTACCGACCAGCTTCACGTTGCGCGCGTCGGGCGCGGAAAGACTGAAAGCCACGCGGCGTTTCGCGGGCAACCGAGTAGGGGGCTTGGTTTTGGCGGACATAGTTCGAAGAGGAGTTGCCCGATTAACTTTCTGGCTCGCGGACTTGAGCTTTCTGAGGACGCTCATGTGCCGTCTTAAATGGCATAATTTCGAGACTCTCGCAATCCACGATTCAGTGCCAAATAGGCAACGACTCGGTGTTTTGGAAGCGCGGTGGGATGGCTCTGGAAAGTATTGCCTGTTCAGTGTTCAGTCAGAGACTTGAAGCGCCTGTGCGTCACCGCAGACTGAATACTGAACACGCATCCCCGATGCTCCACCCCACCGCCCTCATCGCCCCGACTGCCCAGCTCGCCTCCGACGTGCAGGTCGGCCCCTACGCCGTGATCGATGGCCACGTGACGCTGGGCCCCGGCTGCATCGTCGGGCCGCACGCTTATTTGACGGGGCACACAACCCTCGGCGCGCGGAACCGCATCCACGCCAGCGCCGTCATCGGCGACAGGCCGCAGGACTTGAAGTTCGACGGTTCTCCGACGCGGCTGTTGATTGGCGATGACAATGTGATTCGCGAGCACGCTACGATTCACTGCGCCACGAAGCCCGACACTTGCACCGTCATCGGCTCCCACTGCTTCATCATGGGCAACGCGCACATCGGCCACGACGTGCAAGTGAGCGACCACGCGATCATCTGCAACGGCGTGGCCATCGCTGGCTTCGCAGAGATTGGCGCCCGCGCGTTCCTCTCGGCGAACTCGCTGGTCCATCAATTCTGCCGCGTGGGCACGCTGGCGCTGCTGCAAGGCGGCGCGGCGGTGAGCAAGGACGTGCCGCCGTTCTGCATTGCGACGGGCATCAACACGATTTGCGGGCTTAACACCATCGGCCTGCGGCGCAGCGGCCTCAGTGCGGAGCAACGCGCGGAACTCAAGCGGCTTTATCACCGGCTCTTCCTCAGTGGCAAACTGCGTCGTGACGCGCTTGCGGAAGCAGCCGCCACCGTCACCGGCGAGGCGGCGAAGCTCCTCCGTGAGTTCGTTGCCACGAGCAAGCGCGGCGTCTGCGGTCATGTCAGTGACCGGCAGCGGGAGGAATAGGACCGGTTTTCCCGTTGAATCCGGCCGTCTTGACCTTAGTCGCAGCACCATGAAAATCACCGTTCTCCCGCCTCGGTCCACTGTGTTTTTGTTCGCCCTTTGCACTGCGCTGGCCCTACCCACGCTGGCGCAGAAGCAAAAGTCCACCGATCTCTCCGGTTTCCCGTTGCTGTGGTCCGCGAAAAAGACGCCGCTCACCGGACCGTTCATTCCCGGCCTGAACGCTGCGCTGCTGCTCTCCGATGAACAGAAGGAGAAGCTCATCGCCGCGCGCGAAGAGACCTTGAGCAATGAGAAGTTTCAGAAACTCGGTGCGGTCGTGAAATTGAACCCCAACGCCTCCGACGCCGAGCGCGAGGCTGCACGCAAGGCCAACGAGGAAGCGCGCGACCAGTTCAAGACGCGGGTGGAAAACATCCTCACCGCCGAGCAGCGCAAGCTGGTCGAGCGCCTCAACACCGTCTTCGGAGAGTCGCTCACCGCCGCGCAGGAAGCATATCGCGGGCAGCTCGAACAGTTGGTCAAGACGGACAAGGCCCGCGCGGAGGAGTTGCGGCAGGAGGTCCGCGAGAAGAGCCTCAAGGACTTCAAAGCCCGCCTCGAAGGAATGCTTTCCAAGGAGCAATGGGCCGCGCTCGCCAAGGCCGCCGCAGCCGAGGAGGCCGTCGCGAAGAACTCGGGGAAGATCAAGAAGCCCTGACGTGGCTTCGGAGCGCCGGCCCGGCGTGGCCGAGGCCGGTGTTGGCATCCGTGTGGACCGCGTTATCCGTGAGCAGTCCGGCTCCCGCCACCCGAGTTTCATTCCCCTCGCCAGCCAGCCGCGTCCGTCACATCGTCCGCCCGACGATGATGAAACTTAGCACCACGCTTTGCCTGCTGGCCCTTGCCGTCGCAGCGGTCGCGCAACCGATCGAACCGGAGAAACTCAACACTCTGATCGAGGCACTCACCCGCCTCGGGCCAGACGCGGTCAATGCCAACCCCCGGCTCAAGGACGCCCTCGGCAAAGTCCTCGTCGCCACGCGCGGCACAGCGCGGTTCGTCGAACTAGTGCAGCAGTTCAAGATCGCTGATCAGAACGTCGGCCTGATCGAGGTCGCCACAAAGTATCCCGCCGACGAAGTCGGCGTCACCGCCCTGCGCCTCGTGCTTGCCAGCGGTGACACCGCCGCACTCACCGCCGCGCTCAATGGCAAAGACACGGCCGCTGCCACGAAGCTCACCGAGGCGCTCGGCAACACCGGTGCGAAGCAACTCCCCGCGCTCCTCCTCCCGCTCGTCACCGACCCCCAGCGTGACGTGCCCCTGCGCAAGCAAGCCACCCGCGCGCTGGCCCGCACGCAGGACGGCGCGGCTGGCCTGCTCAAACTCGCGCGCGAGGACAAGCTGCCGGCTGACCTGAAGTTCACCGCCTCCGCCGAGCTGAACGCCGTCCGCTGGCCGGAACTGAAATCCGAAGCCGCAACATTGCTGCCGCCTCCGCCGGGCCAAGGTGACAAAGCCCTGCCGCCTCTCGCCGAACTCCTCGCGATGAAGGGCGATGCCAAGCGCGGCGCGGAAGTTTTCTCCCGCGAGGCCGTCGGCTGCGCGAAGTGCCACGTCGTGAACGGACGGGGTGTGGATTTCGGCCCTGCGCTCTCGGAGATCGGCAGCAAACTCGGCAAGGACGCGTTGCTCGAATCCATTCTCGACCCCAGCGCCGGCATCTCCTTCGGCTTCGAGGCATGGACCATCGAGACCAAATCCGGCGAGGAAATCTTCGGCCTGCTCGTGAGCGAGACGGGCGAGGACCTGTCCGTGAAAACGGTCGGCGGCGCGGTGACGAAACTGAAGAAGTCCGATGTGGCGAAGCGCCATGCGAGCAAACTTTCCTCCATGCCTGCTGGTCTCCAACAAGCCATCACCGTGCAGGAACTCGCCGACCTGCTGGAATACCTCGCGACGTTGAAGAAGAAGTAATCGCAGCGGCGGCCACAAGGCCGCCGCTACCGGGAGGCCGGGTTTTTGAACGCGCGGCCAACCCGGCTACTTCTTGTAAAGCCCGCCCACCTGCGCCGCATAGCCATTGAGCGGCAGCGTGCGGATGCGGTCGCCGGAGTCCACCACCCGCTCCGTCGCCTGCGACCAGCGAGCGTGCGGCACGGCGGGATCCACGTTCGCCTCGAAGGGGTATTCCTCCGGCGAGAGTGTCTCCCAAAGCGTCTTGGGTTGCTTGTCCACCAGCTCGATTTCAACGAGCGACTTGCCACTCTTGAACCCGTATTTCCACGGCACGACGAGGCGGATGGGGGCACCGTTCTGCTTGGGCATCGGCTTTCCATAAACTCCCGTGGCCAGCATCGTGAGCGGGTGCATGGCCTCCTCGATGCGCAGGCCCTCGGTGTAAGGCCACGGGTAGCCGCGCAGCCGGGCGACGCCGGGCATCTGCTCGGGGCGGAAGGCGGTGACGAACTTCACGAACTTCGCGCCGGCCTTGGGCTGCACTTTCTCCAGCAGCTTGCGCAGCTCGAAGCCCGTCCACGGCACGACCGCGCTCCACGCCTCGACGCAGCGGAGGCGATACACGCGCTCCTCAAGGCCGAACTCCGCCGCGAGCTCCTGCGCGTCCATCGTCACCGGCTTCTCGCAGAGGCCGTGGATTTTCACTGGCCACGGCGCGGTGATGAACTTGTCCACCCGCTGATGCACCGCTTCCTTGTCCGTGCCGAACTCGTAGAAGTTGTTGTAGGTGGTGAAGACTTTTTCCTTGGACAGCGGCAGGTCGGGGCTGAAGGCGATGTTGCGTTTGGCCGGATAAAGTTTCCCAGCATCGGCGGCGAGAGCAGTGCGCTCCAGTAAGCCTGCGGCTGTGAGCAAACCACCGCCGGTGAGGCCGAATTCGCGAAGGAACTTCCGTCGGTTGCGATACGCACGCTCGGGCGTGACGCGGCTTTCAGGGAGGTGCCAGTCGGGGCGGATGATCAGGTTTGGCATAGCGAGAAAGCTGACGTGGTGCCCGCGCGCTCGCATCAAAATTGTTGGCCAGCCTAATCCTCGCAGAAGTCGCACTGGTCAAGGTTCGTCACCCCCATTCCGAAGCTCAGGTTGAAGGCGAAGCTTTCCTCACGGACGAATCAAGCGCACGTGATGCGTCTGGCTGTCGCCGATGCCACGGCTGATGAACTACGGCATGAGCCGTAGGCAGCAATTTCAGCCCGAGTCCTGGTCGCGCGATTCCATCAAACAGCCATTCGAGCGGATTTTGCCCCGGTCGGGTGAGACTCCGTCGAACCCATTTCGAGCGTAGCGAGCATCTCGGCAGGGACACGCGACAACCGAGAAACTCACTTCACTCGCGCCTCCTTCGTCGGCAGATGGGGTTCGACGGAGTCTCACCCTACCGGGGAGTCGCGGTGGCCGGCGGCGCGACGCGTTTGAAGTCCTTCGCCTCCTCGCGGTAGTGGACGCGCTTGTTCGTGAGCAACTCGCGGCCGACCATGTCGAAGTCAATGGTCGTCGGCAGCCACGCACTCGGCTCGACGCGGGTGCGCTCCAGCAACAGCTCGAACTTGCGCAGCACGCCCACGACGCCGCCGATAAGCGGCACCTCCTCGGTGAGCCAGAACTTCAGCCGCGCCAGTTCCCATTCCTCCGCGTCCACCCAGACCTTGCCGGCGACCTTGTTCGCCACGCGGTCAGGCAGTTTGTTGACGGGCAGGTCCTTGCTGCGCGGCGCGAACTCGACGACCCACGCGGGCCGTCCGCGCACCAGTTCCTGCCCCATGACCTTGAACGTGTAGCGCGCCAGCATCTCGTCGGTGAACTGCCATTCCTTGTCGCGCTTCGTGGCCTCGGGGTTGCGCGCGGGTTTCTTGCCGGCGCGCACGGCGGCCTCGCGTTGCTCCTCGGCCTTGCGCTCCTTGTCGGTCAGCGCGCGCCCGTCCTTCTGGAGGGTCCGGGTGAACGGCACCCCGTTGATGGGAAAGCATTCCTGCCGCGCCTGCTTGCTGGTCTCCAGCTTGTCTTTGCCGTCGAACTCCTCCAGCAGGCGCGTCTTTCGGAAGGAGAACTGCGCGGTGGTATTCTGCGTGCGCTCCCACTGCGAACGCGCGACGACGTTGGAGGCGAGCTGCGCGAAGGTGGGCGGCGGGACGTTGGACGCGGCGAAGGACGAAAGCGCGGAGAGGAGAATCACCCATGACCAATGAGCACCGGACGCGTCCGTCCGCCCATGCGTCATTGGGCCTTGGTCATTCATGGGGCTTTGGACATTGGAACTTGGACCGTCCGCTCACGGACGAATCACGCGCACGCGATGCGTCTCGCTGTCGCCGATGAAGATGCTGCCGTCCCGGTCCACCCACAATCCGTGCAGGCGGGCGAGTTGGCATTTGAGCGGGTCGCCATCGGGGCCGTCGCCCTTCTCGCCGGTGCCGCAGATGAGTTCGAGCGTCCCGCGCTTCACGTCCACCATGCGGACGCTGTGGCTCTCGGTGTCGGCGAGATAGACGTTGCCGTTCGGCGCGACGGCGATGCCCTTGGGGCCGGAGAGCGTTGCCGCCTTCGCCGGGCCACCGTGGCCGGTGAAGCCTTTCTTGCCCGTGCCCGCGATGTGCTGAATTTTCGAGGTCTTCAGGTCGAACTTGAACACCTGGTTGCCCTCACGCGTGGCGAGCCAGAGGTTGCCCGCCGCGTCAAAGTCCAGCGAGCGCGGGCCGTTGAGTGGCGTGCCCGCGATGGGGGAGCCATCGGGCGTGGGACCGGCCTTCCCCGTGCCGGCGAACGTGCTGATAACTCCGGTCTTCATGGCAATTTTACGAAGGACGTGATTGCCAATGTCGCAGATGAAGAGGTCCCCACCGGGATCGAACTGGATGCTGTGCGGCTGCTTAAAAGTGGCGTCCTTCGCCGGGCCGCCGTCGCCGCTGTAACCCGCTTTGCCCGTGCCGGCGAAAGTCGTGATGAGGCCCGTTTTCATGTCCACCTTGCGCACGGCGTGGTTGCCCATGTCCACGATGTAGAGGTCACCCGCGCGGTCGAAGCGAATCTCGTGCGGGAGGTTAAACGTGGCTTGCAGCGCCTGGCCACCATCGCCCGAGTAACCCTTCTGACCGCTGCCCGCGACCGTGTGAATCTTCCCGTCCGCCGTGACCTTGCGCACGCGCTGGCCGGTGTATTCGCAGAACCAGATGTTGCCATCCGGCCCGCGCACGACGCCGAAGGGATTATTGATTTGCGCTGCCGTCGCCGGCCCGCCATCGCCCGAGAAGCCCGCTTGTCCGGTGCCTGCGAAGGTCGCGGTGGTGGCGGCGTTAAGGGAGGAGGAAAGCACCGAGGCAGTCAGCGCGCAAATGCCGAGGAATCGAAGCGGAGTCATCATGTTGCTGAAAGCGTAGCAGAGCCGCTCGCAGAGCCAAGAGCGCAGGGTGAACTCAGGCGGGCGAGGCACATACGCCTACCGCAACCATCCCACAGGTTCGGATTCCCAATCGCCCTGCGGGAAAATGGCCCGCCGTCCGTGCAGCCGCGGCACCTGACCGGCTCCGCGCCCGATCACTTCTGAATGATCGGAGCCGCTGCGGGCGCGGCAGGCACTTGCAGAGCGCCAGCGGGGGCGGTCGCGTTGAGCTGCGTGAGCAGCTCCTCGGTGAGGTCGGGCAGGGTGGCGTTGAAGAGGACAATGGGCGTTCCCACGGCGCTCTCGGCGGCGCTGTCCAACACGGCGGAGTAGCCGACTGTCCGAGCCCTCTTGTTCAGGACTTCCCGGATTTCAGCGACGATTTTATCCCGCAAGTTGCGTTGCTGTTCGGCGAGTTGGGCGCGGGCGCTGCGGTCGAATTGCCCGACGCTTTGCTCGATCTCCTGCAACTCACGGAGCTTGCCGGCCGCCAATTGCTTGCGCCTGTCCCGCTCCTCGATGGACACGGCGGAATCGGTGGAGCTTTCGACCAGCTTTTTGTAATCCACCTCGGCCTTCTGGGCGTCGGTGATCATATCCTTCCGTTTCTTTTCCAGCTCACCGGCCCGGTCCTTGAGGTTGAGGTCGGCCTGCTTGGTCTTCCAGTAGCCGTCGAAGACTTTCTTGAGGTCCACCACAGCGATGCCACCGACGGCGGGCGCGGCGGCTTGAGCCACAGGAGCGGCGGCGAAAACGAGGGCGAGGAGCAGGAGGGCGGCAGAGCGTTTCATTGGGTTGGGTGGATTTAGATTGGGATGAAAAGCAGGCGTGGAGGACGAGGGCAGGGGCAAGACGGATTTCTAAATCGTAATCTTACTCTTCAACTTCATCGCCCGGCGCGGCTCAGAAGTCGCGCGTGAAACCGACGTCAAAGTTGAACCGCCCACTCTTGTTCTGGTTTTTGTCCGAGGTGATGGGAATACCGTAGTCCAAGCGCAACGGCCCGAGGTTCGGAATGTTAAGGCGGAAGCCAAACCCGACGTTGTCCTGGTAGAGCCGCTCCCCGCGCGAGGCGTTCGGGTTGAAGCTGAGTGAGCTGCTGTAAACATTGCCGATGTCGTAGAACATCGCGAAGCGCAGCCGTTCAATCAGCGGGATGGTGTATTCCACCGAGCCGAGCCAGTAGGTGTTGCCGCCGAATGGCTCGTTGAGCGAATCGCGCGGGGAAACATCCGCGAAACGGTAGCCGCGGAGCGTGCGCGGGCCACCGAGGAAGTAGCGGTTGAAGAGCGTGACCCGATCGCCGTTGAAAGCCTGCGCGGCTCCGACGCGGCCGAGGATTTCCCACGTCTGGCCGGCCCAGAAACCGGGTAGGTATTGAGAACCGCGCAGCTCCATCTTGTAGAAATCCGCCTCGCCGCCGAACGGGCCGCCTGCGAATTCGGTCGTCAGTTCCACCCGATGACCGCCGCTGGGGATCAACCCGCCCGTGCGGGTGTCGTAGGTGATGCCCGCGCCAATCTTCGAGACGATTTGTGTGCCCGCCTCCGACTTCAACTCCGGCGAAGCGGCGGGGTCCACGTTCTTGATGCCGACATCCTCGACAGTGTAGCTCACGTTGCCGCGGAAGAAATCCGTCCACAACGCGCGCTCCAAGCTGAGGCGCATACCGCTCTGGACCTCGTCGTAGAGCGAGCTTTGGAAGCTCGTGTTGCGGTGATAGAGGTCCACGCCGAACGCGAGCTTGCGGTCGAGGAACCACGGCTCCACGAAGCTCAACAGATAGTCCTGCCGGCGCGAGCCGTAGCTGGCCTTGAGGCGCATCTTTTGCCCGCCGCCGGTGAACCACGGCGGGTTGAACAAGTCGAAGTTGCCCTGGCTGACCTCGAAGAAGCCCACGACACTTTCCACCGAGCTGAAGCCCGCGCCCAACGACATGTTGCCGGTGTTCTTCTCCTCCACGTTTACCACGAGGTTCTTGCGGTTGGGCACGTCGGTCGGCTCCGGCTGAGCGTCCACCTTCTCGAAGTAATTCAAGTTCTCAAGGCGCTGCTTGGAGAGCTTTACGCGCACCATGTCGAAGGTCTCGCCGGGCGAGATCGCCAGCTCGCGGCGGAGCACTTTGTCCTTCGTTTTGACATTGCCCTTGATCTCGATCTTCTCGACGAAGGACTTGTCCTTCTCCTCGACCTGATAGGTCACGTCCATGTTGCCCGTCTCGGTGTTGGGCGTGCGCACGGCGTTGATGCGGGCGTCAATGAACCCCTTGGTCCCGTAGAAGTCGCGCAGGGCCTCGACGTCTTTGCGCTGACCGTCCGGCGTGAAGGTCTGACCCGCCGCCATCTTGATGTCCTTCGCCAGTTCCGTGCTGGGGAAGAGGCTGTTCCCCTTCACCGCGACCGCGCCGACTTTGTAGGGCTTGCCCTCGAAAAGTTGGAGTTTGATCACCAGCCGGTCCGGCGTGGGATATTCGAGCACCACATCCTTGATCTCAAAGTCCAAGTAGCCCTTGTTCCGGTAGAACTCGGCGAGCCGCTCCTTGTCGTCCTCGAACTGCTCGTCCTTGAATTTGTCCGTGCCGGTGAGCCATGAGAAAAACCACTTCTCCTTCGTCTTGAGCTGCTTCGCCAATTCCTTCTCGGTGAAGGCCGCCGCGCCCACGAACTGGATGTCCACGATCTTCACCTTCGGCGCCTCGGTGATCTCGAAGGTGACGGTGCCGCGTCCGGCGTTCTCGTTGATGCTGAGTTTGTATTCTGCCTTGGTCCGCTGGTAGCCGGCCTTCTGGTAGCGGGTCTGGATCGACTGCGCGTCGGTGAAGAGCTTCCGCTCGTCGAGGGGTTGGCCGACCTTGGACTTGATTTCCTTCTGAAGCTTGGTCGCGTTGAACTTCGTGTTGCCGGTGAACTTCACATCCGTGAGCAACGGTTTGCCCTGGACCACATAAATCAGGCGCACCCCACCGTCCACCCGCTCCTCGGCCACGCGGATGTTGTAGAAGTAACCCGTGTTGTAGAGGTTGCGCACGTCGTCATCCACGCTGGTTTTCACCAGCGAATCGCCGACTTTCACGCGGATGTTGGCGCGGATCAGCTCGTCGCTGGCAGCGGCGGGGCCGACGTGGCGGACCTGGATTTGCTCCACGCGCTGCGGCGCGACCTGAGCTTGGGAGAGCGGCACCCAGTGGATGAGGAGCGCGAGAAGGACGCAATAACGGCGGAGCAAGGGTTTCATGATTTGGTCAGCTCAGAGGCGGCAGTTAAACCATAGCTCCGTGCGGTTGAACACAGTTTTTTAGCCGGGATGACACAGGAGCACGTCTCGATTTGGCAACCGCGCGGCTCGCGGCTCCTGCTCAATGCTTCACGACCGGGAACTGCTTCCGCAGCAGCGCTTCGGTTTCCGCGCGGACTTTTGCGAACTGCGGGTCCTCCGCGCGGTTGTGTAGCTCGGCGGGTTGCTGGGAATTGTCGTAAAGCTCGCGGCCCACCACCTCGCCCGTCTTCCAGTCACGCCACTCGGTGTAGCGCGCGGCGGCGGTGCGGACGCTCACACCCATCGTGCGCGGCTGCTTGTCCGGCTCGCGGTCGAAGTAGGCGGGGCGCGGGTGCTGGGTGAACGCGGCGGGCTTCACGGACTTCGCCGGGTCGTTCAGCACCGGCACCAAACTCGTGCCTTCGATGCCCGGCGGCTTCGGCAGACCGCACAGCTCGACGAGCGTCGGAAAGAGGTCGAGCAACTCGGCGAGTGAGCTGGTGCGGTTTCCGGCGTGCTTGCCCCCCGGTGCCCCGATGAAGAACGGCACGCGCGCGTCCAGCTCGAAGGTCGAGGTCTTCGCCCACAGGCCGTGCTCGCCGAGGTGATAGCCGTGGTCGCCGACGAACGTGATGACCGTGCGGTCCGCCACGCCGCTGCGGTCCAGCGCGTCGAGCACCTTGCCGAGCTGGGCGTCGAGGTAGCTGATGTTCGCGAAGTAGCCGTGGCGAATCTCGGCTACCTGCTCGGGCGTGAACGTGACTTGGTTCGGCGGCAGGCCGCGCAGCTCGCGGCCATCGTGGAAGGCAACTTCCGGGGCACCCTTGGGCCGCGCGGGGTTGAGCGAGGGGAGTTTCGCGCGGTCGTAGCGGTCCCAGTATTTCTTCGGCGCGTTGAAGGGCGCGTGTGGTTTCCAGAAGCCGACGGCGAGGAAGAACGGCTTGTCCTTCACCTCCGCCAGCACGCGGACGGCCTCGGCAGCGACGCGGCCGTCGTAGTAAGCCTCGTCCGGCACGTCGCGGCATTCGTAGAGCGGGACGGAGGTGTAGAGCCGGGGCGCGGGCGAGGCGATGTTCGGCGGCAGCGGGCCGGTGACACGCGCGTCGTCCTCGCCGTGCGTGGCGTAGTGGAGGAACTCCGGCGCGCTCCACGAACGGGCGTCGCCCTTCTCCTGCGTGTGCCAGTTGTGGAAAATCTTCCCGACGCACCGTGTGTGGTAGCCGTGGTCTTTGAACCACAACGGCAGCGTGGTCACGTCTGGGTTGCGCTCGCGGAAGTGCGTGCCGTTGTTCCAGAGCCGCAGCGTGTCGGGGCGCAGGCCGGTGAGCATCGAAGAACGCGAGGGGTTGCAGACGGCTTGCTGGCAATAGGCGCGGTCGAACTGGAGCGTGCGTTTCGCGAGGCGGTCGAGGTTCGGCGTGAGCGCGGGGGAGCCGTAACTGGCCAACTCCGGGCGGAAATCATCCGCCATGATGAAGAGGACATTGGGCTTCGGCGCGGCGGTGGCGGTGCCAATCAAAAAGGCCAAAGGCCAAAGGCAAAAAACGAGGAGGCGGAGGCGGAATGGCTTCATACGAGGGATGAGTGAGAGACCATCAGGCGAGCGTGTGAGCGGGCGCGAAGCGTTTGGACTACGGTGTCTTTAGCCGCGCTTTTGAATGTCACGTGCGCGACCTGCATCGCCGCTGACAGCGGCGCTGAAGCCGCGGCAGTCCAGACGCTGCACGACTTTGGAGTGGAACGGACGACTGACGTTCATGAAGCTTCCTCCGTTGCCCCGCCTCACTTCCTCGCCCCTTCCTTCGCCTTGGCGATGGCGAAGTCCACGAGTGGCTGCGAGCGGAAGAAGCCTTCAAACATGTTGTGGCCCTGGCCTTCGAGGACGATGAGCTTCACGAGGTCGCCGGCCCCCTCGGTCTGGTAGCGGCGGACGAGTTCGGCGGAGTTCTCTTTCAGCGGCACGACCTTGTCCACGTCGCCGTGGATGAGCGCGACGGGCACCTTCGCCTTGGCCAGCAGGGCGATGCGCTCGATGGGATTGAACTCGGCGGCGCGCACGATGAACTGCTCGAGGGTCAGCTCGTAAGCCGGTGCGGCCTTCGCCAAGCCGGGGTAAGTGCGGAAGTCATAGACCGGGTAAATGCCGATAAGGCCCGCGACCCGCGTCGGGTTCGTGATGGCCCAACTGCTCGTCCACAGCCCGCCCCGGCTGCGCCCGAACAGACAGGGCTTTTTGCCGAAGCCGCGCTGTTCGGTCAGATCGCGGTAGAGAGCGTCGAAGACCGCGTTGCTCTTGGGGCTCCCGTAGCCTTCACCCACGTCCACGCCTGCCACCGCAATGCCCGCTGCGACGAACTGCTCGTGCATCCAGCGCTCGGCCTGGTCGGGATACGGCGCGAGCGTGGGACCATAGAAAATCCAGGGCTGCGGCGAGGTGCGCTTCTCCGGCGGCGGCAGGTAGAGGAAGGCGGGGCGACCCGCGACGGTGAAGTTCTCCGTGTGCGGCAACGCGAGCCGACCGGACGGCGCGGCAGGCTTGGCCTTCGCAGGCGGGGCATCAGCGGAGAAGGCTTGGCCGCAAATAACACAAAGAGTCGCAAAGAGGGGCAGCAGGCGATGCATGATGCCGCGATGCTGCTAAGGCAGCGCCTAACTGGCGAGGGGAATTTGGCGCAGTGGCTCAGTTCGAACTGAGCCGCTCACTTCACCGCGAGGAACTTCATGCACACGGGCGAGCCGACTTCGAGCTTCGTGCCGGTGGCGGTGAGCTTGCCGGTGGCCTGATCCACCTTAAAGAGGGCGATGGTGTCGGAGCCTTGGCCCTCGGTGAAGAGCCACTTGCCCGTCGGGTCGAGGTTGAAGTTACGCGGGGTCTTCACTTCCGCCGCCGCGTTCTGCACGAGCGTGATTTTGCCGTCCGCCGCGACGGCGAAGACCGCGATGGTGTCGTGGCCGCGGTTCGAGCCGTAGAGGAACTTGCCGCCGGGATGCGCGACCACTTCCGCCGTGCTCCAGCCGGGCTTCGGGCCGGGCCCGTCAGCAGCGGGCAGCGTGGAGACCGTGTGAATCTCGGTCAGTGCGCCTTTGGCTGCGTCGTAGCTGAACGCTGTCATTGAGAGCGTGGTCTCGTTGATGACGTAAGCGAACTTGCCGCTCGGATGGAAAGCGAAGTGGCGCGGGCCGCTGCCGGGCGGAACGGTCCCGAAGGCGGGTTCGTTCGGCGTCAAGGTGCCCTTTGCCGCGTCGAGCTTGTAGATGAGCACTTGGTCGAGTCCGAGGTCGGCGACGAAGGCGAAGCGGTTGTCGGGCGAGAGGTTCACTGAGTGCGCGTGGTTCTGGCGCTTCGCGGTGCCTTTTATGGTGTGCTGCACGAACCCGGTGTGCTCGCCGACGGAGCCATCCGCCTTGATGGGCAGCGCCACGACACTGCCGCCGCCGTAGTTCGCCGCGAGCGCCACCTTGCCGCTCTTGTCCACCGAGATGTGGCAGGGGCCAGAGCCGACGGTGGAGGCCTGACTGAGCAGCTTGAGCTTACCGTCCGGCAGGATGGCGAACGCGCTCACGCCGCCGCCCTTCTTCCCCTCCACCACCGCGACCTCGCCGACGGCGTAAAGACTTTTGCCGCTGGGATGAATCGCGAGGAACGACGGATTGGTCGTTTCGACAGCCAGCTCTGGCTTGCCCACTTCGCCCGTCGCTGAGTTGAAGGTGAACGTGTAAATGCCCTGACTCTTCTTACCCGTGTAAGTGCCGACATAGGCGCGGAACTGGGTGGGACCTGACGTTTTGTCCGCTGCTGAGGCGGTGGCGCAGCCCAGAATGGCAACAAGCGAGGCGGTAGTGGCGAGGTTCAGAAAGCAGAGGCGATTCATATGAGGAGCAAACCAGACTGCCGCCGGACGGCGCAAGCTACTGTTTTCACAAACGAGCCTTTGGGCTTGTGAAATAAATCACAAAACGCTTGCCGCGTCCTTTGCTGGTGCTTTACTTGCCGAGTTCGCGGGCAATTTCCACGCACCTCTGCCATGACAACCAGCACCGAACTAGGCTACAACTCGAAAATCGAGGGCGATGTCGTGGTCACCCGCGTGGACGCGGCGATCAACTGGTGCCGCAAGCAGTCGCTGTGGCCGATGCCGATGGGTTTGGCATGCTGCGCCATCGAGTTGATGGCGGCGGGGGCGAGCAAGTTCGACATCTCGCGGTTCGGCTCGGAGGTCATGCGTTTCTCGCCGCGCCAGTCGGACGTGATGATTGTCGCGGGCACGGTAACTTACAAAATGGCTTTGGCCGTCCGCCGCATTTACGACCAGATGCCGGAGCCGAAGTGGGTCATAGCGATGGGTGCCTGCGCCTCGACCGGCGGCATGTATCGCAGCTACGCGGTGCTCCAGGGCGTGGACCAGATCATCCCGGTGGACGTGTATGTGGCCGGCTGCCCGCCGCGGCCCGAAGCGCTCCTCGACGCGCTTATCAAGTTACAAAACAAGATTCAGAAGGAGCCGGTGTTGGCCGCCTGATTTTCTTTAGCCACGGATTGAACACGGATGAAACACGGAAACAAAAAC
Source organism: Klebsiella pneumoniae (assembly GCA_943330855.2). Classification (GTDB taxonomy): domain Bacteria; phylum Verrucomicrobiota; class Verrucomicrobiia; order Limisphaerales; family SXTU01; genus SXTU01. Next base: position 60,426 of record CALQJI020000009.1, read on the forward strand.
TGTCGGAAGCCGCTGAATTCAGCGCCTGTCTGGCATTTCCCGGTTTCTACCGTGCGGCGAGTTTTCTCCGTGTTTCATGCGTGTTCAATCCGTGGCTAAACTCCCTGTGAGCGCTCTCGATTTAACCAATCAGTTGAAAGCCAAGTTCGGCGAACTCCTGTCCGCGCCGAGCGAGTTTCGTGGCGAAGTCACACTGAAGCTGGCCGATGCCGAGCGCATCGCGGAGGTCTGCGAGTTCGCCAAGAAGTCGTTGAGCTACGACATGCTCTTGGACATCACGAGCATCGACAACTACGGCGAAGACCCGCGCTGGACGCTGGTTTACGAGCTTTACGGCACGGGCCACGGCTGCCATCTGCGCCTCAAGACCGAGGTCAGCGAGGAGAAGTCCGAGTTGCCCACGGTCACTGGTGTGTGGCGCGGGGCCGATTGGCACGAGCGCGAGATTTACGACATGATGGGCGTCCGCTTTCGCGGGCATCCCGACCTGCGTCGCATCCTGATGTGGGACGGCTACCCGTATTTCCCGTTGCGGAAGGACTTCCCGCTTGCGGGCAAGCCGACCGACTTGCCAGACGTGGCCTTCACCAAACCCGCGCCGCTGGAAGGCGGGCCGTTCGTTACCGTCGCGGGCGGCAAGGACAGCATCGCTCGCGAGCCGCGTGTGCGCGTGCCGGAGAACTGATTTCATGGCCACTGCTCAAACCATCGAGTTCCGTGACCCCGCCTCCCGCGTGGCGGCAGGGGCCAAGTCGCTCATGCCGGAGGTCGTGCCCGCGTCCGCTCCGTCCACCGACGGCGACGACGGCGAACTGCACGGCGAGAAGATGATTCTCAACATGGGGCCGTCGCATCCCTCCACACACGGGGTGTTGCGCATCATTCTGGAGCTGGACGGCGAAATCATCACCAAGGCCACGCCGGACGTGGGTTATCTGCATCGCGGCGACGAGAAAATCGCCGAGAACATGACCTACACCCAGTTCATCCCTTACACGGACCGGCTGGATTACCTCGCGCCGCTGGCGAACAACGTCGCCTACGCCCTCGCCGTCGAGAAGTTGATGGGCATTGACCAGCAGCTCCCGCCGCGCTGCCAATACATCCGCGTCATCTGCTGCGAGATGGCCCGCGTCTCGGCGCACTTGCTGGGCCTCGGCGCGTTCGCGATGGACATCGGCGCGCTCACGGTCTTCCTGCACACGTTCACCGAGCGCGAGAAGATTTACTCGCTCATCGAGCGGCTCACCGGCGCGCGGTTCACGACGAGCTACACGCGCATCGGCGGGCTTTCGCGCGACTTGCCACCGGGCTGGGCCGATTCGCTCCGCAAGTTCTGCGACGAGGTGGAAGTCAACTTCGCCGAGTCCGAGACGCTCCTCACGCGCAACCGCATCTTCGTGGACCGCACGCGAAACGTCGGCATCATCTCGCGTGCGGACGCTATTGATTACGGCCTGACCGGCCCGAACCTGCGCGGCAGCGGCGTGGATTACGACGTGCGCAAGGCGCATCCGTATCTCGTCTATCGCGAGCTGGACTTCGAGGTGCCCGTCGGCTCCGTCGGCGACAGCTACGACCGCTACCTCGTCCGCATGGAAGAGATGCGCCAGAGCGTGCGCCTCATCCGCCAGTGCCTCGCCAAGCTGCCCGGCGGCGACGACAACGACTCGAAGGAACCCATTAACGTCCCCGACGGCAAAATCATTTTGCCCCCGAAAGACAAGGTGCTCACGAGCATGGAAGAGCTGATTCATCAGTTCATGCTGGTGACGCAGGGCGTGAACGCACCGCCCGGTGAAATCTATTTCGGTGCCGAAAACCCGAAGGGGGAGCTGGGCTTCTACATCAACTCGCGCGGCGGCGGCACGCCGTATCGGCTGAAGATTCGCGCCCCATCGTTTTGCAACCTGAGCATCCTGCCGCACGTGCTGCCCGGCCACATGATGAGCGACGCGGTGAGCATCCTCGGTTCAATTGATTTTGTGATGGGAGAATGTGACCGATGACCTTCGCTGTCCCCGCCAACTTGGAAGCCCAGCTCGACGAACTGGTCACGCACTACCCGCAGAAGCGGAGCGCGTCGCTCATGTTCCTGCACGCGTTGCAGGAGCACTTCGGCTACATCTCGCGCGATGCCGTCGAGTGGACCGCCCGCAAGCTCGGCCTCCAACCCATCAACGTCTTCGAGTTGGTCACGTTCTACCCGATGTTCCGGCAGGAGCCGCTCGGCAAGACGCACATCAAGGTCTGCCGCACCTTGAGCTGCGCGCTGGCCGGCAGCGGCGAGCTACGGACGCACTTCTGCTCGAAGCTCGGCCTCGACGCTCACAAGCACGCGCCCCAGACCACGCCGGACGGGAAGTTCACCGTGGAATTCGTCGAGTGCCTCGCTGACTGCGGCAACGCACCGGTGGTGCTGCTGAACGAGGATTTACTGCCGAAGGTCACGCCCGCGCAGGCGGATGAAATCGTCGCGAAGGGTAAGTCGAAATGAAGACTTGGTTGCCCGACATGGATTTGAACCATGACAAACAGATTCAGAGACTGTTGTGCTACCATTACACCATCGGGCAGTCCGTAGCGCCGGGCAAAGTAGGGATTTCAAACTGAGAGTCAAGCCGCCATGCCCCAGGAACACCGCCTAATTCTCAAGCACGCCGACCAGCCCGGTTACACGCCGGACATGGAGTGCTACCTTCGCTACGGCGGCTACGACGCGCTCAAGAAGGTGCTCGCGCTCGTGCCCAGGGATTTGCCCGACGGCAAAAAGCTTTCGCCGCAGGAGCAGGTGCGCGAGGACGTGAAGGCCTCCGGTCTGCGCGGTCGCGGTGGCGCGGGCTTCAGCGCGGGCATCAAGTGGTCGCTCGTGGACCGCAAGTCCGGCAAGCCCATCTATCTCATCTGCAACGCCGACGAGTCCGAGCCAGGCACGTTCAAGGACCGGCAAATCATCCACAAGGACCCGCACCAGCTCATCGAGGGGATGATTCTCTCCTGCTGGGCGAACGACGTGAAGCTCGCCTACCTCTACATCCGCGGCGAGATGCCGCAGGGCGCGAAGCTGCTGAACAAAGCCCTCGACGAGGCGCGCGCGAAGAACTTTCTCGGCAAGAACATCCTCGGCTCCGGCTACGACCTGGAGATTTACGTGCATCGCGGCGCGGGCGCTTACATCTGCGGCGAGGAGACCGGCCTCATCGAGTCGCTCGAAGGCAAGCGCGCCTACCCACGCATCAAGCCGCCCTATTTCCCCGCCGTGCTGGGCCTCTACATGTGTCCGACCATCGTGAACAACGTGGAGACCCTCTGCCACGTGAAGCACATCGTGAACATGGGCCCGGCCGAATACGCCAAGCTCGGCACGCCCAACAACACCGGCACGCGCATCGTCAGCCTCAGCGGCGACGTGAAGCGCCCCGGCTACTTCGAAATCGAGGTAGGCAAGGTCACCCTCGGCGAACTCATCAACGACCCCGCGTTCGGCGGTGGCTTACGAGACGGGCGCAAACTCAAGGCCGTCATCCCCGGCGGCTCCTCCTCGAAAATCCTGAAGGCCGGCGAGACCTTCAAACTCAACCGCAAAGGCCCCGACGGCCAAATGGCCAAAGTGGACGTGTCGCTTCTCGACCTGCCCTACGACTTCGATTCGCTCATGGCCGCCGGCACGATGTCCGGCTCCGGGGCCATCATCGTGCTCGACGACACCCGCGACATCGTCGCGACCCTCGCGAACCTCGCCGAGTTTTACGCGCACGAGAGCTGCGGCCAGTGCACGCCCTGCCGCGAGGGCGCGCTCTGGATGAGCAAGGCGCTCCATCGCATGACCCACGGCGAGGGGCGCAAGGCGGACGCCGATTACCTGCTGCACATCGCCCAAAACATCCAAGGCCGCACCATCTGCGCTTTCGGCGAAGCCGCTGCCTGGCCGGTCCTGAGCTTCGTGAAGAAGTTCAAGGAAGACTTTGAAGCGAAGGGCGCGGCGGATGAAGCCAAAGCCGCGGCCGCCAAACACTGATTTCCATGTCCGCCCCCGCGACAACCGAAGCCAAGCCCGCCGCGCCACCCGCGCCGGCTGCGCCCCCGCCGCCGTCCGACAAAATCAAAATCAAGGTGGACGGCCGCGAGGTCGAGGTGCCGAAGATGATGCCCGACTGGCAGGGCAAGCCGCAGCCGACCACGATGCTCCAGGCCTGCCATCTCGCCGGGCACGAGGTGCCGCACTATTGCTATCACCCGAAGCTTCCCATCGCCGGCAACTGCCGCATGTGCCTCGTCGAGTTCGGCACGCCGCAGCTGGGACCGGACCGCAAGCCCGTGCTCAACGAGGACGGCACGTCGAAGATTGCGAAGTCCGTGCTGCCCTACGAGCCGACCACGCCGCGTGGAGCCATCGCGTGCGCCACGCCCATTTCGCCGGGCATGGAGATTTACCCGAATTCTCCCGCGACGAAGCAGATGCGCGAGGCGGTGCTGGAATCGCTCCTTATCAATCACCCGCTCGATTGCCCCATCTGTGACCAAGCCGGCGAGTGCAAGTTGCAGGAATACTCCGTGCAGCACGGCCAAGCCGAGAGCCGCTTCGTAGAACAAAAAGTTCACAAGCCCAAGGCCGTGGACCTCGGCCCGCGCATCGTGCTCGACGACGAGCGTTGTGTCCTCTGCACCCGTTGCATCCGCTTCACGAAGGACATCGTCGGCGACGACGCGCTCGGCATCGTCAATCGCGGCAGCTACAACACCATCGCCGCGTGGGCCGAGGGCGCCTTCGACAACAACTACACCCTCAACACCGTAGACCTCTGCCCAGTGGGCGCGCTCACTTCGAAGGATTTCCGCTTCCAGATGCGCGTGTGGTTCATGAAGGAGACCAAGTCGCTCTGCACGAGCTGCGGCACCGGCTGCAACATCGTCGTCGGCTCGCGCGAGGAGAAAGTCTATCGCTACGAACCGCGCCAGAACGACGCGGTGAACTCGACGTGGATGTGCGACTCGGGCCGCTTGAACTACAAGTGGATTGGCCGCGCAGACCGGCTCCAGAAATGCGGATTGCGGATTGCAGAACGGGGCATTTTGGAAGTCGCGTGGCCCACGGCGCTCAAGGCCATTTCCGCCAAGCTCTCGTCCGCCCCGACCGGCAGCGTGGCCGTCATCGCCAGCGCACGACAGACAACCGAGGAACTCTGGCTCCTCGCCAAGCTGGCGAAGAAGTTCAACGCGCTGACCGACTCCGTCGCCCGCAACGGCGAGGGTGACAAGCTGCTCGTCAACGCAGACAAGAACCCGAACTCCCACGGCGCGCGGCTCACCGGTATCGCCGGCCCGCAGCTCGGTGCGAACCTCGCGAAGATTGCCGATGGCATCCGCAGCGGCAGCATCCGCACGCTCATCGTCTTCGGCGAGGACGTGACCAAGCACGGAATCGGCGCGGACCTGCTCGCGAAGCTGGACACGCTCATCGTCAGCGACATCCTCCCGAACGCGACGACCGCCGCCGCGCACTTTGTCCTGCCGGGCTGTGCGCACGTCGAGAAGCGCGGCACGTTCGTGAACGTAAAGGGTCGCGTGCAGAAGTTCATGCGCGCCGTCGAGGCTCCCGGCGACGCCCGGCCCGAGTGGGAGTTCCTGCACGAGCTGGTTCATCACGTCACCGGCCAGAACGGCTTCTCGACCATCGAAGGCTTGTTCAACCAGATGGCGCGCGAAGTCCCCGGCTTCGCGGGCCTCGAGTGGGCGAAGCTCGGCGACATGGGTGTGACGGTGCAAATCTAGTTTTCCATGGCCTGGCTTGATTCATTAAGTCCGCAGACGCAGTTCGTGTTCTTCACGCTGCTGAAGATTGGCTGCGTGCTGGGGCTGCTGCTCACGCTCGTCGCCTACGCGGTGCTGGCGGAACGCAAGGTTTCGGCGCTCATCCAGGACCGCGTTGGGCCGAACCGCGTGAACCTCCCGCTCATCGGGAGCATTCCGTTCCTCGGCCAGTTTCTCACGAAGCTCGGTTTCTGGCATCCGCTCGTGGACGGCGTGAAGAGCTTCATCAAGGAAGACTTCACCCCGGCGCACGTGCGGAAGATTTACTTCTGGCTCGCGCCGGCCATCTCGCTCGTGCCGGCGTTCCTCGTCATCGCGGTGATTCCGTTCGGCTCCACGCTCGGCGCGCAGAAGATGGTCATCGCCGACCTCAACGTCGGCATCCTCTACACCTTCGGCATCGTGTCGCTCGGCGTGTATGGCGTCGTGCTGGCGGGCTACGCGGCGAACTCGAAGTTCCCCTTCCTCGGCGGCATCCGCGCCAGCGCGCAGATGATTTCCTACGAAATCGCGATGGGCATGAGCGTCATCCCGGTCTTCCTCGTCGTCGGCGACCTGAACCTCGGCAAAATCATCGAGCACCAGGCGCAGAACGGCTGGAACGTCCTCCCGATCTTCGGCGGCGGCTTCAGCGCGCAATCACTCCTGCTCGTGCCGTGCGGCATGGTGTCCTTCGTGATTTTCTTCATCTCCGCCCTCGCGGAAACGAACCGCCTGCCCTTCGACATGGCGGAGTCGGAGTCCGAACTCGTCAGCGGCTACCACACGGAATACAGCTCGATGAAGTTCGGCATGTTCTTCATCGGCGAATACGCGAACATGTTCGCCGGCGCGGCCATGATGACGACGCTCTTCTTCGGCGGCTGGACGCTGCCCTTCTTCGGCCTCGATGTCGCGCCTGTGGCTGGCGAATGGTGGAAGGGCCTGCTGCACATCGGGATTTTCATGGGGAAGATGCTCGCGTTCATGTTAACCTTCATGTGGATTCGCTGGATGCTCCCGCGCTTCCGCTACGACCAGTTGATGGACCTGGGCTGGCGGCGGATGATTCCACTAGCCCTGGCGAACATCATCTTAACCGCCGCCGTGCTGGCCCTGACGAACCGTTGACCGACGCACGACCATGATTGTCAAACGCAACGAACTGACTTGGTTTGAGCGGCTGTATCTGCCGGCCCTCATCGGCGGGCTGAAGGTCACCACGCGCCATTTCCTCAACACCCTCACCACCAAGACTCCCGTCACGCAGCAGTATCCCGAGGAGCCGACCACCGTGCTGCCCGGCTATCGCGGCGCTCCGTATCTCGTGCGCGACCAGGACGGCCACACCAAGTGCGTCTCCTGCCAGCTCTGCGAATTTGTCTGTCCGCCCAAGGCAATCCGCATCACGCCGCCCGGCCCGACGGGCAAGCCCGCCGACCGCACCAACGCGGAGAAGATGCCCGAGGAGTTCGAAATCAACATGCTCCGCTGCATCTTCTGCGGCCTCTGCCAGGAAGTCTGCCCCGAGGAAGCCATCTTCCTGAAGAGCGACTTCTCGCTCACCGGCCTCGCGCGCAGCGAGATGATTTACGACAAGGAGAAGCTCCTCGCCCTCGGCGGCACGCACCCCGGCATCCAGAAGTGGAAGCACAAGCTGGACGAAGCGAAGGAGCAGGAAACTTTCCCGGTGAAGGTCTAGACATCGCACATGGCATTACCCGACGCACTTTTCTACCTCTTCGCCTTCCTGACGCTCCTCTTCGGCGCGCTGGTGGTGGCCAATCCGTTCAGCCGCAACCCGGTCACGAGCGCGATGTTCCTCGTGCTGACCATCTGCGCGATGGCCGGCCTCTTCGTGCTGCTCAACGCCTTCTTCCTCGCGGCGGTGCAAATCCTCGTCTATGCGGGCGCGGTGATGGTGCTCTTCCTCTTCGTCATCATGCTCCTCGACCTCAAGGAGGAGCAGCGCCGGAGGATAAACCTCTTCGGCATCGTCACCGGCACGGGCGCGGTGCTGGGCCTGGGCTTCCTCCTCACCAAGACCATCTGGGGCGGCGACCTCAACCAAGCCGCCAACCCGCGCGTCATCGGCGACACCAAGGCGCTCGGCCTCGAACTGTTCACCAAGGGCCAGTTCCTCCTCCCCTTTGAAATCGTCTCCGTCCTCCTGCTCGTGGCGATGGTGGGCGTGATTCTCCTGAGCAAGAAAGAACTCAAGTGAAACCAGAGAATAGAGAATTGAAGATAGAGGATAGAGCCGCCGACGCGCTGCTCCCGCTATCTTCTATCTTCTATCTTCTATCTTCTTCCCCGCCATGACCGTCGGCCTCGAACACTACCTCACCGTCAGCGCGATGCTCTTCTGTCTCGGGCTGCTGGGCGTCATCCTGCGGCGCAACGTCCTCGTCATCTACATGTCGCTGGAGTTGATGCTCAACGCGGCCAACCTCGCGCTCGTCGCCTTCTCGCGCTTCAACGAAAACCTCACCGGCCAGATGATGGTCTTCTTCGTCATCACCGTCGCGGCGGCGGAAGTCGCCGTCGGCCTCGCGCTCATCGTCGCGCTCTACCGCAAGCGCCAGTCCACGCACGTCGAAGACCTGACCTCGCTGAAACTCTGACATGGAACCCACTCTCAGCCCCGCCGGCTACGCCGCGCTGACGATTCTGCTCCTGCCGCTCGCGGCGGCGGCGGTCATCGCGTTCTGCACGCAACGCGACGGCGAGCGCAGCGCGAACCTGTCCATCGGCGCGATTGCCCTCAGCTTCATCCTGAGCCTCGGCCTCTTCTTCTTCGCCAGCGACAAGGCGCAGGAAATTACCTTCAACTGGCTCTCGGTCGGCGACCTGAAAGTCTCCTTCGGCCTCCTGCTCGACCCGCTTTCCAAGCTCATGCTCCTCGTCGTGACCGGCGTCGGGCTGATGATTCACATCTACTCGCGCGGCTACCTGCACGGCGACCGCTCGTTCAGCCGTTACTTCGCCAGCCTGAGCCTCTTCACTTTCTCGATGCTCGGCATCGTGCTCGCGAACAACCTCTTCATGATGTTCGTGTTTTGGGAGCTGGTCGGCGTGAGCAGTTACCTGCTCATCGGCTTCTGGTTCGAGAAGAACTCCGCTGCCGACGCCGCGAAGAAGGCCTTCCTCACCAACCGCGTCGGCGACTTCGGCTTCATCCTCGGCATCATCCTGACGTGGGTCGCGCTTGGCTCGGTGAACTTCACGGAGCTGGCGCAAGCGCTCGACGGCAAGGCGTTTCCCTTCGCCAGCCTGACCGAGCCGCTCGGCAAAATCGCCGGGGGCACGCACTGGTGGGTCGTTCACCCCAACGTCCTCGCCACGCTCGTTGGCCTGCTGCTCTTCATGGGCGCGATGGGCAAGTCCGCGCAGTTCCCGCTGCACGTCTGGCTGCCGGACGCGATGGAAGGCCCCACGCCCGTCAGCGCGCTCATCCACGCGGCTACGATGGTCGCCGCCGGCGTCTTCATGCTCTGCCGCATCTTCTTCATCCTCGATATCCCCGGCTCCCACGCGCTGGAAATCATCGCTTGGATTGGCGGCTTCACCGCACTGCTCGCGGCGGTCATGGCGCTCCAGCAAAGCGACATCAAGCGCATCCTCGCCTACTCCACGCTCTCACAGCTCGGCTACATGGTGATGGCGGTCGGCCTGCACGCGCCCGGCCCGGCGATGTTCCACCTCACCACGCACGCGGCCTTCAAGGCGCTGCTGTTTCTCGGGGCTGGCTCCGTGATTTACGCCTGCCACCACGAGCAAAACATTTGGAAGATGGGCGGCCTGCGCGAAGCCATGCCGACGACCTGGCGCACCTTCCAATGGGGCACGCTCGCGCTCTGCGGCGTGTGGCCGTTCGCCGGCTTCTTCAGCAAGGACGCCATCCTCGCCGCCGCGCTGGACCCAGCGCACCGAAACATTCCCCTCTTCGTCCTCGGCGTGTTCGTCGCGGGCCTGACGACCTTCTACATGAGCCGCCTCGTGCTGGTCGCCTTCTGCGGCAACGCCCGCAGCGAGGAAGCCAGCCACGCGCACGAATCGCCGAACGTGATGATTTGGCCACTGAAAATCCTCGCCGTGCCGACGCTGCTCGCGGGCGCGTGGGGCATTGACGCCTACATCGGCAAGGCCTTCCCAGGCGGGCACCAACCGAACAACGAAGGCTTCTGGCAAAACCTCTTCTCGCCGTTCAACCACAACATCCTCGCCGCCGGTTTCGGTCTGTTGGCCGTCGTCGCCGGCTGGCAGCTCGCGCGCGCGCTCTACACCAACGCCGCCAGCGACCCACTGCCCGACAAAATCGGCGTGCTGGCGAAGCTCGCCCGCGACCGCTTCTACTTCGACGAGCTTTACGAGTGGTTCATCTCCGTGACGCAGGAGACGCTCGCGAAGGTCGCCGAATGGTTCGACCGCTGGGTCATCGCCGGCCTGCTCGTGCGCGGCACGCACGGCACGACCGAGCTGTTTGGCCGCGCCCTGCGGCTGGTGCAGACCGGCAGCCTGCAAACCTACGCCTTCCTCTTCGCCGCCGGCGTCGTGCTGGTGCTGGCGTGGCAGCTCCTCCAAACGCACGCCCACTAAGCCATGTCGCTGCTTTCCTCCATCTTCCTCCTCCCGCTGCTCGCCGCGCTGGTGGTGCTGTGCATCCCACGCAACTACAAGTTCGTCATCCGGCTCGTCGCCCTCGGCGCGACCTTTGCCTCGATGCTGCTCGCGCTCGCGCTGTTCGCTAAATACAACGCCGCCCCGGTCGAGAACGGCTTCAAATTCGTCGAGAAGCACGCGTGGGTGAGCATCTCCGCTCTCCAGCTCGACATCGGCTGGCACCTCGGCGTGGACGGCATCAACCTCGGCCTCCTCGTGATGGGAGCCATCGTCGCGTTCGCCGCCGCGTGCGTGTCGCGCGAAATCACGCGGCTGGAGAAGGAGTATTACACCCTGCTGCTCGTGATGACCGGCGGCATCCTCGGCGCGTTCGCGTCGCTGAACCTCTTCTTCTTCTACTTCTTCCACGAGCTGGCGCTGGTGCCGACCTTCATCATGATTGGCGTCTGGGGCCACGGCGAAAATCGCAATTACGCCACCTTCAAAATCACCATCTATCTCAGCCTCGGTGCGCTCATCGCGCTGGCCGGCCTCATCGCGCTCTACATCCAGTCCGGCGCGAACACCTTCGACATCGTCGAGCTGACCAAGGCCGTGAAGGCCCGCCCGCTGCCGCTCGCCGCGCAGTCGCTCATCTTCCCGCTGCTGCTTTTCGGGTTCGGCATCCTCGTCTCGCTCTGGCCGTTCCACACGTGGGCGCCACTCGGCTACGCCGCCGCGCCGACCGCCACCGCAATGCTCCACGCGGGCGTGTTGAAGAAGTTCGGCCTCTACGGCCTGCTGCGCGTCGGCATCCCGCTCATGCCCGACGGTGCGTCGGCGTGGCTCGAAATCCTCGCCTTCCTCTGCCTCGGCAACATCGTTTACTGCGGCCTCGTCGCGATGCGGCAGAAGGATTTGAACCTGCTCATCGGCAACTCCAGCGTCGCGCACATGGGCTTCATCTTCCTCGGCATCGCGAGCCTGAGCCTTGTCGGCGTCACCGGCGCGGTCGTGGTGATGGTCGCCCACGGCTTCCTCGCCGCGCTGACCTTTGGCCTGAGCGGCGCGCTCCGGGCGCAGACCGGCACGCTGGAGATGGAGAAGCTCGGCGGGCTGCTGCGCCAAATCCCCTTCCTCGGTGCCGCGCTCGTGATGGCGCTGCTCGCCGGCTGCGGCCTGCCGGGCTTCGCGAACTTCGTGGGTGAAGCGATGGTCCTCTTCGGCTCGTGGACGGCCTTCCCGCTCGTGACCACGCTCGCCACCTGGGGCGCGCTCATCATCGGGGCGGTTTACATGCTACGCGCCGTTCGCAACATACTGCACGGCCCCGCGAAGCCCGAGTGGGCCGCGCTCAAGGACGCGAGCGCTTGGGCGAAAGTCCCCTTCGTTCTCCTCCTCGCCGCGCTGCTCCTGCTCGGCTGCTACCCGCGCCTGCTCACCGACAAAATCCAACCCAGCGTCGCCGCCATCCTCGCGATGTCCGAGGCCCGCACCACCGACAAGGCCGCGCGCCCCGGTGAGTTGAAGAAAGCCGCCGGCGAAGCCAAGCAACGCGCCGTGCCGCCGCGATAACTTTGACCGCTGAATGAACGCCTCTCTCATTGTCCTCGAACTCGCCGTGGGGCTGCTCGGCCTGGTCGTGCTCGTGCAGGACTGGTTCACGCCCGCGAAGGACCGCCGCACCCTCGGCTACGGCGCGGCGCTCGGCGTGGCGGTCATCCTCCTCTACAGCTTCTTCGCCTTCGACGGCACCGAGACGCTCTACGCCTTCGGCAACGCCTACGTCATGGATGGCCTCGCGCTGTGGTTCAAGCGCTTCTTCCTCCTCGCTGCGTTGCTGGTGCTCATCATGGCCACCGAGTTCAGCGATCGCTTCGAGGCCGGGCAATCCGAGTTCTTCGCGCTCATCCTGTTCGCACTAGCCGGCATGATGTTCGCCGCGTCGGCCAACGACTTCATCCTGCTCTTCGTCTCGCTCGAACTGATTACCGTCACCTTCTACGTGCTCGTCAGCTTCCTCCGCCGTCGGGTCGAGTCCCTCGAAGCCGGCGTGAAGTATCTCATCCTCGGCGCGCTCTCCTCCGGCTTCCTCGTCTATGGCATCGCGCTCATCTTCGGCGCCAGCGGCACGATGAACTTCAACGAGCTGGCCGAGCGGGTGGCGGGCAGCACCACCGGGGCTTCGAGCAAACTGCTCTTCACCGGCATCCTGCTCGTGCTCGTAGGCCTCGGCTTCAAGATGGCCGCCGTGCCGTTCCAAATCTGGGCACCCGACGTGTATCAAGGCTCGCCCACGCCCACGACCGCCTTCCTCTCCGTCGGCTCGAAGGCCGCCGGTGTCGTGCTCCTGATGCGCCTGCTCGACACTGCGATTCCCGACCTCGCCTATCACTTGGAAAAGCTCCTCATGGCGATGGCCGCCGGGACGATCCTCTACGGCAGCCTCTGCGCCATCCCGCAGCGCAACCTGAAGCGCCTGCTCGGCTACAGCAGCATCGCCAGCGCGGGCTACCTGCTGCTGGGCTTCGCGGTAATGAACCGCGCCGGCTCGTCGGCCATTCTCTACTACCTCGCTGGCTACCTTTTCACCGTGCTCGCCGCGTTCACCGTCATCGCCGTCGTCGTGAAAGAAGCCGGAGCCGAAGACATCTCGGCGCTCGGCGGTCTCGCCCAACGCTCCCCGCTCCTTGCCACCTCGTTGACCCTCGCGATGGTCTCCCTCGCCGGCATCCCGCCGCTCGCGGGCTTCTTCGGGAAATTTCTCCTGCTCAAAGCCGTCATCGCTGAAGGCATCCGCTGGCACGCCTACTACTGGCTCTTCGCCGTGGCCGTCGTGGGCGTGCTCATCTCGCTCTACTACTACTTCAACGTGGTGAAGGCCATTTACTGGTCTAAAGCCGCGACAGACATGACGCCGATTTCCGTGTCCCTCCCCACCAAGTTCGCGCTCCTCGTCTGCATCACCGGCATGTTCTGGCTCGGCCTGAACCCTGACGGCGCACTGGAGATGGCCGTCGAGGCGGTGAAGTCGCTGAAGTTGCTGGCGTGAACGGGGAAGTAATCCCAGTTCCATCAGCAATCTGAAGCCCGGGGCATCACGTCGCTGGGTCCACAGGGAATCCCAACTCACGCAACCGCTGAACCTTGTAGGTCAATGCGCGGCGGCTGATCGCCAGCGTCTTGGCCGTCTCTGTGCGATTGTAGTCATGCCGTTTCAGCGCCAGAAGAATCGCGTCGCGTTCGATTTCCTCGAGCCGGACCGGATCGGTCGTGGGCAGCGCGGGCAGCGCGTTCTCGGCGGCACGGACGCGGGTGGGCAAGTGCTCCAACAACACCACTCCCCCGCGTGAGAGCAGTGCGGCGCGCTCCATCGCGTTACGCAGCTCCCGCACGTTGCCGGGCCACGCGCAACGCACCAGACACTCGGTCACAGCCGGAGCAAACCGCGTCCGATCCCCGCCGAACTGCGCGATGAAATGCGCCGCCAGCGGCAGAATATCCTCGCGCCGCTCGCGCAACGGCGGCACGCCCAGCTCGACGACCGCCAGCCGGTAAAACAAATCTTCACGGAAGCGCCCTTCCTTGATGAGCACTTCCAGATTCCGGTTGGTCGCGGCGAGGATGCGCGCATCGGTTTGTAATTCCTTCCCCGAACCAACGCGCCGGAAGCGCCCCTCCTGAGTCACGCGCAGCAGCTTGGCCTGCAATTGCGGTGACATCTCGCTGATCTCATCGAGGAAGATAGTGCCGCCGTCCGCCTCCTCGAAGCGGCCCGTGCGCGACTGATGCGCGCCGGTGAACGCGCCCTTCTCATGTCCAAACAGCTCGCTCTCCAACAACGTCTCGGGTATCGCCGCGCAATTTACCTTCACCAGCGGCCCGTGGGCGCGCGGGCTCCAGCCGTGAATCGCGTCGGCCAAAACCTCCTTGCCCACGCCGCTCTCGCCGGTGATGAGCACGCGACTCTCAGAGGGTGCGATGAGCGCAGCGTCGTGAAACACCGCGCGCATCAAAGGGCTGGCAGCAATCACGTTCGCTGGCAGCGGTGGCTGGTCACCCGGAGCTGGAACTACCGCGTGCGGGCCGGTGATTTGCTCGACGCTGCGGAGCAATTCATCCAGGTCAATCGGCTTGGAGAGATAGTTCACCGCTCCATCACGCATCGCTCCGACGGCTTCGCGAATGTCCGCGTAAGCCGTGACGAGCAGCACGGGCAGCGTCGCGTGGGACTGACGGGCGCGGCGGAGTGTTTCGAGTCCGGTCATGCCGGGCATTCGCACGTCGGAAATCATCAAGCTCACCGGGGTGGTGGCCAAGAGCTTGAGCGCGGCCTCGCCTGAATCTGCGAGGAGCGGGCGGTGCCCGTGGCCCTCGAGAAAGGTCTTCAACAAGCTGCGCTGGCCCGCATCGTCATCCACAATGAGGATGCGCGGGGCGGCGGGGACGCTGGGTGGGGCGGTCATGCGGTTCGGTGAAAGTCAGTGTTTTGGAAACGAGAGGGTTCGTCCAGCCTTGCGGCCGGAGCGCGGGCGGCCCGCCCGTAGCGGCCCCCTTGCAGAAGTGGCATCCGCGTGACATACCGCTGCCGTCCGAGGGATGCGCTCCCAAACCTCGTCATCACACGAGCGTCTTGATGTGGCTGATCCGGAAACACGCGCCGCGCTGCCCGTTCTGCTGGCAGGTGATCTCCCACCCGTGCGCCAGCACGATCTGTTGCACGATGGCCAGCCCCAAACCGGTGCCTTTCTGGTGCGTTGTGAAGTAGGGCTTGAAGATTTCCTGCCGGTGCTCGGGCGCGACGCCGGGGCCGTTGTCGCAGATCTCCAACGTCACGGTGTGCTCCCCTTCACGCGTCCCGCTCACGTGGATGGCCCCGCCGCCGTCCAGCACTTGGGTGGCGTTGAGGAGCAGGTTGAAGAGCGCTTGGCGCAAGAGCTGTTCGTCCGCCTCAATGCGCGGGAGGTCGGGCTGGACCGTGAGTTGAATCGCCTTCTCCTCCAAGTCGTATCCAAGTGCGCGGACGACCTCGCCCACCGCCGTGGTCAAGGCCACCGGCGTGCGGCGCACCTCGCGCGGACGCGAGTAGTTGATAAACTCGTTCAACTGCGCGGTCACGCGGTCCGCCTCGTCCACGATGCCGCGCGAGTTCTCGCGGATGGGCGCTGGGGCGTCGTCTTGTTTGGAAATCATCTGGGCCAAGCCTCGGATGATGTTGAGCGGGTTCTTCGTCTCGTGCGCCAGTCCGGCGGCGGCGAGGTTCAACTCGCGCAGGTGGGTGTTCAGCTCACTCGCCCGTAGCAGGCGGAACTGGAGGTCGGCGGACTTGCTCACGTTCCGCAAAGCGAGCGCAACACCCAGTGCAGCGACGCCGGCAAAGCTGACGATCAACGCGCGCAGCCAGAAGTCGGTTGCCTGTATCTGCGTGAGCGGCGCCACGGACATGGCGACGGCAAACCCGTGGGCGCTGCGCTTCGCGAGCATCGTCTGGTAGTCGGCCTCGCTCATGCCGGGAGGGCGGCCGAAATTCGGCGGGCGACGAAAGCCATCGCGACGCTCGGGACGCGGCGGAGCGTTGGTGCCCGTAAGTTCGCCGATAGCGAGGCTGTTGGTCTCGGAACGCACTTCACCCGATGACGTCCGCAACGGCGGCGAGCCAAAGCGGACTTCCTCGCGCGGCGGAGCGTTGGTGTCGCGACGCGGAAGCACGAGGGTCGGCGTTAGATTCGTGCCGCCGCGTGAGACGACGTTGGTGCCGAGGTCCACAAGGTTCACGACGGTGAGAAGTTTGGCGTCCCAGCGCTCAAGCTTGTCGGTCAGCCCCTTGGTATCGAAGTCAATCGGGGGGCCCACCGAGACGACAATCTCGCCGTCGCGGTTAAGCAGCGCGATGGACTCGATGTCGCCGGCGCTGATGAGTGCACCGAGCGCGTCCTCCATGCGCTCCTGCGAAACGGCTCCAAAGAAGCGCTGCGCGCGGACGATCTTGCTGACGGTGCCGGAGATGTCGTGCGAGCGGCGGACAAGGGCATCGCGCGCGGACTTTTCCACGCGGCTGTGCTCCATGACCTGCCACGCAGCCACGAAGGCCCAAGCCAACCCGAGTAGGACGAAGATGAGGCGGGTATGGCGGATCATGGCGCCGGGGGCTTGCCACCGTGCTTCACTTGGGCGCGGGCGGCGTGGTTTTGGCAGGTGCCGTCGTATCTTTGGTCGGCTGCTTGTCGAGGAAGCGGTCGAGGTCTGCCTGCGGGAAGGCGTTCGTTGACATCTGTTGTTTCTGCCTCTCTACCTGGGTCATGCCGGCGAGTTGCGACGGGGCCTTCACAATGGTCGGCGTGAGGAAAATCATCAGCTCGCGCTTCACGTTTTCCTTCACTTTGCGTTTGAAGAGATTGCCCAGCACGGGGATGTCGCCGAGGCCGGGCACCTTGGTCTCTGAGTCGGCCTGCGTGTTCTCCATCAAGCCGCCGATGACGACGGTCTGGCCGTCGGGGACGACGACGGTAGTGGTGGCGACGCGCGAGTTAATGACGGGGACAAGGACTGCGCCGTTGGTGCCGCCGCTGGAGATGTTGACCCATTGCGAACGGTCGGTGAGCGAGGAGATTTCCGGCGTGACGACCATCTCGACGTTCCCGTCCGAGGAGATGAACGGGGTGACGCTCAGGTTCACGCCGACGCTCTGGTAGGTGACGGTGTTAATCTGGTTGCCGAAGGTGTCGAAGCGCGTGCCGCTGATGAGGGGCACTTGCTGGCCGAGACTGATGGTCGCCGCTTGGTTGTTACGCGCGAGGATGGACGGGCGGGAAAGAATCTCCGTCTTCCCGGCCTTCGCAACCGCACTGAGCGTCGCCTGGAAATCGCTGCCGAGAATGGAGTAAACCCCGCCGCCCGAACCGATGGCTCCGGCGAGCGTGGTGATGGGAGCGGCGCCAAAACCCTGCCCCACCACACCGCTGACGCCTTGCAATTTCGTGTCGTGCGTGTAGCCACCGGAAAAGCCGATATCCGAGTTCTTGTTATAGGTGGCTTCGAGGAAGATGACTTTGATGAGCACCTGCGGCGAAGGCCGATCCAAGCCGGCAATGACCTTCTTCATCTCCAGCAGGGTCTTCTCGTCAGTGACGACGATGAGGTTGCGCGTCTCCGGGTCGAAGGAGATGTCCGCGCCGCCCAGGGGCTGGCCGCCCCCGGCACTCGTGGCGGACCGCCCGCCGCCGCCGCCCCCGAAACCGGTGCCACCGCCGCCGAAGGGTGTGAACTGCGCGTGGGCGCTCACCGCCGTCAGGGCGGTCACAAGCCCGAGTCCGAGTCGTTGTATCAAGTAAGATTTCATCAGTGTGTCTGTTCGAGAATGAGGATTGAGAAGTTTGCTTAGTTGCTGCGCCGGGTGGTGCCGCCCGTGCCGCCACCGCCGGTCCCGAAACCCGTGCTGCCGGTGCTGCTGCTGTTGCGGCCCCCGGTGGTGCTTTGTCCGCCGTTGTTGCGCGTCGTCGTGCCGGTGCCGAAGCCGCTGCGACCACTCTGGCTGCTAGTGGCGCTGCGGCCGTTCTGCGTGGGAAAGAGCGTTTGCAGAATCTGTTGCATCTGCGCCGGGTCGGCATTCTCGACGGGGATGACGAACACCTTCTGTTGCTTCGAGGGGTCGCCATCGAGCTGCGCAATCATCCCGGTGATCTGCTCCATGAGCGCGGGCGACGCGGTGACGATCACGGACATCGTGCGGGCGTCGGCCACGGCCACGACGCGGTTTTGCTTGAGTGCCCGCTCGCTGGAGCCGGTGGCCGCGCCGGTGGTGCCGCCGCCGGTCGGGCGGAAGCCGCCGAAGAAGCCCCCGCCGCCGCCGGTGCGCCCGCTGCGATTGCCGCTGCCCTGCGTGCTGGTATCGGGAAAGAGACTCTTGATTAGTGTAGCCGTCTCATCGGCGCTGGCGTGCTTGAGGCGGAAGACCTTCACCTCGGTCACGTCTTCGACCGGCACATCCACCTGCTTCACCAAGTCTTCGATGATGGGCATTTGCGCTTCGGGCGCGCTGACGATGAGCGAGTTGCTCAACTCATCGGCGCTGGCGACGACCTTGGGCGTGTTCACCCGCCCGCCGGCCTGGCCGCTGCTGGCCCCGGCCGAACTACCGCCACCACCGCCACCGAACCGGCTTTGAAACATTTGCTGCATGGGGTTCACACCGCCCTGCGAGCCGCGTCCACCCGCGCTCGAAGTGTCCGGCGCGAAGAGGTCTTTCAACACGGTCGTCAGCGCCTTCGCGTCGGCATACTTGAGCGGGAAGACCTTGATGGCGGAGACGCTGGCCACCGGGTTGTCGAGCGCCTTGATGATCTCGGCGACGCGTTTGATGTTCACCTGCGTGTCCGTGATGATGAGCGCGTTCGCGCCCGCGTTGGCGGACAAGGTGGAGGAAGTCGGGAGCAGCATCTCCAAGTTCTTAATCAACTGCTCGGCCGAGATAAACTTAATCGGGAGGATTTGCGTGACCATGTTTTCGGTCGCCGGGATTTTCTCCGGGTCGCTGCCAGAGTTGGTCGGCAGCGCCTTCTGCTTCATCTCGTCCTTGTTGACGATGTTGAGCGTGCGCCCGCTGCGGAAGGCGGCGTAGCCATTGCGCCCGAGCACATTGTTCAGCACGTCCACGGCTTCGTCCTTCGTCAACGGGTCTTCGCTCCACACGTCCACGCGGCCGCGGATGTCGGTCTTGGGCACGATAATGAAACCGGCGGCCTCGCTGAAATAGTTCAGCACCATTTCCAACGGCACGCCGCGGAAGTTCAGGCGCATCCCCTTTTCGGTGTCACTGGTCACGCGCTTCACCGGCTCCTTAGGCACGGGCGGACGGGCGGCTTCAGCGGCTTTCGCGGTAGCTTCCGCCGCGAGTGCGGCGGCCAGTCCAGCCGGGCGCGCTTCTGCTGGCGGCGCAGCCGGGGCAGCGACGGCGGGTGCGGCGGGTGCGAGCGGCGCGGGGGTCGGCGCAGGCGGAGTTTGCGCGAGCGCGTGGCCCGCCATGCTGGCGGTGAGGATGAGGGACAGGGTTGTTTTCATATTATCGGTTCTCCCGAGCACGTTGTTCCATAAGTCGTTTCAAAAGGTCGCTTTCACCGCTGCCACTCTGGCTGGGGGTGCTGGCGGGCGGCGGGCTTGAACTGCCCGCACTGCCGCCGCCGAAGTTGCTCGGACTGGTCGAGCTACCGGGGCTGTTGAAACTGCTCGTGGGCGGGACGGTGCTGGCCGAACTGCCACTCATCCGCGAGGCGTAATACGCAGTATATTCCTCGGAGTCCACGATGCCGTCGCGGTTTCGGTCCATCAGGTCGAAGTTCGGGCGCAGCCGGGTATCCGCCTCGTCGCGCGAAATCTTGCCGTCACCATTGCGGTCCTGGTCGCGGATGCGGCGCTGGGCGGAGTCGGCGGGAGTTTCCTTGCTGCTGAACGACGAACCGGAACGCGAGGAACTGGAGTCCCGACTCGACCCGCTGGAGCTGCTGTAGCGCGAATCGCGGGTCGAACTAGAGCTGTTAAAGCTAAACGGCGAACTGGAGCTGGAGCCAAAAGGCGAACTGAAACCCGAAGAAGAACTGCTCCCGTAATCCGACGGGCGTTCCGCTTCCCGCATCTTCCACTCGCCCTGGTCCTCGCGGCGCAGCATGTAACCGACCTTGAGTTCGAGCGGTTTGTCAGCGGAGACCAAGCGCACGAGGTTCGCCTCGACGCTGGTGATTTTGCAGTCGCCGATGGTTTCACCCACCGCCACGGCCTTGCGGTGGCTGGCGCTGCTGCCCTCGAAGAACGCCACGGAGCCTTTCGGATAATCCAGCGTGCCCAGCAGCGAGAACGTCTCGATGACCGGGTCGCGGCGGATCGTGGGTGGCGGCGCCGCAGTTTCCGTGGTGCGCCCGGCGAAGCGGCGGGAGTTGAAGATGTTGCGGTCAGGGACGTTCTTGAACGCATCAAAGCTCGCGGCCGGGGAGGGAGCGGGTGCCGCTGCCGGCGCGGCTTTCGTCGCGGTCTTCGCGGTGGACGGTGGGGCCGGTGCGTTCGTGCGCGTCTGCGCGGCGGCAACCAGCGGGGTGAGCAGGAGCAAGCCAGCGGCGAGGAGTTGCGGAGCGTTCATGGGAATCAAATTGTCAGGACCATGCCACAGAAAGAGCCGTGCGACGAGGGCGCGAAGCGTTTGGACTGCGGTGGCTTTAGCACCACTTTGTTGGGCGTCCCAATTCTCCGCACGGCCCAGACAGCGGCGCTGAAGACGCCGCAGTCCAGACGCTTCGCGCGCTCCCAAGCCAGTGCGGTGATGCGTCGCGTTCACGTTATTATTTAACCGTCGCTTCATTCTTCTTCGGCGTGAGCACCAAGCCACTGAGTTGCAGTGCCAGCGTCAGGTTGCGCCCTTCGACATCGCGCGTGGTCAGGTCCACCACATCCACCTTCATCGCCATCGGGTCTTTCTCCACCTGATAGAGAAAGCGCGCGAGGCTCGCGAGGCTGCCCGTCGCGTCCGCGCGGCATTCCAGCGTTTGGTATTCGTCGGCGGAGTTTGACCGCTTCCACTGCGGCTTCAGCCCGCTGATGGTCACGTTCGCGTCGCGCGACCAACGCTCGAAGGCCCGCAGCGCCTGACTCTCAGCGGCGGACGTGTCGTTCGTGAGCGCGTTGTCCCGCATGGAATTCCACTTGTCCCGCACGGCCCGGTCGCGCTCCAGCTTCTTGGTGCCCTCGGCCACCTTCTTCTCGAGGTCGGCGATGCGCGCGGTGCGGGCCTTCCAGCTCGCGGTGAGCGGCTTGAGCACGAAGCTGTCGCCCACGAGCAGCACGACGGCGGTGATGGTCAAAATGAGCAGGAGTTGTTCGCGGTTTTTGTGGTTCATCGGCTGGCTTGGGTTTCGCCCCAGTGAAAGTTAAAGGTGAACTCAAGCGGCTGGTTGTTCTGCCCCCCCTTGATGTGCTCGACCTTGAGGTCGCTGACTTGCTTCGAGAGGTTCAATTTGTCGCGCATCTTGAGCCACGCGGCGTTGTTGCGCGCCGTGCCGCTGCACGTCACGCCCGAGCGGTCGCGAATCTCGATGGACTTCGCGGACACCGAGCCGTCCTCCGGGAACGCCTCGGTGAGCGTCTTCAAAATCGTCATCGCCCGGAACGACTCGTCATACCACGGGCGGAACTTGCGAATCTTCCCGTTGAGCTGGTCCACCTGCGTGACGCGCGTCGCCATCGCATCCCACTGCGTTTCCAGCCGCGCGAGCTGCCACTGCTGCCAGCCGAAGAGCGCGGCCACCACGAGCGCCACGCTGCTCACCAGCGCCGTGACGTAAACCAACTTCTTCGAGGAATACTGTTCCGTGAACTGCTGCCACTGGCTCACGTGCGGCGGCAGGAACTCGAAGCCCGACGCCTTACCGGTCAAGTGCCGCACCACCAACGCCAGCGCCGCGCTCGCCTGCGTGCCGCTCGGCAACGTGACGCCGAACTCCAGCGGCGCGAACTCCTTCACGAGCTGCGCGCGTAAGCCCAGCGCCTCGGCCCGGACGCGGACTTGCTCCTGCACTTCCTCCGCCAAGTCGTCGGAGCCGAACACCTTCAGGTTCCGCACCGTTGCCCGCACGTCGTCCGGCAACTGGCCCAGCGTGATGCGCAGCTCGCGCGCGAGGTAATCCTTCTGCACGCGCCGCTCGGAGCCGTCTTGCTCGAACGCGCCTTCCAGCACGCGCAGCGCACAGACGCCGCCCTGCGCCGTGACTTGCAGCGCCACACCCTTCTCACCGGGCACGAGCGCCACGACACCGCCCGCCGTGACGGACTCGCCCACCGGTTGCAGCGCCGAGATACCAAGGGTGAAGCTCACCGGGCGCAACCCGATGGATTCGAGCGCGTCCTGCAAGCGCGTGATGTGGTCGCGCGGGATGGCGACGACCGTCGCCGTGCGCTCGCCGTCCGCCGCGCCGACGAGCGACTGCGCGAGCATCAAGGTCTCCGGCGCGTAGGGGAAACCGCGCTCGGCCTCCATCGCCAGTAGCGCGGCTACGTCTTCGGGCGACAGGCCGGCGGGGACTTTCACCGCGAGCGTGAGCGCCCAGTTTAACGGCACGCCGACGACGCACCGGCGGTCGCGCAGCCCGGCGGCTTCGAGATGTTTGCGCAGCTCTGCGCCGACGAGTTCGGGGTCGTTCGTGAGCGGGTCGAGCGCGAGCGTGACGCTGCCCGCCTTGCGGATTTCGACCGCCCCGTTCGTGCGCTTGGCCGCGACGAAGTCGAGCCGGCTGCCATCGAGCACGAGGCCGAGCAGGGAGTTAGATTTGTTAGAGCCAGTCATGGGCAGAGAGTTGAGGGACGAGAAAGAGATGGAGCAACGCCACCGCAGCGCGATTGAAGAGTCGCTTTAGCCACGGATGAAAATCGGCTCGCTAGCTGCGGCTGGAGCGTGCGCATGTGCTGGATGGGCGAGCGCTGGCTCATGGCAGGTTCTGCGCCTCCGTGATTTGGCGGCGGACTTCCAAGCCCAGCGCCCAGCCGAGGTGCGTGAGGTCTTGGCGTTGCCGAATCTTCGCCCCGCCTTCAGTCGTGTCGAAGATGAACTTCGCGCGCGAGTAGCCGCGCCCGTGGTGGCCGAGCGCCGCGATGTCCGCCGTGTAAACGTAGCTGCGACCGGTGATGTGCGGCCCGACTTGCTCGACGACCTGCGGTTCCAGCGCATCCTTCAGCCACGCGATGGAATGCTGCGTGTCTGTGCTGATGCGCGTGGCGACGAGCGCGTCGGCCTTCTCGGCGTCGAGGCCGGGGAGGCAGGCGAGCACGGTGGCGTTGGCGGTGTTCACGTTCACCAAGCCTTCGAGCATGACGTTGGTGGACGTGGTCAGGTCGTTCTCGATGAGGTGGAACTCCTCGGCGGTCAGGCCACTGCGGACGTAGAACTGAAGCACGCTGCCGTTCGTGTTGTTGCCGGAGGGCGGCGGTTGATTCGTGCCACCGGGCGGTGCGTTGGTGGCGAAGCGCAGCAGCACTTGCGGCACCCGTTCCGCGCTCATACCGGCTTCCGTCATCAGCCGCGCCAGCGCCGGGGCGTCCACGGTGGTGATGTTGATTTTCGCGTCGCCGTTGGTGCGCGTGTTCGACTGCTTGCTGTGGACGGTGACGTAGGCCAGCACGCCGCGATTGAGGACGCCGTCGTGGTTGTCGTTCGGCGAGGTGGCGTCCTCGTCGTCTTCGTTGCGATCGAGCACGGCGTTCATGTTCGCGTCCTCGTCGTAAAGGATGTCGTGGGTGAAACCATAGACCAGCCGCAGCTCCTCGATGCTCTCGAAGGGCGTGTTCTTGCAGCGGTAAGGCGGGTTGAGCCGCGCGTAAATCTCATCCTCCGCGCCGTTCTCGGAGGGGTTGCTGTCGGTGTCGCGCCAATCCACCACGGCGGCGGCCAACTCGACGGACATGCGCGGCAACTTTTCGAGCATCGCCGCAGTGGCCGTGTTGAGGTTGAGCTTCGCGCCTTCATCCACGAGGCCGAACGTGACTTCGAGGTCGTCCTCTTCGTCGAGCGGTTGACCGATGAGCCAGAAGCGCGCGGTGCCGATTTGCACGGCCTCGACCTTGAGCGTGGCGGAGTCGGGCGGGACGCCGGGTTCAGTGACTTTCGCAAGGGCGTTGCTGATATAGCGGGCCGCGCCGGCGATGGCTTGCTCGGCTTCAAGCGTGGCGACGCGGTTGTCAGCGGCGCGCAGTTCGAGGGAAGAAGAGTTGGCGAAGTAGATGGCCAGGCTGACGAGGCCGAAGGCGACCCAGAGCACGATGATGAGCACGGAGCCGCGCTCGAAATGGGGCTCGACGGAGTCTCGCCCTACCAGTTGATGCGGCAGCCTCATTGCGACCCTCCGGCGGTGGCGTTCGTGCTGGCTTCGGTGAGGATGGGGACGATTAGCTCCAGCGGAGCCTGTCGGCTGGCGCGGTCTTCGGAGGCCATTTGAAGCTGAAGCTTAATGGCGCGCGGGAGCTTCGGTTCGGCGGTGGCGGAGTCCCACGATTCCAACCAGTCCGCACCGTCGTGGAAAGTGAACAGCGCCTCGGCCACGTCAGTGAGAAGGAGTTGCTCGACGGGTTGTTCCGCGATGCTGCCGGCGGGGAGGAGGTTGCGCGTGACGGCGCGGATGAGGTCTTTGCCCAGCGCGTTGCGGTTCGTGGAGTCCACGAGGAGGTAGGCGACTTTCTGCACGCTGGGCCAAGGGGACGCAGTGTCGAGCAGGCCGGAGTAGGTGTAAAAGTCCGGGCCGACTTGCGAGGCGAGGCCACCCGCACCGCCCGCCGCGCCGGCCAACGAACCGAAGCGCGGCGCGCTGTCAGTGCCACTGCCGGTGGGCGAGGTCTGAAGTTCACCCGCCAGCTTGGTGGAGTTGGTCGAGGGAGCGGCGAGGCTGGCGAGGTCGCGCTTGAGGATGATGAGCGCCTGGGTGAGCGGGAGGGATTTTTCGAGCGAGGCGGCAGAGCGGTTGCGCAGCTTGAGCGCGCTGTAGAACACGCCATTGATGGCCGCCAGCACGATGGCGAAGGCGACGACGGCAATCAAAAGTTCCAGCAGGGTGAAGGCGGCGCGGCGCTGGGTCCAAGGTCCAAGAGTGCAAAGTCCAAAGTCGTTTAGCTGACGAACGCGCCACTGACTTTGGACCTTGGACTCTTGGCCTTTGGACCGAACGAAGTTCACAGCGTCCCTCCCTCCATCAGCGTGCTGACCGTCACTTCGTATTCGCGGCCTTGCACAAAATACGCGACGCGGACCGTGGTCTCCTGCAAGGCGCTGTCCTCGACCCACGCGGCGGACTCGATGGTCCAACGGTATTCGTGCGGGCCTTCGGTCACAGAGCCGTTGTCGCCGCTGGGCAGGGAACCGGTCACGGCGAGTTCGCTCAGGACGCGGTCGGCCACGCGCGCGGCCACGGCTTTCCGCTCGCCGACTTGCCCGGCGAGGCTGGCAATGCGCAGACCTTCCAGCGCCACCGGGATGACGATGGCCATGAACATGAGCGC
>CALQJI020000010.1 GCA_943330855.2 Klebsiella pneumoniae
CGGTCAGCCTACGCTACGCTCCGGCCTCCCTGCGTCCCGCACCCCCAGCCGTGGAAGACGAAGAACAAACAACAAAGGGGACATTCTCTCGTGAGTTAAACAGGGGACATTTCTAAAGAGTTTTGACAGAAAAAGGTGCGGCGCCTTCCGTAGTCGCAACCTTCAGGTTGCGCATCG
The DNA here is from genome assembly GCA_943330855.2 of Klebsiella pneumoniae. Classification (GTDB taxonomy): domain Bacteria; phylum Verrucomicrobiota; class Verrucomicrobiia; order Limisphaerales; family SXTU01; genus SXTU01. Next base: position 178 of record CALQJI020000010.1, read on the forward strand.
GGGCTGGTTGTAGCGCAGGCTGAAGCCGGCGACTACGGGATGCGCGGCAAGCCCGGCATCGCATTCGTCGGGTAGGCGAAGGCGGGGAAGGCCGGGTTGTCCAGCCAGCGCGCGAGCAGGGCGAGTTCGATGGCGGTGAGGCCGAGGTCGGAGCGGCGCACCGCGCGGAGTTCGGTCGGAGCAGCCGCGGTGACTTCCGTAATCGTGTTGGCGAGTTTGGGCGACACCGCCCGGAGCCACGCATGCCCAGCGGCCGCACCGGGGAACGACGGCGTGGCGGACATCATCGCGCTGAGTTGGAAGATAGGCACCCACTGCGCGAGCTTTGCCTCGGTGATTTCCCAGTCGTAGTAAACGAGGTTCGTGCGCGGGAGGAACTGGTTCAACAACTCGGCGGGCGGCGGGTTCGTATTCGGCCCGCTGGGGATGATGCCGGCCATGCTGCCGAACAGGAGAAAGTCATCGCCCGGTTCCGGCGCCGGGCGGACGAACGGCACGAGGATGGGCATCCCAACCCAGCCCAACTCCGTGCGATTCGTCGTGAAGGCGATGCGACCGAGGCCGACCTTCGCCACGTTCGTGCCGAGGGTGTGCAGCGCGTGCGGCGCGATGCGGACCACGGTGTTCGATGCGTCGGGCATGGGCGCGGCAGCGTGGAGGTTGTAAGGCACGTCACTGCGCGCCCAGGTGAAGAACTGGTTGGGCACGGTTTTCAATTCCCACTCCTTGAACTCCGGCAAGCGCCCGAGCCAATCGCCGAAGCCCTGCACCGCCGTGAAGCTGATCAGCGGATCGCGCACGGAGTTGGTGGGCAGGCGGAACGCGGCGAGCTGCCACGGCGTGGCGTTGGCGAACTTCAGCGTGGCTTCGCTTCGGAGTGTCTCGCCTTGGGCGTTGACGGTGACGGAGAGGTGCGGCCAGGCGACGGACTGCGGCAAATCGAGGGCGCCTTGGAGTCGGGCGAGGTCGGCGACGAGATCAATCACGTTGGTCGAAAGCGCGGGGTGCGGGCCTGGCTTGCTACCAGCCGCAGCCGCGCCGGGCGCGCTCTTGCCGAGCATCAGGCAGTCATCGAACAACGCGACGGTGAGGAGATGCCCGCTCTTGGTCTTCGTGCTCCAAGCGGTGCCACCGGGGTTCACGGCGGGCAGCACGACCGGCTTGGCATCCGCGGCCTGCCACAAGTTCGTGCTCCAGCGTGCGCGCCGCTCGGCGTTGAGGAAGACGGTGAGCATCCAGCTTGCGGCGCGTTCGTCGTGCGTCTCGAAGAGGAACTTGCTGGCCGCCAACTCGTCGAGCAGCGGACGCAGCAGAGCAGCGCGATTGGTGCGGGCCGCGGCGGCACCGAAGAGCGCGTCCGGCAGCGTTTGCGCGAGCCGGTCATGCACCTGTTTGCGGGTGGCGACCGCCTCGGCGTTGTTGAGAAGTGCGTTGAGTCGAGCGGTGTTAGTGCTGGCAGCGAGACTGTCGAGGCCCGCGAAGTGCAGCCGGAAGACTGGCCCGACGGGCACGGCGGACAGCGCGGTCTTCGGTGCTGGCGCGGGAGTTGGCTTCTCCCGGCAAGCAACCGCAGCCACCACACAAGCGAGCAGCAAAGTGAAAACAAGTCGTCTCATCGGTGCGTTTCAATTGCCAAAAGGCGGCGACGTAAGCAAACGGAAACACGCCGGGAAGAATACGAAGAAGTGCGCACAAGCTGCCGAGGCGACCGGTAGCCGCCGAGGTGAGGAGGCGGATTTGTTCGGGGTCACCCAACTCCGCCTCCTCACCTCGGCGGCTACTCCGCTCCGCGAGATTGGCTATTCCCCACTAAGACTGGGAATCGTAACGTCGCGGCCAGACACATGACTCTTGAGCTGCTTCAAATCCTGCGCTGCCCGGAGACGCGGCAGTCCCTCCTCGCCGCTGAACCGCCTGTTGTGGAACGGCTCAACGCTCAAGTGGCCTCCGGGCAGTTGCGCAACGCCGCCGGGCAGTCGGTCACGGTGAAACTCGATGGCGGACTGGTGCGCGCGGATGGCCGGGCACTCTATCCCGTGCGCTGCAACGTGCCGGTGCTGCTCGTTGATGAGGCCATTGCGCTGGCCTGAAAAAGCAAAACGCGGAGCTAGGCTCCGCGTTCGCGTGTGAGGTTGGGGGCGAAGCCGCGTCCAGCGCGGCGCGGCCAGATTACTTGGTCAACTCGGCGAGCTTGGGCGTGATGGCGTCGGCCCAGATTTGGTAGCCGGCTTTCGAGAGGTGGAGGAAGTCGGGCATGATTTCCGCCTTGAGCACGCCGCCGGTGAGGAACTTCTCGCCGATGTCGAGGTAGTGGACGCTCTTGCCGTCATGGAGCTTGGCGATCGTGGCATTGACCTGCTTGAGCTTCTCCTGCTGCGGGCCGAACGCGCCGTCGGGCTTGCTGGCGCGCGGGAAGACGGCGAGGAGCAGGACCTTCGTAGCCGGAGATTTCGCGTGGATGGCCTTGACGATGGCGGTGACGCCCTTGGCAATGGCATCGGCTTCGTCGTTGCCGGAGTTGTTCGTGCCAATCATCAGCACGACGACCTTGGGCTTGATGCCGTCGAGTTCGCCGTTGGTGATGCGCCAGAGGACATGCTGCGTGCGGTCGCCGCCGATGCCGAAGTTCGCAGTCTTGTAGTTGCCAAAGGCCTTGTCCCAAATCTCTTTCGAGCCGCGCCAGCCCGCCGTGATGGAGTCACCGAGGAAGAGCACATCCACGCCGCCAGCCTTGGCGATGGCGACGAAGCCCTCGTGCGTCTTGAGGAAGTTCGCGTCGGGTTGGCCGTTGCTGAACTTCGGCGCAGCAACATCGGGGGGCTGGACGGGGTTGGGGATTGCGGGCTTCGCGTCCTTCTTCGCGTCGGTTTTGACGTCCGTCTTGGCGGCGGATTTCGCGTCGGTTTTAGTTTGAGCTCGGAGCTCGGGCGAGCCGAGGAAGGTGACAAGGGTGAGCGTGGCGAGGAGGGCGGTGCGTTTCATGGTTGGTGTGTTGGATGCCGGTTGCGGCCGGTTTTGGACGGGAGGTGGTGGGCGATGTTCAAGCCAGTTGGGTAGCCGCCGAGGTCAGGAGGCTACGCGACGATGAAGGGCGGCTCCTCCGGCTCCGGCGGGAGGACAACCCACAGTTCGCCCTTCACGTCCACGACGCGCAGCGCCCTCAAGCTGAGGCCGCCGCAGGGGCCGTGAAGGCAGCGGCCATTGAGCGGCTCGTAGATCGCGCCGTGCGTGCGGCAGATGAAGAAGTCGCCGTCCGTCGTGAAGAAATCGCCGTCGTCATCGAGCGGGATGGGGATGTGCCGGCAGGCGTTCTCGTAAGCCACGAGGTGCCCGCGCACGTTCGCCGCGAAGCCCTCGCGCCGGATGCCTTCGAGGGTGAAAACGAACTTGCGCGTCGCGCCGGGCGGCAGGTCGGTGGCGGGGCAGAGGGGTTGGGAGCGAGTCATTGTAGCGTTCAGCGATCGGCCAGGCGCGTTGCGGTCAGCACTTCCCAGCTGACCGCTCTTCACAGCCGCGCGATGAGCAGTTCGCGCTGGAAGATAATCTCCTTCGGCAGGTGCGAGTAGAGCTTGATGAAGAGCTCGTCCTGCTGGAGCACTTCGCGCCGCCATTCCTCGATGTCCGTGCTCTGCGCCTGCTCCAACCGCGCGGCGTTGAAGCCATCGAGGCCGTCGAGGTCGAAGTCCTGCGCGCTGGGCACCCAGCCGAGGAGCGCCTCGTTCGCGTTCGCCTCGCCCCGGCAGCGGTCCACAATCCATTTGAGCACGCGCATATTCTCGCTGTAGCCGGGCCAGAGGAACTTGCCGTCGGCGTCCTTGCGAAACCAGTTCACGTGGAAGATGCGCGGCGGGTGCTGAATGAGGCGGCGCATGAAGAGCCAGTGGCGGAAGTAATCGCCCATGTTGTAACCGCAGAAGGGCAGCATCGCCATCGGGTCGCGGCGCACCTGGCCCACCGCGCCCGTCGCGGCGGCGGTGGTCTCGGAGCCGATGGTCGCGCCGACATAGACGCCGTGGACCCAATTGAACGCCTGATACACGAGCGGCATCGTGTTCGTGCGGCGACCGCCGAAGATGATGGCGCTGATGGGCACGCCGGCGGGGTCGTTCACCTCGGGCGCGAGCATCGGGTTGTTAGCCATCGGCGCGCAGAAACGACTGTTGGGGTGCGCGGCCTTCTCCTTCGAGGCCGGCGTCCAAGGCTCGCCGCGCCAGTCCAGACACTCGGCGGGCGGCGGCTCGTCCTTGCCCTCCCACCACACATCGCCGTCGGCGGTGAGCGCGACGTTGGTGAAGAGGGTGTCCTTCCTCATGCACTCCATCGCGTTCGGGTTGGATTTGCAGTTCGTCCCCGGCACGACACCGAAGTAACCGGTCTCCGGGTTGATGGCGTAGAGGCGGCCGTCCGCGCCGGGCTTCATCCACGCGATGTCGTCGCCGATGGTCCAGACCTTCCAGCCGGCGAAGCGCGCGGGCGGCTTGAGCATGGCGAAGTTCGTCTTGCCGCAGGAGCTTGGAAACGCGCCGGCCACGTAAGTCTTCGTGCCGTCGGGCGACTCGACGCCGAGGATGAGCATGTGTTCCGCGAGCCAACCTTCGTCGCGACCCCACGCCGACGCGAGCCGCAGCGCCATGCACTTCTTGCCGAGCAGGACGTTGCCGCCGTAGTTCGAGCCGACGGAGATGAGCGTGTTGTCGTTGGGAAAATGCGCGATGTAGCGACGCTCCGGGTTCACATCGAGCATCGCGTGGATGCCGCGCGTGAAGGTCGCCGAGTCCCCCAGTTGCTCCCACGCGACGCAGCCCATCCGCGTCATGATGCCCATGCTCAGGACGACGTAAATCGAGTCGGTCAACTCCACGCCCACGCGCGCGAGCGGCGAGCCGGGCGGCCCCATGAGAAACGGCACGACGTAGAGCGTGCGCCCCTTCATCGCGCCGGCGAGGAGGGCGCGGAGTTTCACATACATCGCAGCAGGCGCTGCCCAATTGTTCGTGGGGCCGGCCTCGTCCTGCGTGGTCGTGCAGATGAAGGTGCATTGCTCCACCCGGGCGACGTCGTTCGGGTTCGAGCGGTGGTAATGGCAACCGGGCCACTTCTGCTGGTTGAGCGGAATGAGGATGCCGCGCGCCACGGCCTCGGCGGTGAGGGTTTGCCGCTCCGTCGCCGAGCCGTCGCACCAATGAATGGCGTCGGGCTGGCAGAGGTGGTTGATTTCCTCGACCCAGCGGGTGACGTGGGGATTGGCCGGGATGCGAGGGGTGGGGAGGTTCGCGTTCATGGGCGTGGGGGAAGGAGTGGTTTGAAGCTGGGTGGAAACGTAGCGGAGGGTGTGGCTGGGTCGAAATCAAATTTTGAGTTACTCGCCCGAAAAGCAGGGCGTATTCACCCAGCAGTGGCAAGGAAATGCCGGGCAAAGGAATTGGGGGCGAGGAGAAAGTTTTCTGGCCCGCAGGTGCCGAAGTGCATAAACAGCCTGCTGGCGTGAACTTTCCCGTCACCTCCCCGTCAGAGGCCGGATGCCTGCAAACTCTGCGCCCCCGGAAACCACTTCCGTCCCCCCGCCCGCCAAGCTCACCGAGCGCCTCCTTTCCCTCGACGCCTATCGCGGCTTCATCATGGCGCTGCTCATCTGCAACGGCCTGGGCTTCGCCACCTTCAAGAACGACCCGACGCTGGGCTGGCTCGCCGCGCAGGTGGACCACGTGAAGTGGGAGGGCTGCGTCTTCTGGGACCTCATTCAGCCCGCGTTCATGTTCATGGTGGGCGTGGCGATGCCCTTCGCCTTCGCGAAACGCCAGGCCGCCGGTGACTCGTGGAGCCTCCTGTTCCGCCACGCCTGCTTGCGCGCGCTGAACCTCTGCCTCGTCGGCATGGCCCTCGACTGCATCTCCGGCAACGCCTTCACCATCGGCTTCATGCGTGTGCTCCAGCAGATTTCCATCGGCTACCTGCTCGCGTTCTTCCTGCTCGGACGCAGCTACTGGGCGCAGGGAATCACCGCCGCGCTCATCCTCATCGGCTACACCGCCGTGTGGGTGTTCTATCCCGGCAACGACCCCACCGGCGCGTGGGTGATGGGCAACAAAAACCTCGGCTCCACCTTCGACCTCTGGCTCGTGGGCCGGAACTACAGCGGATTTTACGTGGGACTGAACGCGCTGCCCGCCACCGCCACCATCCTGTTCGGCGTCATGTGCGGACGGCTCATCGGCAGCGATTTTCCCAAGCCGCGCGTGATGCAAACTCTCCTCGCCGCCGCCGTCGCAGGCCTCGTCCTCGGTGGCCTTCTCAGCGCGGGCGCAACGCCCCTCGTCCCCATGGTGAAGCGCATCTGGACCGCGTCCTTCACGCTGTGGGCGGCGGGCTGGACCGTCCTCTTCCTCCTCGCGTTCTACTGGCTCATCGAGGTGCAAGGCTGGCGGAGCTGGCCGACCTTCCTCGTGGTCGTGGGGATGAACTCCATCTTCGCCTACAGCATGGCGCAGCTCTTTCGCGGCTCGTTCTTCGACCGAGGAATCGCCGTCTTCACCAAGCCGCTCGTCGCGTTTTTCCTCGACCGCCCGCACCTCGCCGAAGCCATCGCCAAGCCGGCGAACTACGCGTGGCCCGAGCCGCTGGGCCTGTGGGGCAATGTGCTGCAAGGCGCGCTCGTGCTCGCGGCGGAATGGGCCGTCCTCTACTGGCTCTACCGGCGGAAGATTTTCTTCAAGCTGTGAACTCCGAGGCCGAGTTTTAGCCACGGATGGAACACGGATGAAACACAGATGGGGAAGGCAGTCCGAAGCGTTGCGGCAAGGCCGGCAGCTCCGGGTGCGCGGGTCTTCTCCGTGTTTAATCCGTGGCTAAAAACCACCACCTACTGCCACGGCAGCTTCTCCAAATCCACATTCCCGCCGGTGAGGACGACGCCCACGCGACGGCCACGAAACTTTTCCGGAGCCGCGAGCGCGGCGGCGAGCGGGACGACGCCGGAGGGTTCCACCACCAATTTCATCCGCTCCCAGACGGCTCGCATCGCAGCAATGATTTGCTCCTCCGTGACGGTGACGATGCCGCGCGCGTGCTGGCGGATGATACCGAAGGTGCGTTCGCTCAACGACGCGCGCAGGCCGTCAGCGATGGTGGCGGGGTTGTGGTTGGCGAGTAGCTGGCCGTCGCGCAAGGAACGGAAGGCGTCGTCGGCGAGGGCGGGTTCAGCTCCCCAGACTTCGACCTGCGGGGCCAGTGCGTGCGCGACGAGGCAGAGGCCGCTCAGGAGCCCGCCGCCGCTGACGGGCGCGACGAGGACGTCGAGCTGCGGGACTTGCTCTAGGAACTCTGCGCCCACGGTCGCCTGGCCGGCGATGACGGCGAGGTCGTCGTAAGGATGGATGAACACCGCGCCGGTCGCGCGCTGGATGCGGTCCGCCTCGGCCTGGCGCGCGGCGAGGGTCGGCTCGCAGAGGGTGAGCTGGCCGCCGTAGGCCGCGATGGCGCGCTGCTTGATGAGCGGGGCGTTGCGCGGGACGACGATGTAGGCCGGGATGCCGCGCTGCTGCGCCGCGAGCGCGAGACAGGTGGCGTGATTGCCGGAGGAGTGGGTCACGACACCGTGACGGGCTTGCTCGTCGCTGAGCTGGCGCACGGCGTTGAGCGCGCCGCGAAATTTGTAGGCCCCGCCTTTCTGGAAGTTCTCGCACTTGAAGAAGAGCGTCGCGCCCGCCAACGCGTCGAGGCTGGTGCTGGTCAGCACCGGCGTGCGGTGCGCGGTGCCGGCGAGGCGGTCAACGGCGGCGAGGATGTCGGCAAGGGTCGGAGCCACAAGGGTGGCGAGTGTAGGAAGCGGCGGGCGCGGCGCAACCACGGTGTCGCTAAATCAACGGCCCGCCGGGATTGTGGCGGCGGCGGCGTCCAGCCGGACAATGTCGAGCCGGATGACCTCGAGCAAATCGAGGCGCTCCAGCACTTCCTTGGTGGCGAGCTTGGCGTCGGCGCTTTTGGAATTGGAGGTGGAGGAATACAGCGTGCGCCGTTTCAGGTAGGTGAGCAGCGCTTGCCGGTGGTCGCTGATGAGGCGGGCGAGTTCGACCGGTGCGGTGACTTGGAGGAGTTGGAGCTGCTGCGCCGCCTGCGCGACGGCGGGTTCGTGCTGGGTGAACTCGGTGTTCGCGATGACCTCGCGGAGCGGAAGTTCCTTGCGGCCTGGCACCGCGTTCGTGCCGAGCCGCACGGCGATGGCAGGCACGAGAATTCCCTCAAGCTGACGCAGGCCGTGGTCCACCGAGAAGCGCATGAGCCGCTCCCGTCCAGTGAAGTTCATCCAGACCACGGCCCACCATTTCTCGGCGTCGAGCATGGTTTGGAAATGCGGCGCGAAGCCGTGCAACAGGGCGAGTTGGCTGTTCAGGTAGGCGGGCAACTGGCGGAGAAATTCGCGCAGACACGCGCGCCCTTCCGGCAGGTAAAGCAGTTCGGCGACGAGCAACTGCGAGGTGCGGCGGAAGCCCGCCCGTTGTTCGTCACTGGCCTCACCCGGCGGTGCCAGCCAGAGGTCCGCAAAGGGAACCAGCTCGCGCCCGCGCAGTTGTCGGCGGGCCTCGGTGAACACATCGGGATGCGCCTCCTGCACGAGCGAGGTGAGCGTGCGGATTTCGGGAATGAGGGAATCGCCATGCAACGCGAGCAGGTGCGTGGCGAGGCCTTCTTCGAGCCATAGGGGGATTTCAGCGGGCCGTTGGGAAGCGTTGCCGCGATTGGCAATTTCCAGCAACAGCGCGCGGGTCAGCGCCCGCATCAGACGCGGGCGCTCCATCTGCCCCGGCACGACGATCAGGTAACGCCAGCCATTGGGGTTCCACTGCGACTCGATCATCACCGGCTCGGTGGGACGCAGCTCACCGCGCACGTTGATCTGGATGCGTCCGGTCCAAGCATCCGAAAGACCCAACTCGCGGAGCACTTCCGTCTTCACCCGCTCGCACGTCAGCACGAGCAGGGTCGGGTCCATCTGCAGGTGATTGGTCTCGATGAGCGAGAGTGAGGGCGGACCGCTCGCCATGCCTGGCAGCGCGCCGAAGACGATGAATTGGTCCGTGCGGCTGCGCAGTTGCAGGATGCCCTGCGATGGAACGAGCGGCTGCGCGGACGCGGACTCACCGAGCCAACCGACTGCCAGTCCGCACACGCAGGCTGCCTTCAACAGCGCACGCAGGGGTCTGGCAGCGGAGCGGAGCATGGCTCAGGTCGCGGCCGGCTTGGCCTTCGCAGGCTTGGCCTCGGCCTTCGCCGGCGGGGCGGCGGGAGTCGCCTTGCTGTCGGAGCCACTCTTGCTCTCGCCGCCGGAGCTCGCGGCGGGAGCCACGTCTTTCTTTGCGCCGGTCTTGTAGTTCTCACTGCGGTAGTCGGTGATGTAGAAGCCGCTGCCCTTGAAGATCAGCCCAGCGCCCGTGCCCATGAGGCGGCGCACTTTGCCTTTGCCCCAGCGCTTCTGGCCGCAGGCTTCTTTGAGGCAGGTGGTCAAGGTAGCGTCCTTCATGGACTGGAACTTCTCGAACTCGTGACCGCACTTGTCGCAAACGTAGTCGTAGGTAGGCATAGGATTCAGCACTGAAAACGAAGGTTGGATAATGGCAGTCAGCGGCGAGGCGTCAAGGGATGCGCCAGCATTTGCGCCCCGTCCGGTGAGACTTAACTCAGTTTCTGGCAGGGTAAACTGGGCCGCCGCCTCACCTCAGCGGCTACTCACAAGCCCCGAGCCAGAGTCCAGACGAGGACTTCGCCCGCGCCGTTCTCCCGCAGCACGCGAGCCACGGCGCTGGTGGTCGCGCCGGTGGTGAGCACGTCATCGAGGACGATGAGGCGCTCACCGGAGAGGGACTTGGGCCGCACAGGGGCAAAGGCGCGTCGGACGTTGTCGGTGCGAGCGTGTTTGTCGAGTTGGGTTTGCGTGCGGGTGGGCTGCACGCGCCGGACGAGTTGCGTGAGCACGGGGATGCCCAACGCGCGGGCGAGGGGCTGGGCGAGTCGCTCGGCTTGGTTGAACTCGCGCTCACGTTGCTTCACCGGGTGCAGTGGCACGGGGACGATGCCGGCACAGTTCTCCGCACGCAGGACGGGGACGGCCTGCCGAAGGAGCAGGTCCGTGAGGAACGGCTCGAACCAAAGTTCACGGTTGTATTTGTAGCGGTGAATGACGCCGCGCAGGAAGTCGTTGGCCACGACGGAGGCGCGTGCCCAGCGGAAATGCAGGTCGAGGTCGCGGCAGTTCGCGCACTCGAAGGCGGTGGTGATGTCGCCGGGATAGGGCAAACCACAGCGCTCGCAGCAGGGCGGCGTGATGAAGCGGAGGTTTTGCCAGCAAGCCTGGCAGACGTAGCCCTCGGCGGGCGTGGCTCGCGCGGCGGAACAGAGCTGGCAGACGGACGGAAAGAGGAAGCTCAAGCCGGCGTCGAGCCACTCGCGTGAGGAGGTGTTCATCGTGGGGCGGAGCCGAAAATTTTTAGCCGCAGATGAAACACCGACGGACCACAGATAAGGCGGCTTGGCACGTGCGCTGTTGGTTTCCCCGTGTTCAATCGGTGTTGATGGTTGGGTGAATCGGTCCCGGCGCTGGCACGGTGCCTTCGCGTTGTATTCGCAGCCCCATTGTCAACATAGGGCGGCGTTTTGCAACGGACCATCTGGACCCCGATGGGCACCAACCACCCGCCATCAACTTCGCTGCCGGGTCGCCTCGTAGAGGAATACTGCGGTGGCTGCGACCACGTTGAGCGAGTTCATGTGCGAGGGCATCGGGATCGCCACCGTGTCATCGCACGCGGCCAACGCCACCTCGCTGAGGCCCGGGCCTTCCGCGCCAAACACGAGGCAGCAATCGCTCCGCAGGTCCACGCCGGCCAGATTCTTCGCACCCGGCTGCGGATGCGCCGCCAGACACCGAACGCCGCGCGCGCGCAGGGTCGCCAGAGTTGCAGCGAGATTGCCCACCTGCACGGCCGACTGCTCAAAGATGGTGCCCATGGAGCCAGACACGGCCCGGCGCTGAAAGGGGCTGCCACAGGTTTCGCCCACGATGAGGAAGGACACCCCAAAGGCCGCGCAGCTGCGGACAATCCCACCGAGGTTTTCTGCGTTGGCAATGCCTTCGACGGCAGCGAGCAGTAACGGGCGCCGCGCGCTCGCGAACAGTTCTTCAAAGCTCGGCTGCGGTGGGATCTTGGCGACGGCCAACGCGCCCTGATGCAACTGATAGCCAGTGAGTGCCTCCAGCAGCGCCTGCTCGCCGAGGTAGACACGGAGGTCTTCCGGCCGCGCCCGGAGACTCGGCTCCAGCCGTTCCAGCCACGCAGGCGTGAGCAGCACGGAGACAACGGGAAAGCGGCTTGCCAGTAACCGCTGGAGAACCTTCACGTTCGTGGCCACGAGCACGCCGTCCCGCTCGTGCTCAAAGGGACGGCGGAGCGTGCGATACAACGCCAACTCCGGCGCGTCGAGGGATTGAACCGTTTCAATGTGCAGCGTGGCCACGCACAGATTAGAGCGCCCGGAGAGGACAATGAGAAGCCCAGCGGATTTAGGGCAAAACCCTTTTCAACAGAGGCACGCGGGCGTGGGCAAGGAACGAACTGTTGAGCAGGCGCAAACGTGTTCACTTTCAGCCATCGCTGCGGCTAACCTCGCGGCGTGAGTTCCCTGCGCATCCGACTATTTCAGAAGACGGACTTCGTGTTCGCCGACTCGCTGCGAGCGCTGGCGGGCTGGAACCAGACCAAGGACGACTGGATGCGATTCCTGAACCACCAGCCCGACGGATGCTTCATCGCCGAGTGGGACGGCCAGCCGGTGGGCACGGCGACGACGACCCTCTACGAGGACAAGGTCGCGTGGATTGGGATGGTGCTCGTGCATCCCGATGCACGGCGGCGCGGCATCGGACGCGCGCTGCTGGAGCACTGCATCGCGTTCCTGAAACCGCGCGTCGCCTGCATCAAGCTCGACGCCACGCCGCTGGGCAAAACGCTTTACGACACGTTGGGCTTCAAGGACGAGTGGACGCTTCAGCGGTGGCAGACCAACGCCGTGACCAGGCCGACGGAGCAACCGCTCTTTCGTGTCCAGCCCTGGTGCGATTTTGAGAATGAAGCCCCCAGCAGCCTCGACCTTGCTGCGTTCGGGGTGGATCGCTGGCCGATGATTCAACGCCTCGTCCGGCAACTGCCACTTTCCTTCACGCACCAGACGGTCGAGCGACGAGTGGTTGCCTTTGGTGTCACCCGAAAGGGCTGCCACGCGCACTACCTCGGTCCGATTGTCGGCGAGTCGTTTGCTGCGGCAGGTCCGCTCATCAAGACCCTGACTTACATGCTGCCGAATGTGCGCATCTTCTGGGACATCCCCGACGCGAACACCTGCGCTGTCGAACTCGCCCAGCGCCTCGGCTTCCAGCCGCAGCGCCCGCTCATCCGCATGTTCCTCGGTGAGAACAAATGGCCCGGCGACCCGCAGAGAATCTTCGCCCTAGCTGGGCCGGAGATTGGGTAGCTCCAAAAGAACCGCACTGAAGCCGCTTTGGTGCGCCTCCCAGATTGCAATGCTGACCAGTAGTTCCGTGACTGGCCGCAAAAATCTCTTTGCGTCCTCTGTGCCCTTTCGCGGCTAATCCCACCATGTCCCACCACGACGTGCTCCTGCTCGGCACCGGGCACAACGCGCTCGTGCTGCAGGCCTACCTCGCGCGCACCGGCCTGTGCACCCTCGCGCTCGACCGTGCGCCGGAGCCGGGCGGAGGCTTGCGCACGATGGAGAATCCGCATCTGCCTGGCTTCACGCACCACCCTCACTCGTTCTTTCACCGCGCCATTACGCGGATGCCGTGGTTCCGCGACCTCGAACTCGCGCGCCACGGCGTGCGCTACATCGAACCGGAGCTGAACGTCGCCATGCTGCTGCGCGACGGTCGCGCGCTGGAGTGGTGGACGGACTTCGAGCGCACCGCCGCGTCATTCGCCGAGTTCTCGCGCAAGGATGCCGATGCCCTGCGTCGCTGGACCGAGGAGTTCCGCCCCATCGTCGAGCAAATCCTCGTGCCTGAAGCGCAGTCGCCGCCGCTGGAGCCGCAGCATCGCCACGCGCTGCTTCAGCAGAGCAAGCTGGGGCGCCGACTGCTCGAAGTCTCCGCGCTCACGCCGCTCGAATTCGTCACGCAGAACTTCGAGCACGACGCCATCCGCGCCGGCCTGCTCTTCTTCAACGGCCTCCGCGAGGTGGACCTGCGCCAGCCCGGCTTCGGCCATGCCATCCCAGCCCTGCTCGCCTCGCCCGCGAAGGCGCAGATGTGCGTGGGTGGCTCCGGCAACCTCGCGCGCGGTCTCGTCGCGGACATCACCGAGCACGGCGGAGAAATCCGCTGTGGCGTCGAGTTGAAGCGCATCCTCCTCCGCAACGGGCGCGCCGCCGGGGTCGAACTCAGCACCGGCGAACAGCTCACCGCCGACTTCATCGCGTCCGGCCTGAACCCGCAGCAAACCTTCCTCGACCTGCTCCCTCACGACGCCGTGCCGGCCGAGGTCCGCGCGCACGCCGCTGGCTTCCAATACAACCTCCTCGCCCCGCTCTTCGCGCTGAACGTCGCGCTCCGCGAGCCTCCGCGTTGGGCCGCCGCTGCGCAGCGACCGGAACTGGAGCGCGCGTTCATGTGCATCGTCGGGCTGGAGCGCTTTGGACAGTTCCACGACATCGTCGCGGCGCACGAACGAGGCGAGCTTCCCGCGCCCGTCGCGTGGGGCGCGTGCCCGACGCTCTTCGACCCCACGCAAGCGCCACCCGGCCAGCACACCGCCTTCCTCTGGGAGAAGCTGCCCTACGCCCTGCGCGGCGACGCGCGCAACTGGGACGCCGCTCAAGCCGCGCACGGTCGCAACCTACTGGCGACCTGGACCGAGTTCGCACCGAACCTCGCGGGCAGCGTGCTGAACGCCTTCACGCGCTCGGCCCTCGACACCGAGCGCGCGCTGCCGAACATGACCGCAGGGGATTTGCTGGTCGGCTCCTTCGCGAACGGACAGGTCGGCTGGAACCGCCCGTTCCCCGGCGCGGGCAACTACCGCACGTCGTTGCCCGGCCTCTACCTCTGCGGCGGCTCGACTCATCCCGGCGGCAACATCACCGGCCTCTGCGGCTACAACGCTGCGCGTGTGCTGGCGGCGGACGCGGGGAGGAAGGTGCTGTGTGGTAGCACTCCGTTGTAAAACACTTCCACCTATTGGGAAATCGCCAGAAGCGCCTTTTTTGGCGGTGAAACCCGCTCAGCTCAACCGCTCTCTCTTGAACCGGCCCCCAAAGGATTCCATCGCCGCACTGTCGCGGCCTTTGCCTGCCCAGCTTCATGGTGGCCAGCAGGACCGCCTGCGCCACCCGCGCACAAAAGCGAGCGCTGGCGAGTTGGCCATGCCGATTTCAAGTGTAGGCGCTGCAATGAACTCTTCAATTTTTGAAATCGGCTGTTGACGCACGCGGAGGGTTTTTCTACGTTGCCGCCCCCCTTAACGGGGGCGTAGCTCAATTGGTTAGAGCGCTGCCCTGTCACGGCAGAGGTTGCGGGTTCGAGTCCCGTCGCTCCCGCCAATACTCTGCCTATTTTCAACGGCCTTCATGTTCAGGGCACTCTTCCACGAACACGTATTACGCCCAGCCGCCAACAAGCCTATTGAAAACCCAACACGACAGCGTTGCCGTAAAAACTGTTCCGAGACCAATCGGAGTGACGTCCGCAATTATCAACAACGCGGATGCAGACGTTGCAACAGCGACGGACGGGGAAAATGGCGTTGCCTCAGCCGAAGCATTCTTTAGCCACGGATGGAACACTGATGAAACCCGGATGGGGACGAGACGAAGTCATCCTGCAAGGGGGGACGCGACCACCAAAGGGTGGTGATGAACACAGAAGCGCAGCCGCAAGATTTTCACCTCCTGTTCCGTGTTTCATCCGCGGCTCAACTGGATGGTCCCGGTTCAGGTGGAGGGACTTGAACCGAGCTGTGAACCTCAGTTCGCCGCCGCGTCCGCGAGGTGCTTGAGGTAGTCGAAGGAGTAAATCCCCGTGCCGTGGCCGTCAGCCCAAAGCGGCTGCACGCCGTAGCCACCGACCATACCGAGGCGCGTGAGTTGGAATGCGTTCGCGGAGTAGGGCTTGTCGGGGTTCTTGTAGAGGTTGCCCATGATGTCTACCTCGCCCTTGCACCCGGCGCACGGGCACGCTCGGCGCACTGCCTCCAGCGGCACGAAGGTCTCCGTGCCGTCGTCCCACTTGATGGCGAGTTCCGCACCCACCGGTTGCATATCCACTGGTCGCATGACGTGAGCTTACGGAGCTGGTGTGCGCAGAGGCAACTGGCGATGTCGCCGAGAGAGAGGGCGCGGTGAGCTGAATGACAGGGTTACAGGTGCTCGCCGGCCAGCAGGTCGGTTTCCTTGAGCGCGAGCTGGAATGGCTCCAGTGGCATCGGGCGGTCGTGGGCGAGGAATTCCTCGCAGATGCGGAAGAACTCGGCGCGTGCGCTGACACGGCGGATTTGATGCAGGAATTGGCCGCCTGCATCCACGCCGAGGCCGAGGTAGTTCAGATATTTTTTCATCTTCTGCACTTGCGACGCCTCGCGGATGTCGGGCGAGCAACTGGCCTCGTAGAGGGCGTGAATGTAGCCCAAAACGTCGTGCCCGCGCGGGACGAAGAGCGGTTCGCTGCGCTGGTGCTGGCGGATTTGGGTGAAGAGCCACGGGTTGCGAATCGCGCCGCGACCGATCATCAGGCCGCGCGCACCGGTGAGGCGCAGCACTTCGGCGGCCTTCGCGGCGGAATACACGTTCCCGTTCGCCATCACGGGGCAAGGCATCACCGCGACGGCGCGCGCGATGAAGTCGTAATGCACCTCGCTGCGATACATCTCCAGCACGGTGCGCGCGTGGACGGTGAGCAGGTCGAGCGAGTGTCGAGCGAAGATGGGCAGCAGTTCATCGAAGACCGCCGGCGAGTCAAAGCCGAGGCGCGTCTTCACCGTGAAGGGAATCGTCACCGCCTCACGGAGCGCGCCGAGGAGGGCGTCCACGCGTTTAGGTTCGCGCAGCAGGCCGCCGCCGGCGCACTTGCGATACACGACGGGCGCGGGGCAGCCGAGGTTGAGGTCAATCGCGGCGATGGGCAGGGTCTGGAGAAACTTCGCCGTGCGGATGAGCGCCGGGATATCGTTGCCGATCATCTGCGCGATGATGGGGCGGCCGGTGGTGTTTTCCTTAATGGACTTCACGATCCACTTCTCTGGCGTCGAGACGGTGTGAACGCGGAGATACTCGGTCCAGTAAATGTCCGGCCCGCCGTAGCGCGCCATGAGCGTCATGAACGCGAGGTCGGTCACGTCCTGCATCGGCGCGAGGGCGAGGACGGGGGCGGAGGTGTGGAGCAGGTCGCGGAGGTGGCTCACTGGAACTGCGGGTGCGCCTGCAAGCGTGCCCACGTCTCGGCGGTGAGCGGGGCTTGGCGATACTTCGGCTCGTGCAACGGCTCGGCGCTGGTGGAGCGGCGGGCGCGGTCGAGCCACTTGCGGTCGAGTGGTTCATCCAACAGCGCAAGGGTGTTGGCGGCGAGCGTGGTTTCATCCTTCTCACCAGTCGCGTGACCCACGCCGACGTAGAATCCCGCGAGCAGCCACGTCACCCGCAGCAGCGTGGCGCGCGAGTAGGTGGGCATCGCGCACGGGCGCGCGGGGTCGAGGTGGCGGAAGAGTTGACTGAAGAGCGGGAGAGTCCACATCGCCGCGTTCTTCGCGGGCGAATAGGCGTCGAAGAGAATCGCGTGCGGGGCGGGAACGGCGTGCTCGGTGTTCCTTAGCCAGGTCGGGAAGTCACCGACATGCACGTGCCACGAGACGCGTTGCGAGCCGATGGTTTGCTCGGCCTTGCCCGCGGCCAGCAACTCGGCAACGAGCGACTCGTAGCCGCCGAAGTAACCGAGTTCCGTCCCGTGCTGGAGTGCGAAGCGCAGCGGCTCCAGCGTGTGGTCAAAGCTCACGAGGCGCACCGCGCACGGCAGGTCGTGCGTGGCGCGTAAGACGGTCAGCACGTTCGCCGCCGCACCGAGGCCCACGTCCCAGATGATGAACTCGCCCGGGTGCGCGGCGAGCCGTTCACGCAGTCTGAGCTGGCGCACGTAAAGCGCCTCCGCCTCCGCCACGGGTCCGATGACGGGATGAAACGTCTCCGCCTCCGCGTGGGAGCGGACGCTGCGGACGCCGTTGGCGAGGGTGACGAGACTGTAGCCGGGAGCCGACACGGGGCGGACGGTAGTGCGCATGAGTCAGCGTGGGAACGGGGAAGTTCGCCCCTCCACCTGCGGCTCCCAAAGCAAGGGGGCGCGAAGGCCGCTGAGATCGCCCAGCTATCGCTTGTCCGGTTACGGACAACCGGCTTGGAAGCCGACGCTCCGGCTACTTCGCGAAGGCCGGGCCACCCTTGCGGCCGTAGCTCTCGATGAAGGCCAGCATGTCCAGGAGGTCTTCCTTGCTCAGGCCGTCCACTAGGTTCGCGGGCATGGGCGAGATTTTGGAGAAGTTACGGCGGGCCACATCACTCTTCTTCACGGTGACTTTCGTGTCGGGCTGAAGCTGGTTCGGGACGAGCACGAGTTGGTCGCCGGTTTCGCTCATCAGGCGGCCGGTATGGTCTTCGCCGTTCTTGAGCCAGATGGAAGTGTTCTGGAACTGCTCGGAGAGAACCTTGCTCGGGTCAATGATGCTCTCCAACACGTCGCGCCGACTGAAGCGCGCGCTCACCGCCGTCAGGTCGGGGCCCACGCCGCCGCCCTCGACGCCGAAGCGGTGGCAGGCGAGACACTGCGCGTCCACGAAGGCTTGGCGGCCCTTCTCGAAGCTGCGGCCCTTCATCGGCTTGGCCAGCTCCGCCTCGAAGTCCGCCATCGTCCACGCCTTCACGAAGCTGCGCGTCTGCGGCTTGGGGAAGTCGCTCACGCCGCCTTTGCGACCCGACGGACCGGACGTAAGGCTCGCGACGAGCGGGCCGAACTCGGCCTTCTCGGCGTCGGTCAGGTTGGCCCCGGCCTCTTTGGCGAAGTTCTTGTAAAAGTTGTTGTAGCTCGCGCCGTTACCGTAGGGCCGGCCGGCTTCCTCGAACCACTTCAACAGGTCGCCCTGATGCGCGGCGGGGGAGCGGTCTTGGGTCCAGTAACCGAAATACTCGCGGCGCTGCTCGGGGGTCCAGTTCTTCGCGGTGCGGAGGTGGAAGAGGTAGTGAATCATGTCTTCCTGCGTCAGCGCGCCGGCCATGAGCGTGAGGGTCTTGTCCACCGCGCCGGGCGCGGCGAGGGCGATGAGCACTTGGGACAACTCGCGGTTCACGAAGTTGCTCTTGCTCGGATAGCTCGCGGAAAGCTTCTCCGTCGCGAGCTTCACCACGTCGGCGGAGGGCAGGCCGTTGCGGGCGATGCTCACTTGGAGGACACGGAGTTTGTCGAGTTGCTGGCGCTCTAGGAGCGTGGCGAGCGGCCACTTACCGAGCGCGCGGAGGCACTCGTCTTGCGCGGACTTGCCGCCGAGCCGGGCGAGGGCGAGCAACGCGGCGAGGCCGCCGTCAGCGGTCTTCTCTTCGAGCGCGCGCGTCTGCCAAGTCGTGACAGGCTGGGCTTCCAGTGCGATGCGCGCGGCGTAGCGGATGGCGCGGTCGGGGCTGTTCAAGTGCGGCCAGATGAAGTCGAGCGCCTTCGGGTCGGCCTTGCCGTGGAAGGTTTCAATCTTGCGGCGCAGCGCGCGGGCCTCGGCTCCTTCGGTGTTCGGCTCCCACGCGGCGGTGGTGGATTCCTTGCCGGTGTAGGTCACGCGGTAGAGGCCGGAGGCGGTGCCGCGGCCGCCGATGGTGAAATACATTGCGCCGTCATCGCCGATGACGAGGTCGGTCACGTTGAGCGGGGACTTGCCCTGGCTCTTGTCCACGAGGCCGGCGGGGGCGACGAAGTTTTCCCAAGTCGCGGTGTAGGTGGAACCCTCGGGCTTGAGGTGGACAGCCATGAGGCGGCCGAAGGTCCAGTCCATGATGTAGATGGCGCGTTGATACTTGGCGGGGAACTTCGCGCCCTTGCCGTTGCCGACCCCGGTGGGGCAGCCGATGCCGATGTCCACGACCGTGCCGAGGCTGTCGGCGTGGTAGTCCGGCCACTTGCCGGTGCCGAAGCGCCAGCCAAACTCCGCGCCGGAGGTGGCGTGGTTCACGCGCGTGGCGCGATACCACGGCGAACCCCAGTCGTATTCCATGTCCGCGTCCCAGGCGAACAGCTCGCCGTCGCAGTTGAAGGCGAAGTCGAACTGGTTGCGGAAACCGCCGCAGAAGAAATCCCACTTCTTCCCATCCGGGCTGACGCGGCAAACGTAACCCCCCGGAGCCATGACGCCGGTCGCATGGCCGTTGCCATCGGGCTGGCGCGGGAGGACGTGGTCTTCAGCGTAGTTCTTGTGCGGGGAAGTCGGGGCGAGGTCGGCGGGCGGCTTGGTGTGATTGCCGGCCATGACGTAGAGATTGCCGTCGGGGCCGAGCTCGACCGCGTGCGGACCGTGCTCGCCGCCGCCGGGCAGCGCCTTGATGAGTTCAATCTTCGACCACGTGTCGGTGCCGTCGTCGGTGATGCGGTAGAGGCCGGAGGCGAACGAGGTCGAGTATTTGTTCACGACGACCCAGAGCGCGCCGTTCGCGAACGTCATGCCCTGAGCGTCATAGAGCGGCTTGGCGATGAACTCGCGCTTCGCGACCTTGCCATCCGCGCCGAGCGTGACGCGGAGCAGGCCGCCGTCGGGGTTGTTCGCGCGATATTGGGGGCTGAGGATGAGGCGGCCCTTGTTGTCCTTGCAGAGGTTGACCCACGAACCTTCCTCCGGCTCGCCGCTGAGGAGCAACTCGGTCTTGAAGCCGGGCAACGTGTAGAGCGCGGCGACGGGCGTGGCCTCGCGCTTGCCGCCAGCGGCCTTGGGCGCGCCCTTCGCGCCCTTCGCGCCGCCGCCGCCGAACACGTCGCCCCACGGACCGGCGCCGAGCTTGGCGACGGAGATGGGCTTCTCCCAACCCTCCGGCTTGAACTCCAACTTCTGCCAGCCCTCCATGTCGTCCTTGTGCGCGAGCCAGCTCAGGTCGGTGACGATGGATTGCTTCTTGCCGTCGGCGAAGGTGAGTTCCAGCCGCGCGACGACGCCGGCGATGCCGCCCTCGTTAATGCCGCGCAGGGCAAGGATGTTCTCGCCGACCTTGAGGTCAGCCGTCACGTCCACGGAGATGGCCTGCTCCCACGAGACGATGGTGGCGACGGACTTGGCGTTGACGAAGGCCGTGCCCTCATTGTCCACGGAGGCGGCGAGCGTGGCCTTGGTGGGCTTGGCGTCGAGGGTGAAGGCCTTACGGAAGAAGCGGCGCTCGTTGTTGCCGGGGGCTTTGCCGCCGTTGGCGTGCCAAATCCACTCAGGGGTTTGGGCGGTGGCGGCTTGGCCCACGGCGAGAACTACGGCGGCAACGAACAGGCTAAGAGAGTTCATGGTGTAAAAAATGCCCTGAACGGACGGGCACTTGAAAGAGCGAATTCAGGGCCAGGAGAAGGGCGGGAGAAGGAAGATTTATAAGGAGGGCAGAAAGGCAGAAGAGACCGGCGGCCGACGGCATCAACAGCGGAGCCGGCGAACACCTGTGACGGACGAATGGGGGCTGAAGAATGAAGGCCGAGCTTTCGCTGCCGGATGCTTTGGTTCGGCAGGCCAGTTCGTCAGTCCCCATTCGTCTGGCACGCATCCCGGTCAATCCGTCAGCCCATCGCTCTTTCCTGCCCTCCCTATAAATCCCCCGCTCACTGTTTCCTAGCTTGGCAGTGCGGTCGCCGTTTGTTTCACTCGCGCACGCATGAAACGTTTCCTAGGCACCTTGTTTATCGCTTTGCTGGCCACTGGCCTCGGGATCGCGCACGCGGCGGAGCAGCCGGAACGGTGGGAGCTCAAGACTCTGAGCGAGAAAGGCCGGGTGAGTTTCGGGCAGAGTGGATTGGCTGAGGGCAGCGGCGGGGTGTTGGTGCGTTATTGGAGTAAGGAAGGCAAGGAGGCGGAACTGACGGCCGACCGCGTCCAGTTGCATCAGGGCACCGGTGACATCAAGGCCGAGGGCGCTGTCTTTCTGCGCGGCGAGGGCCACGTCTGGCGCGGCGAGCAGTTTGATTACAACTTCAAGACCAAGACGCTCAAGGCGACGGAGTTCAAGACTGGTCATGCCCCGTTCTACGTCGGCGGCTTCTCCCTCCAAGCCGCGACGGCGACCAACCACTACTCCGCCACCAACGCGTTCCTCACCTCCGATGACCTCGCCGAGCCGGGCTACCGCATCCGCTGCCGCAAGCTGATCCTTATCCCCGGCCAGAGCTTCGAGGCAGAGGACGCGACTCTGCTAATCGGCAACGTGCCGGTGATGTATTGGCCGAAATACTCGCGCAACCTCGAGGCCCACGGTGATTTCTGGGTGGTGACGCCGGGCTACCGCAGCCTCTACGGGCCTTACGCGCTGGGCACGTATCATCGCGCGTTCACGACGAACTTCAGCATGGACCTGCATCTCGACTACCGGCAGAAGCGCGGCCTGGGCGTGGGACCGGACTTCAACTACGACGCGGGCCGGTGGGGTCAGGGGGAGTTCAAGTTCTACTACGCACATGACGATGCGGCCAACACCAACACCCTCGGTGGGCCCCTCAACAGCGACCGCCACCGCCTCAGCTTCTCGCACCGCGTGGACATCCGCACGAACCTCACCATCAAGGCCGTCGTCCGCGAGCAGAGTGACGCCTTCCTCATCCGCGATTTCATCGAGAGCGAATACCAACGAAACATCCAGCCCAGCTCCTTCCTCGAAGTGAACCAACTCTGGTCCAACTGGAGTCTCAACTTCCTCGCCCAGCCGCGCATCAATGACTTCTACGAGACCGTCGAGCGGTTGCCCGATGTGAAGCTCACCGGCCTGCGGCAGCAAATCGGCGTCACCCCGCTCTTCTACGAGAGCGACAGCTCGGTGGGCTACTACCGGCATGAGTTCGCCGACAACATTGCCAACAGCTTCGCGGCGGGCCGCGCGGACACCTACCATCAAGTGCTCTTGCCGCAGCAGTTCTTCGGCTGGCTCAACGTCACGCCGCGCGTGGGCGGGCGCTTCACCCATTACACCGAGACGGACGGCTTCGGGGCCACGACCACCGAGGCGGATCGCGGCGTGTTCAACACCGGCGTGGAAGTCACCTTCAAGATGCATCGCACGATGCCGAACCGAGAAATCCCGTGGCTTCAGGCCAAAGGCATTCGCCACATCATGGAACCAGGAGTCAACTACGCCTTCGTCCCCTCGCCCAACCGCCTGCCCCCGACCCTCCCGCAGTTCGACACCGAACTGGCCAGCCTGCGGCTGCTGCCCATCGAGTTCCCCGATTACAACGCGATTGACGCGGTGGACAGCCAGAACGTGTTCCGCTTCAGCCTGCGCAACCTCGTTCAAACGAAGCGCAACGACCGCGTCGACACCCTGCTGAACTGGGCGCTCTACACCGATTGGCGCGTGAAGCCGCGCGCCGGCCAGGGCACCTTCGCCGACGCCTTCTCCGACCTAGACTTCAAGCCGCGCGACTGGCTCACGCTCACCTCCGAGACCCGCTATGACATTGATAATGGCCGCATCCGCACCGCCGACCATCGCGCGACGATTGCGCCGGAAGATCATTGGAGTCTCGCGCTGGGCCACCGTTACGTGCGCACCGATCCCGTGTTCTTCGCTGGATCAGCGGGCAACAACCTCTTCACCTCCAGCTTCTACTACCGCATCAACGAGGACTACGCCTTCCGCACGCGGCACGCCTTCGAGGCACGCGACGGGCGAATGGAAGAGCAATACTACACCGTCTATCGCGACTTCCGCAGTTGGGTGGGCGCGCTCACGTTCCGCGTGCGCGACCTGCGCAACGGCTCGCAAGACTACACCATCGGCGTGACCTTCAACCTGAAGGCCTTCCCCCGCTTCAAGCTCGGGCAGGACCGCGATGAACCGGCCTTCCTGCTCGGCGGTTAGCCCCAGATGTGCAGAGGCGCGCCCCTGCACTCCTTGGGTCGGGCGCATCCGCTCACTATCCCCGAACACCCACGACTCGGAGCGCGGGCGTCCCGCACGCAACCGCCCTGCGAAGCCTGCGGGCTGTGAACTCCCACACCCTCGCGCGAATCACCCGCTGCGGGCTGGAAGCCCGCGCTCCGGGGCAGCAAGTTGCACCAACCCGCCCAACCCGCGTCGAGAAACGCCTTGTCAGACGACCCGCTGCCGCTACTGTCCGCCCCGCCTGAACGCCGTGTGTGCGGCTGTTCATTGAGGCTGAGAAATGTCGGTCAACCAGCAACCTAACCTTCAACCTCCGTTGCCCTGCAACGTCGGTCGTTAGGCAATGGATTCTTCGCCGGGCCTTCGCCCGCCAAGTCTCCCGCAGTCACAAAAAGTAAGTATGCTAACCATGGAAGAGGCCATGCGCGCGAGCTCCAAACGCTTCGCCGCAGGTGAAATTGTCAAAGGTATCATCCTCGAAGTCCGCAACAAGGAAGTCCTCGTGGACATCGGTTACAAGTCCGAAGGCGTCGTCTCCCGAGGCGAATTCCTCGACCCCGAGGCCCTCAAGGTCGGTGCCGAGATCGATGTCCTCATAGAGAAGCTCGAGGACAAGGAGGGCATGGTCATCCTCTCCCACGAGCAGGCCGCGTTCCGCCAGAACTGGGACCGAATCAAGACCATCTGCCAAGAAGGCGGCACCATCGCCGGCAAGGTCAAAGCCGTCGTCAAAGGCGGACTCATCGTCAACATCGGCGTCGAGGCCTTCCTGCCCGCGTCGCAGATCGACGTCATTCCCCCCAAGAACGTCGCCGTCATGGTCGGCAACATCTATGAATTCAAGGTCGTCAAAATCAACGAGGACCGCCGCAACATCGTCCTCTCTCGCCGCGAACTGATCGAGGCCGAGCGTGCCGGACGCCGCGCCAAGCTCTTCGCCGAGATGACGCCGGGCGACATCCGCAAGGGCACCGTCAAGAACCTCACCGACTTCGGTGCGTTCATTGACCTCAACGGCCTCGACGGCCTGCTGCACATCACCGACATGAGCTGGGGCCGCATCGGTCACCCGAGCGAGATCCTCAAGGTCGGCCAGGAAATCGACGTGGTCGTCCTCGACGTGAACAAGGAAAAGGAACGCGTCAGCCTCGGCCTCAAGCAGAAGCTCGCCAACCCGTGGGAAGCCATCGAGGGCAAGTTCCCCATCGGCACCAAGGTCAAGGGCAAGGTCGTCAACCTCGTCGCCTACGGCGCGTTCATCGAACTCGAACCCGGCGTTGAAGGCCTCGTCCACGTCACCGAACTGTCCTGGACCAAGCGCATCGCCAAGCCTTCCGACGTGCTCAAGCCCGGCCAGGAAGTCGAAGCCATCGTGCTGGGCATCAACCGCGACGAGCAGAAAATCTCGCTCGGCATCCGCCAGCTCGAATCCAACCCGTGGGAAGCCGCACAGGCCAAGTATCCCCCCGGCACCAAGATCAAGGGCAAGGTCCGCAACCTCACCAGCTACGGCGCCTTCGTCGAACTCGAAGAAGGCCTCGACGGCATGGTGCACGTGTCCGACATCTCGTGGACGCGCAAGATCAACCACCCCTCCGAAGTCTTCCAGAAGAACGACGAGGTCGAGGCGGTCGTGCTCGAAATCGACAAGGCCAACCAGCGCATTTCGCTGGGCATGAAACAGCTCGGCACTGATCCGTGGTCGGCCATTGACCAGTTCTACAAGGTCGGCGACCTCGTCACCGGCAAGGTCAGCAAGCTCGCCAGCTTCGGCGCGTTCATCGGCCTGGCCCACGACATTGATGGCCTCGTGCACATCAGCCAGATCAGCGAAGATCGCGTGGACAAGATCAAGAACGTGCTCAACCTCGGTCAGGAAGTCACCGCGCGCGTCGTCAAGATTGACCGCGCCGAGCGCCGCATCGGCCTGTCCATCAAGGCCGCGAACTACAGCCCCGAGCAGCTCAAGGAAGAGCAGAAAATCCTCGACGCACTCAAGCCCGGCGACGACCTCGTGGCGCTTCAGCACGCGTTCGACGCAGCCGAAGACCGCTGAGGCGCGTCTCCCGCAAAGCCCGATTCACACCGGCAGGCCAGCGATGGCCTGCCGGTTTTTTGTTTGTGGAGCGCGGACGCCCACATCCGCAGCCGCGACAGTAGCCGCCGAGGTAAGGAGGCGGAACCGTTCGGACACAACCAAGTCCGCCTCCTCACCTCGCCGGCTACGAGGCTCTCGCGAGTTGCGCTCCTATCGCGTTTTTCCACCTGCCAGCACCTTGATCAGTGCGCTGTTGTCCAGTGCGCCCAGTCCCGCCTTTTCTGCGGCTTCGAGGACCCGCCGGTGGACGCGTGTGAAGGGGAGTTTGAACTGCGCGGCGCGCGCGGCCCGCACCATCAGCCGCACGTCCTTCAAGTGCTGCGAGAGCCGGGCCTGCGGCGTGAAGTCCTCCGTCACCATCTTCTCGCCCTTCGTGTCCATGATGGCCGAGTAGGCCTTGCTCGCCAGCAACACCTCCAGCGCGGCACGGCGGGTGAAGCCTAGTTGTTCAGCGAAGCACAAACCCTCCGCCAGCACGGCGCGGTTCAGGCCCAGCACGAGGTTCGTCACCAACTTCATCCGCGCGCCGCTCCCGGCGGGGCCGACGTGCCGCACGCGCGACGTGAGCACCCGCAGCAGGCCGCGCGCGGCGGCGAACGCGTGCGCGTCCCCACCCACCATCGTCAACACATCGTCGCCCGCCGCGACTTGCGCGCTGTTGCCGGAGACCGTCGTGTCGAGGTAGCGGACGCCGAGTGCGGCGAGTCGGCGGTGAATGGCCACGGTCTGCGCCGGCTCGCCGGTGGTGGTGTCGAGGAGCAGATGACCACGACGCAACTCGTGGCGGACTTCGCTGAGAACCCCTTTTGCTTCGCGCAGGGTCGGCAAACTCAACAGCACGCGGTCACAACGCGCGAAGACAGCGGAGTTGTCGCACGCGAGCTGCACGCCCAGTTTCCGCGCCCGCTGCTGACAGGTTGGCTCGGGGTCAAATCCGATGACTTCCCAGCCCGCAGCCCGCAGCCGCTGCGCGAAGGCGGCTCCCATCAAGCCAAGTCCGATGAGGCCGACGCGTTTGACTCGGGAAGTGTGGGCAGGTGGTTTCATGGCGGGCGCAGCAGATCAGCGATTAGCGGACAGTGGAAACTCATCGCGATACCGCTCGCGGCGCTCGGCCACGGTCTCGATGTAACGGCGCGTGCCGAGGAAAGTCATCTGCGCGAGGAACTGCTGGCTGTTGGTGGCCCCCGCGCCTTGATTCCAGCGGAGCACGTTCCCTCGCCCGGCATTGTAGTCAGCGAGCGCGAAAGGCTCAGGGTGATCGGCCAGCGGGTAGCGGCGGAGAAGTTTGGCGAGATACCACGTGCCCGCGAGCGTGTTCGATCCGGGGTCGAGGATGTGTTCGTGATGAAATCCGGCGATACGTTCCGCCTCGGCCCACTCGCGTGCGGCGGGCTCCCGGATTTGCATGAGGCCGATTTCACCCGCCTTGCCGCGCACCTCCGGGTCGAACCGGCTCTCGCGCCACACAACGGCCTTCACCAGCGCTCCGTCCACGCCGTAGCGCGCGGCAGCGGTGCGGATGACCGCATCCTGACTATGCTCGCGGCGGTAGCTGTAGTAGAGCCAGCCAGCGATGACATCCGCGATGAGGATGAGCACGACAATGGGCAGCCACTTGCGCCGTAAATTTTCGCGGGTGCGTGCACTGCTCGCCATGCGAGGCGATGGTAGTGGGAGCGTGCCGAAGCGGGAGGAGAATTTCTCCGAACCTCTGCGACCCTCTGCGAGCCTCTGCGGTTGGAGCGCGGCTCCCAAGTCAGTTTACCGCGTTCGGAACCGGGCGAGCTGCGTTTTGTGCCAGTGGCGGCGCGGCGCACCGAAGCGTGCGGCCCCGCGCTTCGCAACCGAAGCCGGCTTGGAAGCCGGCGCTCCTCAGTCGGCCATCACCGCGAACGAGTTCTGGCGCGCGGGTGCTGACAGTGTGAAGGCGGGCTTCATGCGGCGCACGGATGGGGCGGGCTCCACCACGCGAACAGGGGATTCCGCGACTTGGCTCACGAGTGCGACGCTGATGGCGGATGAGCCAAATTCCGGTGACTTGCTCAAGGTGACCTCGGTGCCGAAGTCGTCGGCGAGCCGACGCAAGAGGCCTTGCAGGAAGCACGCTGACCGGGGGCGCTCCTCCCGCAGCCGCAGCACCAGCCCGTTCTGCGTGACTTGCAGGCACTCGAAGCCAGGCACGCGCAGACGCGGCAGGAGAGTGCGGGCGCGTTGCGTGAGGCCATCGATCCGCGCGACCATCTGCACAAACCCCCAGCCATTCGAGTGCAACGGCCGCGCGTAAGCAGACAGCACGGTGTAAACCAGCCAATACTCGGCATACCACTGCTCCGCCTCTTCGCGGCTCATCTCGATCAGGCCGGCGAGGACATGCAAGCGACGGCGCGTCACGTCATCCAGCGCCGGGCCGATAGGGCGGGGCTCAAGGCTCGCGGCGCCTGCGCTGCCCGGTCGCGCCTTCCAATGGGCGAGGTTCCAGTCGAGGCCGGCGAAGTCTTCGACTATGTAGTGCATGAGGACGCTGGTGCGGTCGGTGCCGCTGACGGAGAGGAGGCTCAAGGGGCTGTAAGTCGTGGTCATAGGATTCGCAAATTGGTTTGTTTGACTGGCCATAGTATCAGGTAGGGAAGGCGCATGGCCCATACTCCAATCGGGGGAGACGCAGCGGAGCCGCGTTCTGCATTGCCGATGAGGTGCCTCGGGTTGGCGGAAACCTCGCTGACCAAGGCCGTAGCGCCCTACTCCCGCGCCCGAGTGTCCACCGTGATGGTCACGGGACCGTCGTTGACCAGTGCCACCTTCATGTCCGCGCCGAACTCGCCCGTGAGGACGGGCCGGCCCAGTTCCGTCGCGAGCTGCGAGATGAACACCTCGTAGCGAGGGATGGCCACCTCGGGCCGCGCCGAGCGGAGGAAGGACG
This sequence comes from Klebsiella pneumoniae, assembly GCA_943330855.2. Classification (GTDB taxonomy): domain Bacteria; phylum Verrucomicrobiota; class Verrucomicrobiia; order Limisphaerales; family SXTU01; genus SXTU01. The sequence goes on from CALQJI020000010.1 coordinate 28,341, forward strand.
GGCGATTCCCCTTCTGCGTGCTGGCGAAGAGCGTGAACTGGCTCACGACGAGCAGCTCCCCGCCCACGTCCTGCACGGAACGGTTCATCAACCCAGCGTCGTCCGGGAAGATGCGCAGACGGACGAGCTTGCCCGCGAGCCACGCACTGTCCTCCGCCGTGTCCGCGTCCTCCACGGCCACGAGCACGAGCAGCCCGCGCCCGATGGCGCTGCGGACCTGCCCGGCGATGGTAACGCTGGCCTCGGAAACCCGTTGAATGACGACACGCATGATGCGTCGGAAATTGCTGCCTTTGCCCCAGCCAGCGTCAAGCGGATAGAACGCAAAATGACTACCGGCTGAGGGGGTGACGAATCTTGTTCAACGAACCGCGAGCCCCAATGAAAACGACGAAGCCCAACCCTGCCTCCGCACTGCCCCCCGCGCGCGGGTTCACTCTCATCGAACTGCTCGTCGTCATCGCCATCATCGCGGTTTTAGCTGGGATGCTCTTGCCCGCGTTGGGCCAGGCCAAGGCGAAGGCCAAGGGCATCGCGTGCTTGAACACCACGAAGCAATTCGGGATCGCCTTGGCGACCTACAGTTCGGACAAGGATGGCAAGACGCCTTTCTCTTACATTTCTCCATCGCCGCTCCCCTACAACCTCCCCAACAACGGGAGCACCTACGGCGCTTGCAACGGCGCCTCACTGATGGGGTCGTATATGGCCGGGGCGAAAAGCTTCATCTGTCCCTCCTGGCCCACCGTGAACGTGACGGCTCCATTCGTGACCATGACCACCTTCGGCATCGATTGGATCATGAGCTCCCAATATCGGCTCAACCCGTATCTGGGCATCGTCGGTATGGGGCCGGGCACGCAGTTGAGCCAATCGGGCGCCTGGCCATCCAGCGTGGGGGGGACCTTTAATGGTGCAGTGCATAATTCCTTTCGCCTCGATAACATCATCAACGCATCGGACAAGGTGTTCATGTTCGACGGGCTGGATTCCCGACCCTACATGATCACGCCGGGGTTGGCCTTCGCCAGTTTCAACAACTCCCAAGGCGACGGTGACATGGCGAACGGTCTCAATTTTACGCCCACTTACCAGTATGGGAACTACGGACTGCATCATTCCAAGCGGTCCGCCATGACCTTCATGGATTCCCATGCGGAGCTAGTGCCGAAGAAAAGTCCGATCACCTACGGCGGGACGAACGACGACCACTGGTGGCTCGGCCGGTAGCCCAAGCTCCTTCAAGGCTTACGGACGGGGCACCACGGCATACACCCGATTCACCCAGTCCGTTGGCGATTCAGGGCCGGGGGTGCCTTGGGGCACAGGCACACGGTAGGCGATGCCGAGATGCACGAGCCCGGCCTGCACGGCGGGTTGAATTTCCGGCAATGACATCCCCACGACGACCAGTTTGCCCGCACGCTTTTGCGACAAGGCCCGCTCCGCGTCGCTCAACGGTGGAAGGCTACTGAACAACACCAAAACCGTGTCCGGCACCCGCACTAGCGAATGAAAGGTGCCCCCCGGCCAGGCGCTGCCCATCGCCATCGGGGAGCGAGGCAGTTTCACATCGGGATCGAAGCTGAATTTGCCCCGCCTCGCCAACCGGGACTTGAACGCCTGCGCCTGCACCGCCTGCATCTCTAGCGCCTTGCCGAGGCGCGGATCCTCGCCAGTCGCTTGGTTCGACACGTCATAAACCACCTGCACGCGCCCTCTGGGCAGAATCTTCACTAGCTCATCCGCCGCGAACTCCCCCAACGAGGCGAACGGACGTTTGTTGACCTTGAAATCCGGCCGCTTGAAATGGCTGTAGAAGAGCCACCCAGCTATCGCGAACGCCAGCCCTACGAACCCGAGTTGGGCAGACTGCTTCCAACCCACGCGGGCATCTGTCGCAGTCGGTTTCATGAGCTGCAACCTGACGCCCCCGTGCCGGTCCTCCATCAAACAAACTCCCCGCTTGCCGGGCTTGATACAAAAAGAGCGGGTTCCTATAATCTTGGCCTGCGCTCTACTCGCCTACTAGCTACTCATGAATAAAAAGACCCTCGTCCTGGCCATCGTGGCCGTTCTCGCCATTGTCGGTGGTGCCGTGCGACTGGCCACCTCGCAATCGGACGGCAGTTCGCGGGTGATCCTGAAGCCCTTCGAGCAACTCGGCGCGGAGGCGGCGGCAGAAACCGCCAAGCTACTGAACCAGCAAGGCACCGTGGTCATCGTCGTGGAAGTGCTCGCAGGGATGAAAAACTCGAACAGCGATGCCCAGGTCAAAGGGTTCAAAACCGGCCTCAATCGGGCAAAAGGCGTAACGCTCAAGGAGGTGAAGGAGTTCAAGCGCGATATGGCCAGCGACCCACGGGAATGGCCGCCGGGGCAAGCCGCGCAGGTCGCCGGCGCGGGCGCGGGCGCGGTGGTTTTTTTGGGCAATTTTCCCCAGTCCCTGTCCCCCTCTGACGTCGCCACGCTCAAAGGGAACACGGCCAAATTGGTGGTCGTCTCCGCGCCGTCGCCACTCTTGGCCTCACTCGTGACGCAAGGGATTGTGCGCACGGCGATTGTCAGCCGCACCCCGCCCGGTCCCGCCCCGAGCGGCCCGGAAAGCCCGGCGGCGTGGTTCGAGCGGGTCTATACGGTGCTGCGCGCGCCGTGAGGCGGGGCGGGAGGAAAAGGGATAGGAGATAGGGAATAGCGAATAGGGCGGAGGCGCGCGCTCCCTCTCACCTTCTCACTTTCCCGTCTTCTCCCTATGCCCCAGGCCGAGGAAGAAGATGATCCCCGCCGAGATGATCATCGAGGCGCAGAGGAAGTAGAGGCCGCCGGCGTAGGAGCCGGTGCTTTTTTCCACCGCACCCAGCACCGTCGGGCCGAGGAAGCCACCGAGGTTTCCGACCGAGTTGATTAGCCCGATGCTGCCCGCAGCCGCGGCCTCGGTGAGGAACATGCTCGGCAGCGCCCAGAAGGCCGGCATGTAGGACTTGAACCCCGCGAAGGCCACCATGAAGCAAATCACCGTGAGCGTGAGGTTGCCGCGCGTGAAGGGCGCGAGGCCGATGGCGCACGCACCGATGACGATGGGGATGACGGCGTGGTAGCGGCGTTCCTTGTGCCGGTCGGAACTCCACCCGACGAAAAGTTGTCCCGTCAGCGCGAGCAAGGGCGGGAGCATGATGAGCCAGGTGAGCTGGTTGAAACTCATGCCATACCAATCCTTCAAAATGCTGGGCAGGAAGAACTCCACGCCGTAGCTGCCCGTGACGGTGCAAAAGTAGGCCAGCGCGAGCAGCAGCACCTTCGGGTGCCGCAGGGCTTCGAGCACGGTCATGCGCTTGCCTTGGGAGCGGCTGAGTCGCTCGCGTTCCAACTCTTGTTCCAAGGCGTCGCGCTCCTCGGGCGTGAGCCACTTGGCGTCGCGCGGGCGGTCCGTCATGGCGAAGAGGACGATGACGCCCAGCACCACGGCGGGGATGCCCCAGAAGATGTAAACGCACTGCCAGCCTTCCAGCCCCATGAACTCCGGGTGGTGCACGGTCACGCCGTTGACCACCTCGTCAGTGCCGATTTTGAGCAACGCGTTGGAAATCTTCGGGCTCATGATCTGCGCGAAGGGCGTGGCGACGAGGAAGAAGGAGAGGGCCTTGGCGCGGTCGCGGCTGGGAAACCAGTGCGTGAGATAGACAACGATGCCGGGGAAGAAGCCGGCTTCCGCCAAGCCCAGCAAGAACCGCACGCCGTAGAATTGCTCCGGCGTCTTCACCAGCGCCGTGAGTGCGGCCATGATGCCCCACGAGACCATGATGCGGCTGATCCACTTCCGCGCGCTCCAGCGCTCGACGATGAGCGTGCCGGGAATCTCCAGCAGGAAGTAGCCGAGGAAGAACATCCCCGCGCCGAGGCCGATGACGGCGTTGTCGAAGCCCGGCAGGTCCTTCGTCATCGTGAGCTTGGCGATGGAGACGTTCGCCCGGTCCACGTAGGCGATGACGTAGCAGATGAAGAGGAGCGGGAGGAGCCGCCAGTAGGCCTTGCGGCGCGCGCGGTCGAGGGCAGAGGGGGCGGAGTCGGTGGCCATGCGGTGTGTTGTGGCGGGGACGATGAAGGGGCGGCGGGCGTGACTCAAGTGTGGACTGCGGTGGCCGAGCACTGCGGCGACACTGCTTTGGGCGGGGCGACGGAGTTTTAGCCACAGATGGACACAGATGAAACACAGAGGAAGCGGGCGGTAAGGTCGGCGAAATTGGGCCTGAAACTCTCCCCACTTCGCCCCATCTGTGCTTCATCTGTGGCGAAAAACCGGCCACCGGCTCAGTTCGTCAGCAGCCCCGCGATGGTCGCCATCATGTAGCAGGCCAGCAGGCCGCCCACCATCGCGCGCAGGCCGAACTTGGCCAACTCCGCGCGCCGGGTCGGGGCCAGCGCGCCGATGCCGCCAATCTGAATGGCGATGCTCGCGAAGTTCGCGAAGCCGCACAGCGCGTAGGTGGCGATAGTGACGCTGCGCGGGTCGAGCGTTTCCTTGATCTTGCCCAGCGAGAGGTAGCCGATGAATTCGTTGAGCACGATGCGTTCGCCCAGCACTTGCCCGACGGCCACGCAGTCCTTCGACGGCACGCCCATCAGCCACGCGAAGGGCGCGTTCACCCAGCCGAAGAATTTTTGCAACGTCACCGGGTTGGTCATGTTGAACAGCTCTGTCTGGGGCAGGGCGATGAGGAAGTTCACCATCGCTACGAGTGCCACGAAGGCGATAAGCATGCCCATGACATTCAAGGACAGGGTCATGCCCTCGTTCGCGCCGCGGCAGATGGCGTCCACGCCGTTGGTGGATTCCAGTTCCAGCTTCGCGGTCGCGCCCTGGGCCGTTTCGCTCTGCTCGGTCTCGGGCAGCATGATCTTGGCAATGAGCAGCGCGGCGGGCGCGCTCATGACGGAGGCGGTGAGCAGGTGGCCGGGGGAAATACCGAAGGAAACGTAAGCCGCCATCACGCCACCTGCGATGCTCGCCATGCCCGGAATCATCACCGCCAGCAGCTCACTCTTCGTCATGTTGGCGAGGTAAGGCTTGATGACGAGCGGGGCTTCGGTCTGCCCCATGAAGATATTCGCCGCCGCCGCGAGGCTTTCGCTGCCGCTGGTCTTCATCACCCGTTCCATCACCCACGACACGGCGGCCACGACGCGTTGCAGGATGCCATAGTGATAGAGCAACGAGGACAGCGCCGAGATGAGGATGATGGTGGAAGTGACGGTGATGACGAAGATGAAGGCATTCTCCGGGCCCCACTTCTCCGCCAGCATTTTACCGTTGGCCAGCGGGCCGAAAACCATCTTGGAGCCTTCCTCCGCGAAGCCGAGGAGCCGGTCCACCGCGCTGTTGGTGTAGCGGAAGACGGCCTCGCCGAAGGTGGTGCGCAGGATGAGCCAGGCGAAGGCGAATTGCAGCGCGAGGCCGGAGAGGACAGTGCGCCACGGGAAGCGCTTGCGGTCGAGCGAGAGGCCCCACGCGAGCGCGATGAAGGCGACCAAGCCAAGAAGGCTGGTGAGGGTCAGGAGCATGGCGGCGAGCGTAGGCGGGCCGAGCCGGGCGGGGCAAGGCGGTTTGAAGTCCGGTAGTCGCAGGCTTCAGCCTGCGCTTGGGAAACGAAGCCTTCGCAACCTGAAGGTTGCGACTACGAAGTTCAGGCGGCGAAGAGTTCCTTCAGGTGCTTGAGCACCGGCGGCACGGACTTGAATGGGTCTTCCTTGCCCTCGAATTCCAGCGCGACGAAGCCCTGATAGTGGGCCTCGCGCAGCAGCTTCACGAACTTGCCGAGGTCCGCCGGTTGCGGGCCTTTGGTCGCCGCGCCCACCGGATTGATCTCGGTCTTGAGCTGCACGTTCACCGCGTAGGGCGCGCACTCGGCGAAGTCCGCATATGGATCGGCGGTGCGGAAGTTGCCGGAGTCCAGGTTCACGCCGAGCCAGCGGCTGTTGACCTGCTTGATGAGTTTGAGCAAGTGCTCCGCGCTGCCGATGGCGTCGTGGTTCTCGATGCCGAGGAAGATGCCCTTCTGCCCAGCGTAGTCGCTGCACTCCTCCAACGCGGCGACGACGAGCTTGTCCGCTTCTTCGCGCGAGATCTCCTTCGTCTGCCCAGCGAAGACGCGGATGTGCGAGGTGCCCAGCACGGCAGCGCGGTCCACCCACTGCTTCGTCAGAGCGATCTCCGCGTCACGCTTCTCGCCCTTCGGATGCGAGAAGTTGTTGCCAATCGCCGTGCCGCTGATGGCCACGCCCTTGATGAAGGCGTGCCGCCGCACCTGCACGAGGTAGTCGGCGGGGAGTTCCTTGGGGAAGAAGTAGCTGGTCAGCTCCGCGCCGTCGCAGCCGTGCTCCGCGCAGTAGTCGAGGAACTTGAACATATCCATCGCTTGTCCGGCGGGCGCGGCCTTCCCGGCTCCGCGCTGCAGAGCGCCGCCGAAGAACTCGCGGAAGGAGTAGGCGGCGAGGGCGAGTTGGAGCCGCGCCTTGCCCGTGCGGCCCAGCGGCGCGATGGCTTGAGCGACGGGTGCGGCAAGCAATGTGGCGGCGGTGGTTTGGAGGAATTGTCGGCGGGAGGTGGTGTGCATGGTCGTGGGGAAAGCGAAGCAGAAGCCGCCCGGGACGGGAATGATTTTGTGATTTCAGTTTCTGGCGGCCGTGCGGAGCCCGCGTGGGGTTCAGCAGCCCCCGTTCCGCAGCCCAGTTCCGACTTTTCGCTTTCCCGTCGAAGCTGTGCGGGCATAGTGCCCCCGCTCCACGGAGAACTCGTTTCGGTCACAGCGCCCGCAACGGAACAATCAGGGCAACCAACCGGTCCATGATGCGCAGCGAGAAAGACGAGGCAAACCTCGCACCACCACCCCAGCAGGGGGCCGAGCTGTTGCCATGAGCCCGCTCTCCGCATTCCACCACCTCGCCATCCGCAACAAACTGCGGCTGATGATCCTCGGCTCCTGCGTCGTGGCACTGGGTGTGGCTTCCTTCACCACCCTCGTCTCCACCCGCGTGTGGTCGCGCGCGGTGACGCATAAGGAACTGGCCTCGCTCGCCGCCCTCGTCAGCCACGCCACCACCACGGCCTTGGAACGGAACGACACGTCCGGCGGCCTGCGCGCCATCAGCGCGCTGCGCGAAAGTCCGCACCTGCTCGTCGGCGTGATTCACCGCGAGTCCGGCGGCGTCTTCGCGCAGTTCCGGCGCAGCCCCTCCGAGTCGCTTCCGCCCTTCCCACTGCCGGTCGAGGGTTTCCACGCGGAGCGGCTAGAAATGGTCCGGTCGGTCCGGTCCGATTCGGGCGTGTTACTGGGCACAGTCTATTTGCGCGCGGACCCCGACTGGCAGCAGGGGTTCGTGCGCGATTGTCTTGGCGTGGGCCTGTTGGCGGGGGGGCTGGGCCTATTCGTGGCACTGGCGTTCGCATCCCGACTGGAACGGCTTTTCACCGACCCCATTCTCAGTTTGGTTCGGACCGTGAAGCACGTTGCCCGGGAAGAGAATTTTTCCGTGCGCGCGGCGGTGGCCGGATCAGATGAACTGGGGCAACTCGTCAACGCCTTCAACGACATGCTCGCGCAGCTCCAGCTCCGCGACGGGGACTTGCGCCGCCACCGCGACCACCTCGGCGAGCTTGTCGCGCAGCGCACGGCGGAGCTGATGCAGTTGAACCACGCACTCTTCGAATCCAAGGACAAGGAGGCGAACCGCGCGAAGTCCGCCTTCCTCGCCAACATGAGCCACGAGCTGCGCACGCCGCTCAACGCCGTCATCGGCTACAGCGAGATGCTCATCGAGGACCCGGCGGCGATGGGCCAGCCCGAAGCCCTCGCCGACATCCGTCGCATCCACGCAGCTGGCCGGAACTTGCTCACACTCATCAACGACTTGCTCGACCTCTCCCAGATCGAGGCCGGCAAGCTGACGCTTCACTACGAAGAATTTGACCTCGTCACCCTCACCCGCGAGGTGTTCGACACGGTGCGCCCGCTCGCGTCGAAGAACGAAGTCCACCTGGAATTGGATAGCCCCCACACCACCCTCAAGTTGAACGCTGACCACACAAAGGTCCGCCAAACACTTGTCAACCTGCTGGGCAACGCCTGCAAATTTACGGTGCGCGGTGAAGTGCGCCTCCGCCTCGGCACCGAGACCGCGGAGGGCCAGCCGTGGATCATCATCCACGTGACCGATACAGGCATCGGCATGACGAAGGAGCAACTCGGGCGGCTTTTCCAAGCGTTCTCCCAAGCCGAAGACTCGACCTCGCGCAAGTTCGGCGGCACTGGCCTGGGATTGGCCGTCAGCCGCAGGCTCACCGAGGCCATGGGCGGCCAGTTGCAGGCCACCAGCGTGCTGAACCGAGGGTCCACCTTCACCGTGCGCCTCCCGGCTCGTCCGCCGCTCCCCGCCACACAGCCCGCGCCCGCAGCCTCGATTCCCGAGCACTTGCCCGTGCCGAACAGCGCCAAACCGAGTGTTCTCGTGATTGATGACGACGAGCACTCACGGGATCTCATGGTGCGATTCCTAAAGAAAGAAGGCTTTTCCGCCCAGACCGCCGCTGATGGCCGGCAGGGGTTGCTGATGGCCAAACAACTCCGCCCGGCACTCATCACCCTTGATGTGATGATGCCAGAAGTGGACGGCTGGTCTGTTCTTACCGCGTTGAAGACTGACCCAGAACTGGCGGACATCCCCGTGGTGATGATCACGCTGACCGAAGAACACGACAAAGGCTTCGCGCTCGGCGCGTCCGAGTTCCTCACCAAGCCCGTCGACTACGCACGCCTCTCCAGCCTGCTGCGTGAATACTGCCCCACGCCCGGCGATCGACCCATCCTCGTCGTGGAGGACGATGAAATCGCCAGCCACATCCTCCGGCGTAACCTTGAGCGCGAAGGCTATCCCGTAATGTTGGCAGCCAACGGCCTCGACGCGCTGGAGCTCATCCGCCTGCGCCTGCCATCCCTCATCCTCCTGGACCTGATGATGCCAGAGATGGACGGCTTTGCCTTCGCACAAGCCGTCCGCGAGCGGAAGGACATGCGCGACGTGCCCATTATCGTCCTCACTGCGAAAGATATCACCGAGGAGGACAAGCAGCGCCTCAAGGGCAACGTCAGCGGCATCCTCCAGAAGCAGAACCTCACGCCAGAAAACTTCCAAGTGGAACTGCGCACCGTGCTCGCCAAACACATGGCCACACAAACCAAGCCCCAACGCGTCGCCTAAAACTTGCGGTTGTAAAAAGAAAAAGACCGCTGGTTAGCGGTCTGGTGGAGGACTAATGCTTGGGGTTATAACGCCCCAACAGTGAGCAGGAGTGCAGAAGTATTTCCGAGCAACGGAGAGCTCGAACAAAGTCCGCAAACCGTGCGACTACGAATTATGCCGTTAGGCTTTCGCGAGCGTGGCAGCGGGCTTGGCAGCGAGTGCGGCCTGGGCAGCCTTGATCAACTCGCCAAACGCGGCGGCGTCCGTCGCTGCGAGGTCGGAGATGACTTTGCGGTCGAGACCGATCTGCGCGGCCTTAATGCCCTCCATGAAACGGCTGTAGGTGAGGCCTGCGGCGCGGGAGGCCGCGTTGATGCGGACCTGCCAGAGACGGCGGTAAAGGCGCTTCTTGGTCTTGCGATCGCGATAGGCGTATTGCCGGGCGTGGTCCACCGCGTCGGAGGCGTAGCGGTAGAGTTTCGAGCGCCGCATGCGATACCCTTTCGCAGCGGTGATCATCTTCTTACGGCGTTTGCGTGAGGCGGGAGCGTTAGTTACGCGCATGGATTAGTGGGTGTTGAAAGTGAAAGTTGAGCAATTCTCAGTGGCTGAAGGGCAGACACGACTTGATGCGATACTCGTCGGTCTTATGGACGAGCGCGCGCTTGCCGAGGAAGCGACGGCGCTTGGCACCTTTGCCGGTGAGCAAATGTCGGCGCCCGGCGCGCGCGCGAAGAATTTTGCCGGTGCCGGTGACTTTGAACCGTTTCGACACGGCCTTTCTGGTTTTGATGCCTTTGGGACGACGCATAATTTGAACTCGTTCTCTAAAAACGAGGGCGCACTGTAGGCAACGGTCATGACCGGTGCAAGGGGTAATTTTTTGATTTGTTATGTCAACACGACTTCTGCCCCCTCAGCGGCATGAGTCCGCTGGCGGTTGGGCTGCCTCAATTCACCGGTTTGAACTGAACGCCATCCAGAATCACATGGCCGTCGGTGTCCTTGTTCGAGACCGTCACGGTGGTGGTCTTGCCGGCGGGGAGCTTGAACTTGCCGAGCGAGATTTCGCCTTTCGACTTCTGGTCCACCTTGAACGTCTTCGCCGGTTGGCCCGCGACGCTCACGGTCACAGGGACGTTGCTGGCGCGGTTCGGGTTCGGGACGTTGAGGAGGATGATTTCGTAGTCTCCCGCGCTCGGGAGGGAGGGCGTGAAGACGGCGGCCAACTCGCCTTTCTCCGCGTTGCTGTCGTGCCGGTAGCCCTTGCCCACGCGCCAGGCGATGGTGCCGGCCTCCACCCAATGCCCCGTCATCGTCGCGTCCGCGTCGTCGAGCACGACGCCAGGCAGGGACTTCGGGTCGATGAACTTGGCAAATGGCCCAGCGGCGCGGTCGGGGCCGGTCCAATCGAGCACCTGCTTATCCGCGAGCAAGCGGGCGCGGAGCTTCTCGTAGTTCACCTTTTGCACGGGAACCTTGTCGTCAATCGCGATGGCCGCCGCCGTGGCCGCGCTCTGCCCGAGCACCATGAACACCGGCTCCATGCGGATGCTGCCGTAAGCGATGTGCGACGAGCTGAGGCAGACGGGCACGAACAAATTGTCGCACTCGGCGGCCTTCGGGATGATGGAACGGTAGGAGACCGGGTAGGGCTTCATCGGCGGGATTTGCACGTCGCCTTCGTTCTCCACCTTGCCGTTCTTCACGATGCGCTGGCAGTTGTGCGAGTCCATGTTGTAGGCACCGAGGCCCACGGAATCTGTGATGGTCTCCACGTAACGGCAGTTCTTCTCGCTCATCACGTATTCGCCCACGAGCCGGCGGGCTTCGCGCACATACAGCTCACGCGGCCAGCCGTCGGTGTCGCGGAACTCATCCTTCGGCGGACCCCAACTCTGCATCTCGCGCCGCATCTCCTCGGGCACGCGCGCGTCCGTGGCGAGGAAGGTCAGGAAGCCACGGATGTAAGCCTCGTGCTCCTTGGCGATGCGCTCGCGTGTGTCGTAGTCGGCGTTCGGGTAATCGTAGTTCCGCCCAATGAAATCCGTGCTGAACCCACCGTTGTTGTTGATGTCGGTCTTGTGGTTCGGCATCCAAATCGGGTTCCAGAACTGCGCGAGCTTCGGGTTGCGTTTCGCGACCACGAGCGCTTCGAGGTAACGGCCCAGCAGCTCGAACTCCTTCGCGTCGTAGCTCGCCGGCGGCGTGACGGGGAGGCTGTTGTTCGCGGCTTTCAGCAGCACGTCCCACTTCGCCTGCGCCATCGCGGCGGGCTTCTGCGCGGGCAGACGATTCTTCGGATCAGTGGTGAAGCAGAGGCGGTAGTTGTAAGCCTGCGCGGCTTTGTCGCCGTCGCCGGGCTTGCCGCCGTCGCCGGATTGTATGTGCGGCAGCAGACCGCTGCGCGCGTCGCCGGGCTTCACATACGGGTCCACCGGCACGGTGAACTGATGGTGCGGCGTGCTGGCACGGACGCCGTTGAGCGTCTCGCCGTAGGTCGCGTTCGCCTCGCGCCCGACGTGGAAGGAACAGCCGGCCTTCGCCAGCAAGTCGCCCTCGTAGGTCGCGTCCATGAACATCTTCGCGCGGAAGACGCGGCCGTTTTCCATCGTGATTTCCGTGATGCGCGGGCCGGTCTTCGTCACGGACTTGAGGCGCTGGTTCAGATAGACCGGCGTCTTGGCCTCATCTAGCCACTGGAGGAAAACCTTCTCCGCCACGCCCGGCTCAAAGGTCCACATCGTCGCGTCCGCCCCGGTCAACGCGCTCGCGCCCGCCTGCCCGCCGCGCCGCTTGCTGAAATAATCCGGGGCCGTCTCCAGCGTCCACGAACTGTCCTTCGCGTAGTGCTGCGCGAGCCGGTGGTAGTAATCGCGCGCGAGGCCGCCGATGGCCGCCTTGTTGCCGATGTCCGTCGCGCCGAGGCCGCCGGTGGTGAGGCCGCCGAGATACTTGGTGGGGTTGACGAGCACGGCGGTCTTGCCCAGCCGCGCCGCCTGCACGGCTGCCGCGATACCGCCGGACGTGCCGCCGAAGATGCACAGGTCCGCCTCGACGACTTGGGACTGGAGAGCGGGCGATGAAAGTGCCAGTGAGAAGACGAACGCAGCGAGCCACGAGTTTTTCATGGGCCAAGCGTGGCAGAGCAGTCGTGGATTTCAATGCTTGCGGCATGCGAGCCGACGCGAAAACAATCACTGATGGAACCGCCGCCCTGCCTCGATAAAGCTGCGCTCGCCAAGCTCCTCAAGCTTGGCGGGCCAAAATTTGCAGGCACCATGGTGGACCTATTCCTCAGCTACGGGCCTTCCAAGCTGGCGGAAGCTCTCGCGGCCGAGGCAACGGGAGATTGCTCTGGCGTCCACAACGCGATGCACCCCCTCAAGACCAGTGCCAGCCACGTCGGCGCGCTGGCCGTGCGGGTGCTCGCGGTCGAGATCGAGGGACTGGCGATGGCTGGAGAACGGGAGCGGCTGCCCGAGTTGTTGACCGCGTTGGAAGCCGCGATGAGCGAGGTCACGCCCCGACTGCGGGAGTGGGGTGAAGGGATAGTAGTTACTAGTTAGTGTTGAGTGGTGCTGCCCGGCAGGCCCTCAGGATTTTTGCTAATCACTCATTACTTCCTTCATCCTTCCCAGCTCTGCCCGTCCCACTTCAACGCCCGTTCCAGCATCGCGACTGCGCCGTCAGTGAAGACTTGGAAGAGCGCCTCGCCCTTCTCGGCGGTGGCGTGCCGCGGGTCGCCAATGTGGCCGGGCACGCTGCGGTCGCCCATGATCCAGCCGCGCGCGGCCGGCTCGAAGGGGTTGCCAAACTCGACGGCCGCGACCTTGGTCAGGTCGCCCACCAGATGCGGCGCGATGCGCAGGACCATGCTGGTCTCCCATTCACAGGCGTGGCCCATGCGGCTCTGTTTGATGTCGGGGTGCGCGGTGGCGGGTGGCGTGAGTGCGAGATTCCAGTAGGTGGCGAAGAGCAGGAGGAGGTCGCGGCGGGCGCGGTATTTCTGCCGCAGCTCGAAGACGACTTGCTTGCCGGGCACATCGTTGCCGCCGTGGCCGTTGAGCATCACGAGGCGGCGGAAGCCGTGCGCGATGAAGTTCTCGAACTGGCCGGCGAGCAAATCCAGATACACGCGCGGCGGGGCGGACATGGTGCCCGGGAAATCCATGTGATGGTCGGAGTTGCCGAGCCATTGGAGCGGCGCGATGAGCACGCGCTCGCCGATACGGGTCTCGACGCGGCGGACGATTTCATTCGTGAGCAAGCTGTCCGTGAAGACGGGCATGTGCCGTCCGTGCTGTTCGAGCGCGGCGATGGGGAAGATGACGGGCGTGTCCTTGGAAAGGGCCTGGACTTCGGGCCACTTGAGATCGGTGAGGTTCATGTGTGGACGAAGGCTACGGAGGCGCCGTCTCAGTGGCAAGCGGGGCCACGCTTCTGGACTACCGTCCGACGAGTTGCCCCAGCTTGATGACATCTCCGGCTTGCAACGCGGGGCCGGGAGTGTTCGCCGCGAGCTTGGCGGTGTCCGTGGTGGCGATGATCCGTGAGCCGCGGAGGATTTGGACGGCCTTGAGCGCGGCGTTGGCCTCCCCGGACTTCGTGATGGCGTAGAGCTTCATTCCCTCAGTCCACGGCACCTGTCGCGCCACACCGGCCGCGCTGTCCACGACGGTGACAAACGCCGTCTTCGCAATCGAGCTAGCCACGGAGCCAGTCGTGGTGACAACGGTCTTCGCGACGGTGGCTCCGCCGGAGACAGTCGCGCCCGCTACTTTTCCACCGGTGGTGATGGCGGTGGTCGCGGTCTTGCTGACGAGCTTGCCGGTGGTGGTGACAACTTTCGTGCCGGTGGAGCAGGCGGTTGCTACAAGGCAACAGATTAAAGGCAACCGGCAAAAGGAATGGGACAAGCGCATGGTCAAGCGAGGGTGAGGAGGCTGACCTCCGGGCGGCAGTTGAAACGGACGCCGTGGAGGTTGCCCACGCCGCGCGTGATGTGGAGCCAGCGGTCGCGCCAACGGTGCAGGCCCTCGACGTAGCGGTGGTCGCGCACGGGGGCGAAGGGCGTGCCCAGCCACGGCAGGCGGAGTTGGCCGCCGTGCGTGTGCCCGCACAAAGCCAGATGCCAAGGAAACGCAGCGAGTTGCTCCTTGCCATCAGGGTTGTGCATGAGCGCGATGACGCCGGTCTCCGCGTCCGATGCCGCGGTGCCGAATGCTTCCACCGGGCGTTGCTCATCGGACCACAAGTCGCCCACGCCGACGATGCGGAGTTTGCGCCCGCGAAGGGTGAGTTCGTGTGATTGGTTCAGCAAGACCTTGGCCCCGCTGGCAGTGAGGCATTTGCGGACGGCTGCGTGGTCAGGATAGCCACCGTAGATGGGGCGCGCGGCCCACTTGCCGCCATCGTGGTTGCCGAGGCAGGCGAAGGTGGGGGCGGCGGCGGCGAGCGGCTTCAACACGTCGGCGTAGTCGGCGAAGCGTGTGAAATGCTTCGTGATGAAATCGCCGGTGAGGCAAACAAGGTCGGGCTTTTCCGCGAGGCCGAGCTCGATGGCGTGCGCGATGAACTCGATCGGGACGTAGCCGGAGGCGTGGAGGTCGGACAAGTGCAGGATTTTTACGGGGGCCGCGTTTGCCTGCCCGAGCGGTGCGGTGCGGTGGGTGACTTCGAGCCGGCCCGGCTCCAGCAACCGCGTGTAGGCCGCACCCACTGCACCCGTCACGCCGACGAAGCCTGCGCCGGTCAGCAGCCGACGGCGCGACAGCCAAGCCCGCTTTGTCGGAGGCGTGGCGGGCGGCGGGGTCATGGAATCGGTGCGGAGCGCGGACGCCTACGTCCGCAATCAGCGGGCTTGGATTGGCAGGCTGCGGACGTGGGCATCCGCGCTCCATCCAACGCGGCTTTTATGCGCCGATGACATGGCGTTTCAGGATGTCGTAAACCGCAGTCGAGTCGAGCTGGTGCGCGGGCAGGAACTCGTGCCGCTCGGTGATGAGGACGGGCCAGTCGGCGGGGTTGGCCGGGCGGCACCCGTGGGAGCCTTTCACAAGCGAGGCGTCCAGCGGGACGACGTCCATCAACATGCGGAAGCCGAGCTTCTTCTTCAGCAACTTGCCGACGATCTTAAGTTTCGGAGAGCGAAGCTTCGGGTCGAGGAAGAGTTCCACGGGGTCGTAGCCGGGCTTGCGGTGGATGTCCACGCAGCGGGCGAAGTCAGGCGCGCGTTGGTCGTCGAGCCAATAGTAGTAGGTGAACCACGCGTTTTCCTTCGCCACAGCGATGAGGTCGCCCGCGCGCGGATGGTGGATGCCGGCGGCGGTTTTCTCCTTCGCGGCCAGCACTTGGGCCACGCCGGGGGTGAACTCGACGACGGAGCGCACTTGGCTGAGGAGTGAGGTGTCGTTGACGTAGATGTGCGCGACCTGATGGTCGGCGACGGCGAAGACCTTGCTCGCGCCAGCGTCGAGGAGCTCGAGTCCGAGTTCCTCTTTCACCGTGAGCCAGCCCTGCTCCCGAAAGATGCGGTTGAGGTGGATGGCCTTGTCCACGGGGCTGATGCCGTATTCGGAGAGCAGGACGACCTGCACGTTGCGTTTCTGGAAGAAGAGGATGAGCTCGCCGACGAGGTCGTCAATGAGCGCAAGGTCGCGGGCGATATCCGGGTGCTGCGGGCCGAGGCGCTGGAGGTTGTAATCGAGGTGCGGGAGGTAGACGAGGTTCAGCGTGGGCTTGAAGCGCTTCTCAATCCACTTGGCCGACTCGGCAATCCAGCGCGACGCGCAGTCAGGGCCCCCGGCGGGGGACTGCACGCCCGCGCTCGGCCCCCAAAAGCCAGGGAACGGGAACTCGCCGAGGTCGTGCTTGATGTCGTCTCGGATGGAGTAGGGCCAGGTGTAGACGTCGAAGACCTTGCGCCCGTCCGCCGGATACATGGGGCGCGGCGTGATGGACCAGTCTGCAGTGGAATACATATTATACCACCAGAAGAGCTTGGCGCAGGTGAACTTGTGGTCGCGCTCGCGCAGCTCGTCCCACAGCTTACGCCCGTGGACGAGGTGGTTGGATTGCTTCCAGAACTGCACCTCGGCCAACTCCCGGTGATACCAGCCGTTGGCGACGATGCCGTGCTGGGTGGGCTTGGTGCCGGTGAGGTAGTTAGATTGCGCGGTAGTGGTGAGGGCCGGAAAGGCGGGGTCAATATTAAGGACGGCACCGCGCTTGCGAAAGGCGGTGATGCGGGGGAGCCGCTCGCCAAGGAGGGACTCGGTGAGGCCGACAACATTGAGCACGGCGGTGCGGTTCATCGGGCCGCAGCCTGCCAGCGTCAGCCCGCCACCGCGACGCTTTTCCGCCCGCGTGCCGCGTGCCGTTCCTGCAAACGCTGCATGGCCTCGACGACCTTGGGCAGGTCCATCTCATGCACCTCGATGCCTTCACCGATGGCGCGCAACAGCGTGATGGTCAACTCGCCGCCGAGGTGTTCGCGGAACTCGGCGAGGCCGGAGAGCACCATCAAGTTGCCGTCCGAGTCGGTGTGCAGCAACTCAGAGGCAAACAGGTCAAAACCGAGTTGCTCCAGCAGCACCAGCACACGCTCGGCGCTCGCAGCGTCGAGGAGGCCAACCTTCTTCGCGTAGAGCACGTCCAGCGCGATGCCGATGGCGACGGCCTCGCCGTGACGAAGTTTGTATTCCGAGAGTTGCTCGAGCTTGTGCGCCGCCCAGTGGCCGAAGTCGAGCGGGCGCGCGCTGCCGAATTCGAAGGGGTCACCGCCGGTGGCGATGTGGTTCAGATGCAGCTCGGCGCAACGGTAGATGAGGCGCTGCATCGCCGTCGGCTCGAAGGCGGCGAGGGCGGTGGCATCGCGTTCAATGTCGTTGAAGAACTCCGCGTCGCGGATGCAGGCCACCTTCACGGCCTCGACGTAGCCGGCGCGCTGGTCGCGCGGGGTCAGCGTGGAGAGGAGCTGGAAGTCGTTGAGGACGGCGAAGGGCGGGCAGAAGGTGCCGATGAAGTTCTTTTTGCCGAACGCGTTGACGCCATTCTTCACCCCCACGCCGGAGTCGTCCTGACTCAACGTGGTCGTCGGGATGCGCACATGACGGATGCCCCGGTGCGCGGTGGCCGCCGCGAGCCCCACCATATCCAGCAACGCGCCGCCACCGACGCAGAGCAGGTAGGCGTGACGGTCGATGTGGTAGCGGTCAATCTGCGAGTGGATTTCCGAGACGTGGAAATAGGAGTTCTTCACCCGCTCGCCACCCTCGATGACGATGGGCGAACAGACCAAATCCAGCGCGTCCCCGTGCGTGGCGAAGTAGTCAGCGATGGTCTTTTCGAGGCCGGGTTGGGCCTTGGCGAGCGCCTCGTCCACGACGATGAGTGTCTTACGCCGGGTCGCGCCGCCGCCGCCCACAAGCACGTCGCGGAGGGTGTGGTTGGCGGGATTGAAGACGCCGTGGGTGAAATGCACCTGATGACGCCAACTGACTTGAATTGTCCGTTCTATGCTGGGCACGGGATAAATTTGCAGGCCGTCTATGACGAAGGCCAGTGGGAAAGCGTTCAGCGGTCAATGGGAACGAGCCTTCGCCCCAGAGACATGGAAAAATGCGAAAGCGGCAAGCCACTCGGTCTCCCCAAGCCGCCGCCTTCGCTGGCAGTTCCACGCACCGCCGGTTTGGATTCAAACCTGAGCCGGAACCGCGGGACCCGACCGGATCAGGAGCAGCACCCGCCGTGGCTGTTGCAGCAACTGCCGTCGTTCATGTCGTCCACCGTCGGCACGCGGCCCAACTCCAGCGTCTTCTGCACATGCTTGAGGATGTTATCCTGCACGCGGGAGACTTCCTGCTGCGCGTCCATAAACTCCGTGGCGACCGGATTTTTCGTGAAGCTCTCACGCAGGGCCTCGAAGCGTCCGATCTCTTCCTCGGTGATTTCCATACCCTGCTGCTGCTTCTGCTGAAGCATCGCGCCGGTGTCGTTGAGCATCTGGTATTCGTATTTCACCTTCTCGTCCGCCATGAAGGCGTCAATGCGGCGGCGCAGGTCGACGAAGTCGGACCGCTCGAGAATGGCTTGGCAGAGCTCGCGGATTTTCTCGTCGAGGGGGGAGGTTTGCACGGCGGTAGTTTCCATAATCAATGTTGGCGGCCCACGCGACACGCGCAGGCACGCGCGAACGCTAGCAGCGCGACGGGGCCGGGCCAGTTTTCTTTTCAAAAAGCGTCTCGGAGTGCAATCGGAGCGAGCCAGTGAATTGCTCTCGTCACGAGTTTCAGCGGGGAATTGTCCATTGACCACCCGCGCCCGTCTCGGCGTAACTCGCCGCCATGCACAAGCTCTCCGCCCTGCTAGTCGCCGCCCTCGTGGGCGCAGGTTGCGCTGGCACCCGGGAGCAAAAAGACGGCACTGCCAAGGTCGCCCCCACCGCAAAAGTCAGCCCGCCCCCCCAACTCAAATCGGGCAAGGAACTACCCAAGCCCGCCCCCGTCATCGAGCCGATTTCGGTGTTCTCCGGGAAAGTTGTCCTCGTCAACGCGGCGCTCAAATACACAGTGGTGGAAGGCATTATCGGACGCCTGCCGCCGGTGGAGCAGTCGCTCAACGTCTATCGCGACGGCCAGAAGGTTGGCGTCATCGTTGTGTCCAATCAGGCACGCGGCGCGAACTTCGCGGCGGACCTCACGCAGGGCGAAGCACGCGTGGGCGACACAGTGCGGAGTGATTGAGGCCGCTCTCCAACATCGGAACGCCGCAAATCTGTTTCGCTGCGTCACGCGGATAAAACCCCTAATTGACTGACTCCTACCCATCGCTATGCTCCGCGTCTCTTTATGTCGAAGCTGACTGTCCGTGATCTGAATGTGCGAAACAAACGCGTCTTTATGCGCGTGGATTACAATGTTCCGATGGAGGAGAAGGACGGGCAGATGGTCATCAACGATACCACCCGCATCAAAGAAACCCTCCCCACCCTCGACCTGCTCATCGCCGGTGGCGCACGCATCATCCTCGCCGCCCACCTCGGTCGCCCCAAGGGCAAGCGCGAGCCGTCCATGTCGCTGCGCCCTGTCGCGGCCAAGCTCGCGGACCTCATTAACCGCCCCGTCGCCTTCGTGGACGACTGCATCGGCGAGAAGGTGGAGAAGACCGCCGGTGCACTCAAAGAAGGCGACATTCTCCTCATCGAAAACACCCGTTACTACGACCAGGAAGAGGCGAACGACCCCGCGTTCGCCCAGCAACTGGCCAAGGTCGCGGACATCTACGTCAACGACGCGTTCGGCGCGGCGCACCGGGCCCACGCGAGCACCGAGGGCGTGGCGCGTGTCGTCGCGGCGCGTGGCGGGCAGTGCGCTGCCGGCCTGCTCATGGAGCGCGAACTGAAGTTCCTTGGCGACGAGCTGGAAACCCCGGCCCGGCCCTTCGTCGTCATCCTCGGCGGCGCAAAAGTCTCGGACAAGATTCGTGTCATTGACCGCCTGTTGGAGAAGGCCGACACCATTCTCATCGGCGGCGCGATGGCTTACACGTTCAAGCTCGCGATGGGCTACGGCGTCGGCAAATCGCTAGTCGAGCCGGATGCGACCAAGACCGCCGTCCGCGCGCTGGCCAAGGCCGCTGACCGCGGCGTGAAATTTCTCCTCCCCACCGACAACGTCGTCGCCACGCCCGTGGACACCGGCAAGGTGAACAAGAAGGGCCGCGCCGTCTTCGAGTTCACCAACCCGAAGGTGAACGCCGACGCGGACATCGCCGACGCCGACGAGGGCTTCGACATCGGTCCGGCCACCGCCGCCCGCTACGCCGACGTAGTCCGCAACGCCAAGACCGTGCTGTGGAACGGCCCAATGGGAATGTTCGAGGACAAACGCTTCTCGGAAGGCACCAACGTCGTCGCGCTCGCCGTGGTGGAAGCCACACAGAAGCACGGCGCGAAGACCATCATCGGCGGCGGCGACAGCGTGAAGGCGCTGAACCAGGCCGGCCTCGGCGACCAAGTGACGTTCATGAGCACCGGCGGCGGCGCGAGCTTGGAGTTCCTCGAAG
This sequence comes from Klebsiella pneumoniae, assembly GCA_943330855.2. GTDB lineage: Bacteria > Verrucomicrobiota > Verrucomicrobiia > Limisphaerales > SXTU01 > SXTU01. The sequence goes on from CALQJI020000010.1 coordinate 48,642, forward strand.
GCAAAGAACTTCCCGGTGTAGCAGTGCTGACAAACAAGTAATTTTTCCAACCCACTTCAACCCTCCTCAACGATGGACAAAGAACGCAAACTCATCATCGCCGGCAACTGGAAGATGAACAAAACCGTCGCCGAGGGGCTGGCCCTCGTGGACGGCCTCAAGCGCGACCTCGCGGGCGTGAAGGAAGTGGACATCGTCATCTGCCCGCCCTTCACCGCGCTGGAATCCATTTCCAAAGCCATCGAAGGCTCCACCCTGCGCCTCGGCGCGCAGAACATGAGCGAGCACAACTTCGGCGCGCACACCGGTGAGATTTGCGCCGGCATGCTCAAGGAATTCCTCGTCCGCTACGTCATCCTCGGCCACTCCGAGCGCCGCCAATATCAACTCGAAGGCGACCCGCTCATCGCCAAGAAAGCCGCCGCCGCCCTCGCCGCGTCGCTCAAGCCCATCGTCTGCGTCGGCGAAAAACTCGAAGAGCGGGAGTCCGGCAAGACCGAGCAAGTCGTCGAGACGCAAGTGCGCGGCAGCCTCGCTGGGCTGACCAAAGAGAACATGGAGGAAACCATCCTCGCCTACGAACCCGTCTGGGCCATCGGCACCGGCAAAACCGCTACCACGCAGCAGGCGCAGGATGTTCACGCGTTCATCCGCCGCGTGCTCACCGAGATGTTCGATGAGCCGACCGCTCGCCGCGTCCGCATCCAATACGGCGGCAGTGTGAAGCCCAGCAACGCCCGCGAACTGATGAGCCAGCCCGACGTGGACGGTGCTCTTGTAGGCGGCGCATCGCTGGCGGTGCGTGATTTCGCGGACATCGTGAAGAATTCGATTTGAGTAAAATGAACCACTGACCTGCACTGACCGGCACTTATCAGACAAGTGCTTGTTTCATTAGTGCCGGTCAGTGCAGGTTAGTAGTTAGTTGATTTGCGGTTTCCTGAAAGAAAAGATTATGAGTTTTGTCGCCGGCCTTTTGACCGCTGTCCTTGTGCTGGACAGTCTCTTCCTCATCCTCCTCATCCTCGTGCAACTGCCCAAGAAGGAAGCCGGCGTCGGCCAGGCTTTCGGCAGCGGCGCTACCGACGCGCTCTTCGGTGCTGGCAGCGGCAACGCGCTCACGAACATGACCAAGTATGCCGCCGGCATCTTCCTCACCCTTTGCCTCGTGCTCTACGTTATGGGCGGCACAGCGCGTAAGGCCGGCAGCGGCGTGCGCGACGAACTGAAGAAGGCCAGCACAACCTCCGTGCTACCGACGAAGGCCCCCACTCCGACCACGCTCACCGCACCGGCCGCGGTCATCCCGCCCGCCTCGATCCTCACGAACGCGCCGGCTGGCACCAACCCGCCGGCTGCCAAGGTGGCTCCCGCCGTCGCCCCCAAATTGCTGACCACGACCAATGCGGTTGCTCCGAAGGTCGTCGCCCCGGTGGCGACTCCGCCCTCGACAACGCCGCCGGTGAAAAAATAACTTTCGGCGTCATGCCGACCACGCCAAACGCCCTGAGTGAACCGCTCCGGGCGTTTTGCTTTTCCCCTCGCATACCAACTCCCAAGAGAAGTCGGTGGAATGCCAACCGAATTCCACGGCGCACGCCTTCTCCCTTCCTCGGAGGAGGGGGGAAGGTGGCCGCAGGCCGGATGAGGGATGGGGCCGCCAACGCCGACGCACGTGACCCCTCACCCCGGCCCTCTCCCCTCCTCCGAGGAAGGGAAAAGGCGCCAGCGTGCGTCGTGGCCCCCGGGCCATTCCACCGAATGGCCTTAAGGATTGGTATTCCTCTTACTCCTAATCTTGATTTCTCCCTCCCTGCTTCGACCGGACAAGGAGGGATTAAGACTGAGGGTAAGCGCCACCCCAGCACCCGCCGCTCCTTTTGCCTTTTGCCTTTTGCCTTTTGCCTTCTCCTGCTCCTCGGCTGCACCCGCTCCGACCCGCCCGCTGACCTGATCCTCATCAACGGCGCGGAACCCGATTCCCTCGACCCCGCCATCATCTCCACGCAGACCGAGATGCGCATCGTCAAGGCGCTCTTCGAGGGCCTCACGCGCCTCGAAGGCAAGCGCGCCACCGCCGAGCCGGCCATCGCGCACCGCTGGGACATGTCCCCCGACGGCACCGTTTACACCTTCCACCTCCGCACCAATGCCGTCTGGTCCACCGGCCAGCCCATCACCGCTGTCGACTTCGTCTGGTCCTGGCGCCGCGCGCTCGACCCCGTGACCGGCGCGGAATACGCCAGCCAACTCTTCTTCATCAAGGGTGCGGAGGACTACTCGACCGGCAAGACCAACACCGCCACCGGCAAGCCCTTCACCCCCGACGACATCGCCATCCGCGCCCTCGACTCGCACACGCTCCGCGTCGAACTCATCGGCCCGACCGCCTTCTTCCTCGACCTCTGCGCGTTTCCGACGCTCGCCGCTGTGCCGCGCTTTTGGATTGAGCAGCACGGCGACCGCTGGCTCCTCCAGCAACCCGTCCCCTGCAACGGCGCTTACACGCTGGAGTTCTGGCGACTCAACGACCGCGTCCGCCTCCGCCGCAACCCGCGCCACTGGGACGCCGCCAACACCCGCAGCGAACTCGTGGACCTCCTCCCCATCAAGTCCGCCACCACCGCGCTGAACCTTTACGAGACCGGCGCCGCCGACGTCATCTGGGACAAGAACCTCGTGCCCAACGAACTGATGGACGTGCTCGGCAAGCGCCCCGACTGCCACAAGTTCGACTACCTCGGCACCTACTTCTTCCGCTTCAACGTGAAGCGCAAACCCTTCACCGACGCGCGCGTCCGCCGGGCCTTCGCCCTCGCCGTGGACCGCAAGAAACTCGTCGCAAAGATCGCCCGCAGCGGTGAGACCCCGACCGCCCACTTCACGCCGAAGGGCATGGGCGTCTATGAACCGCCCGAGGGCTGGGGCTACGACCCCGAGCAAGCCCGCAAGCTCCTCGCCGAGGCCGGTTTCCCCGGTGGCCAAGGCTTCCCGCCGTTCCACTACCTCTTCAAGACCGACAAGCTCGACGAGCAAGTGGGCGTCGAGCTCCAGGAGATATGGCGCAAGGAACTCGGCGTGAAGATGGAGCTGCGCGCGATGGAGCCGAAGGTTTACTACAGTGCCCAGAGCGCCCTGGACTACGACCTGAGCCGCAGCAGTTGGATTGGCGACTACAACGATCCGAACACCTTCCTCGACATGTTCATGAGCGGCAACGGCAACAACCGCACCGGCTGGGCGAACGCTACCTACGACCAGCTTATCCGCACTGCCAACCTCCAGACTGACCCGCCGAAACGTGCCGCGCTCCTCCGCCAAGCCGAGACTCTCCTCATCCGTGACGAGCTGCCCATCGTCCCGCTTTGGTTCTACGCTGGGGTGAACTTCTACGACCCCAAGCGCATCGAGGGCATCTACCCGAACCTGCTAGACGAGCATCCCATCCACACCATCCGCAGGAAGAAGTAACCAGCGAGCTCCCGGTGTTTTGAGCGGATGACTCAGCTCCCAACCAAACTCCCGATGCGCACCAACCGCAGCACCGGCTCCCCACTCACGCGCGACGCGGCCAAGTCCACGCTGAACTCCGCGACCCAGTCGTTGTGGCCCTCGGGGTCCACGAGCATTTGCTGCACGCGCCAGATGCGTTTGTCCTCGGCGGGGGTGACGTAGGTGTGGCGGGCATTGCGCGCCTCGGGGTCGAGGCTGAGGTGGCGGTGGCCGGCGCGGAAACTCTCCATCGCGGCGCGCAAACGTTCGGCGGTCCACGCTGTGCCTTCGGCGTCCTCGGCAACAACGAGTTGGCTCAGGGCCGCCTCCGCATCGGCGTTCACCCAGGCGCGCAGGAAGCTGAAGAGCACCGTGCGGATGGCGGCGGTGAAGGCCTTCGCATCGCGGGTGATGTCGCGCGCGGCCTCGTCGGCCCCGGGCGGGCGCACTTCCTTCGCGTCGGCGCGCTGGTAGGCGGGGTTGCGCATCCGCTCCCATTCGTCGAGGAGGCTGGCGTCCACCTGTCGCAGCATCGTGCCGAGGTAGAGTTCCATCTCGCGCAAGGTGTCGTTCTTCGCGGCGTCGGGGACGGTCTGCGTGAGCACCTTGAAGACGCTGTTCAAGTGGCGCAGCAGCACGCCCTCGGCGCGTTGCAGCTCGTAGTCGCGGATGTAGTCGGAGAACGAGCGGAAGGACTCGAACATCTCGCGCACAATGGACTTGGGCCGGATGTTTTCCTGCCCCACCCACGGGTGGCGCGCGGCGAAGGCGTTGAAGGTGGAGTAGATGAACTCCCGGTTCGGCTTCGGGTATTCGAGCTTCTCCAACTCATCCATGCGCTGGTCGTAGGCGATGCCTTCCGCCTTCATCTCCGCCATCTTCTGGTCCTTCACGCGGCTGAGTTGGCGTCGGAGGATGAAGTCGGGGTCCTCGACGATGGACTCGGCGAGGGTGAGGACGACGAGGGCGTGGTCGGGGGCCGCCGGGTCCATCTGCGGCAGCGTCTCCAGCAGGTAGAGGGAGAGGGCTTGGTCCATCGAGAAGTCGTCTTGGAGCGCGACGTTCACGCGGAGGTGGCTGCTGGGGATTTCCGATTTCCGATTTCCGATTTCCGATTTCTCCGTTCGGGAGCGCTCGGTGAACTCGATGATTTTGTGGTCCACGAGGGAGCGGAAGAGCTGCCACGAGCGCTTGCGGTGGGCTTGCTTCTGCTTCGGCGACTCGTGGCAATCGCGCAGCAGCCGCTGCATCGCGGCGCAGCCATCGCCGGGGCGGCTGAGGACGTTCAACAACATCGCGTGCGACACTTGGAAGCGAGAGGACAGGCGCTCCGGCGGCGCGGCCATGAGGCGGGCGAAGGTCTGCTTGTCCCAGTTCACGAAGTTGTGGTCGGGCGGCTGGCGCTTGACGGTCTTCTTGCCGTCGCGCGCGGACTTCTCCGCGAGCTTCAGGTTCTCGATGGCGTGCTCGGGAGCCTGGGCCACGACCCAGCCGCGGTCGTCGAAGCCCTTGCGACCCGCGCGTCCGCCGATTTGGTGGAAGTCCCGCGCGGTGAGAATGCCGGTCTTCTGCCCATCGAACTTGCACAGCTTGGTGAAGAGCACCGTGCGGATGGGAACGTTGATGCCGACGCCCAAAGTGTCCGTGCCGCAAATCACCTTCAGCAGGCCACGTTGCGCGAGTTGCTCCACGAGCACGCGATACTTCGGCAACAGCCCCGCGTGATGCAGCCCGATGCCGTGCCGCAGCCACTTCTTAATCTCGGGGCCGTAGGGACTGGTGAATTTGAAACCCTCCAGCGCCTGCGCCACCGCCGCCTTCTCCTCGCGCGTCGCGACGTTGATGCTGGTGAAGTCCTGCGCGCTCTCAGCGGCTTCGAGCTGCGTGAAGTGGACGACATAGACGGGAGCCTTGCCGTCGGCGAGCAGGCTTTCGAGCGTCTTGGCGAGGGGCAGCTCGGAGTAAGCGTGTTCGAGCGGCACAGGCCGCACCGTGGACGCGACGGTGACGGTCGGACGCTTGTTGATCCGCGTGAGCTCCGCCTCGAAGAACGTCGTGTCGCCCAGCGTGGCGGACATCAGGAGGAATCGCGTTTGCGGCAACGTGAGCAGCGGAATCTGCCACGCGCCGCCGCGCGCGCGGTCCGCGTAGTAGTGGAACTCGTCCATCACGACGTCACGCACGGAGGCGTCCGTGCCCTCGCGGAGCGCGAGGTTCGCGAGAATCTCGGCGGTGCAGCAGAGGATGGGGGCGTCGCGGTTGACCGTGGCGTCGCCGGTGCTGAGGCCGACGTTGTCCGGGCCGAACTCGCGGCAGAGGGCGAGGAATTTCTCGTTCACCAACGCCTTGATGGGACAGGTGTAGATGGAGCGTTTGCCCTGCGCCAGCGCCTTGAAGTGCAGCGCGGCGGCGACAAGAGATTTGCCCGAGCCGGTCGGGGTGTTGAGAATAACGTTCTTCTCCTCGAAGAGTTCGAGGATGGCCGCCTCCTGCGTGGGATACAGCTCCAGCCCGCACGCCGTGACGTAGTCGAGGAAACGGCCGAACAAGGCGTCGTTGCCGGCACTCCCATCGCGCGGGAGGAGGTCGTAAAGCGTGGTGGCCACGGAGCGCGGAGGGTAGTGCGTCGGGTGAACGGGAGGGAAGCCGTGAGACTTGGAGCGCTGGGAAAGGTTGCGCCCAGGCACCTGTAACCCGGAGCGCGGGCGGCCCGCCCGCAGCCACCGCGCGCCACCTGCGGGCTGTGAATTACCCACACACCCTCGCGCGGATCATCCGCTGCGGCCTGGAAGGCAGCGCTACGGCAGGACCACTGACTTCCACTTGCCCGGCTGTCCGGCGGTGGATTCTGTCCAGAGGACACGGTAGCTGCCGGACACGGCGACGACACGCGGGTAGGCGGCGTTGATGCCCTTGGAGGAAAGCTGCTTCGCCTCGCGCCAAGTCTTGCCGCCATCCGTCGAGGTCACGGCGAACACGCTACTTTCGCCATCGCCCACGCGGTCCCAAACGGCGGCGAGATTTTGCCCCCCCGTGCTGGCGAGATCGCCGCGCCGGGCGTCGGCATCGCCGAGACGCTGCGGCGTGGACCACGACTGACCTTGGTCACTGGAAGAAAGATGATACACCCCGCTCTGACCCGTCGCGCCGGTCCACACAAGCGCGTGCAAGGTGGAGCCGCGCACGATCAACCCACCGCCGACGTGCGGGCAGCCGGCGAAGTCCCAGTTGAAGCGTCCGACTTTCGCGGGATCGCCCCAGCGCGCACCGTGGTCGGTGGAAGAAATTACGGCCATGTCGCGCGGGTTCTTGTCACGGAAAAGCGCGTGGACGGAGCCATCCGCGCCGAGGGCGAGCGTGTTCCAACAGCACTCGCAGGTCTCGGGTTTGAGCGTGGCGTTCTTGCTCCACGTTTTCCCGGCGTCCTTCGAGTTCGCGTAGCGCAGGCCCTTGGGCCCGCCCCGGCTGTCGAGCCAGACGAGGTGAAAGGTGCCCGCCGCATCCGCCGCGCAGTCCACGAAACTGTGGTCGGAGAGGAGGCCGTCGTCGGCGGGGTTCGGGCCGGGCTGCCACGTCGCGCCGCCGTCAGTGGAGAGCGCAGTGGCCATCGGGCCGCGACCATTGAAACCGGTGCCAGCGGTGTTCCAAATCGCGACGAGCTTCCCGCCGCTGGCGGCAAGTTGCGCGTCCATCCCGCGATGCGGGGCGAGCGGCGACGTCGCGCCGGCATCCACGCGAACCGATGTGGACCAAGTGGCTCCGGCGTCTGTGGAGCGCAGGTGGAGGAGCGCGGGGGTCTTGGCGTTGGCGGAGTAATCCGCGAGGAGAAGGTGAATTGTGCTGCCGTCGACGGCGACATCGAGACTGTCCACGCCCCAGCGGGTGACTTCGCGTTTGCCCTTCTCTTTGCCGTGGCCAGCGTGACCTGCATGGCTGTCGTTGGTCGCGTTTGAAGTGGGGGCGGCTGAAGCGGGCGCGGCGGGTGTGGGCGGCGGCGCGGTGGGCTTCAGGCCGCACGCAGCTAGGCCGAGGGTGGCGACGATAAGTGCGGAGAGGTGGGGAGCGGAGCGAAGTTTCATGTTAAGTCGAAGCGATGCAGTTGAGGCAGCATTCCCTTTCACGCAGAGACACAGGGTTGAGAGGCCCTCGAATCAGGCGCGTAGGCGCGGATGGGAAAAAGGTAATCGGCTGAACCAAAGTGAGTTTGGCGTTTCATGCGCGGGGATTCGCGTGATTCGCTGGTAATCAATAATTCCCGGGGCTTCGTGGCCTTGGTGGTCTTGGTGGTCCCAATCGAATCGTTCCGGTTAAGTCTGGATTGCACAACTGCGCGGCGGCGGGGTTCCACACAAGCAGTGCGCCCGCCGGTGCGGTTGGCTCCGGCGGGCGCGTGCTGGGCGGGGAAATTTACTTCTTGGCGGCGGGCTTGAAGTCGGTGTGGCAGGCCTTGCAGTTCACGGCTGCCTTGAACTTCTCGGCGGCTCCGGCTTCGCCTTTGTCGAGCGCAGCGGTGGCGCTGACGAGCTCGGCGCAGAGTTTCTTCCACTTGGCTTCGTCACCCTGCGGGGGCTTGGCGGCGGCCATGGCGGTGTAGGCGGCGAGCATGCCCTTGATTTCTTCCTTCGTGGCTTGGCCGTCGCTGGCTTTCTTGCAGACGGGGTCAGTGCCTTTCGGAGCCTTGTTGTATTTGGCCATGGCTTCCTTGATGGGGTTGGGCTTGGCATCGGCGGCGAGCAGGCCGGTGACGCAGAGGCTGAAGGCGACGCCAAGGACGGCCGTGGCGCGGAGTGCGGTTTGGGTGGTTTCTTTCATGGTGGGTGCGGTGCTGCTGTGTGTTGGTTAGCTACGTATCCCGAAGTGGCCGCGGCGCAGAGGTGACGCGGTTGGTCGGGAAATTATCAAGCTGGCATTGGATGCAGTTCAGCGGTTGGCATTCGACACGAATCAGAACGTGTCCCAAAGCTGGTCTTTGTAGTTCGGGTCAGAGGGGTCGGTGATGCCGTTGCCCATCCAAACGCCCGCGAAGCCGGGATAGAAGGGCGCTGCGATCGGGGTGACGGCGGAGTGGCCGTCTAGGAAGCCAATGTTCACCGCCTTGCCGTCTTGGTGTCGCGGGTTGGGCCGGCCCAACGTGGCGTTTTGCACCGTGGAGGGCGGCATCAGGTGCGTGGAGAGGATGTAGGTGCCGGGCGCGTTGAGGCCGGCGTCGCCGATGTCCACGGTGTCGGTGGGATTGCGGATGATGGAGACATACACGTTGTTCATAAGCGTGTTGAAGCCGTAGCCGGCGGCGTTGGTTTGCTGGCGGTTGCTGGGGCAGTTCCACACCTGTCCACCCGTGGTGTCGGCGTTGCTAGTGCCTTGCTGAAGATAAGGGTAGAGCAAGGTCTTGCGGTCCACGCCGCCGCTGAAGGTGACGTGGCGGCTGAAGTCTTCGGAGTAGAGCGCGCTGGCCATCGTGACTTGTCGGGTGTTGCTGAGGCAGCGGATGCCCTTGGTCTTTTCCTTGGCCTTGGCCAGCGCGGGCAGGAGCATCCCAGCCAGGATGGCGATGATGGCAATGACTACCAACAGTTCGATCAGGGTGAAGCCGGCCGCTCCAAACCGGCGGATTGCCGGGCCAAGAAGGCCGCGGGGGGCGCTCTGGTTACTTTCAAGTTTCATAGGTCAACTGGCTGTTCGATGGGCGGGATGCGGGGCTGATACGGTGCACGGACGGATGGGATGAACAACCAAGCCACTCGTCAGATTATCAAGTCCCGCATCCCGAAATTGTGCTACTTCTACAGTTTCATTTCGCACACCGGGACAGCCCGGCGGCGGATTTTTAAGGAAGGGAGGGGAGGCGGATTGAAAACCCAAGGTGGCTGAACGGAATGGCCGGCAGCGCTTCGGGTTTTCGCCTCTCCGCCCAAGTCGTTCCAAACATCCCAGCACGCAGGCTGGGCGAGGTTCCGCGGGGAATTGGGCTGTTCTAACGGCCACGCCAGAGGGCAGGCCACAGCCCGGCTTCACGCGGGCAGGGGAGGAGAAGACTAGGCCGCTCGGGGCGGCGGGAGGGGTGGGGACTCGGCGCGCGGGGAAGCGGCTTCGTCATGGACTGGCAGAAGAGAAAGCGGTGCCGGGGGCTGAAGCACGAAGGAAGTGGAGCACGGCAGCGACTCGATTTTCACGAGGGGCAGAGTGGACTCACGGGCCTTCTCGGATTGCTGGCCTTCGCGGACGAGTTTGCAGATGCGGCAAGGGTTTTTGCCATCGAAGGTCTTGGCGAAGGCGTCGCTCAACGTGGTCTGCTGCGCGAAGCTAACGAACATGCCGGTCCACGCGACGGATTGGAGCAACACCCAGTGCAGCCCTACCGAGAGGGCCACGGCTAGGATGACTGCAAATTTGGCGACGCGCTTGAACAAGACGGCGCGTTTGATGACAGCCGCGCGGCACGAATTCAAGAACAATGTGCCCCGATGAAATTTGCGCCACGAAACGGCACAGCAGGCACAGTAGGCACAGCACGGCGGGGCAACATACTTCGGGCGTTTGAATTCTCGTCAGCCCTCTGCCACGCTCGCCGCGCATGAAGCGAATTTCTGTCCTCCTCCTCGCCGGGGTCTGCGCGCTGCTAGTCGCGTGTCCGAAGCCGGCTCCCTCGCCCAAGACCGGGGGATCCGCCGTGTCCACGGACCCCACCGAGTCCGGCCAGCCACAGCCGAAATTACCCACGCTTAAGCTCTGGCTGGGCGCGCATGAGCTGGCGACGGAGATTGCGCGCACACCCCTTGAGCATCAACTCGGTATGATGTGGCGCACGAACATGGCGGAGATGGAGGGGATGATTTTCATCTTCGACGAGCCAGGCCGCCGCGCTTTCTGGATGCGGAACACGCTCGTGCCACTCGACATCGCCTACCTCGCCCCGGACGGCACGCTGCTCGAAGTCCACGCCGCGCAGCCGAGGAACGAGACGCCGCTGACTTCGGACAGTGAGCGTGTGCAGTTCGTGCTGGAGACGCGGCAGGGTTGGTTTCAGCGGAACAACGTGAAGCCGGGCATGGCCGTGCGGACCGAGAAGGGCTCGTTGCAGGAGATGTTCTTCCGGCGGCGGTGAGCCTGCGCGGAGCGGGTGCCCCAGCGCCCCAAACGTGTCGACGCGACTAAAGCAGGCGCGGTTGCCGTTCGTCCTTCGCGATGGATTCGCCGAGGCTTTCCACGCGGGCGCGGCGGCGCTCCATGATGTTCTTCTCCAACCGCAGATCGTAGGCCACCGGATAATTACCGTCGTAGCAGGCCATGCAGAAGCCCTCGCGCGGGAGGCCGGTGGCTTTCACCATGCCGTCTTGCGAGAGGTAGTGGAGCGAATCGGCGTTGAGGTAGGTGCGAATCTCTTCGTTCGTGTGGTTCGCCGCCATCAGCTTGCTGCGGTCGGGGAAATCAATGCCATACACGCATGGGTTCATGTGCGGCGGGCAGCTCACGAGGACGTGGACCTCCTTCGCGCCGGCTTCCTTGAGGCTGTTCACGCGGGTCTTGCAGGTGGTGCCGCGCACGATGGAGTCGTCCACAATGATGACGCGTTTGCCCTTCACCAGCTCGCCGATGAGGTTGAGCTTCACGCGCACCGCGAAGTCGCGGATGAGCTGCGAGGGCTGGAGGAAGCTGCGGCCCACATAGTGATTGCGGACGAAGGCCATCTCGTAGGGGATGCCGGACTCCATCGCGTAGCCCAGCGCGGCGGAGTTACCGCTGTCGGGCACGGGGATGACGAGGTCGGCGTCGATTTTGTTTTCGCGCGCCAGTTGCCGGCCCATCTCGACGCGGACGCGATAGACGTTGCGGTCGGCGATCGTGCTGTCGGGCCGGGCGAAGTAAACGTATTCGAAGATGCAGAAGGCGCGGCGCGTGTGGGCGGGAAACGCCTGCACGCTCTTCAAGCCGTCCTGGTTAATGACCACAATCTCCCCCGGCTCCACGTCGCGAACGAACTTCGCGTGAATCAAATCCAGCGCGCAGGTCTCACTGGCGAGCACCCAAGCATCGCCAACCTTGCCGATGGACAACGGGCGAAACCCGTGCGGATCGCGCACGCCGATGAGCTCGTGCTCCGTCATGATGACCAACGAGAACGCCCCCTCGATGCGGCGCACGGCGTTGATGAGCGCGCTTTCCCCGCGCGGATCGCTGGGCTGGGCGAGCAGGTGGAGGATAATCTCACTGTCCACCGAAGTCTGGAAGATGGACCCCTGCGCCTCGAGCTCCTCGCGGAGCTGGGACGCGTTCGTAAGGTTCCCGTTGTGGGCCACGGCGATTTGCCCACGCGCGCAATCCACCGTCAGCGGCTGCGCGTTGCGGATATGCGAGGAACCCGTCGTCGAGTAACGCGTGTGGCCCACGGCCATGTGACCCACGAGTTTGTGCAATTGCGCTCCATCGAAGATTTGCGGCACTAGGCCCATGCCCTTCTGCTCGCGGAATTGCTTACCGTCGCAAGCGACGATGCCCGCGCTCTCTTGGCCCCGGTGCTGGAGCGCGTAAAGTCCGTAGTAAGCCAGCTCGGCAGCGTTCGGATGGCCGTAAATGCCAAAGACGCCGCAGTAATGTTTGGGGTGGTCGGGTGATTGCATCGGGAGTGTGCGCGCGAGACTCAAGCGGACGCCCCGCGCCTTGGCAAGGGGAGATGTGCGCCCAAGCCCCGCCCCCTCTGGTGAGCATGGCGAAAATCGTGTTGTCGGCCCTACCTCGGCTGATACTCTGCTGCGGTAGCCATGACACGCCTCGCCCCACCGCGCCGGAAGCTCGCAGCGTTCACCTTACTGGAAGTCATGATCATCGCCGCCGTCATCGGCATCATGGCCATGATTGCCGTCCCGAACTTCATCAAAGCCCGCACCACCGCCCAGCAGAAAGCCTGTGTCAAACAGCTCCACAGCCTCTCCGAGTCCAAACAGCAGTGGGCCTTCGAGAACCAGAAGCTGCCCACCGCCACCCCCACGCGGGCGCAGCTCCGGGTATACTACGGCAAGAACCGGATGCCCACCTGCCCCACCCAAGGCACCTACACCCTCCGTCCCGTGAACCAAGAGCCGCTCTGCAGCCGCGCCGCCCTGGGCCACACCTACTGAGCCGCCCGCCCGCGCCCCTCGGCCCCGGTGAATTTCCCCGTTCCATCGTCCCGTCCATTATGCTCGAATTGAAACCTATGAAACGCCTGCTTCTCGCCCTCCTCACCCTCACCGCGCTCGCCTCCGCCCAAGCCGCCGCGCCCAAACCCCTCCGCGCCCTCGTCATCGCCGGCGGCTGCTGCCACGACTACGCCCTCCAGCACGTCATCCTCAAAGAAGGCCTCGAGGCGCGCACACACATCGAAGTCGAGACCATCCATTCCCCTGACCGCTCCACCAAGGCCAAGTTCGAGAAGTATGAGAAGCCCGACTGGGCCAAAGGCTACGACGTCATCATCCACGACGAATGCTCCGCCGACGTGAAGGACCTCGACTACGTCAACAACATCCTCGCCGCCCACAAGGCCGGCGTCGCCGCCGTCAACCTCCACTGCGCCATGCACAGCTACCGCGTCGGCCAGTTCCGCGAACCCGTCCAACCCGGCTCCCCCGACGCCCTCTGGTTCGACCTCCTCGGCCTCCAATCCACTGGCCACGGCCCCCAGGCCCCCATCGCCATCACCGTCATCAACAAGACCCACCCTGCCATGATGGGCCTCGCCGACTGGACCACCATCAACGAAGAACTCTACAACAACATCCGCGTCTTCCCCACCGCCATCCCCATGATGCGCGGCAAGCAAGTCCTCAAGCAGAAAGACGGCACCACCAAGGACGTCGAAGCCATCGTTACCTGGGGCAACCTCTACGGGAAGACCCGCGTCTTCAGCAGCACCATCGGCCACAACAACGCCACCGTCGGCGACCCCCGCTACCTCGACATGGTCACCCGCGGCCTCCTCTGGAGCTGCGACAAGCTCAACGACACCTACCTCAAGCCCACGCCGAAGGATCCCATCCCGCCCTCGGCCAAGCCCTTCCTCGAGAAGAAGTAAATCCTCAGAGCGCCGGGCTCCGATGGGCAGTGACCGTGCGCCAGCCCGCGAGAGTGAGAGAGCTGGAGCCTGACCCCGCACCCCGCCGCGCACCCTCTGCTCTCCTTTGAGGATGGGCGAAGGTTGCCGCAGGCCGGACGCCTCACCGACGTGCAGAAACGTCTCACCGACCTGTAGAAACGACTCCAAGTCGTGCAGAATCGCCTCACCGCAGTGCAGGAACTCATCACCGACGTGTAGAATCACATCCTCGTCGTGCAGAACCGACTCATCGGCGTGTAGAATCGCCTCTCAGTCGTATCGGGATGTGCCACCGTCGTGCTGGAGTGTGCCACCGACGGGTTGATATGTGCCACCGACGAGGTCGGTGGCACACTTCTACACGTCGGGGAGCTGATTCTACACGTCGGGCAACTGATTCTACACGTCGGGGATGTGATTCTACACGTCGGGGATGAGTTCCTGCCCGTCGGGAAGCGGTTTCAGCCTGTCGGCCACTCAAGTCTGCCCGTCGGCCAGATGCTTCCGTGGCACGGATAGCAAAGAACCTATCCCAACTTACCGTCCGCCCTTGAATCCGGTAGGGCCGCGCTGTGCGCGGCTTCGTCTTTACCTCCTGGAGAGCCGAGGCCGCGCGCAGCGCGGCCCTACCTCTCCCAGCGGGAGCGGGCGGGGGCGGCGGGGGAGAGGAGGCGGCAGGGCGGGACGTCGCGGCGGCCCGGCGGGCGGGCCTCACTTGCCGGCGGGCTTCGCGGGGGGGCCGGGCTTGGTGACGGTGAGCTTGCTCTCGCGCTTGGTGTTGCCCCATTGGTCCACGCCGCGCACGACGAGTTCGTTCACGCCGGGGCTGAGGCCCACGTTGTTCAGCCGCCACTTCACGTCGTCCAGCCATTCGAGCTTCGCACGCGGCTGGCCGTCGATGACCACGGTGTAGATGCCGAAGGGGGCTTGGCCTTCGAGGGTGAGGGAGACGGCGTCGGTCGTGAGGGGCTGGCCGTTGTTCGTGGTGAGCTTGAATTCGAGCTTATACTTGTCGCCCATCTGCGCGAGGGCGTGGGGCTCGCGCGCAGCGAAGAAGCTGAGGAACTGCTGCGGGTTGACGACGTAAGCATTGCTGGCCTCTTCTTCTGCCCGGAGGTAGGCGTTCACCTTGGGGGAGTTCTTGGTGTAGTTCTCCAGCAGCTCGACGATGTAGTAGTAGAAGAGGCGGCGCGCATACGGCTTGTCCATGAGCCCCTGCACGTTGCCGCCCCAGTAGCCTTCCTGCTTTTTGGGGTCGAAGCCGCCGAAGGCGAAGTCGGCGTCCCAGAGGAAGCACATGAATTTGCCGTCGTTGGGCTTGCGGAAGAAGAAGCAGTTGTGGCTGGTGCCCATGCTGAAGGTGTCGGAGTCCTTGGAGTAGCCGCGCAGGGCCCAGTTCTTGAAGGTCATCTCGAGGTCGATGTGCCGGCGCACGTCGGCCTCGTTGTAGTTGTTGCCGCCCATCGTGCTCAGCATGGCCATGAGGGCGGTGTAGTCGTCTTCGGCCTCGCGCGTGCGCTTGGACCAGACGATCTTGTAGTTGAGGGGGTCATCGCCGTAGTTGAGGGAGAAGGTGCTGTTCCTCATGTTCGCTCCCTCCCCGCTGTCTTTGTAGAAGAACATGTAGGTGGTGCGATAGAGCTCGCCTTGTGACCCATTCTTGAAGATGCGGTTGAGGAAGTCGTTTCCGATGGGCTCGACGTCCTCGAACATGTTGACGGGCCCGCCGTTGATGAGATGGCGCACCATCTCGGACTCGTTCACCGGGTGGCCGAGTTGGTAGAGCATCCAGCGGGCGAGGCGGGTGTTGAGGGAGTTATTGTCCCAACTGAGCTTGGTGTGGTCGCGGAAGGCGCGGTCGGGGGGGATCTTCCACTTGGCGCGGTTGAGCGTGAGGTCGCGGGTGAAGGAGCTGCCGGCGGGGTGCACGCGGCAGTTGTAGTAAATGTCCTTCTCGTTGGAGATGAAGGTCATGTTGTAGTAGCGGTTCGAGAGGCGGGGGAAGCGGAAGAGGTGCTTGTTGGTGTTGCCTTGCGTGAGGGCGTCCGTGTCGAAGGGAGACATGACGAAGCGCTGGGTCCGCAGGTCGCGGGGGACATTCTGGTTGTCGATGATGTAGAGGGCGGGGAGGTCGGGGCCTTTGCGCGGGAGGAGGGAGCGGGCGCCGCCGGCGGAGCGCGCTTCCACGTAGAATTCCACGATCTGTTTGTCGGCTTTGTATTCCGGCAGCAGGGCGCTGAAGACGCCGTCCCCGGCGACATCGTCTCCGCCGGTGGCGGTGTCGAACATGGGCTTGCTCTGCCAGGGGACCTTGCCGTTGGCATCGGGCGCGCGGTGGTAAAGGGTCGCGCTCGCCCCGGGGGTGGCGGAGGTGACGTGGACGGTGACCTTGACCGTGTCAGTGGTGCGCGGGACGGCGGGGTAGTGGGCGAGGTTCTCGGCCTGGGCGGCGGGAGAGGGGAGGGCGCGGGAGTTCTTCTTGCCGGGGGTGCCGAGGTTCGAGGGGACGTCGAGCTGGAAGACTTTGGCAACGCTCCAGTCCCAGGTGTGGGCGACGAGGAGGTGGGAGCCGTTGACCCAGCGCGCGGTGAACTTGAGCTCATACACGTTGCTCTTCACGAGCATGGGGGTGTCGATCTCGACGCGGTTCACGCGGTTGTCGCCGTGGCCTTCGCTGATGATGTGGAGCTGGTTGCCATCGAGCTTGCTGGCCCAGTGGTTGCCCTGCCAGAGCCAGCCGGTGTCGCTCTTGCCGTTGAGGGAGAACTTGTTCGCGTTGGTGAGGACGTTGGGGCCGGTGCCGTCCTTGCGCAGCTCCACGTCGGAGAGGATGGAGTGGCCGCTGGCGTTCAGGTAGAAGTGCAATTCGCGGAAGTCGCTGGGGTCGCCCATCGTGAGCTGCTCGGTGTAGGTGGCCTTGTGCGTGTAGGTGCGCGGCTTGGATTTGTTGGACTCGTCACTCGCGGCCCACGCGGAGGAGAGGCGGTTGTCCATGTCCGGGTGGAGCAGCTCCAGGCTGCTGCCACGGCCGGCGGCGAGTTCCGGCCAGTCGCCGCCGGTCTCGTAATCCACCTCGTCCACGAGGTTCCCCTTGGCGTCGAGGAGGCGGAGGTGGTCGCCGTCGTTGCTCAGTTTGCCGGAGAAGTTGCCCAGCACGTTGATGGCCCCGTGGAAGGAGCGCAGCAGCCCGGCGTCGGCGGCGATGACGAGGTAGTCGCCGGCCTTGAGCTTGGTGTTCGGGGGGAAGATGAAGTCAATACCTCCGGTGAGCACCCAGTCGTTCAAGTTGACCGTCTGCTTGCCGCGGTTGAAGAGCTCCACATACTCGCCCTTCCCCTGCGTGTCGGGCGGCTTATACATGAGCTCGTTGATGACGATGTCGAGGTTGCGGGCGGGCGCGTTGGTCTTGTCGCGCGAGTGCTTCGTGTCCACGTAGAACTCACTGCTGCCGTCGGGGAACGCGGAAAAGAACTCACCGTGCTTGGAGAGATGGAAGACGTGCGCGTCCATGACGATGCTCTCCGCGCCCACGAGGAAGACGGTCACATCGCCGGCGACGGCAGGGAAGGAGACCTCGAAGGTCTTGACGCCTTTGGGCGGGAGCTCGCCGACGAGGGTGACTTTGTTGGCGAAGCCGGACTTGCTCGAAAGGAAGTGGCCGCCGAGGGAGACGCGGTTGGTCCCGGCGTTGTAGACCTCCACCCAGTCAACCGCGCCGTTCTTACCCAGGTGGACTTCGTTGAGCTTGAGCGAGCCGACGAGGCCGGACTGCTTCGCGTTCGCCGCGTCGGGGGAAGGTTGCGCCAGGTGGAACCACTGCCCGCTGCCGTCGGGGCGCTGGCCCAACGAGCGGCCGTCCACCGGCACCACGGCGTTGATCGCGTGCAGCACGGTCTGGCCGTCCGGCGCGACGAGGTAGGCGACGACCGGCTGCTTGGGCCACACGCCCGCCTGGATCATGTCCAACACGCCGTAGCTCTTGGGGCGGATGACGAGGTCTTGAGGGATTTGAAAGCGGCGGACCTGCGGGGCCATGGCGGCGGGCGCGGCCGGCAGGAGGAAGTGGCCTTTCAAGTTCACGGGGAAGGAGCCGGAGTTGTAGAACTCGATGAAGTTCACGCCGGTTTCGCCCGGGAAGACTTCGTTGATGAGCACGGAGCGCGCGACTGCCGCGCCCGCCGCGCGGACCTTCAACCGCATGCCGAACGCGAGGTCGGGATTCGCTCCGGGGAACTGGTGGACCTCGATGGCCAGGACGTTGGTGCCGCGCACCAGCGCAGCGGGGTTCGGGGCGAAGATGGCTTTCTCCTCGGTGGCGTCCCCGACGTTGCGGTTGGCTGGCGTGATCGCACGGACTGCGCCGCCGGGCATGCCCACCCGCCCGATTTCTTGGTTGTTCATGTAGAACACCGCGCCGTCGTCCACGATGGCGTCCACGGAGAGCGCCCCGCCCGGCGGCCCGTTGTAGATAAAAACGTGCCGGAGGTAGTAAGTGACGAAGCCCGGCCGCGCGACGGAGCGGATGCCCGGAGGCGGTAGCTTCGTCGTGCCAAATCCGACCAGGCCGGGCCCGCGCCGCCAGTTGGCGGTGGGGTAAACCAGCTCCTTCCACTTCGTTGTGCTGAGGTCGGCGCCCTCGAACACCGCCCACTGGGCGTCGTAATCCACCACGATGCTCTCGCCCGACTGGCTGACGAGTTCCGGGTTACCCACGGGCACCTCGTTCGCCGCGCCGGACTCGGTGCCAGGGCCGCCGCCGGGCTTGGAGCTGACGGTCCAGTTACGCCAGTCGTCCACCTTGCGGTCGGGATTCTTGAGCACCAACGCGTGGCCGCCGCCGTTCGCCACCGCCGGCCAGGGCGAGCGATCCATATACTTCACCGTGGACATGGTGAGGCCGTTTTTATCGAGCAGCTTGAGGCGGTCGCCCTGTTTGTTCAGCCGGCCCACCCACGGGCCCAGCACGCGGACGTTGTTGGGGATCTTGTAGACCGTGCGCGTGGTCCGGGCGTCCGCCATCGAGAGGACGATGCGTTCGAAGGGCTTCATCCACGAAGCCATGCCGTCGGCGGGGAGAAAGGCGGGGAAGCGGAACTCGATGCCGCCCTTGAGCCGCCAGTCCGCGATGTCAATGGCGTTGGCGGTGTTGTTGAAAATCTCGACGTATTCCGGCTGCTCGCCGGGCGGGTGATACATGATCTTGCTGATCAGCACCTGCTCCGCGCGCGCTCCCAGCGCGAGCGCAAGCGTGAGCGCTGCAAGGACCAATCCTGCAACGCGCTTCCACTGGATCGTAATTGAACTCATGCGACAACCGCCCAAGCCCCACCGTCGCGGAGACAACGTGTCTGCGAGCACGGGAACAGCTTGAGCTGGGACCAAGCTAGATTTTAGGCGTGCGGGCGTCAATGGGCCCCGGAGCGGCGGGCGGGAGCATCACGCAAGGTGCCCTGCATTGTCTTTTTCACCCCACCCGCTACGCTGCGCGCATGGACAAACACCTGCGCCCGTCCACCAACTCCGAACTGGAACACCGCATCCGCGACCTCATCGCCGTGAAGGGCGGCGGCCACAACGAGGACCTCGTCACCGACCTCATCCAGCAGGCGCTTAAACTCCTCCGCGATGTCGAGGACCGCGGTGATGTGCGCGTCATTCAAACCGCCGTGCGTGAGTTGCGCTACGCGTTCAAGCTCTTCGCGCCCTACGCCGGGAAGCGCAAGGTCACCATCTTCGGTTCCGCGCGCACGTCGCCGGACTCGGTCGAATACCGGCAGGCCGTCGAGTTCGGCCGGAAGATGGCCGACGCGGGCTTCATGGTCATCACCGGCGCCGGGCCGGGCATCATGCAGGCTGGCCACGAGGGCGCAGGGGTTGAGCGCAGCTTCGGCGTGAACATCCGCCTGCCGTGGGAGCAGTCCGCGAATCCCGTCATCGCCGAGGACAAGAAGCTCGTCACCTTCAAATACTTCTTCACGCGCAAGCTCATCTTCATCCGCCACTCGGACGCGCTCGCGCTCTTCCCCGGCGGCTTCGGCACGATGGACGAGTCTTACGAAGCGCTCACGCTGATGCAGACCGGCAAGAGCCAACTCATGCCCCTCGTGCTCGTGGATAAGACCGGCGGCACCTATTGGAAAACGTGGGACAAAAACGTCCGCGAACACTTATTGCGCGACAAACTCATCTCGCCCGAGGACCTCGGCCTCTACCACATCACGGACAACGTGGAGGACGCCGTGCGGCACATCGCGCGTTTCTACCGGAATTTCCACTCCACGCGCTTCGTGCGCGACCTGCTGGTCATCCGGCTGAAAAATCCGCCCACGCCTTCTGCCCTCGCGGCCCTGAACGAGGACTTCGCCGACATCATCACCGGCGAGCCGTTCCACGTCATCCCGCCCACGCCCGAGGAGACGGACGACGCCGAGCACCTCGACCTCCAGCGCCTCGCCTTCGGCTTCAACCGCCGCGACTACGGCCGCCTACGGCAGTTGATAGACGTGCTGAACCAATACTGAGGCCGAGGCCATGCAGTTGAGCCACGGATGGAACACGGAACGAACACTGAGTAGCGCTTGGAAAGCTTGCCGCTGCGCGTCTGTGTTCAACTCAATCGCTGGATGCGTTCAGCTCGTCCCCATCCGTGTTTCATCTGTGTTGCATCCGTGCTAACGAATGCTCACGGCAACGGCACCTGCCCCTTGCCGCGCAAGTAGGCAATCAGGTTCCGCACCTCATCCTCCGGCAGCGCTTGGAGCAAACCCTCCGGCATCATCGAAAGCTCGCTCTGCTTCAGCCGCGCGATGTCCGTGCGCGCCACGGTCAACGTCTCGTTCGGCGTGACGAGGGTCACCGCCGTCGCGTCCTGCCGCGCCAGGATGCCGGAGACGCTGCGGTCGTCCTTCGTGTCGAGGTTCCAAGTGCGGTAGTCATTCGGAATCTCCGCGTTCGGGTCGAGAATGTTGTGCAGCAAGTAGTCGAGGTCCGAGCGGTTCGAGCCGGTGATGTCCGGCCCGACCTTGCCGCCGACGCCGTAGAGCATGTGGCACTGGCCGCAGGTCTTGGCGAACACCGCGCGGCCCTTCCCCAAGTCCTCCTGCGGCCGGCCCGCCTTCGCGAGCAACGCCTTGTAGCGCTCCATCTCCGCCTTCTTGTCCGCCGTGCTTTCGCGCGCCGCGCCCCAGTGTTGGTCGAGCGCTGCGTTGAGGTCAGCCTGCTGGTAGTTGCGAAGCTGACGAACCAAGTCGGCAGGTAAATCCTTCGCCGGAAATTTCCCGGCGGCGAGCGCGCCCACCAACGTCCGCGCAAACGAAACGCGTGCCGACAACGTGCCGAACGCATCACGCTTCTCGGCCGAGTCGAGCGTTGGGAGTAGTTCGAGAATAGCCGGCGGCGTCTTCGGGTCGTCATACGTCGCCAGCCCGCGCAACGCAGCGCCGCGCAACGCCGACTCTTTGAGCAACTGCCGCAACGGTTCCGCCAGCGACGCGTCCTTCGCCGCCACGAGGGCTTCGAGCGCCGCGAGCCGTTGGGCAGTCGATGCCTTTGCGTCGAGCAACTGCTTCCTCATGTCCGCGAGCGCACTGGCGCTGCCGAAGACGAGCGAGAGTTGCTGCACGAGCTCCTTCACTTGCGCGTTACTGCTCTGGCCCAGCTTGGTCGCGAGCGCGTCCCAACCGGCCGGAGCCTTCACGCCGCGCCGGCCCTTGAGGCCATCGCCCATGCCCTTGAGGATGTCGAGTTGCACCTGCGCGTCGTCGGTGGACGCGAGCACTTGCACGAGGATGGGCAGCGCGTCATCGGACTGCGCGCGGAGCGAGGCGAACGGCAAGGCGGCGGTGAGCAAGAGCAGGAGTAGGCGTTTCACCCGCGCACTGTGAGAACGCTGGCGGAGCACGGCAAGCGCACTTTGCCGATCCACCGAGGAAACACCTTTGAGTTCGCGGTCGTTACGCATGAACAAACGCCTGCTCAAGGCATTCTCATTTTGGTGCTTCCTGACCAACCCCGCAACCCGGTCCAGCCAACGCCTCCGCACCATTGGCTGGCGCTGGTCTGCGCCATTCTGTGCGCGGGCGCGAGCAACGCTGCGGAACAGCCGCGCGCGGTGAGCTTCGTCAATGACGTGGTGCCGGTGCTGACCAAGGCTGGGTGCAACTCCGGCGCGTGTCATGCGAAGGCCGGGCAAGGGCAGAACGGGTTTCAGCTCTCCCTCCTTGGGTTCGAGCCGCAGGAGGATTACGAGCACCTGGTGAAGGAGGCGCGTGGGCGGCGCGTGTTCGCGGCGTCGCCGGAGCAGAGTTTATTGCTGATGAAAGCGTCCGGTCGTCTGCCGCATGGCGGCGGGATGCGGCTGGACCCGGCGTCGGAGGGCTATCGGCTGCTGCGGGCTTGGCTCCAACAGGGCACGCCGTTTGACCAAGCCACCGCGCCCAAGCTCGTCTCCCTCGACGTGCAGCCGCCGCGCAAGACGCTCAAAGTGAAAAGCGAGCAGCAGCTCAAGATCACCGCCCGCTACGCCGATGGCCGCACGCGCGATGTCACCCAGCTCGCGCTCTTCGAGGCCAACGACCGTGCGATGGCCGAGGCCTCCGAGTCCGGGCGCGTCAAAATTCTCGACCTCCCCGGCAACGTTGCGGTGATGGTGCGCTATCAAGGCTTGGCCGCGGTTTGCAACGTCTCCGTCCCGCTCGGCGCGCCGGTGAAGCATCTACCGCCGAGCAAGGGTTTCATTGACCAGCTCGTCTTCGCGAACCTCAAGCTCATCGGCATCCCGCCGTCGCCGGTGTGCGACGACGCCACGTTCATCCGCCGCGTGTCGCTGGACATCGCAGGACGCTTGCCGACCGTCGCGGAGGCCGAGGCATTTCTCGCCAGCAAGGAGCCGACGAAGCGCGACAAGCTCGTGGACGCGCTGCTCACCAGCCCGGACTACGCCGACTTCTTTGCGAACAAGTGGACCGCGCTGCTCAAGAACAAGCGCGACGCCGCCAGCGACATCACGGCGAACTTCGCCTTCCACTCGTGGGTGCGCGATAGCCTGCTGGCGAACAAGCCTTACGACCGACTCGTGCGCGAGCTGCTCGCGGCCACCGGCACCATCGAGGGCAACCCGCCAGTGGCCTGGTATAAGCGCGTGAAGCAGCCGACCGAGCAGCTCGAGGACGTCGCGCAGCTTTTCCTCGGCGTGCGCATGCAGTGCGCGCAATGCCATCACCATCCCTTCGAGCGCTGGAGCCAGCACGACTACTACAGCATGTCCGCCTTCTTCAGCCAGATTGGGCGCAAGCCCACGGCCACGGCGGGCGAGGACGTCATCTTCCACAAGCGCGGCGTGGCGCAAACGGAGAACAAGAAAACCAAACTCCCCGTGAAGCCCGCCGGCCTCGGCGACCCCACGCTCGACATTCCGCCCGACGAAGACCCACGCCTGCGCCTCGCCGACTGGATGAGCAACAAGGCGAACCCGTTCTTCGCGAAGGCACTCGTGAACCGTTACTGGAAGCACTTCTTTAAGCGCGGCCTCATCGAGCCGGAGGACGACATCCGCGACACGAACCCGCCGTCGAACCCCGAACTGCTCGACGCGCTGGCGAAGCATTTCGTCGAGAGCGGCTTTGACCTGAAGGCGGTCGTGCGCATCATCACGCAGTCGTCCACCTATCAACTCAGCGCGACGCCGAACCAGCACAACGGCGTGGACCGGCAGAACTTCTCGCACTTCTACCCGCGCCGCCTGCAGGCCGAGGTGCTGCTCGATTCGATTGACCAGTTCACCGGCGCGCGCACGGACTTCGCGGACCTGCCGCTCGGCACCCGCGCTATCGCGCTGCCGGACAACAGCTACAACCGCGGCTCGGCGTTCTTGAAAGTCTTCGGCCGCCCCGAGGGCGCGAGCGTGTGCGAGTGCGAGCGCGCCTCCTCCGCGAGCCTCGCGCAGAGCCTGCACCTGATGAACGCCGCCGACGTGAAGGCCAAGCTCGCCAGCAGTGGCGGTCGCGCCGAGCGGCTGGCGAAGTCGGACAAGCCCGAGCCGGCGAAGATTCGCGAACTGTATCTCGCCGCCTTCGGGCGCGAACCGCAGTCGCACGAGCAGGCGGTCGCGGAGGAGTATCTCGCAAGACCTCGCGAAGACGCCGCCGGCAAGCCGCTCCCGCCCGAGCAGTCCCGCCGCATCGCCTACGAGGACCTTCTCTGGGCGCTCATCAACACGAAAGAATTTCTCTACAACCACTAGCCATGTCGCCCAAGTCAGCCGCCAGTATTATTGCCGGAGTCGCCTGGTTTGCCCTCGCCAGCTCCGCCTTCGCCCAACAGGTAATCCTCCCCACGCCGCGCTTGCTCACCACGATGCCGATGGGCGCGCAGGTGGGCACGACGGTCGAGGTCAGCCTCACGGGAGAAAATCTCGAAGACCTCACCGAACTCCAGTTCTCCACCGCCAAGCTCACGGCCAAACCTAAGCTCGCCGCCGATGGCAAAGCCGAGGCAAACAAGTTCCTCGTCACCGTCGCGGCAGACGCGCCCGTCGGCGTCCATGACGCGCGCGTCGTGTCGCGGCTGGGTGTCTCCTCAGCGCGTGCCTTCACGGTCAGCCAGCTCGCGGAAGTCAAGCGCACCACGCCGAACACTTCACTGGAAACCGCCCTCGCGCTGAAACCCAACTCTGTCTGCAACGCCGTCATGACCGCGCGAGCCGTGGACTTTTACTCGTTCACCGGCAGGAAGGGCCAGCGCATCGTCGTGGAGTGCGCGACGGCGGGGATTGATTCCAAACTCACGCCCGTGCTCATCGTCGCCGACGGCGAGGGCCGCGACCTCGTGGTCAACCGCACGAGTGGGTTGCTGGACTTCACCCCGCCGGCGGACGGGAAGTATTTCGTCAAGGTGCACGGCCTGACCTTCAAGGGCGGGCCGGAGCATTTTTACCGGCTGGCTTTGCAGGACGTCGCAGCGGGTGCGCCCATCCCGCGTCAGGCCAGGACGCGCTCGGTGAACTCCTTCTCGTGGGGCCCGGCGGCGGACTTCGGCATCGCGAAGTCCAGCGAGGCCGAGCCGAACAACGCCCACGCGCAGGCGCAGAAAATCACATTGCCCTGCGACATCGCCGGCGGCTTCTTCCCGGCGGCGGACGTGGACACGTTCGAGTTCAGCGCGAAGAAGGGTGACGTGTGGTGGATTGAAGTAGCGTCCGAGCGGCTGGGTCTGCCGACCGACCCGTTCGTGCTCGTGCAACGCGTCGAGCAGGACGGCGACAAGGAAAAGCTCACCGACGTGGCCGAGTTGAACGACATCCCGCCGCCGATGAAACCGTCGAGCAACGGCTACTCCTACGACGGCCCGCCCTACGACGCCGGTTCCGCTGACGTGCTGGGCAAACTCGAAATTAAGGAGGACGGCCTCTATCGCCTCCAACTCCGCGACCTCTTCGGCGGCACGCGCAACGACGCGGCGAACGTGTATCGCCTCGTCATCCGGCAAGCCGCGCCCGACTTCGCGCTCGCGGCGTGGGCTATCCATTTCGAACTGCGCAACGGCGACCGCAACGCGCAGTCCAAACCCATCGCGCTGCGTCCCGGCGGCACGATGGCGTTCGATGTGGTCGTCATCCGCCGCGACGGTTTCGCGGGCGACATTGAACTGAGCATGGAGAATTTGCCGACGGGCGTGACGGCTGCTGCGCTGAAGATTCTGGCGGGCCAGTCGCAAGGCAAGTTGCTCATCACCGCGTCGGAGAAAGCCCCACGCTCGGCGGGCATCGCGAAGATTGTTGGCCGCGCGCAAGTCAACGGCGCGACTGTGACGCGCCCCGTGCAGCTCGCCTCGATGACTTGGCCCGTGCGCGACGCGAGCGGCGAGATTCCCAAGCCCCGACTGCTCGCCGACGTTCCCATCTCGGTCACGGACGCCGAGGGCGCGCCCATCAGCATCGCGCCGCGCGAGAACAAGGTTTGGGAAGTGAAGCTCGGCGAGAAGCTCACCATTCCACTCGCGCTGGCGTGGCGTGGCGAGTTCTCCGGCACGACACTCAAGCTCAAGGCCGACGGCGCGGGCTTCACGGCGGCGAAGACTCCGGAGGTCCCGCTCAAGGCCGCGACGGCGGAATTCATCCTCGACCTCGCGTCGCTGAAGCCTGCTCTGGGCGAGCACACCATCGCGCTCTACAGCGGCTACGTGTCGAAGTATCGGCACAACCCGGCCGCTGTGCTGCTCGCCGAGGCCGCGCAGAAGAAAGCCGATACAGAAGCCGCAGCGGTCGCCGCCGAGGCGAAGAAACTTGCCGCTGAAGTCACCGTCGCTCCTGCCGAGAAGCGCGCCGCCGTCGAGACGGTTGCCAAAGCAGCCACTGAGAAACTGAAGTCCGCCGAAGCCGCGAAGGCCGAGGCCGGCAAGCGCATGAAGGCAGCGACAGACGCTGCCGCGCCGAAGGACATCGCCGACATCGTTGTGTCCGAACCCATCCGCATCCGCGTGCTGCCCGCTGACAAGAAGTAGCCGTCCCTGCCCATGTCATCTCCCCAAGCATCGCCCGCCATCGCGCGTTGCCCCGGGCCGTTTGCCCGGCGGGAGTTTATGCGCGTCGGCCTAGCTGGATTTGCCAGCTTGAGCTTGCCGGGGATGTTGCGTTTGCGTGCGGCGGCGCCTGACAAGCCCAACCGAAGCAAGACCGCCGTCATCATGGTCTGGAAGCCGGGTGGCTGCTCGCACCTTGACACTTACGACCCCAAGCCCGACGCCGCCAGCGAGTATCGCGGCCCGTTCCGCACCATCGCGACGAACGTGCCGGGCACGCGGCTCACGGAACTGCTGCCGATGCAGGCGAAGATTGCCGACAAGTTCACCCTCGTCCGCGGGATGAAGCAGACGGCGGGCGGCCATCCCGCCGGCTCGATGCAGTTGCTCTCCGGCGACCTCGACACGCGCGACAAACCCAAGCCGCGCCTGCCCGATTGGATGTCCGTCGCCCACTACCTGCGCGCGAAAGAAGGTCGGCGGACAAATCCGTTGCCGAACTACATCGGCGTGAACCCGCCGCTCGAATACAACGGCCCGGCTTTTCTCGGCGATGCCCACTCGTCGTTCGCTGTGCACGACGACCCGAGTCAGCCGCGCTTCGAGGTGCCGAACCTCGGGCTGGGCGGCCCGGCGGAGTCGCGTCGACTGGGCGACCGCGCTGCGCTGCGTCAGAATCTCGACACGCTGGAGCGCGCCTTCGACAAAGAGGGCGAACTGGGCGCGCTGGACCAGTTCGAGTCGCAAGCCCTGACGCTGCTCACCAACCCACGGACGCGCGACGCGTTTGACTTGAGCAAGGAGGACGACCGCACGCGCGACCGCTACGGGCGGCACCGTTGGGGCCAGCAGTTGCTGCTCGCGCGCCGGCTCGTGGAGGCTGGGGTGGAAATCGTCACGAGCCAGTTGAGCGGTCCGCTCTGTGGTCGCACGGGCGTCTGGGACGACCACGCGGTGGACCATCACATCTTCGACGTGCTGCGCTTCCGCATGGGCAACTACGACCAGGCCGTCTCCGCGCTCATCGAGGACATTTACGCGCGCGGACTCGACCAGCGCGTGCTGGTGGTGGTCACGGGCGAGTTTGGCCGGACGCCGAAAATCAGCTTCGACCGCAGCACGGGTGGCGGCGACGGCAGCGGGCCTGCCGGCACCTTGCAACCCGGGCGCGACCATTGGCCGCAGGCCTTCACGAATCTTTGGGCCGGCGGTGGCTTCAAGATGGGCGGGTTGGTCGGTGCGTCCGACAAACGCGGCGAGGAAGTCGTGGAGCGCCCCTGCTTGCCGGCGGATTTTCTGGCGACCATTTACCACCACCTCGGCCTCGACTGGCAGAACGCCACCATCAAGGACTTCGGCGGGCGGCCCACGCACATCGTGAGCGGCGGCAGTCCCATCGGCGAATTAACCGGCTAGGCCACCGTCTCTTTGCCAAGCGTTCAGCATTACAAAATCATGACCACGTCCAACAATTCTCCCATCGCGCGCTGCACCGGGCCCATGAGCCGGCGCGGGTTCATGAACGTCGGCCTTGCCGGTTTCGGCACGCTCAGTCTGCCGGGCCTGCTGCGCTTGCGCGCAGAGAACGCGGGCAAGCCGCAGAAAGAGAAGACCGCCGTCATCATGGTCTGGCTCATCGGCGGCCTCTCCCACGTGGACACCTACGACCCGAAGCCCGACATCGGCAGCGAGTATCGCGGGCCGTTCAAGGTCATCCCCACGAACGTCCCCGGCATGAACATCACGGAGTTGCTGCCGCTCCACGCCAAGATCGCCGACAAGTTCACGCTCATCCGCTCGATGACGCATCGCGCGGGCGGTCACCCGGCCGGCCATCTGCGGATGCTCTCCGGCGATTCCGACGACCGTGACAAGACGGCCCCGCGCTATCCCGACTGGATGTGTGTTTCGAACTACCTGCGCTCGAAGCAACCGGGCCGCACCAGCCCGCTGCCTAATTACGTCGCCATCAATTCCATCGAGGGCGGCTACGCCGGGCCGGCTTACTTGGGCAACGCCTACTCGCCCTTCGCCATCGGCGGGGACCCGAGCCGCCCTGACTTCCAAGTGCCGAACATTGGCCTCGCCAACGCCGCCGAGTCTCGCCGCCTCAGCGACCGCACCGCGCTGCGCCAGAACCTCGACACGCTGGAGCGATCGTTCGACAAGGAAGGCGAGTTGGGCGCGCTCGACCAGTTCGAGGGCCAAGCCGTGACCTTGCTCACGAACCCGAAGACGCGCGACGCGTTAGACCTCGCAAAGGAAGACGCCCGCACGCGTGACCGCTATGGGCGCAACCGTTGGGGCCAGCAGCTTCTCCTCGCGCGCCGTCTCGTTGAGTCCGGCGTTGAGATCATTCACAGCAATCTGGATGGCCCGCTCTGCGGCACGGCGGGCAACAACTGGGACGACCACGCGGTGAACGCGCACGTGTTCGACGGCTTGCGCTACCGCTGCTGGGCTTACGATCAAGCGGTCACTGCGTTGATCGAAGACATCCACGCGCGCGGCCTCGCCAAGCGCGTGATGGTCGTCGTGACCGGCGAGTTCGGCCGCACGCCGAAGATCAATTACGACCGCAGCACCGGCGCGCATCCGGCGAGCGGCGCGGCGGGCACGCTCCAGCCGGGCCGCGACCACTGGCCGCGCGCCTTCTCGAACCTCTGGGCCGGCGGCGGTATCACCGGCGGCGGCATCATCGGCGCAAGCGACAAACGCGGAGAAGACCCCGCCGAGCGCCCGACCAGCCCCGGCGATTTCCTCGCGACGCTTTACAACCACCTTGGCATTGATTGGGAGAACACCACGCTCAACGACCTCGCCGGTCGCCCCACGCACATCGTCACCGGCGGTGCGCCGATCACCGAGTTGTTCGGCTGAAGGCGGCGTGCGGACTTTCACATGAAGCGCGGACGCCCACGTCCGCATCAGCTCAACGGTGGTCGGTAGTTATTGCGGACGTGGGCGTCCGCGCTCCGAGAATCCTTCATGACCGAAACCACCTACGCCCACCGCACTGACTCGTTCGAGGAGAAGCTCCGCCTGCTCGAAGCCGCGTGGAAGCGCCGCGACTTCCGGCTGGCGCGGGCGTTGACGCACTCGTTGCGCGACACGGCCATGCAGACTCAGCACGAGGAGGAGATTCCGGGCAAGTCACTCATGGCCGCGACCCGCTTCGATGCCGTGGCATCACTGCCTCCCGCGTGGCGGAACTGGGCGCTCGGCTGGAAATATTGCAAAACCATCCACCTCGACGAACCGCTCGGCCTCGAACGCCCGCCGGAACCGGTGGAGGTGCTCCTGAGTTTTCCTTCAGCGCAAGTCACGTCGCTCGCGCGGGAAATCCGAGTGGCGCGCGTGACGGACGGCGCGTTGCGCGAAGTTCCCTGCCAGGTCCACGGCGAAGTGCGACGCGGGGCCGAGCGGCTGGCCAAGGTGCTGTTCATGGCCGGCGGCACGATGCACCAGCGGCAGACGTATCTCGTCTTCTTCGGCAACCCGGACGCGGAGCTGCCCGCCTACCCGACGGACTTGGAGACGCGCGGCGAGGGCTTCGGGCTGGACATCGAGAACGACTTTTACAAGGCGTCGCTCTCGCGGCAGATGGGCCAACTCGAACGCATGAGCATCAAGCGCGACCACGGGCTGGAACTCTTCGCGGGCGGCGAGGGCCACGGCGAGCCGCCGTGCATTGACTGGGCGCACGACTACGCGGCGTCCGGCCACTTCCAGAAGTTCCGCGTCACGCTGTGGGAGACGTGCCCGGACTACGAGGTCGTGCGCGGGCCGCTCGCGACCATCGTGCGGCGCTGGGGGTTTCCGCACTCGCCCGTGCATCCGGTGTTCACGCCGAGCCGCGTGCATGTGGACGTGGAATACCGCTTCTACGCGGGCCTGCCGTGGTTTCACAAGTCCGGCACGATGGAGGCAGTGAAGGCGTTCGAGGCTCCCGCCCTGCGCGATGATGAGTGGGTATTCTCCGGCAATTCGTTCACCGAGATTATTTGGATGGGACCGGACGGGAAGTTGCAGACCGGGGCTCCGACTCCGGCGATGCGCGAGCAGTTGTGGGCCGTCGGATTCGCGAATCCGCAGAGCACGGACTCATTCATCGCGCTGTTCCTTGAGCATCGCGGCGACGGGTTGCCCGAGCTGAAGCACAACGGTTCCCCGTCGCTCTTCTACCGTTCGCACGGACAGCTGTGGAGCCGCTACCCGCTGCCGGTGAAGCAGGTGCCCGCAGGCGCGGTGCTGTGGCAGAAGAACGCGTATGCGGCACTGCCCTTCACGGCGAAGGACGGACCGCGTCTGCTCGAAGAACTGCGGCACCGGCTCGTAAATCCCTTGATGCCATCCGCTGGCGAAGTGCCAAAGGCCGACGCCGTGAAGGAACAACCGGGCCGGCTCGCGCGACCGGGCGAGGCCGGCGACAGCCCCATTTCCAAGCAGGCGCTCTGGGACGCCCTACGCGATTGCAAGGACGAGCAGCTCTACTCCGCCGACATCAACCTCGTGGACCTCGGGCTGGTCCATGACCTGCGCGTGCGCGGCGAGACGGTCCATGTGCTGATGGCGATGCCGCATCGCGGCCGGCCTCGGCTGGGCTATTTCACCTACGGCTCCGGCGGCAACTCAATGCCTGTGCAGAAGCGGTTGCTGCAAGTGCCGGGCGTGAAGAAGGTCCACGTCGAGCAGACCTGGGCTCCGGCTTGGAACTCCAACCGCCTGACCGATGAAGGTCGGCGCAAGCTCGGGCTGCCAGCGTGACGGCGGGCCAACCGCTGGCGTTGCGTTCGTGCCGTCACGGTGTTTAATCGCGGCATGACCACCGCACCCCGCGCCTCCCGCCGCGACTTTCTCACCTCCGTAGCTGCCGGCCTCTCCTGCGCCGCGAGCGGCCTGCCCGCCCACGCCGCTCCCGCCGCCCAACGCCCGAAGCGCCTCGCCGTCGTCACCACTGAATGGCGCTCCCACTCGCACGCGTGGCACATGGCCGAGCGCTTCCTCAACGGCTACCCGGTAAAAGGCCGCTGGCACCGCCCCCCGCTCCAAGTCGTCTCCGCCTACGTGGACCAGACGCCCGCGAAAGACCTCAGCCGCGACCGCGCGAAGGAGTTCGGCTTCACGATTTACCCGACCGTCGCCGAGGCCTTGCGCTGCGGCGGCAAGCAACTCGCCGTAGACGCCGTGCTCCTCATCGGCGAGCACGGCACTTACCCCAAGAACGAACTCGGCCAGACCCAATACCCACGCTACGAGCTATTCAAGAAGATCACCGACGTCTTCCGCGCCGACGGCCGCACCGCGCCCGTCTTCAACGACAAGCACCTCTCGTGGAAATGGGAGTGGGCGCAGGAGATGGTCGCCATATCACGCGAGTTGAAGTTCCCCTTCCTCGCCGGTTCCTCCTTGCCCGTCACGTGGCGCATGCCCGCCGTGGAGATGCCCAGCGGGGCCGATGTGCAGGAGGTCATGTCCGTGGCGATGGGCGGCGTGGACAGCTACGACTTCCACGCCCTCGAAGTCATCCAGTGCATGGCCGAGCGGCGACGCGGCGGGGAAACCGGCGTGCGGGCCGTCCAGGCCCTGCGCGGCGACTCCGTCTGGGCGGCGATGGAGAAACCAACCTGGGCCGCCGGCGGTTGGGACCCCACGCTCTTCGCCGCCTGCCTCGCGCGCAGCCACACCCTGGCGCAGCCGCCCAACGGCAGCCACCGCCACCCCACGCCCGCGCAGATGCGCGCCTTCGTCAAGGACCCCGTCGCCTACCGCATCGAGTATCTGGACGGCCTCCGGGCGACGATGTTCCTCCTCAACGGCCTCGTCGGCGACTTCACCTTTGCCGCGCGGCTGCGGGGGCAGGCCGAGCCGCTCTCCACGCTGTTCCATCTGCCGCCGACTCCGAACGTCGTCTATTCCGCCGCGCTCATGGCGCAGGCCGAGCGGATGTTTGTGACCGGCAAGGCCCCGTATCCCATCGAACGCACGCTCCTGACCAGCGGCATCCTCGCCGCCGCGCTGCAAAGCCGGGGAGCCGCCGGCCAACGCCTCGAAACACCCCACC
This sequence comes from Klebsiella pneumoniae, assembly GCA_943330855.2. Taxonomy (GTDB): domain Bacteria; phylum Verrucomicrobiota; class Verrucomicrobiia; order Limisphaerales; family SXTU01; genus SXTU01. The sequence continues at coordinate 80,786 of CALQJI020000010.1, forward strand.
TCGCCGTGAAATATGCCTCCCCGCAGGAATCCCTCTTCTGGAAGGAGTGAAAAGGAGTGCTGACGAAGGAAGAACCCGCCTAGACCCGGAAGGAGAGGGAGGTGCTTCTACGCCAGTTCGTGCCACCACCGCCGCCCGTAGTCGCAGGCTTCAGCCTGCGTGTCAGGGCCACCGAGGCCGAAGCGCAACCTAAAAGTTGCGACTACGAAGGCGCGGCCTGCGGGCTCCCTCTCCCAGCGGAAGAGGAGGTGCTTCGACGCCAGTTTGTGCCACCACCGCCGCCCGTAGTCGCAGGCTTCAGCCTGCGCGTCAGGGCCACCGAGCCCGAAGCGCAACCTAAAGGTTGCGACTACGAACGCGCGGCCTGCGGCCACATTCTGCCCCTCATCCGAGGAAGGGAGAAGGCGCGCGCCTTGAGCCGTAGCCGCCGAGGTGAGGAGGCGGATGCGCTGGGTGGCTGAAGGTTCCGCCTCCTGACCTCGGCGGCTATGGCCCCGGGCCAGTTCCACCCGTCGGCTGCGCTCATCCACTGCCAGTTTTGCCTTTAGGACTGTCTGCATCGCCTTAACAACGCCTTGCCGCGCCTAGACAACGGTCTGCCTTGTATGGATGACGGCCTACTTTGCCTTTACAAAGGCTTACCTTACCTAGACAGCGGCTTACTTCGCCTTGAGAGAGTCTTACCTTGCCTAGACAATGGCTTACTTTGCCTTGAGCGAGGCTTACTTTGCCTTGAAAGAGGCTTACTTTGGTCGTTTTAACGGTTTGGATGGCCAATTATGAGTCACAATGGCTCAGGTAGGCTCTTGTGAGGCTGCGGTAGGCGATTGTCGGCACAAGATTGAGTAAATCCGAGTTTTGGTAGGCAGCGCTCTGTGTTAGTTCGAGCGATTTCCCCCTCACCCCTACCCTCTCCCTCTAGAAAAGGGGGGCGACGCACTCTACGTTCGAGGTGCTGGGGCGTTAATTCCTTCGAGTGCTGTCTGACTTTCTCCCTCTCCCAGCGGGAGAGGCTAGGGGTGAGGGAGAACGGCCACGAGCGCTCCGGCTCCCTCTCCCTTCCTCGGCGGAGGGGAGCAACGGTGTTGTAAAACCAGCATTTTTTTAGGCGGGTTTGAGTTCGTGATTCATCTGCAACAGGAGCTTTCGCATCACGGCGGTCAGCGCGACTTTGGCCGGTTTGCCCGCCAACCGCA